>RAYE01000059.1 GCA_003612285.1 bacterium D16-51 | reverse complement strand
TCCTGCGTTATCCTACAGGGTAGTACCAAGTCTACTTCTATTCACGCCCTTGCTGGGCGCACCTGTTCCTCGATTTTCATTTTGTCAAGGTCAGTGATTTTCCGCTTGATTGTCTTTATGGCTTCGGTCTGGTCGATACTGTGGATATGCAGATTGACGATAACGCCCGTTTCCAAGTCCAGAATATCCGACAAGATACGGTCGTTTAATTCCGGGGCAAGGATTTCAAGGAATGAAACCGCGCCGATTTTGCGCCCCATGCGGAAGTAACGCCCCTCGCCAAAACGGAAAGAGGACGGGGCGATAAAGTCCTTTGTGGAAAGCCCGGACGGGGCAAGCCATGAAAAATCAAAGGCAAACTGCCCGCCCTCCGGGTGGAAAATGCCATGCAGCATTTTAAGGCGTTCATAGCCTGTCATGGGGCGGGCAGATACGCCTAAGAGCTTAAAGTTGTTGAGTACGTCCGTTTCGATACGGGCAAGGCGGGATTTCGCCGCGCCCAGACTGTCGGCTTCAATGGCAAAGGTGATATATTTTGCTTTGACAAGCCCGTTGTTTCCCTTTGCAAGCTGGTTTTTGAGCATATCCCGGTATTCGCTGCGGATAGAGTTGAAAGCGTCGTCCTGTGCCGGGATATGGATAGATTTCTCCGCTTCGCCCCGCTGCGTCCCCTGATTGATGAAAGAGAGCTGCACCGAAACGGAAGCGTCAAAGTAGTTTAAGAAGTCGCACCAGTTCTCAAAAATGGCGGTCTTGTCGTCTGCCTGTGCAAGCTGATAGTTAATATCTTCAAAGGCGACGGTCTTTGAGTATTTCCGTCCCGTAACCTTGCAGATACCGTCCGGGTACATCTGGATATAGGGGATTGTCTGCTGCGCGGTGTGCGCTTTCCCGTCGCCCTTTGCCTGTCTGATGATTTCCGCAATCTGCTTTTTCTCGGCGCGGGTGAGCTTGCGGGGCGGGTTAGGCTTTGCGGGGGCGTTTCCCGCCGCGCTGTTTCTTCGTGTTTCCTTTTGCAATCGCTGATACCTCCTTTTCAAGTTTTCGCTGCCGTTCAAGGGCAGCATATAAATTTTCAGTCCTGTATGGTCGTTCTTTGGGGGCTATGAATTTCGTCTGAATGATGTTCCTCACCACCACTTCAAGGGGCTGTCCATGCTTCTCATACATGGCAAAGAGGAAACAGGGCAGCATGACCGCAATCATAGCCATAGACGCAAGGCTTGTGCCTGTGCTGTCTTTGAGCAGAAAGAAAAGCGGCAAGCCTATAATGAGAGCCGCCGCAAAACATACAATCTGCCGTTTGGTAAGGTTGAACGCTACTTTTGTCTTGACTTTGGATAAGTCTTTGGGTACGGGTACATACGCCAAGTGGAAACCTCCTTTCATTGTTTTTTGTTGCTGTAAGTTCCCATAAGGGTAATCAAGGCAAAGGTCAATCTATGCCCTTTGCCCGTCCCTATTCTATGGGGTTTTCCGCGTCAAGGTCGGGTAGTATTTTCGCCGCTTCGCTCTGAAAATCTCCACCCTACCCTTGACACGCCGCTAATGCGCGGAGAAAATCGACTTCGCCAGTGCGCCGGATTTGAACAGGGAGAAACAGAGGATAACGGTATAGGCTGCAAGGGAGAATATCGCGCTGTGCAGATTGTCCGCTATTATCATGTTGTTCACCAGTACGGCGTAAATGCCGACGCATATCATTATGAGGAAGCCTTGAAAGCCGATAGCGAACAGGGATTTTAGGTAGTTGTTCCCTATCTGTCCCCATTCCCGGTTCGTCATTGTTGCAAACGGGATAGGCGATACCGAACAGTAAAGGTAAATTTCTATCATTCTGCCGTAGAGGATAACGGTTATCAGTACGGACATTATCTTCATGCACAAGCTCACAAGGCTTGTTTCCATGACAAGTAAGAGCAGTTCGGGGATTTCCATAGCGTCAAGCCCGCTCTGCATGGACGACAGGGCGGCGGCAACATCAATGTTCGTGCTGCCGCCGATTACCCCCGCCGCGCCGGAAACAACGTGCTGCGCCATATCGAACACCGCCATAGTGATGTCAAAGGTATGCGTCACAAGGTAGACTGCGACGTATGCCTTGAATACCCACTTGAAGAACATGGAAGTGTCAACGTCGTGCATATTGTTCTTTTCCGTTACCATGCTGATAAGCTCATAGCATAGGACGTAGGTAATGACAAGCCCCGCAATGGGTACGATTACATTCTCCGATAACGTCCGTATCATGGAGAAGATACCCGCGTTCCACCCTTGCGGGGTCTGCCCTACCTCTGCGGCGATAGTGCCGACTTTCTCGTTCACGTCCCCGAACATAGTTGACAGATTACCGTTTATGGCTCCTATGAGGATTTCCTTTATCCATTCGTTAATCGCGTCAAGTATGCTCTGCATAAGCCTTTACCCGCGCTTCTTAACCGAACAGCCCGGAAAGCAGCGGTACAAGGGTCATGCCGATAAGGGCAACGCCGCCGCCCGCCATGAGCTGCTTCATGCCCTGGCTTTTCGCGCCGGGGTTGTCGTTGCCGTAGCCCTCCATGAGGTTGATAACGCCCCAGATACCAAGCCCGGCTCCCAGAGCTACAACAAGGGTCTGCAAAACGCCTACTGCCGAATTAAAAAATGCCATAAAGTTCTCCTTTCCTGCCGCGTGTGCGGCTGCCCGAAAAAGGGCATAAAAAACGGCGGTCAGTTTTGGTAACTGCCGCGGTCATAAGCCCGCCGGATTGGGCGGGTTCCCCACGCCGCCTAAGTGTCTGCGACGCGGCGGTATTCAGTTGTAAGGGCTGCGGCTTCTGCCGCTGTGTGCTGCGCCGGGGGAGAGTGGGGGCGCGTATCATGTAGCCTGTGTTTACGTTTCTGATAGTGATACCTCCTTTAAGGTTTTTGCTCTTATGAATGAAAGAGAGGGTGCGGTTTTCGTCGTAGCAGTCGGCATTGTGGGAATGTGTATAACTGCCTTGCTTATGGAGTTGTGGGAAACGCTGTTTGCAGGACGTGGGAAAGCTGCCCTTTGCTTTTCCATGTGCTGTGAACGGCGTTTTCCATGACGGAATAGGCAGTTATGCACATTTCCATAATGCAAAGGTCTTTTCCCTGTCCTTTTCTTTTACGCTTCTGTATCTTCCGGCAAGTCTGCCGCGTCAATCTCGTAATAGTCAAAGACTTCATCGGGCTTGACAACGGCGGGGCGGCGGCGCAAGTGCTTCTCCATGTCAAAGGCGTTCTTCGGGTCTGCGTCGGACAGGTACTTGTATTTCGGGTGCTTCGTTATGTCGAATTTGTCCGAAAAGAACGGGCGTACCCCGCGTAGCTGCAAGATACATTTCCCTCCGTCCATGACCGCGATTTCGTCCTGTGTCATAAGCTCCTTACCCAATTTCTGATAGTTCAGCCCATGCGAAAGCTCCCGCCCCCTGGTTTCGGACGTGTTGAAGCTGTCGATTGTTTCCTTGCCTAAAATCTCCGATATTTCTTTGAGGGTCGTTTTCTCCTTGCCGCCCAAGAAAAGCGTGGTGTCGCAGTTGCCGACTATGGTATCGGCGTTGTCCTTGTAGATTGCCTTTAGCTGTGACTGGCTCTGCAAGATGATTGACGCGGAGATTTCCCGGCTCCTTATAGTGGCTATGAGCTTTTCAAACTTCGGTATCTGCCCGATATTCGCAAATTCATCAAGCAAGCACCGTACATGGACGGGAAGCCGCCCGCCGTACACATCATCTGCCTTGTCGCACAAGAGGTTGAATAGCTGTGTGTAGAGGATACTCACGACAAAGTTAAAGGTGTCGTCGGTGTCGCTGATAATGACGAAAAGGGCGGTCTTTCTGTCGCCTATGGTGTCAAGCTCCATTTCGTCGGTTTCCATAAGTTCGCGTAGCTCCTTAATGTCGAATGGGGCTAACCTCGCGCCGCAGCTAATTAAAATCGACTTCGCCGTTTTGCCCGCCGCAAGTTTGTATTTTTTGTACTGCTTGACCGCGAAATGCTCCGGGTCTTTTTCTTCCAGACGTTCAAACATGAGGTCAACCGGGTTCTGGAAGTCCTCGTCGTCCTCGCGGGCTTCCGACGCATTTATCATTTCAAGCAGCGTCGTGAAGTTCTTTTCCTCGTCCGGGGCTTCATACCAGATATAGCCGATTAGCGCGGTGTAGTAGAGCTTTTCCGCTTTCACCCAAAAATCCTCGCCGGATTTCTCCCCGTCGCCTTTGGTGTTGGCGATAATGGTATTGACTAACTTCAAAATGTCCTTTTCGCTCCGCAGATAGGCAAAGGGATTGTATTTCATGGATTTCTTGAAGTTAATCGTATTCAGCACTTTTATCCGATAGCCGCCCCGCTGTAAGAGCTTCCCGCACTCGATTAAGACGGTGCCTTTCGGGTCTGTGACAACATAGCTGCTGTGCATTTGCATAAGCGACGGTTTGACGAAAAACCTTGTCTTGCCGCTGCCGGAACCGCCGATTACAAGAATGTTCTTGTTGCGGGCATATTTCGGCTGCTTCGGGCGGCTGTTCATGGTGAGCCGTTCCGTCTGCGTGAGGGGGATATTGTTCTCAAATACCGGGTCTGTGTACGGCTTTATGTCCTCGGCTGTCCCCCAACGTGCAGAACCGTACTCCATGCCTTTCCTGTACTTCTTCGCGTTCTTGCCCTTGACATAGATAATCAGCCGGACAATGACCGCCCCCGCAATGCCGATAAGCAAATCGGCGGGGTGGAAGCTCGGCGTGATACTGGAAAAGGCGGCGGTAAAACCGTCCCCAAGATGTAGCAGCTTTGCGCTCGCGTCCGCGCCTGGGGAAAGCCGGACAGCCGCGCCTACTTTATCAAAGAGCCAGACAAAGAGCAGATACGGGAGATTGAGGATAAGCAGCTTCTTGATTTCCGGCTTCATAATTCCCGCCCCCTGTCTTTGTTTTTTACTTTCTCGCGCTGTGCGTTTCTGCCCTGTGCGGCTTCTTTAAGGCTTGTCAGCAGCTTTCGGATAGAGGGCTTTTTATCCTGTGTCAGCTTCTTTGCAGAAAATTCCTTAAAGGCTGCGGTCAGCGCGTCCGCGTCCCGCCCCTTGAAGAAAACAAGGTAACGGGGCGGGCTTTCCGTTGTGTCCTTTTTCAGCGCAAAGTCGATACCGTACTTTTTCGCCGTACCCTCAAAGGCTTTGATATTGTCTTTTGTAATCTCAATGTTGGAAACGCCCGCGTTCTGCTTCATAAGCTGCTTTAAGCTCTGCTTGCCCTGTGGCTGTTTCGCAAGCTGCTTCTTGCCCTTTGACAGAATGGCTTTCATTGCCTTTTGGAGCGTCTGCGCGGTCAGCTTCCCGGTCTTGATGTAAAGGGCTATGGTCTTTTCGTTTACTTCGTCCTGCAATTTCTCGCGTCCTCCTTTCGCGTTTCTTTATGGGGCGACGGTCAGATACGCACCCGCAGCCCGTTCAAGTCCTCGGCTCTGATACCCACAAGATACCAGTTGTCGCCGTATTCAATCCGGGTAGGCTTCCACTTGCCCCGCACGAACACGTCAAAGCACTCCCCGCAATGCAGCCCGCCATAGTAAGTATTGAGGTCAAAGCGAATGTCGTAACGGTCGGTGCGCTCGTCAAATACCAATGCTCCTGTTCTCTGTGCCATAAAAAAATCCTCCTTTTGTTGTTTACAGGCTTTCGCCCGGTTTGAATGAATAATAATCCGGGTCGCCGTACTGCGGCTTCTCCGGTGACAGTGCGCCGCTTGCCATGTCATGGGCGACAAGGGAAGTGTAATAGTTGCCGATTGTGGACGGGGCATTGAAAAGGGCTGCTTTCAGATATTGCTTGATGTTGCGGATTTTCGTTGTGTTCTCTCGCATACAGTCAAGCACAAAGCGGATATGCTCGCCGTCCAGTTTCATAAACTTTGACTTCACAAGCTCTGCCGGGTAGTCGTCCCCCGCAATCCGTACCCGCTTCCTTGCGGTGCATACCGTTTCAAGCATGAGGTCTACAATCTCGTCAAGCCTGTCCCCGTCAAATCTCATGTCCTGTTTGAGAATGTCGTAGTCGATATTGTCCTTGATGATTTCCCGGTATATCTCTACTGCGCTCTGTGCTGCCGCTTCCG
The DNA here is from genome assembly GCA_003612285.1 of bacterium D16-51. Classification (GTDB taxonomy): domain Bacteria; phylum Bacillota; class Clostridia; order Lachnospirales; family Lachnospiraceae; genus Butyribacter. The sequence continues at coordinate 24,279 of RAYE01000059.1, read as the reverse complement.
TTCCTTTCCGTTCCGGCGGCGTAGCCGCTTCCCCGCAAGGTGAGGGGTTAGGGGAAAGGATAGGAATGGAATGGGTACTTTGTTCATCAGTAATTATTTTTTCTTTTTTTGGTAAGTCAGTTCTTTGTATATCTTTATTTAATTGCGTTGGATTTTCCAACGTAGGTTTTTCCAATGTTGGTTTTTCCTGTGTTGGATTATCCAATGTTGGATTTTCCAATGTAGGTAAATCCGGCGTAGGCGGCTGCGGCTGCTCGAATATCACATAGTCCGCGCCCCGCAAGCGTCCTTTCTCGTCGCGCTCCCTTGAACGGACGATATACCCGGCGCGTTCAAGCTCCCGTATGGCTTCGCGGATAGCGTCTATCTTTTCCCGGTTGATAAGGGATAAGCCTTTCAAGGTGTAGTCCCAATCGTCGGGGAGTGACAGCATTTGCGACAACAGCCCCTTTGCCTTTAGGGAAAGCTCCTTGTTGCGTAGGTGGTGGTTGCTCATAACGGTGTAGCCCTTGTTTCGTTCCACCCGGAAAACTGCCATAGTAAATCACTCCTTTTGCTGTGGATTTGTTACGCAGTAGAAGCGCGGTTTCGGGGGATAAGGTATAAATCCCTTGCCGCGTCAGATACGCGCCCGGAAAGCCGCTTGTAGCAAGGCTTTTTCTGCCCCTACTGCGTAACAAAGGGCATGAAAAAAGCGGCGTTCCTGTTCTCCCATGTAGGGAGTGGGAAACGCCGCTTCTGCGTCGTATTCAGTTTTTAGTACAATACCCGGCTTGTCCGTCGCTCGAAAAACCTTGATTTTCCAGTGTTTTCAAAAGTATCGTTATCTAACGTCAGCTTTTGAACGTCCGGAATTTATGCGGATGATGGAAGATATCAGGGCAGGGAAAGTAAATTGTGTTATAGTAAAGGATTTGTCCAGGTTGGGACGGGATTATATTGAAGCCGGGCGGTTGATACAAAAGACCTTTCCGGCTTTTCATGTGCGGTTTATTGCAGTGACAGACAATTTTGACAGCCAGACAGCAGATTTTAATACAAAGTCGCTTATCCTGCCTGTCAAAAATTTTATTAATGATTCTTACTGCCGGGATATTTCCATAAAAGTGAAAAGCCACCAGAAAACAAAGCGGGAACAGGGGAAGTTTATAGGGGCTTTTGCAGTATATGGTTATCGGAAGTCTAAGGAAGATAAAAATAAACTTTGTATAGACAGCTATGCGGCAGAGGTTGTCCGAAAAATATTTGCCTGGAAACAGGAGGGGATGAGTACGTTAGCGATTGCGCAGAGGCTGAACGGGCTTGGAATCCTTTCCCCAATGGAATATAAAAAATCACTCGGAGAAAGGTTTTCTACCGGATTCCGCACAAATATAACTGCAAAATGGTCTGCGGTGGCAGTAAAGAGAATCCTGACAAATGAAATATATACCGGGGTAATGGTACAGGGGAAACATGAGAAAGTAAATTATAAAGTGAATAAGACAATTGTAAAGCCCAGGGAAGAATGGGTACGTGTAGAAGGGACGCATGAGGCGGTTATTTCCCCGGAGGATTTTGCAATCGTACAGAAACTGCTGCAGGTTGATACCCGGGCAAAAGCAGGGGCAGAATGCGCCCATCTTTTTTCAGGGCTTCTATTTTGCGGGGACTGCAAGGAGCCGATGATTCGGAGGGTTAACCGCTATAAAGATGGTTCAAAGGTTTATTTTATCTGCCCGACAAGAAACAGGGGGCAGGGCTGTACCAGGCACAGTATTTTGGAGGAAACTTTAAAAACAGTTGTGTTCAGGGTATTACAGGTATATGTTTCTGTCTTTTTAGATACAAAGAGCCTGATGGAATATATTAGGGAAATGCAAGTGGATTTTGAAGAGGTTTCCAGATTTGATAAAGAAATGGAGCGGCTGCAAAAAGAGCAGGAAAATTACATGGATCTTATGGCAGGAATGTATGGGGATTTAAAGACGGGGCTGCTTACAGAGGAGGATTTCAGGAGTTTTGGTGCAATTTATAAAAAACAGTATGAGGAAACAAAAAAAGCGATAGGGAAGCAGGAAGAAATGGTTAAGCAGCTATTCCGCAATGGCATTGCTTCTGGTGTAAGGCTGGAACGGTTTCGGGAGACGATGGAGCTTACATCTCTTGACAGGGATACGCTTTTAAGTTTTATAAGCAGAATAGAGGTATTTGAGGGCAAAAAAGTTTATGTGGAATTTCAGGGAAAAGAGGAATTTTATAAATATTTGGAGGGGAGTGACTGCATAAATGGCAAAAATGCAAAAAAAAGAAGCCGGGCAGTTTACAGAAGCAGCAGAGCCTATCTGGAATGCCGGGATTTATGCCAGACTATCCGTGGATTATCATGGACAGAAAAATGAATCAATAGATACGCAGATTGAGATTGCAAAAGACTATATCAGGCAGTCGGAGAATATAATTTTTTCCGGCTGCTATGTTGATTTAGGGAAAACCGGGACTAATTTTGAGCGGGAAGGGTTTCATCAAATGTTAACAGATATCCGCAGCCATAAAATAAATTGTGTAATTGTGAAAGATTTTTCGAGGTTTGGGCGCAATTATATAGAAACAGGGAATTATTTGGAAAAAATATTCCCCTTTTTTCACATCAGGTTTATTTCTGTTACAGATGGTTATGACAGCCTGCGTATTCAGGGGGAAAACGATAGTTTTGCTGTCAATTTGAAAAATATTGTGAATGAATTGTATGCAAAAGACTGTGCTGAAAAAGTCAGGGCAGTCAAAAAGTCAAAGCTGGAGCAGGGCTGCTATATAGGGGGGATTCCTTCTTATGGTTATTGCGTAAAGTGGGCAGACGGAAAAAGAGTTCTTTTTCCGGAAGAGGGGACAAGTGATGTTGTCAGATGCATCTATGGATTGTTTGATAAAGGAGACAGTATTGGGGCGATTATTTCCTGGCTGTATGGCAAGCACATCCACCGTCCTACGGATTACAGGAGATTTGGACATGTGCGCTGTGAAGAAGGGGAACTATTAAAGCAATGGGCTGACCAGACGGTTAGGACAATCCTTACAAACCAGGTATATATAGGGATGTTAGTACAGCTAAAAGCAGGTGAGGCGATGTACCGCAGGGAAAGACAGCGTCAAATTGAGACAGATGAAATGGTTATTATAGAACATGCACATAAGCCGGTTATTGAGGAAGATTTATTTTACCGTGTTGCTTCTAAGATAGAAAAGGGAAAGAAAAAAGCGCTGCCTCAAAATACGCCGCCGGAAGATGTTTATAAGAATCTGGCTTATTGTGGGGAATGTAATTGCAGGCTGAAAAGGATTTGTATATTGAATACAAAATCTTATAAAGTGTCTGCAAGAACATATTCGTATGGATGCCCTAATATCAACAGGATTGACTGCTTAAAATGTGACAGCCATTTTGTGTCAGGTAATACAATACATAGAATGATACTGCAATTGCTTCGGGCAGAATTTTCTTTGTCAGAAGTTTGTATGGAAACCCTGGTGGATTTTAACCAGGAGCAGGCGAAACAGTGGAAAAAGAAGATTGAGGGAAAGAAAAACAGGATTCAGGCAAATCTCCAGGAAGCGGATATTTGCCTGAGTTCCCTGTATTTAAAGTATAGGGCAGGAAAAATTGGCAGGGAAGAATTTATGGCTTTGAAATCAGGCAGGGAAGCAGAAAAAAATAATCTTAGAAAGGAATTTTTAAGGCAGGATGCAGCCAAACAACAGATAGAGAAAGAAGCAGGTAAAATAAACTGCCTTATCTGCGGACTGTGGAAAGGGACAGAAAATTCTGTCCCAGATGGGCAATTGGCGCAATTTTTAGTGAAGAAAATAACAGTTTATAAAGATAAGCGGGTAGAAATTATCTTTAATTTCAAAAATGGAAATTGAATATTTTGCAGCGTCTGACAGCTTTGCTGGCAGGTTTTACGCATGTTGGTTAAAACAGCCGTGAATAGTAACAATATTTTCCTATACAGCAAGAATCCCTTCGTTGTTTACTGACAACTCACAATGTTCATAAGTAGTTTGGGCATCGTTTTTGATTTCAAAGGTTACCTCTGCCCCAAAAGCGCTGCAATATGTTTCAACTGCCTCCATACTGTTCATGACGTAAACCTGTGCATAACACTTCATATCTAATCTCCTTTCAAAATTAATTTTATATACAAAAGCATACTGCATGAAATGTGACAACTGTCTGTCACATTTCATATTTATCCAGCATTTTTTTCAGGAACTTTGCAAAATTCTGCCGATACTCCATGGGTGTAATGATTTCAGCTTTATCTCCGAATGAAAGAACATATTGATATAAAGCGGGGATGTTTGACCAGGTAATAGTAACGATAATATCACCGTTTTCATTATATTTCAGAAAATCCGCGCCAAATTCATCTATGATACGCCATTTGACTGATGCATCGAATTTTACTACGGCCTCAACGCCTCCTGTATTGTCCCATAGCTTCTTGCAGATGTATTCAGGAACAATTCTATCAGAAATTTTTTCATCAGTAAGAGCGAGTTCCGTTATGCGCATAAGCTTAAACATTCTGAAGTCTTTTCGCTGCATGCAATATCCCCATACATACCAGTCTGACCATTGAAACACCAAATGATACGGCTCAATCATACGCCAGCTTTCACCATTTTGTGAGAAATAGTGAAATGAGATCTTTACATCCTGCTCCATAGCAGCCTTGATTAGTTCAATCTTATCAGACACCTTTGACTTATCCCAGTTGGATAGGTCTATGATGATATGATTGTCCACGTTGGCTGAAGCAGAATCGTCAACCGAAATTTTTTCCATAAGTTGACGGTACCGGTTAGTTCCGCTTATGCTGTCAAGACTCTGCAAACCTGTGAGAATTGCTTTCATATCCTCTGAAGAAAGCACAGTGCGATCTACTTTATAACCCTCCATAATAGAAATACCACCGCCTTGTCCCTGTTCTGATATGATAGGTATGCCTGCCATGTTGAGGGCATCAACATCTCGCAGTATCGTTCTGCGGGATACTTCGAATTTATTTGCAAGCTCCTGAGAGGTGATTTTATCTTTTTGTAAAAGTATGGATAGTATGCCAATAAGTCTGTCTATCTTCATTGTTACATCTCCTTTGCTGCTGTTATTTAGGAGGCGTTAATTATGCAGCAGCATCAACAGTATACCATGCCATTGAATATAATTCTATATTTTTTAGGCATGATGTGGAGCCGTTGCCTTGTATAGATACTATTGAGGGAAATTTGATGTTGCAAAGGCTAAAGAGTATCTCGCACCGTTGGTGCGAGATTTGAAGGAAATTACGGAGAGTACGAGGATATTTGAATCATAGGATGGTACATTTCCCACGGCTTGCTACGGGGGAGTTTCAGTAAGTATGAAATTGTCTATAAATCATATGTCGTGTAAAGTGAACTATAGAAGTATATGTTGCGACATAAGGGGAAAGGACGTTGATATTTATGGAGGAAATATCATAAATATAGGAATAATGCGGAAGCGCTTCAATGTAAATATCCTCATACAGCCGAAATTTATTTTGATTTAAGTGCCTCATATAAATGGCAGGCGGATAGGGAAAGAAGACGAGCGGAAGATGAATGGTAGATTATGTAAAGGAAAAAGTATCGTTTTTAAAGAAGTGAAGAAATTGTTGCAAACATCATTAGGACGAGGTATCATGTAAGTAGTATGTTGGTAGAATACCGAAAATAAAAACGGAAAGGACTGGTTTTATGGCTGTGGCATTAAAAGAAGATTATCAGAGAGCTTTGGACGAACAGAAAAAGGAAGTCCGAGAGCTTGTAATGGCTGGATTAGAACAGATAAAAGAAGGAAAGACAAAGGACTTTAATACTGTATGTGACAGATTGGAGAAGAAATACAGGGATGAGGCAATATTGGATTAGGATTACGGAGTTGGCAGAGGCAGATTTAGAAAATGCTGGCGATTACATTGCCTATGAATTGAAAAATCCGTCTGCTGCTGAAAATACAGTAAGTGGAATTCGTGCAAAGATAAATTCTCTGGTAAATTTTCCAGAGAGAAATGAATTGGATGAAGATGAGTTACTTGCTGGATTGGGTGTCCGAAAAGATTATTATCGCAATTACAAGATTTATTATGTGATAGAGGAGGACACCATTTACATAGTTAGAATTTTGCATATGTTAGTTGATAGTAAAGCATGGTTGTATCGTACATTTGGATTGTAAAGTTAAATGATACCATGTGATACCCATATGATACCTGTTTGCTGTGAAACTCAAAATAATATGGAAAATATGCGAAATTAAAGGTATAAAATAGTAGAAAATACGCCTGAAAGATTAACAAATAGGTTAATTTTTAGGGAGTTTGAATAAACAAAAATGCTTAGTAAATCCAGTGTTTATGCGGGTTTGCGGACTTTGGAAAGGTCTTTTGATAACAAATTGATAACAGTCGTTTGAGTATAATTATTCTTTCTATCTAACGGTTTATAGGTGGGAGATGATTTGCAAGAGGTTTAGATGACTGTAAAAAATCCATATTAGAAACGCCCTTAGCTGTGGGTAGGAACTCATGGCTAAGGGCGTTTTTTGTCGTGCTTGTAATCAGTTTTGAGTTTGTCCTTGAACTGTTCAACCAAGGCATCGCTCAATTCATTAGAGGGGGCTTTCGCCCAATGCTGCGTGGTGTCAAACTTCGGGTAATTGTACCGCCACTGGTCGTAATCTTCCCTGCTGATTTCCTCGGCAGAGAGTTTTGCAGCCTGTTCCTGCCAAGCGGTAAGCATTTGCAGGAACTCGGAGGCATCCTTATTTTTGTCTTTGTTGATTTTTAAGCAGGCTTCACCGTCTGTTTCGCTGATGGTAAGTCCGTATATGTCCTCAAGTGCAAATAAGGTGTGCATAAGCCCGATGTAGCTGTCAATGTCGGGTATGTCAAGAGCCTGCGGCGCAACATCAAGAGCCTGTGCCAGTGCAGCCGTCAAGTCTGCCTTTGGTTTGCGTGAGCCAGTTTCATACTGTGCCAGACGGACATCCGCTGATTTTTCGGGAAACCCGACAAGCATACCGAGGTATTTCTGTGTCATGCCCCGCATGATACGGAAAAAATGTATTCTTTCGCCGATCGCCATAATGTTTCACTCCTTGTTCCTATGCTTATAAGGAGTATAGCATAAATGCTTAGATAAAGTCAAGCATAAGCAAAACAAAAAAGTTTAATATTTTCTTGCAAACCTATTGACAATAGCAGAATTGTTTAGTGCTATGTATTAAGTAAAAACGTTTAGAGAAAGAAAGGAGAGATTGTATGGACAACAAATTTATCCGTGTAGATGAGGTGGCACAGGAACTGTTTGTATCAAAGCCTTATGCCTACAAGCTTATCAAGAAACTGAATGACGAGCTGAAGGAGCAGGGGTTTATCACGATTGCAGGGCGTGTCAACCACCAGTATTTTCAAGAAAGCTATCGGGACGGGAATCCTTATCACGGTATTCACAAGTCTGGTACTGATGTTAATATTTTTTCCATTGAAAGTACAGCTTTTAACTTTATTTGGGGCATCTGACAATAGCATCGGCATGGCTGTGGAATATTTCAATATTATTTTGACTTTTTCCCAATCTATATGCTTTCTAACATGATGAATGCCGTAATGCAAGGTTTTTACCGTTGTAATCAATTTGGTTGTAGGAATCGTGCTTGGGTGCCAGCCAATTACAAGGAAATGACGGCTCTTGCAGCACAAGAAAGTGGACTTGACCGGGAGTTTATTTCTAGAATTAATGCGGACTCTCCTGCAATGCTCCATAGTCTTTATCTCAGTACAGAGGTAATATAGCAGGCGATTGTTGCCCAAGATAAAGTCATACTTATGATGTTATTTTAATGGATATTCAGATGCCGATTATGGATGGCTATGAGGCGACAAGAACGATTCGGAATATGCAAAGAAAGGATGTTAAGGATTTACCATGTGGAATCTATTTCATAATTTTATAACAGCTTAAAACAATTTCTTTCAAATTCCAGAAGCCCTTCCTTACGCATTTTGCTAAGTTCATTTGACATTGCGCTTCGATCGACAAAAAGAAAGTCGGCAAGCTGCTGGCGGTTAAACGGAATTACAAAACGGGAACTGTTTTGCCGCGTAGCCTCTTCCGATAAATAAGAGATGAGTTTTTCTCGTATAGAACACGATACCGAAAGAGGGAATCTTTGTCCCATGGCAATGCACGTTGCGTTTCCGTATATAGATATTTTTTGGTACGGCGGAGAGCCGCCAAAGGCAAAATGTGGCCAGGTTTGTTTTTGTTGTCCCGATAGTGATGTGATCAATATTTTCAAAATTGAAAAGGAGTAAAGTATGGTCAGAAAAATTATTAAAATTGATGAAGAAAAATGTAACGGCTGCGGTGCCTGTGCCGCTGCCTGTCATGAAGGCGCGATTGAAATGGCAAACGGAAAGGCAAAGCTGGCCCGTGAAGATTATTGTGACGGTCTTGGAGACTGCCTCCCCGCCTGCCCCATGGACGCAATCACCTTTGAGGAAAGAGAAGCGCCTGCTTATGACGAAGCTGCCGTCCGCGCGGCAAAGGAAAAGAAAGCGCTGCTCTCATGCGGCTGCCCCGGAACACAGTCTAAAGCGATTCACAGAGAGAACTGTAATCAAGGTGGTTTTGCCGCGCCCATTCACAGCCAGCTTTCCCAGTGGCCTGTGCAGATAAAACTTGTTCCTGTGAACGCTCCTTATTTTGATGGCGCAAATCTTTTGGTAGCGGCAGATTGTACCGCTTATGCTTATGGAAATTTCCACAACGAGTTTATCCGCAGCCATATTACACTCATTGGATGCCCGAAACTTGACGAGGGTGATTATACCGAAAAGCTGGCCGCAATATTGTCAAACAATCCTGTTAAAAGCGTTACGGTTGTCCGCATGGAAGTACCTTGCTGCGGCGGCATTGAGAATGCCGTAAAACAGGCTTTACAGACAAGCGGTAAATTTATTCCGTGGAGAGTTGTTACCATCTCTACGGATGGAAAAATACTGGACTAATGGAGGAACTGCAAATGGAGAGAAAAATGTTTTGCTTTCAATGTGAACAGACAGCAGGCTGCAGCGCCTGTACCGGAGGTGCAGGTGTCTGCGGCAAAAAGGCGGATACTGCCGGGCTTCAGGATAAACTGACGGGTACACTCATCGGTCTTGCGAGGGCGGTCGAAGGTAACAAAAATCTTGTTACCGAAACGACTGACAGATTAGTACTGGAGGGTTTATTTACTACCGTTACCAATGTAAACTTCAACAATGATACGATTTTGGCACTTATTCAGAAGATAAATGCAGAAAAAGAGCGCCTTGTGCCGAATTGTTCGGAATGCCTTTCGGTTTGCGGAAAAAATAACGATTACGATGTGAACGAGCTGTGGAATGCAGATGAGGATATCCGTTCCCTGAAATCACTCATCCTGTTTGGGATTCGCGGCATGGCAGCTTATGTTTATCATGCGGATGTGCTTGGCTATCGTGACGATGACGTCAACAAATTCTTTTACAAAGCGCTTTTTGCTGTTGGTATGAAGGACTGGGGCATGGATGAACTTCTCCCCATTGTCATGGAAGTAGGAGAGATTAACCTTAAATCCATGGCGCTCCTTGACAAAGCCAATACGGAAACCTATGGAAATCCTGCTCCGGCAGAGGTCAGTCTGACAGTAAAAAAGGGCCCCTTCATCGTGATCTCAGGACATGATCTCTATGATTTAAAGCAACTGCTTGAACAGACAGAAGGCAAAGAAGTTAATGTCTACACACACGGCGAAATGCTTCCTGCACATGCCTATCCTGAACTGAAAAAATATGCGCATCTCAAAGGTAATTTCGGCACAGCATGGCAGAATCAGCAAAAGGAATTTGCGGATATTCCTGCGCCAATCCTCTTTACCACCAACTGTCTGATGCCTCCTAAAGCAAGCTATGCCGATCGTGTATTTACCACTGAGGTAGTGTCTTACCCTGAACTTGTACACATTGGTAAAGAGAAAGACTTCACACCCGTCATCGAAAAAGCTCTGGAACTCGGCGGTTACCCGGTAGATATGCACTTTATGGGAATCAATGGCGGGGAAAAGGTAATGACAGGTTTTGCCCATAACGCCGTTTTGAGCGTTGCGGATACAGTCATCAAGGCGGTAAAATCAGGCGAGATCAAGCATTTCTTTCTTGTGGGCGGCTGTGACGGCGCGAAGCCTGGACGTAACTATTACACCGAGTTTGTAAAGCAGGCCCCTGCGGATAGTGTGATCCTTACACTTGCCTGTGGTAAATATCGATTTAACGATCTCAACCTTGGCAAGATCGGCGGACTTCCTCGTATGATGGATATGGGACAATGCAACGATGCTTACAGTGCGATTAAAGTTGCGGACGCTCTCGCAGAAGCCTTTGGATGTGGAGTGAACGACCTGCCGCTTTCCATGGTGCTTTCGTGGTACGAACAGAAAGCGGTATGCATCTTATTGACACTTCTGCACCTGGGCATTAAAAATATTCTGCTTGGGCCTTCACTTCCTGCATTTATTTCTCCTAATGTGCTGAATTTTCTGGTGGAGAACTACAATATTTCGCCTGTCAGCACACCTGAAGAAGATCTAAGGAAAATATTGCAGCAATAGCGGGTTCCAGACCTGCATGGTGGAAAGTCTTCAAAGGTTCGCTGAGAGCGTCTTCTTCTAATAATAAAAACGGCTCTTTTACTAAATCCTCAAGCTTATAAAAAACTATGCCATACTAAAAGCGGGGGAAAACTTTTACCAGAAGGATATCAACAGGCATGGCATCCCCATTATACATTGGATTTGTTTTCATTAAACTGCCAGTAGTATAAAATAGCAGATGAAAAAACAGGTGAAAAATAAAAAATTTTTATTAAAAGTGAAAACACTTGCAAGGATGCAGAATATATTGGAAGAATTGACAGATTACTTTTGAAAGCAGATTTGATTGTAATGACATTCCCTGCCTATGTGTTTCACGCCACGGGAGCAATGAAAGCATTTCTTGGTCACTTTGCTTCCCATTGGACTGTATAGTTTATACAAAGCCTGCATACACAAATTTAATTACGAAATTCAAGTTTTTCGTCTGCCGTATGATACAGGAATCCATACTTAAATCAGACCCCGAATACCTTGACGGAAAGTATTGGGCGGAACAGGGGTGGCTCGATAGCGGCAGACCATGGAAATAATGGGGGAATAAAATGGAAAAATCAAATTCCAAAAAGGAATTGGCGGCTGGAGGGAGGCTGTTGGGATATGGGACATAAAATTACGATTGCACTCTATATGCGGCTGTCACAGGATGATGGCGGCAGCGCTGCAGAAAGCAACAGTATTGTAAACCAAAAGAAGCTGCTTCGTTCTTATGCCGCGAAGCATTTTAAAGAATATAATTTGTTGGAATTTCAGGATGATGGTTATACCGGAATGAATTTTTGCAGGCCGGGCGTATCGGAATTGCTAGATAAAGTAAGGGAAGGGAAAGTGGACTGCATTCTTGTAAAGGACTTATCCAGATTTTCCAGGGATTATATTGAGACTGGGTTTTATCTGGAGCAGATATTTCCATTTGCAGGAGTAAGGTTTATTGCAATAAATGATGGGTATGACAGTGATTGTTATAAAGGGAGTGCAGCAGGGATGGACACAGCCTTTAAAAACCTGATAAATGACCTATATTGTAAGGATATTTCTGTGAAAGTAAAATCTTCCCTGGAAATAAAAAAAGAAAAAGGGATTTATGCGAATGGAAACTGTGCATTTGGGTATTGTAAAGACCCAGAGGACAGACACAGGCTGTTGGTTGTAGAAGAGGAGGCAGTTATTGTAAAAAGGATATTTCAAATGGCTTTGGATGGGATATCGTCATATAAAATAGCACAGCAATTTAATGTAGAAGGAATAAAGACTCCAATAGAGTATAAGATAGAACGCGGGACTGCCTCTGTGAAACCAAAAGGGGGGAAGTTTGAATGGGACGCTTCCACGGTATGCCACATACTTTGCAATGCTGCATATGCAGGGGATATGGTTTATGGTAAGTATGAGACATCAGAAGTCAGCGGAAAGGTAAAGCGAAAGCCGCGGGAGGAATGGAAAGTTTTCAGAAACCATCATGAGGCGATTATAGACAGGGAAACCTTTGAATATATCCAGAAAGGCCGGAGGGCAAAAAAAGATGTAAAAAAATATAAAAGGCATCCGTTTATTGGTAAGATGGAATGTGGATGCTGCCATAAATCATTAAAGATTGCCCATACAAAAAATCCTTACTTTTATTGTGCAGGCAGATACATGGCACAGCACAAGGAATGCGTTATTAGCGCCAATGTACAGTTTGTAGAGCAGTATATTCTATTCCGTCTGCAAGAAGAAGCGGATCTGCAGCTTGTTTATCGGGAAGCACAGATAGGAACAGAGGAACAGCTTATTAAAGAAGCTGCAGATAGGTTTGTTAAAAAAATTATAATTTATAAGGAAGAAAAAATAGAGGTAGAATGGAATTTTTAAATGTGTTTTGCAAGACATTTATACAACACGTGATAAGCAGGAAACATGGCAGTCATTTGACACATGAAAAGCAGTTTGCTTTCTTAAAACTCCCTTTTTTATGATTGGAAACTGCGTTGCAACATATAATTCGTGAGCGCACAGGTGGAAAAATTTACTGCATATATTTTACTCAAAAGGGGATTGTTAGGGGAAATGATCCATATTTATATGGTGAAAAGGTAAAAGCATATTTTATCAGAGGGGCAAGACGCCTTCCAGGGCAGACGCAGGTCCCTGATACGGCATATGGCTGGGGGGCTTTATGTGTAAAAGACAGCCTGCCGGGATAAAGATAAGATGCTTTTAGTTGATATGCACTTTGTCCAACACTGCAACATTGGATAAAGTGCATATTTGAGTGCGCTTATAAAGTATAAGCAAAAAATGAAGATACAGATTGGTTTATGCAGCTTGGTGCTTTCTAAATCCTAATCTTGCTAACGGAAGCATAATTACTGTTAAAACAGCATATAAGATGGTGCAATTTGCAATGGCAGGTTCCAGCCATCTGCGCCAAATGCTGCAAGGGGCAATCCAAATGCCAAAGTAACATGGAGTATCTTAAGCCAAGCTTAAATTTGGTGTAAAATACTAGTACATTCGTTCAATTAATTTCTCATAGTTTCACGCAGGATATTTTTTAGAAGTGTTTGACAGAATTTACAGATATCAGTCGTTTTATTGATAGAGGGCCCAAAAAAGAAAGGAGGAGATGGCGTTATGGATGAGCAGGAGGCACGGCGTCTGGTAGAATGCTATTCGGACATGATTTTGCGTTTGAGCCTGAGTTATTTAAAATCAAGGCAGGAAGCAGAAGATATCTGCCAGGATGTTTTTTTGAAGTATTTAAGCAAAAATATAGTATTTCAGTCCAAAGAGCATGAGAAAGCGTGGATGATACGTACAACAATAAATGCCTGTAAGGACGCCTTAAAGAGTGCATACCACAAGAGGGTGGTGGTAACAGAGGATATATGGGAGGAAGCACCGCAGGATGGGGATGCCTTTTGGGAAGTGCGGGAGGCGGTATTTGCGCTTCCGCCTAAATACCGCAGTATAATTTACCTGTATTATTTTGAAGGGTATCAGGTAAAAGAGATTGCAAAAATGCTTCGGAAAACGCAGAATGCCGTATCCCTGAGCCTGGGCAGGGGACGCAGGATGCTTCGGGAAATGTTAGAAAAGGAAGAGAAAGGTTTGGTGAGTTTTTATGGGAAATGAATGGCAGGAAAAATATAGGGAAATGATGGAGAGGGAATATTTTTCAAAGGAAGAAAAAGAAAATATGGTAAGGAAATTGATGCAGGCTGGCACAGGAAGGGAAGAAGCTGCTGGAAGCAGGCATGTGACAGGAAAAAATTTTATGGCGGGAAGGTTTAGGATAAAAGGTGCTGCAGCTGCCTGCCTGGCGGGCTGCCTGCTTTTGACAGGAGTGGCCGGCGCCAGTGCCGCAGGGTTCTTAAAGCCGGTGTCTGATGTTTTTGCAAAGGTATTCCGTCTGGATGCGGATGATGAAAGGCTGGCAGGAGAGATAGGAAAGCCATTAGGTGAGTCGGTAGTATCAAATGGTATCCGTGTATCTGCAGATGCAGTGATTGCTGATTCATATGCATATGCTGTTGTATTTTCAGTAGAAAGGGAAGACGGGAGGCCTTTGGGGGATGGGCAAAAGCTTGCATCGGATAAGTGGGATTTTGAGAGTGCGGATATAGAGGCAGCGGCTCAGAAAGAGGATAGCGCAATCTGGGGGGAGTCTTATTCTTATGATGAAGTACCGGAAGATTCTGCTATACAGTATGTTATGCTCGCCAATAGTGACGGTAAAATAAAGGCAGGGGGCATTATATCAGTCCACCTTTCTAATTTGCGCCATTTTGATACAGAAAGTTCTAAAGATTATATTGTAGAGGGGAACTGGGATATGGAACTTTCTTTCCCAGAGCCATCAGATGAGCTTGTGGTGAAAAAAGAAGCGGAAATAGTGGAGTTGGATGGCAGCCGGTTTACCATTGAGGATATCGGGATTTCGCCAATTAGTTATCATTTAACTTTTTCGATAGGTGAGGATAGTGGTTTGAGTGTGGCAGATGGTGCAAAATTGCTGGATCGCTGTACGATGGAATTGGAGTTAAAGAACGGAAAGAGGATTGGGCTGGGAGAAGGGGGAAGTGCAGTAAAGGTAAATGGCAGGCGTTTTCAGTTTGTATATGGGGATACCTTTGAATCACTAGTTCATCTGGAGGATATAAAAGCAGTTCGTATTGGGGAGATGGAAATTCCTGTGCAGAAGAAATAACTCTGCATCCCACAGCGTCCGAATGACATTTTACGGCAAATGAATTAAGCCTTTTTCCATATCCTGCCGAAAAAAAGAGAGTACTAGACGTATAAAATTGAGGAGAGGAAAAAGAGAGGAAATATGGTAAAATTCATAACGGTTTTAAAGCGCTTTATGTCCATTAACAGGGACTATATACCGGCACTTTTGGCGGCGCTTTTTTTCCTTGTGGGAAACCGGGGCTTAACTGCATACATTAATTATGTGGCAGGAAATTTGACGGATGCGATTACATCTATGGATTTTGGCCTGTTTGGCCAGTATATTGCGGTTTTGGTTTTGATGCAGGTTTTGCACTTGTTTGCAGAGTATCAGGTGAACTATCGGGTCAATAGCCTAAGTGAATGTTTTGTGAAACGGATGCGGCTTCATACTTACAGGAAAATCACCTTGGCGTCCATGCGGTGGCTTGACGAAAATAAGCTGGGAGATGTCATTTCAAGAATAAATGGGGATTTAAATGCTTTAGTAGGGCAGGTTAATGCTTTTATGACGTGGCAGTTATCTGATGCAGTAACTTTCTTTGTCTATATGGCGGCCTGCTTTCTGCTCCATGCGAAACTGACGCTGATTGGTTTTGCAATTGTGCCAGTTCTTGCATTTTTCCAGTTTCTTACCGGGAAGCCTATTGCCAGGCTTGGGCAGAGACGGTCTGTGGCGGAAGGGGAGGCAAACGCCCTTTTTATGGATCTTATGGGCGGGCTGTCTCTGATAAAAATATTCCGGGCGGAAAAAGAGATGTCTGCAAAGTATGATAAGCAGGTAGAAAAGACGGTATCGGCAAATGTAAAATCTTTTGCTATTGAATTTATTATGAATCCTCTGCAGATTTTTATGGGATACCTGCCTAATATTATCATTCTGATTGTGGGAAGCCAAATGGTGCTTGGGGGAGAGATGACAATCGGAATGCTGTTTTCTTATATCCTGCTGTCAACCAGCGCACTGGACGTTATTTCCGGGCTTTCCTGGCAGGTGCGCAATATTTATGAAACTATGGGAATTTCAGAGCGCATTTTTGAAATTTGGGATGTGGAAGAAGAAAAAAATACAGGTACTGTCTGTGAAAAGAAAAATGAGATCCCTGTGCAGTTTGAAAAGGTATGCTTTGGCTATTATGAAAAGCAGCAAGTTCTACATGAGGTTTCATTTACAGTTAAAAAAGGGGAAAAGGTTGCGATTGTAGGGGCTTCCGGTTCTGGGAAATCCACAGTTATGAAATTGCTTTCAGGGTTTTACGAAAAAGACAGTGGCAGCATTAAAATATATGGAAATGAATTGGAAGGCTGGAATAAAGAGAAGCTGAGGGAGCTTATGAGCTATGTGGGGCAGGATACATATCTATTTCCAGTAAGCATTTATGAGAATGTAGCGATGGCAGAGAAAAAGGCTGACAGGCAGCAGGTGCTTCATGTAATCCGGCAGACAGGCCTTGATGGGATGGATTTGTATTCTCCAGTGGGAGAAAGGGGTGTAATGCTTTCCGGAGGACAGAAACAGCGTGTTGCGGCAGCTAGGGCACTATTGAAAAAGGCGGATATCCTCCTGCTGGACGAGCCTACAGCGGCGTTAGACACAGAGTCAGAGCGTTATGTGAAAGAAGCAGTGGACAGGCTTGCAGGAGACAAAACCTGTATTACGGTTGCCCATAGGCTTTCAACGATATGCGATGCGGATAAGATTTTGTGCATGAAGGATGGGCGGGTGGCAGAGTGGGGCACCCATAAGGAGTTGATGGAATTAGGCAGGGTATACAAAGCATTGTATTTAAAGCAGGAACAGAATGCGCATCCGGGAAAAACCGTGAGAAGTTCGTATGGAGGAATGAAATGAAAAAAGAAGCATTTGCCGTCATAATACGGATGTGGCATTTGGTGAAAAAATACCGTGTCCGGTTTTATATTGGATTCCTTGTGGGTTCCACATCAATATTTTTTTACCGTTACATGGAAAGTTTTCTTGTGGAGGAATTTACAAAAGTCTGTGTCAGTGGAAATCAGGAGGCGCTTTATAGCAGTGTGGCAGCAGTTTGCGCCATGCTGCTGTTTGGGGTTATTGTATATCCATTAAGCTTTGGATTGGTCTATACGACATATTCCCTGATGGCAGGAGAGGTTAAGAAGATTATTTTTAACAAAATGTTAAAAATGGCGCCTTCTTATATAGAATACAAATATTCGGGGGAACTTGTGACCAGGGTCACATCGGATTATAACGACGCCATCCAGTTGATCGCTTATCCGGTCGTAGGGCAGGGAAATCCATTTTCCCTGGTTTTTGCCATCGGAATGACAGCTGTTGTCATTTTATGTAAAAGTCCCCTGCTGGGCGGAATTTCCCTGGTTCTTACGATAGCGAACTTTTTTGTTATACAGTATATGGTGGGGCCTGTGCGGGAAAAAGAAAAAAAAGCAAAGGAATTTCTCCAGAACTCTTCACAGAGGATCGTAGATTCTCTTTCTGGAATGATGGTATCTAGGATATTTGGGCTGACAGATATGCTTGTAAAAAGATACGAAAGGGATACAGAGGATATTTATCGGAATAATCTTTCACTTATCAGGAACAAATCTTTGCTTGCCCTTGTGGTTGATACCCAGAGCTTTGTTTCTTTCACGGCAGTCTGTGTGATTGGTTTATTTTTTTGCACCAGGGGATTCATTACAATTCCGTCGGTGCTGTTTATCTCCCTCTTACAGATGTCCCTTGGTGTTTTTATCAGGGAGCTGTCAAATAAATTGGCGGAAGTGCAGAAATATATAGAAGGCTGCAGGCGGCTGTTTGAATTTTTGAATGCGCCGGAGGAAGAACCAAGGCCTGTACAGGCGGAACCAGATTTTGGGGCAGAAAAGGCGGTAGAGCTGAAAGGCATTTCTTTCCTATATGCTGAGGAAAAAGAAGAGTTATTCCATCATTTTTCTATGGAAGTTTCAAATGGGACAAAGATTGGGATTGCTGGGGGGAGCGGCGGTGGGAAAACCACTTTGATGAAGCTTCTTTTGGGGTTTTTAGAACCTTCGCAGGGAAAGATACGGTTGTTCGGGAAAGATATGCAGATGTATAGCCAGGCTCAGGTGCGCAGTTTTTTTTCTTATGTACCGCAGGATTGCTATTTGTTTGATGGAACGATTAGGGAAAATATTCTGATTGGAAATCCGCATGCAACAGAGGAACAATTAAAAAGGGCAGTTGAAAATGCGTATCTTGCCGACTTTGTAAAGAGTACCCCGGAAGGGTTGGATAAAAGAGTGGGGGAGCGGGGAAGCCTGCTTTCTGGCGGGCAAAGGCAGCGTGTAGCAATTGCCAGGGCTTTTTTAAAGGATGCACCCATCCTTCTTTTGGATGAGGCAACTTCAGCCCTGGATTCCCAGTCAGAGGAAATTGTGCAAAAGTCCATAGAAAAACTGATGGCAGGCAGGACAAGTATTGTGATTGCCCACAGGCTTTCAACAATCCAGAATATGGATAGGATATTGGTTTTGGAAAAAGGACATTTGGCGGAAGATGGGACTCATAAGGAGCTTCTTGCAAAGAAAGGCAGGTATTACCAGTTATACAGGTAAAATTCAGGATTCCCAGACTGACTGCCGGCGGCCTTGTCTGTTTTCCTGATAACATACACTAAAAAATATCCTGCGTGAAACTATGAGAAATTAGCTATAAATGGGATTTCTATTTGTACTATATAATCTTCCATATGGTCTGTTACAGTTTCGTTTAGAATCATTTCATAGGAAAACCCTGTTAACTGCAGGTTATGTTTTTTGGCATAAGCAAGGATTTCTTTATATTTGCCGGGCATTTTTTCCCAGTCCCCTTTATAAAATGCCCGTAAATAGCTTCCTTTTGGCTGTATATGCAGGCCGGATTTTTTGACAGGGAATGGGATTTCTATAAACAGGCTGGAATACTGGTTAAAGTTGCCCTGGTACAGGTTTTTGGCAGAAAGCATTGTCCCATATGAGGCGTCGTGCAGGCACCGGAGCTGGTATTTTTGTGTTTCAGCTGTAATCAGTTCTACTTGCTTGTCATAAGAAGTTTTTTCATCAATCGCCACGGTAACAAGGCACCGTTCCTCTTTTTCAATCATCTGGATTTCTGACAAATTTATTGTCAGGAGAGTGTCCATGTTCTGACAGTAGTTGCCTAGTGTTTTTCTGACTGCTTTCAGATGGGAAATCTGTGAATCCAGTTCTGCTATTTTTTCATTCAGAAGGTTTCTCAGGCTTTTTGCGGAACGCTTCTTGATAAATTCCTGTATTTCATTTACAGAAACATTTAGTTCCCGCAGCAAAAGGATAGTTTCTAACAGGGAACTTTGGTGGTAATTATAGTAACGGTATCCATTTTCGGGGTTGATAACAGCTGGGCAGAATAGTCCAATTTCATCATACCACATCAGTGTTTTTTTATTAATTCCATGTAGTTTTGCAAATTGGCCAATGGTTAGTAATTTATTTTTTCCATCTTTTTCCATGATTTTTTCTTCCGCCCTTTCGTCTTTTTATATTTTAGAAAGTTACACTTGACTGTACAGTTACTGTACGGTTTATGATATAGCAAATAGGAAAAAAAAGCAAGGCATGCAAAGGAGGAGAATCTATGGATAGCCAGAATGTTTATTTAAAGCCAGTAACATTGAAAAATATTATGAAATTTGCAATCCCGACAATTGCGATGTCCGTATTTATGTCATTTTATACAATGGTGGATGGTTTATTTGTTTCAAACCTGATTGGTACGGATGCGTTATCAGCAATTAACCTGACAGCGCCGGTGATTCAGCTTGTGACAGCAGTTTCTACTATGCTTGCTACTGGGGGCAGCGCGGTAATTATGAGGAAGATGGGCGGGCAGAAAACGGAGGAGGCAAAAGAAGATTTTACATTTTTGATTTTAGTAAACGTTGTAGCAGGGCTTTTGATGTGCGGCATAGGATACCTGGTTATGGGTCCTGTTTTTTCAGGTATGAAGCTTTCAGCAGATGTGGCAGGGTATTGTACAGAATATTTAAGCCGTTATCTGTTGTTTACAGTGCCGGTTTTATTGATGAATAATTTTACCTTGTACATGATTGCAAGCGGGAAGGCAGCGTTATCCCTGATCTGTTCTGTAACAGGAGGCGTTTTGAATATGTTGCTTGACTATGTGTTTATTGCCGTATTTGGTTTTGGTATCGGCGGAGCTGCTATTGCAACCGGGTTAGGGTATTCTGTAACAGCAGTGGTGGGGCTTTTGGTCTTTAGCAGGAAAAAAAGCATGCTTCATTTTAAAAAGCCTGTATTCCGGGCCAGGGTTCTGGCAAATGCTGCGGCAAATGGGTCTTCGGAGATGGCGACGGCTCTTGTAACAGGGATTGTGACGATGATGTTTAACTGGACATTGCTCCGTTATGTCGGGGAGGACGGCGTTGCAGCCGTTACAATTATTATGTATGTACTGATGTTTGCAAGTTCTTTGTACACAGGATATTCCTATGGAGTGGCTCCGATGCTTAGCTATTATTATGGGGAACAGAACCAGGGGAAATTAAAAAAGCTTGTTGCATCCAGCCTGAAAATAATTGCAGTTATTTCTGTTGCGACAGTTATTGCTTCCTTTATGCTGACAAAGCCTTTGGTAGCTGTATTTGCACGTCCTGACAATCCGGTGTATAATCTTGCAGTAACAGGGAACAGGATTTGTACAGCAGCGTTGTTTTTCATTGGCTTTAATATTTTTGCCAGCGGTATGTTTACGGCATTGTCAAACGGGCTGGTTTCTGCGGTCCTTGCCTTTTCAAGGTCATTTGTATTTATGCTGCTTACTATGCTTGTGCTGCCTATTTTTCTGGGGGTAAATGGTATTTGGCTGGCAACGCCTGCTGCAGAGTTTATGGCAATTGTTTTGTCAGGAGGGCTGTTTTTGAAATACAGGAAAAAATACCAATACTGATAGATACAAAAGGAAATGTGCATCGGCCCATCAGCCAAATAAGGTTTGGGTTTAGAGAATAAAATACGAAAGGGAAAGCTGCTGCGGATGCAGCTTAGGTGGTTATGGAATTTACATTTTACGAGGCGGCCATGCTCTTTTTTGCGTATTCTTTTTTGGCATGGCTGGCAGAAACGGCTGTTGCTACTATTAAGGTAAAAGATTTTAGAAACCGGGGGTTTGCATCGGGGCCGTTTTGCTTTATTTATGGTTTTACGGGGGTTTTCCTGGCGGTTTTTTTGCAGGATCTGAAAAGTAATGGATTCTTTCTTTTTCTGGGAAGCATGGCAGTGGCGACTGCCGTTGAGTGGTTTACCGGGAAAATACTGGAGAGGATGAAACAGAAAAAATGGTGGGATTATTCTGCTAAGAGATGGAATTTTGACGGATATATCTGTTTGCAGTATTCCCTGGTTTGGGGATTGCTTGGCTTTTTGGCAGTACGGTATGGGAATGGATTGCTTATCGGGCTGTATCATCTGCTGCCAGGTTTTCTTGGTGAAATAGGGGTATGGGGGCTTGCTGCTGTTGGGCTTCTTGATTTATCGGGTTCTTTGATGTCTGTTTACCATATGGAAGAAAAGCTTCCGCGCCTGTTTGGGTGGAACCATAGGCTGCAGGCATGGACATTCCGTCTGGCCGCAAAGCTTTCGGGCCATATTGAAAACCGTATTGGCAGTTCCTACCCATCTGTTGTACAGGAAAAGGAGGAAGTTACTGCTGGAAGGTGCAGTTTTGCACAGATATTTTGGTTATTTTTAATTGGCGCTTTTTTGGGCGATATTGTGGAAACAGTGTTCTGCCGGCTTACCGCCGGGGTATGGATGAGCAGGAGCAGCCTTGTATGGGGAGATTTCAGTGTTGTCTGGGGGCTCGCAATCGCCCTTGTGACCGTGCTGCTTTATAAAGACAGGGAAAAAGAGGATCGGTATATTTTCTGGGTTGGCGTAGTCCTGGGCGGTGCATACGAATATATCTGCAGTGTTTTTACGGAGATTGTGGTTGGGAAGGTTTTTTGGGATTATAGTGATATTCCATTTAATCTGGGAGGAAGGATTAATTTGCTCTACTGTTTCTTTTGGGGTGTTGCTGCTGTTGTATGGATAAAAGGGCTGTACCCTAAGATAGCGTGTTTTGTAGAGTTTATCCTGAGGAAGACAGGGTGGGTTGTGACAGGAATCCTTATGGTGTTTATTTTGGCAGATATCTGTGTTTCTGTAATGGCTTTAATCCGGTATGATACGCGGGCAGATGGGCAGAAGGCAGTACATAGCTGGGAACAGGCGATGGATAAACATTTTGATGATGACAGGATGGAGCGGATTTATCCGAATGCAATGGAGTAGGTAAAGCAAGGAGGCTGCTATGGAAAAAATGAAAAGAGTAATGGGGTTAATTCGGGTAAATTGGAGGACGATGGCAGGGTTTGAGTTGTTATATAAGCTGTTGTCTATTTCTGTATTTACGCCGCTTTTTTGGGGAATTTTTAATGGGATTATGAAGGTGACAGGATATGAATATTTGACAATAGAAAATATCCTGCCTTTTTTAGTGAATCCCTTGACGCTTGCAGCGCTGCTTTTATTATTTGCCTGTATGGCAGTTTATACGATGGTTGATATTGGTGCTGTAATTTTTCTTTTGGACCAGTCTTATCAGGGGAATAAAATGAACTTGGTACAGACGCTCAAGTTTTCTGTACAGAATGCGGTAAAGGTATTTCAGAGAGAAAATATAGCGATTCTATTTGTTGTTCTATTTTTGATTCCATTCTTAAATTTGGGGGTGGCGTCAAGTTATATCAGCAGTATATCGGTTCCCGAATTTATCCTGGATTTTATAATAGGGAATGGAAAGCTTCTTTTTCTTTTTATTGCTGCATTGGCTCTCCTTGAGGTTTTACTGCTTCGGTGGTTATATGCCTTCCATTATTTTACGCTGGAAGGCTGTAGTTTTAAGGAGGCAAGGAGAAAAAGCTCAGCTTTAAGCAGGAAGAATAAAGGGAAGGATTTAGCGGCTCTTTTAGGGCTTCAGTTTTTCTTTTATATTGTCTATTTTATTTTGGTTATTCTGGGGATTTTTTTGGCAGTATTTTTGGGCGGTCTTTTTACAAAGCTGAAGATACTTGGGATTGTATCAGCCTCGGTTGTCTGGGTCTTTTTGGCGTATTCCCTTTTGATAGTATCTGTTTTTGGAACTCCGTTCAGCTATGCCTGTATTAGTATTTTGTTTTATGGGCATAAAAAGAAGAAACAGGAGAGAATTGTACATAGCAGGGCAGGGGGCTTTGAGGAAAGCAGGAAAAGAAAAAAGCTTTTTCATGCAGTTGAGATTGCAGTTTTTATTGTTTCAGCTGCATTCTGCAGCCTTTATTTGTATAGTGTTTATAACCACAAAGTGAGTGTGCAGATTGAATACGCCAGGACGATGGAAGTAACAGCGCATCGTGGGGCGTCTGTTTCCTGCCCGGAAAATACAATGGCAGCTTTTAGGAAAGCAAAGGAACTTGGGGCTGACTGGATAGAACTGGATGTGCAGCAAAGCAGAGATGGGCAGATTTTTGTAATGCATGATACAAATTTTAAGCGTACTGCCGGGGTAGATAAAAACACTTGGGAGATGGACTATAGCGAAATCAAAAAGCTTGATGCAGGCAGTTTCTTTGACAGAAGTTTTGCAGGGGAAAGAGTGCCGCTGCTTGCAGAAGTGATTTTATTTGCAAAAGAAAATGGGATAAAATTAAATATAGAAATAAAGCCGTCCGGCCATGAGCAGGAATTTGAAAAGAAGGTGGCAGACCTTATTAAGGCAGAAGGGTTTTGGGATAACTGCGTGGTTACTTCACAGATATATGAAGTTCTGGAAAGAGTAAAGTCATGCGATAAACGGATACAGACGGTGTATGTTATGAGCCTGGCCTATGGTGAAATTAACAGGCTGTCCGCAGCAGATCATTTTAGCATAGAAGCAACAAGCATAACCGAAAAAATGGTTTCTGATATACATAATTCGGGAAAAAAGATATATGCCTGGACTGTGAATACAGAAGAAAATATATACCATATGATTGATTTGAGCGTAGATAATATTATAACAGATAATGTTACGCTGGCAAAAGAAAGCATTTATTTAAGTAAAACAAGCAATGTCATAGCAGAATATGTAAAATGGCTGTCGGAGTAGACAGTTACTATTCACAGTCAATGGTATCATAAATTGCAGAAACAAATAAAAAATGATTTTCCCTTTGGATGTATTTTCCTTATTATGCAGTATGAGAAAGCAGAAGCCGTCCTGATTTTCTGCAAAATAACTAAAGTTTGCTGTAAATTAC
>RAYE01000058.1 GCA_003612285.1 bacterium D16-51 | reverse complement strand
AGCAATAGCAATTCTTAAGAGCGTAGGATTGCCCGGAAAGCAATGTCTTCTATAATTTTTGTCAATTGAAAGCAAAGCAGGACTTCCGTCTTTTTGCAGAAAATATAGAAAAACTAAAATTTTCCCATAAGGAATTCCATTGAAAAATATAGGGAAATTATATATTATCTGTTGTTAACATACAACTGGCCGTGAATAGTAACTTTAATTATGCTTGCCGGGGCTGTGATTTGCAGAAGGTGTGGAATTATGCAGAATGGCATGGTATACTGTTTCTATTAATGTGAATGTCAGATAAAATTTTAGGAGTGTTTGAGGAATATGAAAGAGTACAATATAAAAATGAGCACGGCTTTTTTGCTGGCGCTGGCATACTTTGGGGTTATGCTTTTTTATACATTTTTAGACGTGGCAGTTTGGAGAAAAGTTTTCCCTGATTTTTCTAATGTAATCAATATTATTACCATAGCGGCATGCATAGGTGTTTTTATTGTATTTCTGAAAAGAAAGACAGGCTACAAAATACAGTTGTTGTCCAACATAAGTTTTTTAAGAATTATGTTATCAATTGGCTGTTCGGTTTTGTTTTTTCTGTTGTTGGATAAGGGGTTAGATCCAATTTTTGAGGGTATTTTCCCACAAAGCGAGCAGGATTATCAAGAAATGATTCAAAGCCTTATCAATTCACCGATGACAAGTTTGGTACAGGTATGCATACTTGCCCCTGTTATTGAAGAAATACTGATGCGGGGAGTAGTTTTGGGCGGATTGAAAAATTCTTATGGAACAGTAGCTGCTTTATTGATTTCTGCCGTGCTCTTTGCATGCTTACATTTTAATATGGTGCAAACTTTATCAGCGTTTGTATGCGGCATTGTTTTGGGGTTGCTTTATCTCAAGACAAATTCTATATTTTGCTGTATGACGGCGCATTGTGGATATAATCTGATATCCTATGCTGCCATAATATATCTGCAAATCAGATAAATGGAATGGATTCTTATTGGCTGTACAGAAGCCAATAAGGAGTTTGTTTTTCAGGTACACAATGAATTATAATATATGAAAGGAATTTTGACTCGTAGAAACATCAATAACAGGAGGTGCGGTGATGATTCGTGAGATTACAGAGAGGGACTATAATGGCTTAATGACATTATATATGCAGCTGCACGATAATCCTATGCCAGAAGAGACAGCAGATTTGAGGGCATTATGGAATCGGATATTGCATGACAAAGACCACCATATTATTGTGGCAGAAGAGAATGGAAAAATTGTTTCTTCCTGCGTCTGTGTGATTATTCCGAATTTGACACATAATCAACAGTCTTATGCCTTTGTGGAAAATGTGATAACAGATCAGGAATACCGTTGTCGGGGCTTTGCGACAGCATGTTTAAATTATGCAAAGGAGATTGCATTAAAAGAGAACTGTTATAAGTTAATGCTGCTGACGGGCTCAAAGCAGGAGAGTACATTAAATTTTTATCGCAGGGCTGGTTATAACAGCAAGGACAAGACAGCGTTTATTCAGTGGATTTAGGAACTGTTGCAAAATAATTCCACCTGTGCGGTTGGACGCTCCAAGGAGTATCCAACCTAACTTCCGCATTCGCATTTTGCTCATTTGGAAGTGGGTTGCTAATCCAACAGCTTGCCTGCATTGCAAAAAATTGCATGCAGACAAACTATTGAATTGCAACCGCACAGGTGGAAATAATTTGTGTTATTTCATGTCTTTTACAGAGGAGGGATAACATATGTCAGAATTAACAAATATGATGAATATTGGAAAAGAAATGGCAAAAAAATTAAATGCAGTCGGGATTGACTCATTGGAAAAGCTTATTGAGACAGGGAGCAAACAGGCATTTTTGCAGCTCAGGCAGGAATATCCTAATGTCTGTCTGGTGCATTTGTATAGATTTTGGCATACTAAAGAAAAAAGTTTTGATGACTGCCAGCATATAGCTGCCGCAATCCTTGCAGGATGCGATATTATTATATCGTGGAATTTTAAGCATATTGTCAACGTAAAGACAGTGAAGAGTGTAAAAGTAATCACAACTCTTGAAGGATATAAGGATTTGCTGATTTATCCGCCCTCTGTTTTGCTGGAAGAAGGTGATGATGATGAGTGAGCCGGCAGGAGGTGAAAGATTTGATGTTGATGACATTCGAAAGATTCGGGAATATAACTCATTGAGGCATATCCAGATGACACCGGAGGAAATTATTGCAGACACGAAAAAAGGAGCTGAAAGAATTAAAAAGATGCTTCGGGAACGAAAATGAGTGAAAGCATAGCAGCCAGAGAAAGCACAGCACGAATGAAATAGAAACGGTAACTGAGAGTAACTATTCAGCCTTGCGGCTTCATAGTTACACAGCAGTGCTTTCAGCACTGTTGATGTACACATTTTACACAAAATGCGTGCAAAATGGCACCGTAAAACTTATATTTTTGACAAAAAGCATGTCAAGAATCCTCGCATTTTATGGAAGGCTGAACTGTTACAACTGAGAAGCCGGGAAGTTTATGGTACCATTGCATTTATTTTCTGTTTTTGTTATAATATAGGAAATGCACGTTTGGAGGATAGATTGAATGTATTGTAGAAATTGTGGAAATCAGATAGCAGATAATGCTGCTGTCTGCGTAAAATGTGGAGTTTCTGCCGGGGTTGGCACAAGTTACTGCCCAAATTGCGGGCAGCCGACGATGCCGGGTGCGGCAGCATGTACTAATTGTGGAGTATTTTTATCCCAGCCGGTGTCGCCGGCAAACCAGAAGTCAAGGATGGCAGCAGGATTGCTTGGCATTTTTTTAGGTGGGCTTGGGATACATAATTTTTATCTGGGGAAGACAAACCGTGCCTTAGTCCAGCTTTTGGTCTGCTTAATTGGCGGCGTCCTTACCTGTGGACTGGCTGCGGTTGCAATGGAAATATGGGGGCTGGTCGAAGGGATTATGATTTTGGCAGGAAGTATTTCAGAGGATGGAAATGGGGTACCGTTAAAAGACTGACAGGGTGAATTGTTACTTAATAATCCTTGCTTTGTGTATCTTTTCTTTGTACCCTGCAGAAGGGTGCGCGTGGGAGGAGCTGATACGAAATGATAAAAGTTGCAATATGTGAAGACAGCAGGATGGACCGTGAACTTTTGCAAAAAATTATTACTTACCTGATGCAGGAGCGGGGACTTGCTTTTCAGCTTGGAGTCTTTGAAAATGGGGAAACTTTGATGGAGAATTATAAAAGCCATCCATTTGATTTGATATTTTTAGATATTATGATGAGTGGGCTGGATGGCCTGGAAACCGGCAGGAGGATACGGCAGGCCGACGTCCATGCAGAAATTGTGTACTGTACTTCCAGTAAAGATTTTGCGATTGCTGCCTATGAAATCCATGCAATGGGCTATTTGTTAAAACCATATGAGCCAGGGCGGATAGGTGCGGTGATTGATTACTATATGTTAAAGCATCCACAGGAAAACCGGAAATATATTGAAGTAAAATCGCACCGTAAATCAGTGATTATCCCCTTTAAGGATATCCTTTTTATGGAATCAGACAACAAAGTTGTCTATATCCATACAACGACGCAGGGGGATGTAAAGGTATATAACCGGCTGGATGTGCTGGAGGCAGAAGTACAGGATGAGAGGTTTCTGCGGTGCCATCAGAGTTATCTTTTAAATCTGCAGTATGTTGCAGGAATTGTGAATTCTGATTTTATTATGATTGACGACAGCATGATTCCCATCCGTAAGAGTGGAAGAGGGCTGATTGTGAAGAGATATAGGGAATATTTAAAGGAAATGCTTCAAAAAGAGGAGATAAATCCAGTTATTAATTAAAAATAGCTGGTTATTTCTTAAAAAAATGTGAAATTGATTGCAAATACCACTCTCTTTTGTTATGATGACCATACATAATCTAATATTATATTTTAGATATTAGTTTTGTGTGCAGTTTTTGCAGCAGGAGTTACTTGTTTAGAGGTACTGTGCGCAGGGAAGATAACACAGGATTAAACTACATCATAATCCAAATTGTATGAATGGAGGACTAGTTAAGAATGGAAATTAAGGCACTGACAGAGAGTGAAAAGATTACAATGAAATGCGTATGGGATTTGGGTGATGGTACAAGACTGGCGCATATTTTGGCGCTGGCAAATGAAAAGTATGGGAAGGACTGGAAGTCACAGACGGTTTCTACTTTCTTAGGGAAACTTGTTTTGAAGGGATATTTAGACCAGTACCGTGATGGAAGATATTTTTGCTACCGTATTTTAATTAGTAAAAGTGATTACCGTTGCCATGAACTTGCAAGGGAAATGCATTTTTGGGATGATGGTGACATGGAACTTTTTGCAAGCGAACTTTTGGATGAACAGACTTTTACCCAGCAGGAAAGGGAAATATTAAAGGCAGCGATGCAATAAAACAATAGCACAGATATACAACGGAGGGACAGCGTGTATAAGCGGTGTCCTTTTTTGCCTGATAGGAAAAGGAAAACATGATGAAAAGGGATGTTTGGAAGAGAGCAGTGTTAATCGTAGGAATCGCAGTTTTATTAACTGGCTGTGGGGAAGCGAAAAGGGCGTATGATAAGGGGATGGAACTTGCGAAGGCAGGAAAATATGAGAAGTCCCTGCCTTATTTTAAAGATGCAATTAAAGAAAATGGGGAACAGGCAGAATATTATATTGGGTATGGCATGGCGCTTTGCAGGCTGAACCGTTATGAGGCGGCAAAGGAAGAATTTCAGAAGGTAATACAGGAAACCGATAACAAAATTTCCAAGGAAAACAACAAGCAGATTTGTTATGGGATGGCAATTGCGGATTATGGGCTGGGAGATTATGGGAGTGTCGCAGAGTATTGTGATAAGGCTTTGGAAATTGAGTATTTGGATGATATGGACTGCGATATCCTATATACAAAGATGTCTGCATATTGGCAGCAGGGAGAGTGGAAAAAAGCGGAAGAGGCCTGTCAGGAGTTACTTAAAAAAAATAAGAGATATATGGATGCCTATATGGCTTTGGCAGGGATTGAACAAAAACTGGGAGAAAGTGATAAAGCAGCCCAGGCGTATAAGGATGCAATTGAAACAGACAAGACATATTATGACGCCTATTTTAAGCTATATCAGCAGTATATGGCGGCAGGCCAGACAGATGCGGCAAATGAGCTTCTGGACCAGTTAGTGGCAATTAAGCCGAATAAGGCGGAGAACATGATGGTAATTGGAAGGGCATATTTTTATAAACAGGAGTATGACAGG
Source organism: bacterium D16-51 (assembly GCA_003612285.1). Taxonomy (GTDB): domain Bacteria; phylum Bacillota; class Clostridia; order Lachnospirales; family Lachnospiraceae; genus Butyribacter. Next base: position 28,282 of record RAYE01000058.1, on the reverse strand, counting down.
GCAAAAGAATACCTGAAGATGGCATACGATGGGAACAATAAAGAAAGCCTTTACTATTCCGGCGCCCTTTCTGCTGCGCTGGAACAATATGACGATGCAATCATGTATTACCAGAAATATATTAAGGAGAATAAGGAAGAATTAAATGTAGAGGTATATTACCAGCTTGCGCTTGTCTATATGCAGCAAAAAGAATATGACAAGGCGCAGAGCATGATTACAAAAGGAATTTCTTATGGCATTACTGCAGCGTTGCAGGAGCTGAAAAAAACACAGGTGATTTTGCTGGAAAAGCAAAATTGCTATGAGGAGGCAGTGCCTTTGGCGGAGGAATATATCAGGTGTTATCCGGCAGACGCGGCAATGGAAAAGGAACTTGCTTTTATTAGGACACGGATTAAGTAAAAAACAAAAAGGAGGTTCTGTTTTGAATGAATTATTATATGATACGGCAGAAAGGGAAGAGCGTATTGTCCTGGTAGGGGTTGCAACTTCGGATATGGAAGATACGCTGCAGTCGTTAGAGGAATTGGAGGAGCTTGGGCAGACGGCCGGGGCTGTGACAGTCGCTAAAGTGGTACAGAACAGGGAAAGCTTCCATTCTAAAACGTATATTGGAAAAGGGAAGATTCAGGAAGTAAAAGAACTTGTGGAAAAATATCAGGCAGATTGTGTTGTTTGTGATGACGAACTGACGCCTGCGCAGTATAATAACCTGCAGGATTTGCTGGAGGTTAAGGTGATTGACCGGACGGTAATGATTTTGGATATTTTTGCAAAAAGGGCGTCTACAAGCGAAGGAAAGCTGCAGGTAGAGCTTGCCCAGCTCCGTTACCGTTCTTCCCATCTGGCTGGCGGCCGTTCTGACCTTTCGCGCCTGGGCGGCGGCATTGGCACTAGAGGGCCTGGTGAGCAGAAGCTGGAAATGGACAGGAGGCTGATAAAGGAACGTATTACATTTGTGCGCAGGGAATTAGAGCAGGTACAGAAGATGCGTGAGCTTACCAGAAAAAAGCGGCAGGAAAACCCGATTCCGGTTGTTGCGATCGTAGGATATACAAATGCCGGAAAGTCCACGCTTTTAAACCATTTGACAGGGGCAGGCGTCTTGTCGGAAGATAAGCTTTTTGCGACTTTGGATCCAACAACAAGAAGGCTGGAACTGGAAAATGGCGAGGAGATGCTTTTTACAGATACAGTAGGTTTTATCCGAAAGCTGCCACATCACCTGGTACAGGCATTCCGCAGTACACTGGAGGAGGCAAAGTATGCAGATGTGATACTGCATGTGGTGGACGCTTCCAACCCGGATATGGATGTGCAGATGCAGACGGTATATGAGACGCTGCAGAGGCTTGAAGTTGGTGATAAACCGATTGTAACAGCTTTTAATAAAATTGATAGTGTATCTGGGGAGATGACATTAAAGGATCTACGTGCTGATAGGACTGTCCGTATCTCAGCCAAATATGGCGATGGCGTGGAGGCAATGCTTTCGCTGATAAGTGATGTGTTAAAGGAAAACAAAGTAATCCTGGAGATGGTATTCCCCTATGGGGAAGGGGCAAAATTGAACCAGCTTCGGAAATATGGGCAGCTTCTTTCGGAAGAATACCAAAATGATGGGATTTTTGTAAAAGCATGCCTTGACAGGGAGTATTTATATCTTTTCTCAAAATAAGGAACTGTAGAAAAATTGCAGGCAGGAGTGAAAGCCTATGAATATGATTGTATGTGCGGATTCCCATTGGGGAATTGGAAAGAAAGGGGATCTGCTTGTCCGTATCCCGGCAGACCAGAGGATGTTTCGGGAACATACGATGGGAAATGTGGTTTTAGGCGGCCGCAGGACGATGGAAGGGCTGCCTGGCAAAATGCCGTTAAATGGAAGGGTAAACATTGTCCTGACGTCAAAAAAAAGCTATACATTTGGGGATGCTTTAATCGTCCACAGCATGGAGGAAGCGCTTTCAAAGTTAAAAAAATATGAAGAAGACAGGATTTATATTATTGGGGGTGGGAAGGTATACCAGGAGTTCCTGCCTTATTGTAACAGGGTATATGTTACAAAAGTAGATTACCAATATGAGGCGGATACTTTTTTCCCCAACCTTGACGAGAGCGACGAATGGGTAATGACGCATGATTCAGAAGAACAGACCTATTATGATTTGGAATATTATTTTACCATCTACCAACGCAGGAATGGCTGAAACCGTCATTGTAAATAAATTCTGTTACTATTCACGGTCGATTTCTGGAAAAAGAATGGCCGTAAATAGTAACTAAATTCTGGGATTCTGCCGATAACTTACTAGACAGAGTTTGGATATTTGATATCAGAAAAGAGAGGGGAATACAGATGAAGTTTATTTCAGGAAATATTGCGGCTTTGAAGGCAGATTCCACAGAGGGAACAGAAGGGAAGATGACAAAAGCAGAGGCATGGAAGAAGGCAATTGAGGCGCTGGTTGACCCGACAAGCGGGATGGATGAGCCGGCACGTGCAGATTATGAACAGAAAATTATGCAAAAGCTGAAATCCGGCAGGCGGCTGTCATCAGAGGAGCTTGATTATCTGCGTATCCACAATCCGGAAATGTATAAAATAGCAGTCAGGGTTGAGACGGAGCGTAAAGTTTTAAAAACAAAGCTGCAGAATTGTAAGTCAAAGGAAGAGGTACAGCAGGTTGTTTCCATCCAGATGGAAGTGTTAAAAGCGATGAAAGGCGACCCTGCGCAGGAATATATGACTGCAATGGTGGAAAAAGAGGTACGGGATTTCAAGAGGACAAGTGAGTATGCAAGGCTTCCGCAAAAGCGGGAAAAGGGAAAGAAAACGTCTGGGGAAGAAGAGCTTTATAAAGAGATAGAAGATGAGGCAGAGGAAGGTGAAACACTTTGCCAGAAGGCAGCAGCTTATAGTAGAATGCAGGTGCAGTGCAGCAGGATTGGGGAACTTGCACAAGCCTATCTTTCTGCCTGAATTACATCTGGGATAGGGTTAAAAAAGGTATCGGCCATATGGCCGATACCTTTTTAGGGCTGTAATTTAATTATAAATTACAGCACCTTATATATGTTGTCACTACAGTGGCTGTTATTAGCCCATTACGACGGTTACATTATATTCTTCTTTTCCTTTTTCATATGGAACAATAGTTGTCCCAGTCAGTTCTTTGCCGTCAACGACAAGTTTTGCAACGCCTTTTTCCACCTGGCCAGGGTTTTCTACGGTGATATGGTAAATGCCTTCGCGGTATTTACGTGTCATCGTAAATTTATTGCCCATTTCAGAAGGGATGCAAGGGTCAATGCTCAGCCCGGTAAGGGTTGGGACAACGCCTAAGATGTACTGGGATACATTTACAAATGTCCATGCTGCTGTGCCAGTCAGCCAGCTGTTTTTTGCCTGTCCAAAGAAATGGGCGTCTTTTCCGGCGATCATCTGTGAATATACATAAGGCTCTGTGCAGTGTATCTCACTGATATCTTCAATATAGGCAGGGCAGGTTTTTTTGTAAATCTCAAATGCCCGGTTGCCGCGTCCAAGTACTGTTTCTGCACAGGAAATCCAAGGGTTATTGTGGCAGAAGATTCCGGCGTTCTCTTTGTACCCTGGCGGGTAAGAAGAGATTTCGCCAAGTTCTACATGATAACGGGTATACGGTGGCTGCAGCAATACAATACCATATTTTGTATCAAGTTTTTCTTTGACAGAATCAAGCGCTTCCTTTGCTTCCCCGCTTTCTACGCCAATGCCGGCAAGGACGCAGAAGCCCTGTGGCTCAATATAAATCTGGCCTTCTTCACATTCTTTGGAACCTACCTTGCGGCTCTGTGCATCATAGGCGCGGAGGAACCATTTTCCGTCCCAGCCGTCTTTTAATACAGCATCGTTCATTGCAGACACTTCTTTTAACGCACGGTCTGCTTCGGCCTGGTCTCCTGTAAAGGAACACAGGTCAGCGTATTCTTTTCCGTATTTTACAAACATGCCGGCAATAAAGACAGATTCTGCGACAACTCCATTGTCTGGACCAAATGTCTGGAAAGATTCTCCAGGCTGCTCAGAAAAGCAGTTTAAGTTCAGGCAGTCATTCCAGTCAGCACGTCCGATTAATGGAAGGTTATGCGGTCCTTTATGTGTTGCAATATAGTTAAAGGAACGTTTTAGGTGTTCCATGAGCGTCTGGGCTTTGGAGGCATCGTTGTCAAACGGCACCATTTCCTCTAAAATAGAGGTGTCGCCTGTTTCACGGATATAAGCGGAGGTGCAGGCAATCAGCCAGAGCGGGTCATCATTAAATCCAGTTCCAATATCGGCATTTCCCTTTTTCGTCAATGGCTGGTACTGGTGGTAGGAGCTGCCATCTTCAAACTGGGTAGAAGCAATGTCGATAATTCTTTCCCTTGCACGTTCCGGAATCAGGTGGACAAAGCCAAGAAGATCCTGGCAGGAATCACGGAAGCCCATCCCGCGTCCGATGCCTGACTCATAATAGGAAGCAGAACGCGACATATTAAAGGTTACCATGCACTGGTACTGGTTCCAGATATTTACCATGCGGTCAAGTTTTTCTTCGTCGGAAGATACTGTGAATTTGGAAAGGAGATGTTCCCAGTATTCCTTTAATTCTGTAAGCGCCGCTTCTACCTGCCCATCCGTCTGGAATTTGGCAAGAAGTTCATCAGCAGGTTTTTTATTGATAACGTCCTGTGCCGTAAACTTCTCATCTACCGGATTTTCACAATAGCCAAGGACAAAGATAAAGCTTTTGGATTCACCCGGCGCTAATGTTACCTGAATCTGCTGCGAAGCAATTGGCGACCATCCGCTTGCAATGGAATTATGTGCTTTCCCTTCTTCTACAACCTGCGGGTTTGTGACGCTGCGGTAAGCGCCTAGAAATTCATCACGGCTCGTATCAAACCCGTCGATTTTACTGTTTACAGAAAATACAGCATAGTGGTTCCGGCGTTCGCGGTATTCTGTTTTATGGTAAATGGTTGAATCAATCACTTCTACTTCGCCAATATTTAAGTTGCGCTGGAAATTTGTCATATCATCCATTGCATTCCAGAGACAGAACTCAATATAGGAAAAAATAGTAAATGTTTTTTCGGATGAAGAGTTGTTTGTAAATGTAAGCTGGTTTACTTCACAATTGTCGTTTAGCGGGACAAATGCAAGTAAAGAAGCCTGCAGTTCATTTTTGCTGGATGTAAAGCGGCTGTAGCCCATTCCATGGCGGCATTCATAGGAATCCAGTTCCGTTTTGACTGGCTGCCAGCCAGGATTCCATACAGAGTCCCCTTCCTTTACATAATAATAACGCCCGCCTTCATCATTCGGAATGTTGTTGTAGCGGTAGCGTGTCAAACGAAGCAGTTTTGCATCCTTATAAAAGCTGTAGCCACCACAGGTATTGGAAATTAAAGAAAAGAAGCTGTTGCTTCCTAGATAATTAATCCATGGAAGTGGTGTTTTTGGGGTAGTAATGACATACTCCCTGTTTGGGTCGTCAAAGTAACCAAATTTCATAAATCTCCTCCATTCTGCCTTTCGGCATAAGTTATTTCTGCTAGATTGATAAAAGTATATCGTAATTTTTAGGGAAAAGCAAGCATAGATATACTACTGAAAGGTCTGAAAGACGGAGGCAGAAATGAAAGGGAAGCAGAAGAAAAGCTGGAGGGAAAGGGCAGGGCAGGCAGTATGCCTGGTACTGCTCTGTATGGTGATGGCGGGGATGCTTTTTTCAGGGAAAGAGGTAATTGGCATATCTGCTGCAATCCATCATAGCAAGGGGCAGGAAGCTAGGGAAGGGGAGAAAGGGGAAAACAGCGCAGGGCAGAAAGTTGCCTATCTGACTTTTGATGACGGGCCAAGTGTCCTTACAAAGGAATATTTAAAAATATTAAAGGAGGAGGATGTACATGCCACCTTTTTTTTAATCGGGCAGCAGGTGGATGGGGATCTGGTTGATGTTGTGCGGCAGGAGGTAAAAGACGGGCATGAGATTGGGCTTCATACGTATTGCCATGTGGCGGATAAAATATATTGTTCCGGGGCGGCTTACTGCCAGGATTTGGAAAAGACAAGGCAGTGTCTGGAAACAAAGCTGAAAATCAGCCCAAAGCTGTTCCGTTTTCCTTGGGGAAGCACAAATTCCTATGTGCGGGGATATAAGGACAGTGTAGTAGAAGAAATGAAGAAAGAGGGGCTTGGATATGCAGATTGGAATGTAAGCGGGGAAGACAGTGTGGGATGCCCGTCGCCGGATTCCATCCTTTCAAACGTGCGTAAGGATTATTTAAAATATGATGACCCGGTTATATTGCTGCATGATTCTGCAGCCTGCAAATCGACTTTAGAAGTTTTAAGGCCCTTAATACAGGAATTAAAGGCAAATGGGTATTCGTTCCAGACGTTGTCTGAACGGGAAAGGCCCTGCCATTTTGGAGAAAAGCAGTAACAGTTCAGTAATCGTTATATTCCTCTATGTCAAGCAGGTCGTTTGCCAGAAGGAAAAGATGATGGAATTTATGGGGAGGCAGGCTGTAGGCAATCTGGAAAAATTCGCTTTGTTCCATAGTAGGGGCTTCGTCATTTTGGAAAAAATTTTGCGGCGTAATTTTTAAGTATTCGCAGATATCAAAGAAATTGCTCATTGTGGGATAATTATGCCCTGTTTCTATGGAATTAATATAATTTTTGTTCTGGCCGATTTCCAGGCTCATCTGCCTTGCACTGACGCCCTTGCCTTCCCGTAATTTGGCAAGCCGCAGCCCAAATTCTTCTTTTGATAATGCATATTGGTCCTTCATAGGCAAGCTCCTTTGTGCTGTTTTTTATGTCATAGGAAATTGCTGTAATCGTAGTGGTACATTTTTTTAGTTATAGGAAATTACGCCAATTTTCAGTGTGAAGAACGCTGGTTTTGCGTTCTTCTTAGGTGCGGCAGTAGCCTTACCTGGCGAGGTGTTTTCGAGCCTGGGAAGGCTTCGCACCTTTTTTAAAGTGTAACAAGTTTAAAAATATCATGCGCTATAATTGATGGGTTATTTTTAAAAATTGCGCCATAATAAACATGGCGCAATTTCTTAGATATAAATTTTGGCGCAGTTACTTATTATTTAGTAATCTTGCTTGCATAAGTACAGATTCGGGAATTGATTTCGTAAAGTGAATATGCTACAATTAACCGTTGTTGAGATTTTTATGGAAAAGGGGGATAATCAGTTGAAATATTTCGGTACAGACGGGTTCCGTGGGGAAGCGAATGTTGATTTGAACGTTATGCATGCATATAAGGTTGGAAGGTTTTTAGGCTGGTATTACGGGCAGGAGCATAAAGCGAGGATTATTATTGGAAAAGATACAAGGCGTTCCAGCTATATGTTTGAGGATGCGCTTGCGGCAGGGCTTACGGCAAGCGGGGCGGATGTGTACCTTTTGCATGTAACGCCGACGCCAAGCGTTTCGTATGTGGTCCGCACGGAACAGTTTGACTGTGGGATAATGATTTCTGCAAGCCATAACCCATATTATGACAACGGCATTAAGGTAATTAATGGGAATGGCCACAAGCTTGAGGCAGAGATTGAAGAAAAGATTGAAGAATATATTGACAGGCAGGAAGATGACCTTGCGCTTGCCACAGGGGAAAATATTGGCTGTACAGTGGATTATGCGATTGGGCGGCACAGGTATATCGGCTATCTGATGTCCCTTGCGACACGTTCTTTTAAAAATATACGTGTTGGGCTGGACTGTGCAAATGGCTCGTCTTATTCTGTAGCAAAGGGTGTTTTTGATGCGCTGGGCGCAAAAACATATACGATTGGGATGGACCCGGACGGAACAAATATCAATGATGGCTGCGGTTCTACGCATATTGAAAAGCTGCAGGCATTTGTAAAAGAAAAGAATCTGGATATTGGATTTGCCTATGACGGGGATGCAGACCGCTGTCTAGCTGTGGATGACAAAGGGGAAGTAATTGATGGGGATGCGATTTTGTATCTTTGCGGGTGTTATTTAAAAGAAAAGGGCGAATTAAATAATAATACGGTTGTTACTACAGTAATGTCAAACCTGGGGCTGTATAAAGCGCTGGATAAAAAAGGGATTTCCTATGAGAAAACAGCAGTGGGGGATAAATATGTCAATGCCAATATGGTGGAAAACGGGCATTCCCTTGGCGGGGAGCAGTCAGGCCATATTATATTCAGCAAATATGCCGTGACAGGGGATGGCGTTTTGACATCGCTGATGTTAATGGAGGTTATGCTGGAAAAGAAGGCAAAGCTTTCAGAACTTCGGAAGGAGTTAAAGATTTATCCGCAGCTTTTAAAGAATGTAAGGGTTGCCGATAAACCTGCGGCAAGACAGGATGAAGATGTGCTGGCGGCAGTGCAGAAGGCAGAAAAGGCCCTTGGGAGCGAGGGGCGGATTCTTCTTAGGGAAAGTGGTACAGAACCTGTTATCCGTGTCATGGTTGAGGCTGGGACAGAGGAACTTTGCCGCCAGTATGTGGAGGAAGTAGTTGCCGTCTTACATAAGAAGGGGCATGCTGTTGAATAATCACGAAGTTTTTTCAACAAATCCCTTGCTTTTATGAAAGGTATCATGCTATATTATATAAATGTGGACTTGCGGGAAAATCCCGTGTGATATTAAGGAGGAAATTTAAGAATGAGTGTACAGGTAGAAAAGTTAGAAAAGAGTATGGCAAAGCTTACAATAGAAGTTGATTCTACAGAATTTGATTCTGCAGTCGACAAGGCTTACCAGAAGAGCAGAAGTAAGATTTCCCTGCCTGGCTTCCGTAAGGGGAAAGCACCGCGTGCAATGGTTGAGAAGATGTACGGTTCTGGTATTTTCTATGAGGACGCCGCTAACATGATTATTCCGGATGCTTATGAGAGCGCTGCAAAGGAGAGCGGGCTTGTGATTGTGGCACAGCCTGAAATCAGCGTGGAGCAGGTTGAGAAGGGAAAGCCTTTTATTTTTACTGCATTGGTAGCAGTAAAGCCGGAGGTTACACTTGGTGAATACAAAGGAATAGAGGTAGAGAAACAGTCGGTTGAGGTTACGCAGGAAGATGTTGATGAGGCGATTGACCGTGTCAGGGAGTCAAATTCACGTATGATTACAGTTGACGACAGGGAAACACAGGATGGCGATACTGTTATTATTGATTTTGACGGATATTGTGACGGTGAGCCGTTTGAAGGTGGAAAGGCAGAGGATTATTCTCTTGTACTTGGTTCTCATTCTTTCATTGATACATTTGAAGAGCAGTTAATTGGCAAAAAGATTGGCGATGAGGTTGAGGTAAACGTTACCTTCCCGGACCAGTACCAGGCAGAAGAGCTTCAGGGCAAGCCTGCAGTGTTTAAGGTTAAAATCCATGAGATTAAGATGAAAGAGCTGCCAGAGTTAGATGATGACTTTGCACAGGATGTATCTGACTGCGATACTCTGGAAGAGTACAAAGAAGATATGAAAAAGAAGCTCTGTGAATCTAAGGAACAGGCTGCGAAACGGGCCGTAGAAGAAGATGTTGTAAATAAGATTATTGAAAATGCACAGATGGAAATCCCTGATCCGATGGTGGACGCACAGACGCGCCAGATGGTTCAGGAATTTGCACAGAACCTGCAGGCCCAGGGACTTTCTGTAGAACAGTATATGCAGTTTACAGGCATGACGCAGCAGGCACTGCTAGAGGAGATACAGCCGCAGGCATTAAAACGCATCCAGAGCCGTCTGGTGCTGGAAGCTGTTGTAGAGGCAGAAGGGATTGAAACATCTGAAGAGGATGTTGAAAAAGAAATTGAGAGTATGGCAGGGATGTACCAGATGGAGCCTGACAAGCTTAAAGAAATGATGGGCGAGAATGAGATGAAGCAGGTACGTATGGATATTGCCGTACAGAAAGCAGTTGATTTTGTTGTAGAAGCAGCGGCAGAAAAATAAGTTTTTAGACGCCAGTCATAAGTTACCGGTTTGCTGACTGGCGTTTCACATTGGACGTCTGTACCATAGGTGCGGCATGATTGGAGGCATAGATTATGGGATATAGTATTCCTTATGTTATTGAGAAAACAAGCAGCGGGGAGCGTTCATACGATATTTATTCGCGGCTTTTACAGGACAGGATTATTATGCTGTCTAATGAAGTAAATGATGATGTTGCAAGCCTGGTAGTGTCACAGATGCTGTTTCTGGAGTCACAGGACCCGGCAAAAGATATCCAGTTATATATTAACAGCCCGGGAGGCTCTGTCAGTGCAGGTTTTGCAATTTATGACACAATGAATTATGTAAAATGCGATGTATCTACAATTTGCATGGGACTGGCTGCCAGCATGGGTGCTTTTTTACTGGCAGGCGGTACAAAAGGCAAACGTTTTGCCCTGCCAAATGCTGAAATTATGATTCACCAGCCGTCTGGCGGCGCAAAGGGGCAGGAGACAGAAATCAGGATTGTTGCAGAGCAGATTTTAAAGACAAGGGAACGCCTGAATCAGATTCTTGCTGAAAATACCGGAAAGCCGCTGGATGTAATTGCTGCAGATACAGAGCGGGATAATTATATGACGGCCAGCGAAGCAAAAGAATACGGCCTGATTGATGAGATTGTTGCCAACCGGAAATAGCCTTTTTCCAGAAAGTATCTGGAAAAACAGGGGAAAGAACCGGTAATTTGGGCACAGGTTTTCTGTGCGGGAATGGAGATGAAAATGGCGGGTAAAAAAGATGAGGGAAAGTTAAAATGCTCTTTTTGCGGGAAAACGCAAAATCAGGTGCACAAGCTGATAGCAGGACCTGGCGTGTATATTTGCGACCAGTGTATTGAGTTGTGTTCTGAAATTATTGAAGAAGAATACAATGATGGCGATGCCAGATATGATACCAGTTCTGACATTAATTTACTAAGGCCAAAAGAAATTAAGGAATTTCTGGATGATTATGTAATTGGGCAGGAAGAGGCAAAAAAAGTTCTGTCTGTTGCAGTTTATAATCATTATAAACGTGTCCTTTCACAGAAGAGTGTGGATGTGGAGCTTCAGAAAAGCAATATACTGATGCTTGGGCCGACTGGTTCCGGAAAAACCTTTTTGGCGCAGACATTGGCAAAGATATTGAATGTCCCATTTGCGATTGCGGATGCGACGGCGCTTACAGAGGCAGGATATGTCGGTGAAGATGTTGAAAATATTCTGCTCAAGATTATTCAGGCAGCTGACTACGATATGGAACGTGCAGAGCATGGAATCATCTATATTGATGAAATTGACAAGATTACCCGGAAAGGGGAAAATGTTTCGATTACGCGTGATGTGTCCGGCGAGGGCGTCCAGCAGGCGCTATTGAAAATTTTAGAGGGGACGGTAGCCAGCGTTCCGCCGCAGGGCGGGAGAAAGCACCCACATCAGGAATTTTTCCAGCTGGATACAACAGATATTTTATTTATCTGCGGCGGGGCATTTGATGGATTAGACGGCATTATTGGTTCCCGCATCGGCAAAAAGGCAATTGGGTTTAATAAAGAACTTGGTGTGAATGTGGATGATAATGTAGGCGAACTCTTTAAGAAGGTACTTCCGGAGGATTTGGTAAAATTTGGCCTGATTCCTGAGCTGATTGGCCGTGTGCCGGTAACGGTGGCTTTGGATTTATTGGATGAAGACGCCCTTATGAGGATTCTGGTTGAGCCGAAAAATGCCATTACCAGACAGTATGAGAAGCTTTTTGAAATGGACTGCGTTAAGCTGACATTTGAAAAGGATGCGATTAGGGCAGTGGCAAAGAAGTCATTTGAAAGAAAAACGGGAGCGAGGGGACTGCGCGCCATTATAGAATCGGTTGTAATGGACGCTATGTTTGAAGTGCCTTCGGATGAAGATATTAAAGAATGCATTATTACGGAAAAAGCGGTTTTGGGTGAGGAACAGCCAAAGCTGATTCTCCAGAACAATGAAGTCCGTTACTTACCTTCAAAGAACGGAGCAGTGAAAGAGGCAGAAGGAGAAATTGCTTAGGGACTGCAAGTAGTTTGTTTACAGTTCCGTAGATGTAATTGCATACGAGGGCACCAGCGCAGGCGGTGCCCTTTTGTAGCTTAAAACAGGAGTAGTGGATATGCAGGAAAATAAGTCAAAATACCCTTTTGTACCCTTAAGGGATGTTGTTGTATTTCCAGGGGTAACCGTATATCTTGAGGTTGCCCGTGATTTTATGAAGCAGGCGTTTGTTAAAGCGATGGAAGAGGACCATAAGATTATTACAACAGCGCAGAAAAACCCGAATATAGATAATCCCGGCATGGATGATTTGTTTGAGGTGGGGACGCTTGCTGAAGTAAAACAGATTGTCAGGATGCCGGGACAGAGGATGCAGGCAGTCATTACAGGCCTGGAACGTGTCAGCCTGCAGTATCTTGAGACAGAACAGGATTATCTGATGACTACCGTCTGCCCTGTACAGGAGGCAGAGGAGCTGTCGTATTCGCTGGAAACAATTGCGATGATACGCGGGATAAAGGATATTTTCCAGGTATATGCCAGCTTGAATAAAAAGCTTAATAAAAAGGCGGCAGAAGAGATTTTAACATTGACGGATTTAGACAGGCTGATTTATGATATTACTGCCAATATTACAGTCAATTATGTTTTAAAGCAGAAAATATTAAGCCAGGAATCCATAATAAAACGGCATGAAGAGCTTTGTGTTCTGCTAAACCGGGAAATCGGCATTATGCGGATTCAAGATGATATTGCGCAGAAGGTAAAGCAGCAGGTGGAGACAGACCAGAGAGAATATTATCTCCGGGAAGAAATAAAGGCAATCCATAAGGAACTTGGGCAGGAGGATGCCGCTTCTGAGGCAGACCGGTTTGAGCAGAAAGCACAGAAGTTAAAAGCTCCCAAAAAGGTGAAAAAGAAGCTGAAGGAAGAAATCGGCCGTTTCCGCAGGATTCATTCTAATTCTTCAGAAAGTGCAGTAATCCGGGGATATATTGAAACGCTTCTTTCTTTCCCATGGAAAAAGCAGACAAAGGAGCAGCTTGATTTGGGAAGGGCTGAAGAGATTTTAAACGAGAGGCATTATGGGCTGGAAAAGGTGAAAGAGCGTATTTTAGAATTTCTGGCGGTAAAGTCATTAAAGCCGGATGGGAATAGCCCAATCATCTGTCTTGTGGGGCCTCCAGGGACAGGGAAAACTTCTATTGCAAAATCTGTGGCGGAATCCCTGGGAAGGAAATATGTCAGAATCTGTCTTGGCGGGGTAAGGGATGAAGCAGAAATCCGCGGGCACAGGCGTACTTATGTTGGGGCGATGCCAGGAAGGATTGCCGTGGGCTTAAAAAATGCAGGGGTGAGGAATCCGCTGCTTTTATTGGATGAAATTGATAAGCTTGGGAGCGATTATAAAGGAGATCCTGCGTCTGCTATGTTAGAGGTTTTAGACCCGGAACAGAATAAACATTTTTCTGACCACTATATTGAACTTCCAATTGATTTGTCAAAGGTTGTATTTATCTGTACGGCAAATACGACCGATACGGTTCCGGCGCCGCTTTTGGACCGTATGGAGGTGATTTCCCTGTCAGGCTATACGGAAAATGAAAAGTTCCATATTGCAAAAGAACATCTGCTGCCAAAGCAGAGGGAGGAGCATGGGTTAAAAGCAGGGCAGTTTTTTGTCTCTGATAAGGTACTGATTGATACAATCCGTTATTATACAAGAGAAGCCGGCGTGCGTAACCTGGAGCGGAAGCTTGCCACGCTTTGCAGGAAGGCGGCAAAAAAGATTGCGGCAGGCGAGGCGCAGAAGGTGCGGATTACAGAGCGTAATATAAAGGATTACCTTGGCAAGGAACTGAAACGTATCAACCTGGCCAATGAAAAGCCGGAAAAAGGGATTGTACGAGGGCTTGCCTGGACAAGCGCCGGAGGCGATACATTGGAAATTGAGGTAAATGTAATGCCAGGAAGCGGTAAGCTTGAACTGACTGGCAAGCTTGGGGATGTAATGCAGGAGTCTGCAAAGCTTGCACTAACTTATGTAAAGTCTGTAACTGCGGCAAAGATGGAGGAAGAATTTTTCCAGAAACATGATTTCCATCTTCATGTCCCGGAAGGGGCGGTTCCAAAGGATGGACCTTCTGCAGGCGTTACGATGGCGACTGCATTTTATTCGGCAATTACGGGGGAAAGAGTCCTGCCGGAGATTGCGATGACAGGGGAACTTACCCTGCGTGGGAAAGTGCTTGCAATTGGCGGATTAAAGGAAAAACTGCTCGCGGCTAAGGCGGCCGGAATAAAAAAGGTGTTTGTCCCGGCAGAAAATAAACGGGATATTGCAGAACTGGAAGAGGAAGTGCTTTCCGGCCTGGAGCTGCGTTATGCAAAAAAAGTGGAAGATATCTGGAAAGAGGCAGTGGTGGCTTAAAGGAGGGACAGATGAATATTAAAAGCGTTAATCTGGAAACAGTGTGCGGCATAACAAGTAGGCTGCCAGAGAATCAACTGGTGGAAATAGCGTTTGCAGGGCGTTCCAATGTAGGCAAGTCTTCCCTGATTAATACGTTAATGAACAGGAAATCCTATGCGAGGACATCCCAGCAGCCGGGAAAGACACAGACAATTAATTTTTATAATATAAACGATATGCTGTACTTTGTGGATTTGCCTGGATATGGTTATGCAAAAGTTTCACAGGAGACAAAAGCAAAATGGGGGAAGATGATTGACCGTTACCTGGAAAATTCCCAGGTGCTGCGGCTTGTCTTTTTGCTGGTTGACATCCGGCATAAACCAAACCAGAATGACTGCCAGATGTATGACTGGTGCGTCGAGTATGGATTTAACCCTGTGATTGTTGCAACAAAGGAAGATAAGGTAAAGCCTTCCCAGAAAGGGCGGCTTATAAAGGAGATTAAAGAGGCACTGAATGTGGTGGAGGGGACGCCGGTAATTCCATTTTCTGCTTTAAAAAAGAGCGGCCGGGATGAAATCTGGGAATATATTGATATGGTACAGGAAGCTTTTGTAAATGAATGATATAAAATTTAGTTCATATTAAGCAGCTTTGCGCAGAATTAACCAAAAGAATAGAAAAGAAGTAACAGCAAAGAAACAAATGGAGGAAAAAATGCAGGAAAAGAAAAAATACTTAACGGGAAAAACAGTTTTGGCAGCGCTGCTTTTAGCAGTGTCAGTATTTATGTTCCAATATGCGGCAAAAGCGGAAACTTACCTGCTTGCGGCAACAGGGGTGCATTTGTATGCAGGGGATTCTTTTGCGCTGTCTGATTACTGTAACCAGGAGGAATTGGAAAAAGTTGATTTTTCCAGTTTTCAGTATGCTGTGTCTGAGGAAAGTGAAGATAAAGATTGTATCCGCCTGACACTAGATGGAAAAGTAATTGCAGTAAATGAAGGAACGGCTGTGATTACAATATCATATCTTTTAAAAGAGGAAACAACGCCAAGGGAAGAAAGCCTTACCGTAACAGTCCTTTCCCCGGAACAGGTTACGGCGTCATACGGCGAGACATTTTGGTTAAAGGCATTTGACTATTATAATCCTTATGATACTGTTTCTGAGGAGGAAGGGGCGGAAAAGAAATATACCTATTCTTTTTCTGACAACAGCCTGGCGCTGGATGAAGACAGGGAAGGTTTGTATGTGCAGGGATTCCACAGCGCAAAAGTCTATCTTGAAAAGAGTGGTGAACAGATTCTGGTCGCGGAGGTTACGGTAAATGCACCAGAGCTTGAAGAGAGCAAGATTGCGAGGGCAACAAAGACAGAGGCATTTTATCCGGTGATTAAGAATTTTATGTTAATGGATTCTTCTGAAACGCAGGAAACAGAGGATGGGAAGGAAAAGACGGAGAAAATTACATGGAGTGTTGCAGACCAGGAAATTGCAGCTATAACAGAGAAGGGCATTGAGGCAGTAAAGGTGGGGAAGACAAAGGTGACTGCTGACTTGTCTGCTAAAAACGGAGATACAATGAAGCTTACCTGGCAGCTTGCCGTGACAGACCCAGAGGCAACAGGGGAAGTACTGGTAATGGCAGTTGGCGTTACAAAGAAGCTCCCGGTTACAGGCGCAGGTTCTTACAGTACTTATGGCTATACAGGGGATAAGGATTCTTTCAAGTATTCGAGCCTGGCAGAAAAAGGGAAGCTGACAGGGGAAAGCAAGGGAAAGGAAACAATAAAAGTACTGATTGACGGCAGGGTTGTGGAAATTATTGCCGTAATTACAAACCCTGCTTATAAGGATTATAAGTTTACAATGTATAAAGGGCTGAAAAAGGATTTTAAGCTTACAGGGCTTGACAAAACTTATAGTACGGTTACATATGCTACTTCGGATAAAGCAGTTGCCACGATTACAAAAGCTGGTACAGTAACGGCGAAAAAGGTTGGTGTAACAAAGCTGAATGTAGAAGTGGATGGGAAGAAAATGGCAGTCTGGATTGAGATTTCTACAAAAAAAGGATACCAGGCCGCGAAAAAAGGCATTTCTATTTCAAAGACAAAGACGCATTACAGCCAGACAAAACGGATGCAGAAAGGCTATTATGACTGTAGTTCACTTGTTTCAAGGATTTACCGGAAGTACGGGGTATATTTCGGAAGCAAGTCCGGCTGGTCGCCAACTGCGGCTGCAATTGGGCAGTGGTGCAGCAATCATAATATGGTAATTGCAAAATCTGGGATTTCAGATACAAAGCTGGTTCCCGGAGATTTGATTTTTTACTCATTTACGAAAAATGGGCGGTATAAAAATATCAGCCATGTCGAAATATACGCAGGAAATGGAATGGATGTTTCAGCGAGCAGCAGCAATAACAAAGTAATCCATTATGGCTATAGCCCAAACAGTGTTGTGCTGGTTGCGCGCCCGACAAAGTAAAGAGTTGTATTGGAGGAGAATTTATGGATATTGTCGTATTGGCAGGCGGCCTGAGCGTAGAGCGGGATGTATCGCTTATCTCAGGGAAAGGAATTTGCAAGGCTTTGCAAAGCAGGGGGCACAGGGCGGTTCTTCTGGATGTTTTTTTAGGGTATGAAGGGGAGTTAGACCTTGATACGGTGTTTGGGCAGAGGGAATCCCTGCTTCAGAGGGAGGCTGAAATTGGCGTCAAAGAGCCTGACTTAGAGCAGGTGAAAGCGCTGCGGAAGGATGATACAGGCTGCTTTTTTGGACCGAATGTCATTGAAATCTGTAAGAGGGCAGATATTGTTTATATGGGACTTCATGGCGCGGAGGGGGAGAATGGGAAGCTCCAGGCGGCTTTTGATATGCTGGGAATCCGTTATACAGGTTCCGGCTATTTTGGGAGTGCCCTTGCAATGGATAAAGAGATGGCGAAAAAGGTATTTTTGGCGGCAGGCGTCCCGGCTCCAAATAGTTTTTTGGTGACAGAAAAAACATCAGGACAGGAAGCCGCTTTCCCCTGCGTAGTAAAACCATGCTGCGGCGGTTCCAGCGTCGGGGTCAGTATTGCCCGGAATGAAGAAGAATACAAACAGGCGTTAAAGGCAGGATTTGCCTATGAAAAAGAACTGCTGGTGGAGGAATATATTAAAGGAAGGGAATTTTCTGTCGGTGTAATTGACGGGAAGAGCCTTCCGGTGATTGAAATTATCCCAAAAGAAGGTTTTTACGACTATAAGACGAAATATCAGTCCGGCCTGGCGGCAGATGTCTGCCCGGCGGAACTTTCAAAGGAACTGACAGAAAAGATGCAGGAATATGCTGTAATGGTATATGATGCGTTAAAGTTAGAGGTCTATGGAAGAATTGATTTTTTGCTGGATGATAAAAACTGCCTGTACTGTCTGGAGGCAAATACGCTTCCGGGGATGACGCCGACGAGCCTTATGCCGCAGGAGGCTAAGGCAGCGGGGATTGAGTATGGGGAGCTTTGTGAACAGATTATTGGGAAATCTTTAGAGAAATACCGGGAGAAAAAAAAACAGGATAGCCCTTCGAAAGGACACTATGGAAGAGGGGATATGATTCCTGTCTGGACTTCTCCAATGCAGGGCATGACATTGGAAAAAATAACGGCTGCCTGCCAGGGGGTATACCATGGGCCAAAGGAAATGTATTCAGAATGCGTTTCCATGATTACGACAGACAGCCGCTGCATTGAAAAAGACTGCCTTTTTGTCGCAATACAGGGGGCACGCGTGGATGGGAACAAATTTGTGCCATCCGCTTATCAGGATGGCGCGCTCTGCTGTCTTTCAGAAAAAGAGCCGGAAGGGGAAGAAGCGCCATATATTGTTGTAAAATCCTGCTTTCAGGCGTTGAAAGATATGGCAGGGGTTTACCGGGAAAGTATGAATGTAAAGGTGATTGGCATTACAGGAAGCGTCGGAAAGACTACGACAAAGGAAATGGTAGCTTCTGTGCTGTCAGAACGTTTCTGCACCTTAAAAACGCAGGGGAATTTTAATAATGAAGTGGGGGTTCCCTTTACGCTGTTCCGTCTCCGGAAGGAGCATGAAGTGGCAGTTGTGGAGATGGGGATCAGTGATTTTGGTGAAATGGCGCGTTTAAGTGAAATGGCGCGCCCTGACAGCTGCATTATCACAAATATCGGCCAGTGCCATCTGGAAAACCTGCATGACCGGGATGGCGTGCTGCGTGCTAAAACGGAAATCTTTACCTCCATGAGCCCGGACGGGAATATTTATTTGAATGGGGAAGATGATAAACTGGTTACCGTAGAGCCAGACGGGAAAAGGACGCTGACATTTTTTGGCTTGGGAAACCAGAATAAAGTATATGCAAAAAGGACAGAAAAGCTTGGACTAAAAGGGACAAAAATTTTGGTTTCCTCTCCTTTTGCAGAGTTTGAAGTGACCGTTCCCGTACCAGGGGAGCATATGGTTTTAAATGCGCTTGCCGCAGCTTCTGCTGCCCTTGGTCTTGGGATGGAGCCGGAAGAAATACAGGCAGGCATTGCAAAGTTTAAGCCGGTAGGGGGCCATAGCGATATTGTAGAAACAGGGCGTTTTACAATATTAAATGACTGCTATAACGCCAATCCGGTTTCGATGAAAGCAGGTCTGGATGTGCTTTCAGAAGCTTCCGGGCGGAAGGTGGCCATTGTTGGCGACATGTTTGAGCTTGGGAGCGAGGAAAAGAAGATGCACCGTGAAATCGGGGCGTATGCGGCAGGCAAAGGGATTTCCCTGCTTTTGTGCATTGGAAAGCTTGCAAAAGAATGCTATGAAGGCGCTAAGGAAGCGTCTGGCAGTTTAATGGACTGCCATTATTACCAGACAAAGGAAGAAGCGCTCAAGGAAATCGGAAGCCTTTTGGAAGAGGGGGATACGGTTCTTGTAAAGGCGTCCCATGGAATGCATTTTGAAAAAATTGTTGCAGAACTCGAAAAGATATGATAGAATAAGCGCGTAAAAGGCTGTGACCGTGTATAGCATCATAAGATGCTAAGCAGGCAGGTTTGATTCGGGCAGAGAGAGGGTGTCCCCGGCTGAAAGCACCCTTACGTTCCCAGACAGGCTGAATTTCCCACGAGAGCTGCATTTTTGAAGGAGTTTGTGCTGGTTTCTGAAACCAATGCGTATTCTGTGTAGAAAATGACGCTGCCGGGCGTTATCGGAATGAAGTGTTTATGATGGATTTTAGGGGGCTGACAAAGCCTCTGTTCATATAATTCACATAAAAAGCAGGGTGGTACCGCGGCAAAAGCCGTCCCTGGCATGTTTATGGCATGGCAGGAGCCCTGGATAGATAGAGAGTAAAAGACTCCTGCCATGCGGCAGGAGTTTTTTGTGTCATAGAAAATTATGCTGTAACAAGAAAGGATTAGGGCAATGAAGGAAAAATTATCAAAAATTATGGAAGAAGCGATGGCACAGATTGATGAATCTGGACAGCTTGACAAACTAAACGATATCCGTGTGGCATTCCTTGGGAAGAAGGGCGAGCTTACTTCTGTTTTAAAATCCATGAAGGAAGTTGCGCCAGAGGACAGGCCGAAAATCGGACAGATGGTGAATGAAGCAAGAAATACCATTGAAAAGAGGCTGGAGGAGCGGCGTGCTTTTTTTGAGAAAAAGCTGATGGAAGAAAAGATTAAAGGGGAAACAATTGACGTTACGCTGCCAGGAAAAAGGGCTGTGCTTGGGCACCGCCATCCAAATACCATAACACTGGAAGAGGTGGAAAATATTTTTATTGGGATGGGATACCAGGTTGTAGAAGGGCCGGAAATAGAGTTTGATTATTATAATTTTGAGGCGCTCAATATTCCGGCTGATCATCCTGCAAAGGATGAACAGGATACTTTTTATATTACAAAGGATATTTTATTGCGTACGCAGACTTCTTCTGTCCAGGTACATGAGATGGAAAAAGGGAAGCTTCCAATCCGCATGATTGCGCCGGGGCGCGTATTCCGTTCGGATGAAGTAGATGCGACGCATTCCCCGACCTTCCACCAGATTGAAGGGCTTGTGATTGATAAAAATATCACATTTGCAGATTTAAAAGGCACATTGCAGGAATTTGCCATCCGTCTGTTTGGGGAGGGCACAAAAGTAAAATTCCGTCCGCACCATTTCCAGTTTACAGAGCCAAGCGCTGAGATGGATGTATCCTGCTTTAAATGCGGCGGAAAGGGCTGCCGTTTCTGCAAAGGTTCCGGCTGGGTTGAGATTTTAGGCTGTGGAATGGTTCATCCGCATGTGCTGGAGATGAGCGGCATAGACCCGGAGGAATACACAGGGTTTGCTTTTGGCGTAGGGCTGGAGCGGATTGCGCTGTTTAAATATGAGATTGATGATATGAGGCTTATGTATGAAAATGACATGCGTTTCTTAAAGCAGTTTTAAAACAGATTGTTTTGGACAGCAGTCTAGGGTGGTTTTGGGAGTATAAGATATTTTGAGGCAGCACGCCGTTTTAGGATAGAATGGAGGGTCATTAAGATATGGATACATCATTATCATGGATTAAGGCATATGTGCCGGATTTGGAATGTACGGCACAGGAATATACAGACGCCATGACGCTTTCTGGCACGAAGGTGGAAGGGTACAAAGAATTTGACAAAAACCTGGATAAAATTGTTGTAGGGAAAATCAATAAAATTGAAAAGCACCCAGATGCAGATAAATTGATTGTCTGCCAGGTACAGGTGGAGGAAGAAGGGAAAGAAGTACAGATTGTAACAGGCGCGCCGAATGTGAAAGAAGGGGATAAAGTCCCGGTTGTGTTAGATGGCGGCCATGTGGCAAGTTCCCATAAAGATGGGGAGAGTGAGAATGGGTTTAAGATTAAGAAAGGAAAGTTGCGCGGGGTAGAGTCCTTTGGTATGATGTGCTCTATTGAAGAGCTTGGCTCGAATACAGATATGTACCCGGATGCAGCAAAGGATGGCATATATATCTTAAGCGACAACCCGGAATATGCAGATGCGCCGGTAGGATCTGATGCAGTCGGGCTTTTGGGGCTGCATGATGTTGTTTTTGAATACGAGGTTACTTCCAACCGCGTAGACTGCTTTGGAGTGCTTGGGATTGCAAGGGAAGCAGCGGCAACTTTTGGGAAGAAATTTGTGCCTCCTGTTGTGAAAGAGACAGGGAATCAGGAAGATGTAAATAATTATATTTCTGTTGAAGTAAAAGCACCCGATTTATGCACGCGTTATACGGCAAGGGTAGTAAAAAATATTAAGCTTGCCCCTTCCCCGGAGTGGATGCAGAGAAGGCTTGCCTCAGTGGGAATCCGTCCGATTAACAATATTGTAGATATTACAAATTATGTTATGGAGGAATATTCCCAGCCAATGCACGCATATGATTTAGATTGTATAGAAGGCCGTAAAATTATTGTCCGTAAGGCTGAAAATGGGGAGAAATTTACAACCCTGGATGGGCAGGAGCACGAGCTTGACGATACGATGCTGATGATTTGCGACGGAGAGAAGGCGGTCGGCCTTGCCGGGATTATGGGAGGGGAAAATTCCATGATTACAGACAATGTGCAGACAATGCTTTTTGAGGCCGCTACATTTGACGGGACGAATATACGCCTGTCTGGCAAAAAGCTGGGGATGCGTACTGACGCGCAGGCAAAATTTGAGAAAGGCCTTGACCCAAATACTACGATGGAGGCGATGGACAGGGCGTGCCAGTTGATAGAAGAACTTGGCGCAGGGGAAGTTGTCGGCGGCGCAGTAGACTATTATCCTGTGAAAAAAGAGCCTGTAACCATCCCGTATGATGCTGATAAAATCAATGCCCTTCTGGGGACGGAGATTTCGGAAGAGGATATGGTTTCCTATTTTGAAGCCATTGACCTTTTGCCGGATACAGAAAAGAAGGTGGTTACTGTCCCAACCTGGAGGCAGGATTTGGAGCGGATGGCAGATCTTGCAGAAGAGGTTGCGCGTTTTTATGGTTATGATAAGATTCCAATGACTCTGCCAAAAAGTTCTGCAACAAGAGGCGGTTTATCGGATAAGCTGATTCTGGAAAACCAAGTCAGGGATATAGTGGAGGCGTATGGTTTTTGCGAGGGGATGACATTTTCTTTTGAAAGCCCGAAGGTATATGATAAATTAAACCTGGGGCAGGAAGACGCCTTACGAAAGAGCATTGTAATTGCAAATCCCCTTGGGGAGGATTATAGTGTAATGCGTACTTCAGCGCTTGGGGGAATGCTTTCTTCCCTTGCTGTAAATTATAACCGCAGAAACCAGGACGTCCGCCTGTATGAGCTTGCAAATGTCTATCTTCCAAAGCAGCTTCCATTAACGGAGCTTCCGGATGAGAGGGTGCAGCTTACCCTTGGAGCATATGGACAGGTGGATTTTTATGATATGAAAGGCGTTCTGGAAGAGATATTTAGCTGTCTTGGGCTAAGGGGGAAGACAGAATACTGCCCGGATGCTGGTAAGGTATTTTTGCATCCGGGGCGTCAGGCAGAAGTCCTTTATGAAGGAAGGGCAGCTGCTTACCTTGGAGAAGTGCATCCTGCAGTTTTAAAGAATTTCGGCATTGGGGAACGGGCGTATGTTGCAGTAGTTGACCTTGCAGAGTTAATTGTAATGCCGAAGGAGAATGTTAAATATGCCGGGGTTCCAAAATTCCCGTCCATTACGCGTGATATCAGCATGACAATGAAGAAGCAGGTTCTTGCAGGCGAAGTGGAAGCTGTAATATGCAAAAAGGGAGGCTCTTTAGTAGAGAGCGTTGAACTGTTTGATATTTATGAAGGGGCGCAGATTAAAGAAGGGTGTAAATCACTGGCATATAAGATTATTTTCCGTGCAAAAGACCGAACCCTGACAGATGAAGAAGTCAGCAATACAATGGATAAGATTATTAAGTCCCTGGAAGAAATTGGGGTGGCTCTTAGAAAATAACCCTTTACGAACGGGAGGGAATAGTATATAATAACTTATACAAAAGAGGCAGGCAGTGTTGACAGCAGTCAGCACTGTCTTTCCGTTTGCAGTTGGCAGGCGTTGTGTTGTTTGATAAATGGAGTTTGAGGGATGAGTAAAAAAAGCAGGAAGCTGCTCCATGTTGTATCATGGATTGCATTTATAATATATCTGATTTTAATGGTTTATTTTTTGTTTTTTTGCGAACAGCTTGGCAGGACGCCGAGCGACAGGTATCATTATAACCTAAAGCCGTTTACGGAAATTAAGCGGTATATGAACCATGTCGAGGAAATCGGCTATTTTGGCGTTGCGTTGAATTTATTTGGAAATGTGGTTTGTTTTATGCCGCTTGGTTTTGTGCTGCCTATTCTGTCGCACCGTAAATGGGGGGTAATACGTATTACGATTGTAAGTTTTTTATCCTCTTGTGTAATAGAAGCTGTGCAGTTAGTTACAAAGCTTGGTTCTTGTGATGTAGATGATATTATTATGAATACTTTAGGCGGATTATCGGGATATATTTTATTTATGGTTTGCAGTAAAATATACCGTGCTGCAGTGGCGGGTAAAAAAGCAAAAGGATAAAAAGGGCTAAAGAAGAGGTAAAAAGATGGCAGCAAAGGAAAAGAAAAGAAAGAAAAGATCACTGCGTTTAACGGATAAAAGGCATCCAGGGTCGGCAGTTTTTGCAACTATCTTAGGGATTTTATCTGTTGCATTGTTTATTGGGCTATGTTTCCTGTCCAGCCAGAGCCATGGGAAGGCGGGGCTTGAGGCAGGGTTTGCCGGTGTTGGATGTTTTATCATAAGCCTGGCCGGCTTCATTATTTCCTGGATAAGCCTTCATCAGGAAAATATCCGTCCTTTATTCCCAACAATCGCTTCATTGATTAATGGGATTTCTGTTGTTTTTTATCTCCTGCTTTATCTGTGGGGGAGGCTGACATAGGATCTGCTAAAGCATAGTGGAAAAGTGGCAGGATATGGAAGGAGAGGAAAGTCAAAATGGCGATGCATTTTTCAAAAGAGGAGCAGGAAAAATTAGAAAATGATCCATCAGAGCTTTATAAAAAGAGGACGAAGGAAACGGAGCAGGAAGAGATTGCTAATCTGTCGGCGAAAGGAAAGCTGCAGCAGTTTAAGGATTACTATTTGAAGGGCATTTTGGCTGCAGTATTGATTATTGGGATTATTGTTTACGGAATCAGGGAAACAGTTGTTAATCAGGGCAGGGAGGCGCTTTATATTGCAATCCAGAAAGATGCAATTCCGGAAGAGTATATTGACTCTTTCCAGGATGCGGTTGGGGAATATCTTGGGCTTGACCCAAAGAAAGAGATTGTTACGGTAAATGTCAGCGCGACCGACCAGTTCCTGCAGACTTATTTTTATGCGGGGCGGGCAGATATATTGATTACAGACGAACAATATTTTGAACAGTGGGGGCAGGCAGAATATTTTTATGCTTCGGATAATGATGAGGAAGTAAGTTTTTATAAGGATTATGATGAAAAATACCACTATTATACAACATATGTAACAGGTGAAGACGTCAGGGATAACGATAAAACAGTGACAAAGGAAACGCAGGCGAGTGATAAGACAGAGCATAACTGTGGGCTTTATTTGACAGACAGTGAAAAATATAAGCAGCTAAGCGGTGCGTTCCAAAAACCAGTCCTTGGGATTGCTGCATCGACAAACCATCTGGAGGATGCTGAAAAATTTGTTGAGTTTATGATGGATAACAATGTAAAAATGACATTAAAAGAAATAGAGCCGTCATAGGTTATGCCGTTGTATTGGGCGGCTGTGCAGATCAAAAGCCTCGTTGTTTTGCAGCGAGGCTTTTGGCTGTGTGTATAAAAATTGGACAGATGAATTATTTTGCAATGTGGATAAACTATGTGATGTTTTTGTATTAAAAAATGCAAACGAATGTTTGTGTTTTTGTTGACACATATTTTTATGTATGGTAATATAATAGTATAGGATTGCAGAAATCGTGGAGTAATGCAGTAATCCATAGTGTCCTTGGGGCTTGAGGAACTGTTAAAAATAGCTTTTGCTTCCAACGTCATATAATGAAATAAAGGATAGGGGGTGATTACATGAGAAGTGCTGTTGAAATTGCAAGCTATATCATTTGGTATTGTGGTAAAATGAAATTTTCCATTAGTAACCTTAAATTGCAGAAAATATTATATTTTGTGCAAGCTGAATTTTTAGTGAATACTAATAACCCTTGTTTTTTTGAGGAAATTGAAGCATGGGATTTTGGGCCTGTTGTTCCGGTGGTGTATAGAAAATATAAAGTGTATGGAAGCTCAAATATTCCTACGTTTTTTGTTGATTATAATGTAAAACTCGGGGATGCAGAAAAGGAGCTGGTTAACGGCATAGTAGATGTTTGCGCTGACTATACAGCATCTGAATTAGTTGAAATAACGCACAATCAATCTCCTTGGAGAGATAATTATAAGCCGAAGTGGAACAACGTTATTCCGTTGAATGAGATTAGAGATTATTTTGCAGAGGATTAAAAATGGCAGGAATTAATGTTTCAAAGACAAATAGTGGAGTCTGTATAAGTAAGAATAAAGGAAAGTATCCTACTGCAGAAATGACAGGCAGAGTAGAAGAATTTTTTAGTTTGTTGTTAGTTGACAGTAATGATTTTACTAATGCTGAAAGTGAAAAGACTTTTAATAAAATATATGAATATATAAAAAAGTATGACCGTATTTTGTATTCTCCAATTAGTAATCTATGTTATCAGTGTTTTATTGAGTTTGAGGCTGATAAACAGGTTGATATATTTGGCTCATTAGTTTCCAATATTGAAAAAGTTTCTGGTTTTTCTGGGACTTTGGCATATAAGAAAAGGCTGGAAAAAGCAGAAAGGGATGGGGATGAAGAAGAGGTAAGGTTATTAAAAGATACAACAAAGGCGATAGTGAAAATTTGGGATCATGTGAATTTGGCGCAAAACCAATATAATGTGTTATCCCAAACAGATGATGAGTATCGGAAAAAATTTGATGAGTTGATGTCACCTGTGCAAAGTGAAATTAGTAATGAGATGAGAACAAGCATGACAGAATTATCTAGGAGTATGAGTGAACAATTGCTTTCACTGGTAAGTATTTTTACTGCACTTGCGTTTTTGCTGTTTGGTGGAATTAGCTCATTGGAAAATATTTTTTCTGGAATACAGACAGTTTCGATGCTGAAGCTGGTGATTTTAGGATGCATATGGGGATTATGTCTGGTTAATTTAATTTTTGTATTTTTGTTTTGCATATCAAAAATGACAAAATTGTCTTTTTCGTCTTCTAATAAGGAGAGCGCATCTATATTTCAGAAATATCCTATTTTTTGGTGGACAAATTATATTATAATTACTATATTTATCGTAACAGCTTTGTTATATTTTTTTGTAATTAACGACATGTTTATATGGTTAGAGGGGATTTGCATTAAAATTCCCGAAACAGTATGTTTAATAACAGGGGGAGTTTTGTTTTTATTAATTGTGCAGGTTGGAAACGTATTGAAGAATGCATGTAAAAGTGATAAGTAATAATATGGTATTTTGACAGGCTATTGCCGTGCCGCCCTATTTGCTATACTAGCAGGGGTGGAGAAACTTGCCGGGCGGCAGCGATGCAGCAAAGGAGGAAGGATGTCAGAAACAATTTATCCTGTAATTGGGAACCAGGTAAATTTACCGGTTTATCTTTCTGGAATTGGGGTAGCGGAACCAGAATATTATATAGTCAGGGAACAAGGGCTGATTTCCCATCAGTTCCTGTTTACGAAAAATGGAAGAGGAATATTTAAGGCTGGCGGAAATTCTTATGTGCAGAGTTCTGGCAGCCTCTTTTATCTGGCGCCGGGAATACCGCATGAATATTATCCATTAGAAAGAGATTGGACAACATGCTGGGTTGTTTTCCGTGGCAGGAGGCTTGCTGAGTTAATGGAAGAGCTTGGTTTTAAAGATTGGATGGTAAAGGATGGGATTAACACAGAGCAGTTTGGGCAGCTGTTTTACAGGATTTTGGCTGCGGCTAGAGATTCTGTAGCTGATTGGGAGAAATGCTCTGTATTGCTTTATGAATACATTCTGGAGGTACGAAAATTACTGATGCCGCGCTGGGGAATCAGTTCTAAAGCTGGCAGGATAGTAGAAAAAGCAGTTCAGTATATCAGGGAAAATTATCGGGAGGATATTACGCTGGAGCAGCTTGCATCTGCGTCAGATGTGTCATTACAGCATTTTTGCCGTGTCTTTAAAGCGCAGATGGGGATGCGTCCTATGGAGTATCTTGCAAAGTGGAGGATATCTGAAGCAAAGAAACTATTGTGCAGTACAAATAGAAGTATTTCTGAAATTGGGAAATGCCTGGGATATTCTAACCTTACTTATTTTGGCATGGTATTTAAGAAGTACGAGGGGATATCGCCAGGCCAGTATAGGAAGGCACAGGGGGTAAAATTATTGCAGGAAATGTAAAATTTATCAAAATTTGTCCAATTAGCTATGTATGAATTGTCCTTTTTATGAGAAAATAAATAGAAAGAAACGAACAGAAATAAAAAAACGGAAGTAATATACTATTGTTCCTGCTGGGGATGCCTGGTAGGGGAAAGAGAGGATATTTTATGGAGAGGACAATTACAGAGCAGATGTTAGGGGACTATGTTATCTATTTAAGGGAGGAAGAGAAGAGCGCAGCGACAATCAGCAAATACCTGTGCGATTTACGCAAGCTTACAGGGTATGCGGCCGGCAGGGCGCTTGACAA
>RAYE01000057.1 GCA_003612285.1 bacterium D16-51 | reverse complement strand
GAAAGCAATGTCTTCTATAATTTTTGTCAGTTATATGTTAAATAAAACTTTAGTTATTTTGCAGAAAATATTAAACAATATCATTTTCTCATACTGCATAATTTGGAAAATATCTGGGAAAATCATTTTTTATTTGTCTCTATCCTGATACCATTGACTGTGAATAGTAACAGACATTGACAATCCTCTTTTTTAAACGTATCATAGATATATAACGTTATCATTCTAAGGAGAACTGTCATGAATCCTAATCCACTCGGTGAAAAAAAAATACACAGGTTACTAGCAGAATTTGCTGTCCCAAGCATTATCGCAATGCTTGTCAGTTCTTTATATAATATTGTAGACCAGTTTTTTATTGGGCAGAGCATTGGAGAACTTGGCAACGCGGCGACAAATATCAGCTTCCCGTTGTCAATCTCCTGTATTGCAATTGCGCTGCTTTTTGGGATTGGCGGCGCTTCTTCCTTTAATATTGCACTTGGGAAAGGCCAGTCTGTTCCGGAACAGGCAAAAAAAGCGCCTTATTTTATTGGAAATGCCA
Source organism: bacterium D16-51 (assembly GCA_003612285.1). Taxonomy (GTDB): domain Bacteria; phylum Bacillota; class Clostridia; order Lachnospirales; family Lachnospiraceae; genus Butyribacter. The sequence continues at coordinate 35,680 of RAYE01000057.1, read as the reverse complement.
TTACTATGCTGCTTAGCTGCGGTGTAATGCTCTGTTTTATTACACAGCTTTTCCTTGGGCCGCTCCTTGCCTTTTTTGGCTCCCCGGACAATGTACTGCCTTATGCAGAGCCATATACACGGATTGTATCCTTCGGTTTTCCATTTTTAATCCTGGCAACAGGCGGCGGCCACCTAATCCGGGCAGATGGCAGGCCCAAATTTGCAATGGCATGCAACCTTGCAGGGGCAGTCATAAATACTATACTCGACGCCCTTTTTGTCTTTGGCTTTCATTGGGGAATGTCAGGCGCCGCCGCTGCAACTGTAATCGGGCAGGTGATTTCCGGAGGCATGGCGTTTTATATGCTATTCCATGCTAAAAACATATCTCTTCATACAGCACACTTCCTGCCGCGCAGGGAATATGCCGGAAGAATCGTGTCGCTTGGCGCCGCCCCATGCAGTAACCAGCTCGCCATGATGGTTGTACAGATTGTAATGAACAAATCACTGAAATACTATGGCTCCCTTTCTGTCTATGGCGAAGCAATCCCAATTGCCTGCGCCGGTATTATTACAAAAGTAAACCAGGTATTTCTCGCTTTTATCATTGGTATTTCCCAGGGGCTGCAGCCAATTGTCAGCTTCAATTATGGCGCGGCAAAATATTACCGTGTGAAAAAGGCATATCTGCTTGCCGCAGGCTGCGGCTGTTTTCTTTCGCTGACTGCCTTCTCCCTTTTCCAGCTTATCCCGGAAAAGATTATTTCGCTGTTTGGGGACGGCTCTAAGGAATATTATGCCTTTGCTGCAAATTACTTTAGGATTTTCCTTTTCTTTACATTCCTGAATTTTTTGCAGCCGATTACTTCAAACTTTTTTACAGCAATCGGGAAACCAAAGGGCGGTGTTTTCCTATCCCTGACAAGGCAGATTATATTCCTGCTTCCGCTGATTCTATTACTTCCCATATTTATGGGCATTGATGGGATTATGTATGCAGGACCTGCTGCCGATTTTATGGCTGGCGTAACTGCAATTACCATGGTTTTACACGAATTTAGAAAACCTGTTTATCAACCCAAAATAGAAAGGACGGTTAATTAATATGGATTCTTCAGGTACATCCATTCTTTCCTCTTCACAAAAAGAAATGATTTTTGAAAATATGAGCGACGGCATTATGACAGTCAATCACAACGGACAGATTACTTATATGAATTCTGCCTGTGAGAAAATTTTTTCCACTCCGTTTGAACAGATGAAAAACCAGTCCTTTGAAGAACTCTTTTTGACAAACAAAAATAACAGAGCCTTTAACCGCCTTTTTTTAAATACCCTCAATAAAAATGCTGTCACGGAAAAGACAACCGTAAAGTATCAGCACGATAATACAGTCCAGTACTTTACAGTTGATATCAGCCTGATTCAGTCAGAAGATGCTGTTCCTGGCCGTTATGATGCCTTTCCAGGGATGATTGTCCTTTTTGATGATATTACAGAGCAGCGCTTCCTGACGCAGCATAAACATGACTGCGCTTATATTTTTGCAGGGCTGATTTTCTGTATCAGTTTCTATCTCTCGCTTTGGAGCCTTCTGCAGTTTACGCTGCACCTGCCGCTAAAGACATCTTTTTATACCCTGTTAATCGAAGGGATGGCATTCTTACTTTTTTTGGAGGTTATTTTCTGCACCAGCCTTTCGCTGCGTGACATCGGGCTCATCCCGAAACGTCAGACTTTTAAAAAATGCCTGATAGAAACCGGGATTCTCCTGTTAGCAGGATGCTTCCTGCTTATTTTATCAAAACTGATCCTTACACTCTTTGGCGTCCAGATTAAAAGCCGTTTTATCGGCGGCTCTTTGCGCGGAGCACGCATTTATCTGTTTACCGCAGTTTTCCAGGAATTTTTAGCGCGTGGCGTTATACAGACCAGCATAAAATCACTGATGCGGGTGAAATACCAGAAAGCATTTGGCATTTTGCTGACTTCGCTCCTTTTTTCACTGATGCATCTTCCATTTGGCTTTATTTTTATGCTCAGCGCCTTTGCACTAAGCATTGCCCTGGGCTGTCTGTATGAACGCCATGGAAATATGTGGGGCTGCGCTATCCTGCATTGGGGCTGCGGCTACCTTGCCATGTGCCTGTACTTCTAAGAATACATATTACCACTTAAAACATCACATATCGCATTGCCACACAGGATTCTACGAAGCGTAGAGTCCTCTTTTTCCCTGTATTCCAGGGAAATACAGCAAAAAATTCTACCCTGCTTCTACTTCCTGTCGGTTTACAGGAAAAGAGGCCCCAGGGTATACTATATCCAACAAAAACGAAAGGAGGAAGCAGTTAATACAATGGCAAAGGAAAGATTTAAGCCGCAAAAAGCGCGGCATGGGGGACTACTATGGAACAGAAAAAAATAGGGGAATTTATTGCAGCACAAAGGAAAGAGAAACAAATGACTCAAAAGCAGCTTGGTGAAGCGCTTGGCATCAGCGATAAGGCAATTTCAAAGTGGGAATGCGGTAAAGGGCTTCCAGACATTTCAATTATGGTGCCTCTCTGCGAGCTGTTAGAAATTAATGTAAATGAATTATTATCAGGAGAACATCTGACAGAAGATGCATACTCCAGAAAGGCGGAGGAGAATATGATGAATCTAATACAGGAATCTGAAAACCAGAAAAAAGAAAACATACGTGGAAATATATTGCGGACGGTTACATGGGTTATGGGAAATTTACTGATATTGTTTATGTTAATTATGACTTCTGCTTCACAGACAAATTTCCCGATTACTTTCTATTTTGATATGCCCTCCTTAATTGCAATGCTTTTTTACTTGTACCTTACTTTATTTTTCACAGGGCATACAAAAAACTTTAGAAATGCTTTTTCCTTTTTACGCCGCCGCAAACCGGAAAGCATCGAAGAAGCCCAAAAGGCTATTATTGCTGTTTCTCTTGCAATGAAATCGTTAATTACTGCAGGCGCTTTTTGCACTCTGTTCTTTTCGATTTATCTTTTATGGCTGACAACTAATTCTATGGATCTTAGCACCTTTACAGCAAATATGGCAATCACGCTGATTCCCTTTCTGTATGGGGTAATTGGCGCAGCAATTTTAATGCCAGTGAAAGGATGTCTGGAAAACAAAATTTTATAAGCGGAAAAAATCCATAGAGCGTGTTTGAAATTTAAATATTGCACAAATTTACTGCCCTCGGCAATTCCAAAATTTTACCAATAGCACCCCGCTTGCACTTGGATGGGAAACGCAGCGGTGCATAAGGCCTTAAAAAACAAGGCTCAAGCACCGGCGTCCCCATACAGCTGCCATATGGTAAAATTTTTGGAATTGCCGGGATAATATAATTTTTGTGCAATTTGACAGTTTAAAGGTAATTTTCAAACACGCTCTATGGAACTGTTAAAAAAGCTTTTTCTTTTTTAAGATAAATAACATCACAATACAGATAACAGCAACCATAATACAGATAATCCCAAAGCCATATGGCGCATTGGCAAGCGGCATCCACCGGGTATTTACATTCATGCCATAAAGCCCTGAAATCAATGTCGGGATACCCATAACCAATGTAACTGAGGTAAGCGCCTTCATTACATTATTTAAGCGGTTATCAAGAACAGAGGACATCAGTTCCCTTGTCCCGTTAATAATGTCACGGTAAATGGAAGTCATCTCTATTGCCTGGCGGTTTTCCACAATGACATCGCCAAGCAGGTCTTTATCTTCCGGGTACTGCTCCAGCCTTTTATATCTTGTCAGGCGATCAAGGACAGCGCCATTTGCCCGGAGTGACGTTGCAAAATAAACCAGGGTGGATTCCAGTGCATGCAAATCAATTAAGTCAACGTTTTCCGTATTATAATCAATCCTTTCTTCGATTTCCGTCCTCTTTTTATCAATAATCCGAAGGCAGTACTGGTACTGCGTCGAAATACGGAACAAAATCTGGTATACAAACCGCAGCTTCTTTTTTGTACTAAACTCCTTTACCCTGCCGTTTACAAATGCCTGCAATACAGGCGTCTCCTCGGTACATACGGTGATAATGATATCCTGTGTCAGGATGATGCCAAGCGGGATTGTATTATATGCCTCTTTTTCATGGCGTATTTCTGTAGCGGGTATATCCACGAGAATCAGTGTGTAGCCATCTTCCAGTTCCACACGGGAGCTTTCCTCCTCATCCAATGCTGCAAGCAAATCATGAAGGTCAATTCCCAGCTCTTTTGCGATCTCTTCTCCCTCTGTCACCGTAGGGTTTACCATATTCACCCACGCCCCGGAACTTAATTCTTTTTCTTCATGAATAATTCTGTCATCTGTCCGGAAAATACTAATCACACCTTACCTCTTTTCCGCGCTGCTTTTTGCGCTTTCATAATCCTCCCGCTATTATAGCTTATTTCTGTCATTCCCACAAGCCTGGTTTTCCCCTATCATATCCTTCAGCTTCTCCAGCAGCCCATATCTTGCTTCCCAATAATCTTCGGTTTTTACCCATGCCTTCATCTGCATCTGTACTTTTAGCGGGGACAGCCTGCTGATTACTACTGCCATCGGGTCATCCTGGCAAAGAAGCTGGTTTTCCTGCATCACCTCTGTCAAAGCTTCCCGCAGCTTCTCCACATCCATTTCATACGGCACCATAAAATCAATGATTAACATCCGTTTCAAGACATTTGTTGTATTTGTAATCGTTGAATTTGTAATTGTGCCATTTGGTATTACGATTACCTTATTGTCTGTTGTAGAAAGGTGCGTATAGAAAATATCTATGGAATCCACCGTCCCTTCTACTCCGCCCACCGATATATATTCCCCAATTTTAAAAGGCTTTAACGCCAAAATCAGAACACCGCCTGCAAGGTTTGAAAGGCTTCCCTGCAGGGCAAGCCCAATCGCAAGGCCGGCAGAACCAATAATAGCAACAATTGTCGCCCCGATTCCAAGAATCCATGCAACAATAAAAATAAGTATCAGATGATAACTAAAATTAGCAAGCGACATTACAAACTTCTGTACACTGATTTCCACCTCATGCTTTACCATCCAGCGCTGTGTCATCTTTAAAGAAAACTTTACAAGCCTTCTTCCAATGATAAAGACAACGATTGCAAAAAGCAGGGTCTTTGCAAAACTAAAAAGTACATCTCTCTGAGACAATAAAAATTCCATCAAAAAATCCATCTTTTCCTCATCATTGGCAGAAGAATTTAAAGTCTGCGTCAGGTCTTCAATGGAAACCGGCGTTGGTGTTGGCGCAAACGTCGGTGTAGGAGACGGTGTCGGACGAGGTGATGGCGTTGGCGTAGGAAACGGTATTGGCGTCAGTGCAGAAGCTGCCTGGATGAATAATCCATTCATAACCCCCTCCTGTATTGCTATGCCTTTCTGCTTTCTAAGAATGCTGTTTTGGCGTACTGCTATAAATGCAGATTCCAAATGGGGGAACATCAATTGTAATGGAATTTTCCCTGCCGTCCCAGCTTACTTCTTTTGTGCGCAGAACTTTTTTATTCAGGCATCCGGTTCCCCCATACCGCTCTGAGTCGCTGTTGAAAATCTCTTTATAGCTTCCCTCAAAAGGGACGCCCACTTTAAAATTCTCATATAGGACCGGCGTAAAGTTACAGATTACCAAAAGCTGTTCCTTTTTTTTGCTGTCCCGGCGCATAAACGTAATAATACTGTGGTCTGCATCCATGCAGCTAATCCATTCAAACCCTTCCGGCTCATAATCATTTTCATACAGCGCCGGATGCTTTAAGTAAAACTGGTTTAATTCCTTTACATAGAGCTGCAGGTTCTGGTGGTTTTTATCCTCCAGTTCTTCCCAATGCAGGCTTCCCTGCTCGCTCCACTCTTCTTCCTGTGCAAACTCCTGGCCCATAAACTGGAGCTTTTTACCAGGATGCGTAAGCATAAACCCAAACGCTGCCCTCAGGTTCCCATATTTTAACTCATAATCCCCCGGCATCTTCATTAACATAGAGCGCTTCCCATGCACTACCTCATCATGGGAAAACGGAAGGATAAATTTCTCGCTATATGCATAAACCATGCTGAAAACAAGCGTGCCATGTGATCCCTTCCTAAAATAAGGGTCTGCTTTCATATAAGAAGTAAAATCATTCATCCACCCCATATTCCACTTTAAGTCAAAGCCAAGGCCATCCTCTTCGGGATCCCCTGTCACCATCGGCCACGCAGTAGACTCCTCCGCAATTAAAAGTGCCCCATCTTTCTTTTCATGGAAAACACCGCTTAATTTTTGAAGCATCCTGACTGCCTCCAGGTTTTCATTGCCCCCGTTTTCATTGGCAATCCACTCTCCCGGATTCCGCCCATAATCCAAGTAAAGCATAGATGCAACAGCGTCCATCCGGATTCCGTCTGCATGGTAGATATCTTTCCAAAACAGTACGTTAGCAATCAGGAAATTAGAAACTTGCGGACGCCCGTAATTGTAAATTAACGTTCCCCAATGCGGATGTTCCCCCTGCCTTGGGTCAAAATGCTCATACAGGCATGTGCCGTCAAAACGCGCAAGTCCATTCTGGTCCTTTGGGAAATGCGCCGGCACCCAGTCTAAAATCACGCCAATCCCCTGCCTGTGCATATAATCCATAAAATACATAAAATCTTTTGGAGAACCATACCGAGAGGTAACCGCATAATACCCTGTCACCTGATATCCCCAGGATTCATCCAGCGGATGCTCCATAACAGGCATCAGTTCCACATGGGTATAGCCCATTTCTTTTACATAATCTGCAAGTTCCGGGGCAAGTTCCCTGTAATTCATAAAACCGCCAGGAAAGTCCCCATCCTCTGTAAACCTCTTCCAGGAACCCGGATGAAGCTCATAAATATTCATTGGTTCTTTTTCAAACGTATACTTTTTCCTGTCCTGAAGCCACTTATCATCCTTCCAATCAAAAGAAAACAAATCAGCTACAATACTTGCATTCGCCGGGCGCACCTCACAACGGAATCCATATGGGTCAGTCTTTAACACAATTGTCTGAGAATTAATTTTTACTTCATATTTATAAATATCCCCACAGCCAATGTCTGGTATAAACAGCGAGAAAACCCCAGAATCTCCAAGCCGGTACATTGGATGCCGGCGCCCATCCCACTGGTTAAAATCCCCAACAACACTGACACGCATAGCGTTTGGCGCCCATACTGCAAAATGCGTCCCTTTTACTGCTTTTTCTCCCTTTTTCGGCTCCTGCCCTTCTAAGTAAAGAACGGCATCCTTCCCATACCCTGTAACACTGGCTGGATGTGCGCCAAGATAACGGTATATCTCGTAATTCTCTCCCTTTTCAAAAAGTTTTAATTCCTCTTCTTTTAAAAAAGAAGGGTATAAATAGGGGTCTTTCCATGTACATTCCCCACCGTCTGCATATTTGGCATGAAGTTCATAAGACTGGACTTTCCGCTGCGGCAGCAGCGCTGCAAAAAAACCTGCCTCATCCGCCTCCTCCATTGGATAAAGCTTCCCATCCTTATCATTTTTAATCAGTACCGATTCAGCATCCGGCAAAAATGCCTGAATCAAAACATTACTGTGCACCTTATGCGCTCCCAGTATCTGTTCCGGATGGTCATGCTCTGAATAAACAATTGCCTCAATTTCTGCCCAATCCATTAAATCATATAATTTCTTATCCATTTCACCCTCGTTTCTGTGCTGTTTTACAGCACCATATCAATTGACTATATTTCCATCTGCTGCACTGCTGCCAATCGTTCCTGCATCAGATAAGCTTTTGTACTTTTCTATTTCATGGATAAACAGCCCGCTCCTAAGCTTTGGCTCGAACCATGTTGATTTTGGCGGCATCAAAAGCCCTGCATCTGCTACAGCAAAAAGTTCTCCAATAGAAGTCGGGTACATCGCAAACGATACCTTCATATCATTGTCTGCCCGTTTTTCAAGCTCTGAAAGCCCCCGGATTCCCCCAACAAAATCAATCCTTTCATCTGTACGCGGGTCAGCAATCCCAAGTACCGGTTTTAACAGATATTCCTGCAATACAGATACATCAAGGGAAGCAACCGCATCCGGAACCTGTAATAGTTCCTTTGACGCCTCAAGCAGATACCATTCCTTCTCCAAATACATTGCCACCTCCCCTTTTTTTTCCGGGTGTTTTGCCTTTGTAAGCTTAGAAACTGTAAAATGCCTGGCTGCCTTTTCCAAAAAGGCCTCTTTTGTCAGCCCATTTAAATCTTTGACACAACGGTTATAATCCATAATCATTAACTGGTCATCTGGAAACAGTACCGACAGGAAATAATTAAACTCCTCCGTCCCATCATACGATTTTTTTTGTTCCCGTCTTTTTAGGCTGACTTTTACAGCGGATGCCGCGCGGTGATGCCCATCTGCAATATAAATATCCTGTATTTTAGCAAATGCCTGCTGGATTGCCTGTATTTCCTCCCTTTTTGCAACCTTCCATACCGTATGGCCAATTCCGTCTGGTGAAACAAAATCATATAGAGGGCTGTTTTCCTCCATTACATGGGAAACCACCTGATTTACCGCCTCACAGGAACGGTAAGCCAAAAAAATCGGCCCGGTCTGTGCGCTTAATGTATCTACATGGCAGATTCTGTCCTGTTCCTTCTCCTCCCTGGTATTCTCGTGCTTTTTAATTACATTGCCCAGATAATCGTCTACACTGGCACAGGCCACGATTCCTGCCTGCTTCCGTCCTTCCATCTGTAACTGGTAAATATAATAACAGGGTTCTTCCTCTGAAATAAAAATCCCATCCGCCTTCATCTGCTGATATGTTTCCGCCGCCTTCCCATAAACGCGGGAATCATAAGTATCTACCGAATCAGAAAGCTGTGTCTCTGCCCTGTCAATCTTTAGGAAGGAAAGCCTTTCTTTGCAAACCTCCTCTTTTGCTTCCTGCCTGTTGTACACATCATACGGCAAAGCGGCCACCTGCTTTGCATACTCCTGTTTTGGCCTGACTGCCCTAAATGGTTTCACAAATGCCATATTTCATCCTCACTTTACTTTACATATATTTATTTTATTATAACAAAGAAACAGAAAAAAACATATCCCCTTTTTCCTTCTTTTGCTTTTCCTTTTACCCCTTCTTTGTTATAATATCATAAAAGGCCACGATTCATGGATAGATACATGCTTTGGACTATGGCAGACGCGAGGAGGGATTACTATGTTAAAAGCAATTATTTTTGATATGGACGGCGTTATTATTGACAGTGAGCCGCAGCATGAAAAAGCAGCCCTGCGGGTATTTTCCAGATATGGGATTGATGCTGATGCCAAATATCATGCAAAGTACATTGGCAGTTCAACCAGGAAAATGGCAGAAGAGACAATTGCCCAGTTCCATCTTCCTGTTGATGTCGAAAAATTTTTAGAAGAACTGAACCAGGAAAAGAAAACCGTTTTAAAAGAAGAAGGCTACCAGCCGCTTCCTGGCATTCTCGGACTCATAAAGAAACTACAGCAGAAAGGAATCCATCTTGCAATTGCATCCTCTTCCTCCCCAGCAGAGATCGAACACGCCGCAAAAGCGCTTGGAATCCGAAAATATTTTGACAAATTCATTTCCAGCGCACATGTGAAGAACCCAAAACCAGCGCCGGATATTTTTACCGAGGCCCTTAAAGAAATGGGCGTCAGCCCAAAGGAAGCTGTTATCGTAGAAGACTCCTGTAATGGCTGCCTGGCGGCAAAAGCAGCCCAAACAGCCTGTGTCGGCTATGTAAACCTACACTCCGGCAGCCAGGATTTGTCAAGCGCCGATGTACTTTTAGAATCCTTTGAAGGGATTGACGAACGTTTTTTCAGACATATTTTACAGCGCAGCCAGGGGCTTCCGGTCACCATCGCCAATACAAGGCGTTTAGTCATACGCGAGCTTACTCCAGAAGACACGAAAGTAATCTACAAAATGTACCAGGATCCGGATATCCGCCGCTATATCCCGGATATTGACGACTATCTGGAAATCGAGATGGAAAAACAGGCCGCCTATATCCGTAATGTCTATTCCTTTTATGGTTTTGGGATATGGGGCGTATATAGTAAAACTTCTGGAAAATTAATTGGGAAATGTGGCATTGAAAATCAAATGATTGATGGAAAAGAAGAAATATCCCTTTCCTACCTGCTCGACAGCAAATACTGGGGATATGGCTATGCGATTGAATGCGGGAAAGCAGTTTTTAGCTATGCCAAATCACAGCTTGACATTACGCGCATTGTGGCAGTTATTGATGAAAAAAACAAACGTTCCATCCGTACTGCCCAAAACCTGGATATGGTTTTTGAAAAAGAAATCCTGCATAAAAACCGTAAGTGCCTTTTATACGCTGTCGCACTTTAAACCACCCATTCTTTATAAAAGCATAATGAATGGCATGTGTTTTTTACAAACACGCTCTGGGGCGCCTTTTTAAGGCGCCCCAGGCAGAATTTCCATATAAAATTATTATTCTTTACAGCCCTGCATGCATTATTTCTTTGTTGTGCTGCTGTTGTTGTTATCTGTTGCATCATCCGCCGCATCCTTTACACCATCTGCTGCATCATCCACTGCATCCTCTGCGCCGTCAATTACATCGTCCACGCCATTTTCCACATCATCTAAAGCGTCGCTCCCTGTAGGGTCCGGCGAATCCGTTGTTTCTTCAACAGACGGGCTGGCAGCAGCATCATTGTTGTTGTCATCCTTGTTTCCGCAGCCGGCGAATACAAAAAGTGATAAACAGCATAACATCGTAAATAAAACATATTTTTTCTTCAAGTCAATCACCATACCTTTCTTTTTTCTGCGATTCCTTACGGAAAATAGTATGGCTTCTCTTTTCTAATATTATACAATTTTTATCAATCATTTCTTTCTTTTGGATATTCCACGTGCTGCCCAACATATTTATAAGCCGGACGGATAATCTTACCTTTGTTCACCAGTTCCTCAAGACGGTGCGCACTCCAGCCTGAAATACGGGATACTGCAAAAAGCGGGGTAAAAAGCTCTTCTGGAATCCCAAGCATCGTATAGATAAACCCACTGTAAAAATCCACATTCGCGCATACCGGTTTCATGACATGGGAACGCTCCATAATCAATTCAGCGGCAATCTTTTCTACTGTCCGGTAAACTGCAAATTCTTCTTCCATTTTCTTTGTTTTGGCAAGCCTTTCTGCAAAATCCCTTAAAGCAACTTCCCTTGGGTCAGAAAGCGTATAGACTGCATGCCCCATGCCGTATATCAGGCCGGAACCGTCAAATGCTTCTTTCTTTAATATTTTCTGCAGGTATTCACGGATTTGCCCCTGGTCCGGAAGTTTTCCATACCTTTCCTGCATTTCATGTATCATCTGCTGCACTTTTAGATTAGCGCCGCCGTGGCGCGGCCCCTTCAAGGATGCAAGCGATGCTGCGACAGCAGAATATGTATCAGTTCCAGAAGAAGTTACCACATGGTTTGTAAAGGTAGAGTTATTTCCTCCACCATGCTCTGCATGAAGCACAAGCGCTGCATCCAGAATCCTTGCCTCAAGTTCTGTAAACTCGCCATCCGGGCGGAGCACATGCAGAATATTTTCCGCTGTAGAATATTCTTCTTTTGCAGGCTTAATCACCAGGCTGTCAAAAAAATGGTAATGGCGGTATGCATGATAATTATAGATTGCAATTAAAGGCAGTTTTGCCACAAGCTGCAATGACTGGCGCAAAACATTTGGAACCGAAATATCATCCGGGTTTTCATCATAAGAATATAATGTCAGCACGCTTTTTTGCAGGCCATTCATCAAATTTGGGCTTGGCGCCTTCATGATGACGTCACGGACAAATTGCGCAGACAGTTCCTGCAGACTGCTCAGAATCTGGATAAATGTTGTAAGCTGCCCTTCCGTCGGCAGTTCCCCAAACAATAGCAGATATGTTGTTTCTTCAAAGGCAAACCGTTTCTCCAAAGAAGAGCCTGCCAAATCCTTTACATCATACCCCTGGTAAAATAACTTTCCATCTGCAGGTTCTTTCACACCATTTACAAAATCATAGCCGCTAACATCAGAGATTTCTGTCAGCCCTGTTAACACCCCTTTTCCGGTACTGTCACGAAGCCCCCTTTTCACATCATATTCCTGATACAGATTCAAATCAATGGCTCTTGAATTCATACAGTTTTCCACTAATTCATCAAATTTATTATTCAGGACATCACTTAATGCCATCATCGTATCTTTTCTCAATAAAAAGTCCCCCTTTTTGCCGATGCGCCACTGTGTTGTGGCAGATTACCTGGTATCAGCGCAATTTCTTATACAAAAATGACGCTGCTTCTTATCATACCTAAAATAAGAACCAGCGTCAAGTTATGGATATTTTCAATTATGTGTATTTTCCCTTATTATAATTCATTTTATTAGGAGGCCTCCCACTTCATGATACGCTCCGCGTGCGGTATTCCAATCTGAGCTTGTCCGTCAGAAGTGCCATAAACTCTGAATTTGTAGGTTTCCCCTTTCCTGCACAAACCGTATTTCCAAAAACTTCTTCCAAGATTTCCAGATTTCCCCTGCGCCATGCCACTTCAATTGCATGGCGTATCGTACGTTCTACACTGCTGGAAGTTGTTTTGTATTTCTTAGCAATAGAAGGATACAAAAACTTTGTAATATAATGCAGCATATTGCGGTCATAAAATGCCATAATGATGCCTTCCCTGATATACTGATATCCCTTAATATGTGCCGGGATGCCAATTTCCAACAAAATATTGGTAACATCCTTTTCCAGGTCGCCGCAAAATACATACCCTTCTGCCAAATTCTTCCGTTCTACCACTCTTTTTTCCTGTCTGGCCGGTATCTCCCTGCAGATTGTTTTCTGCGCTCTCTCGTTCCCTTCTTCCCCACGATCCATAAGCTGCGTCATTCTTTTAATCAGCATCGTATTGGAAACGGGCTTCATCATATAATAATCTGCCCCTGCCTGAATCGCTTCATTTACAAGATTTTCCATCCTCAGTGCCGTTTCGATAATAAAAATCGGTTTCTTCGCCTTGTAATTTGTTTTGTTTATCTCTTCGAGTATTCCGATTCCATCAATCCCTGGCAATATCATATCCATTACCACGACATCTGGCTTTTCATCACGTATGGCTTCCAGTGCTTTGCTCCCGTTTCCGGTTGCCAAAACCACATTCATCCCCATACTTGCCATTGTTTTTTGTTTGCTTTCCCGATCTTGTAAATTGTTGTCCGCGATGACAACCCGTAGTCCAACTGTATCCATGTTTCCTCCCTTCCGCTGTTTTACCAGCATTACCCTTTTATTCTCGCGTATGCAGCGGGCCAAACGCAATGCTTGCAAGGAACTGAAAGTTCCTTTGTACTTGGCGGCTACGCGCGGGTCAAATACCCTGTTACATACATCCGGGTATTTGATTCGTCAGCAGAATGTTTCTTTTTCCTGCAACTTTTACCATTATATTACAGTTTATGGAATGGAAATGGAGTTCAAATGGAACCAATATGGTATTGTCTGCAAATTTTATCATATCAAAAAACTGCAAAGCAACAAAATAAGGGCAAAATGAGCATTTTGTCCTATTTAAAAAAAATTTTTCATTTTTTGTCAGGACGCCACTATTCATGGCGCCCTGCTCTTGGAATGCCCTGGCATTCCTTTTTTGTAGCGGATTTTTTTCAAGACTGGCAAACAGAGCACGACAAAAGCCATTAATGTTTCAGTACAAATTTATTTAACTGTCCCATCCGCTCTTCTGCCCAGCTATAATCTAGCATGTAATCTCCTACAAACTGCTTTCTTGCCTGCTCTTCTCCTTCCAGCAGCCCATATAGATCACAATCAAACAATTCTGTATCTACCCGCCGAATCCCGCGGTTTGTGATAAACAACTCCTGTACGCCGTATTTGTCCAGCTCCCTGCTTAAATTTTTTGAAACCTTGCTGCAGAGGTTCTGTGTCGCCTCGTCATTCGGGCGCTCCTCCCAAAGCGCGCAAATCACCTGGTCAGTACTGACTGTCCCTCCCTGCCTGTCTACCAAAAAAGCCAAAAGCTCTTTTGCTTTTCCACTGCGGAACATGATCGGCTTATTGTCGACAAAAACATCGAAATGTCCAAAGGTTTTGACAAAAACTCTTTTTTTTACACGTTTCGACAGCAGGCGTGCTGTTTCTAATGCATACAAAAGTTCTTCCTGTGAAAATGGCTTCAATAAGTAAGCGGCCGCATGCAGGCGGATTGCATCCATTGCATACAACTCGCTGTCAGAAATAAAAAGCAGTAAAATATCAGGATTTTTGCCGAGCAGGCATCTACCAAGACAAATTCCATCCATTCCCGTTATATCAGTATCCAGTACAGCAAGTTCGATGTTTTGCTCCTGGGCAAAACGGACTGCCTTTTGCGCATCATCAAACGTCCCTTCCAACTGAATCCCCGGTAGGTTCTGGACTCTTTCCTGAAGTACTTCCAGTTCTTCCAGATTCCTGCCAACGAGAACCGTTTTCATTATTTCCCCACTTTCTATACCCGTTTGTAACTTTTATTTTTCAACTTTATTTACAATTTTAATACTATAACGAACAAATTTCATTGTCAACTGCCAATATCCCCATCATTGCGACAAATTTCGTCAAAATACGCATAAACAGACATTTTCTATCCATTTACTAAATCTTTTACTACCTCTCCTGCCAATATTAAGCCGGCAACAGAAGGCACAAAAGCAATGCTTCCTGGAGGACGCCTCTTTTTTCTCTGTCCTGTGCAGGAAACAGCGTCTTCATCCTCTGCAGGCAATGTTGTAAAAATTGGAGTTTCCTCTGAATATACCACTTTTAGGTCTTTTATATTCCGCTTTTTTAACTCCCTGCGCATTACTTTTGCCAGTGGGCAGACTTTTGTGTCATAGATATCGGCAACACGGAACCGTCCTGCATCAAGCTTGTTCCCAGCCCCCATACTGCTGATAACCAAAACTCCATTCTTTTTTGCCTCCGAAACCAACGCCAGCTTTGCTGTCACAGTATCCACAGCATCTACTACATAGTCATATTTTTCAAAAGAAAATTCTCCAGCGTTTTCTGGCAGGAAAAAACAATTGTGGATGCATACTTTAGCCTCGGGGTTAATATCAAGAATACGTTCTTTCATTACTTCCGTCTTAAATCTCCCAATGCTTTTTCTTGTTGCGATAATCTGGCGGTTCAGGTTCGTAATGCTCACCGTATCATGGTCAATCAAATCAAATGCACCAATACCGCTTCTGGCAAGCGCCTCACAGGCATATCCCCCAACGCCTCCTATCCCAAAGATGGCCACATGCGATTTTTGGAGTGTTTCTACCGCTTCCCGCCCAAGAAGCTGATTCGTCCTTGCCAGCCATTCTGTCATCTGGAACCCTCCCTGTCCCAAAGCCCGCTTACAAAAGAAACCAGGGCAATCCAGGTAAAGACAGAATAAAAATTACCGTCATTGTCATGCCCGCCCCGTAAAATCTGTTCTGCCTCTTCTTTTCCTAAAAGGGAAAAGCCATCAAAGCATTCCATACCTACCGCCCCATCCTGTGTCAGGGAAGTTAAATCCTCCAGGTTTATCACAGCAAGGGCAATTGCATTGCTTTCATCTGTCATGCCAGGGGTACTAAACAACAGTGGATTTATAAGTTCCAGTTTGTCATTTTCTTTGATTTTTAATCCGGTCTCTTCCTCTATCTCCCTTGCAGCCGCAGTAAGGGCAGGGGTTTTGCTGTCAGTATCTTCTGCGTCAATCAGCCCTGCCGGCACGCTTAACACAAACTGCCCTACCGGATAACGGAACTCTTTTGACAGCAATAGCTTTGGCTCTTCCTCTGGCAGCTTTATTATAACAACACAGCTTACCGCATCAGGAACCATCTTTTTAAACTCTTCTTCTGTTTTTACAGCCGCAAGCTGTTCCCTGGAACGCCTGGACGCATTCAGGTAATGCTTCCCCCCGCTGTAATGCAAATCATATAAACTGATATAAGGGTTATCATAAATTGTTTCTATTCCCTGCCTGTCAATTTCTGGTTTATTCATTGTTTTCCTTCCCTTTCCGGATGTCAAGCGTTTCATTCATGCTGCCCATCCTGTATCCTTCTAAATCTAATGCAACATATGTAAAACCGATTTCTTTTAACCTTTCAGAAATCTGCATACCCAGCTTTTCATTCGCAATTTTATGCAGTTCTTCCTTTTGTACTTCAATCCGTGCAAGCATCCCATGCATCCGTACCCTGGACTGGCAAAACCCAAGCTCCGATAAAAACCGCTCCGCTTCTTCTACCATCCCCAGTTTTTTTTCATTAATTGCCTCCCCATAAACAAACCGTGACGCAAGGCAGGCAGAAGACGGCTTATCCCAGGAAAAAAGCCCAAGCTTTCTTGACAGTTCACGGATTTCCGCTTTAGAAAGCCCTGCTTCCTGTAAAGGGCTGCAAACGCCCAGTTCCCTGGCTGCTTTCATCCCTGGGCGGTAATCCGCTCCATCATCTGCATTTGCGCCGTCTGCCACAGCCTCTATCTGGTTCTGCCTGGCTATCTCCTGAACCTTCCCAAATATCCTCCGCTTGCAAAAATAACAGCGGTCAGGAGGGTTTTTCCGAAACTCCTCTGATTCCAGCTCACCAGATAAAAAAGTAACCTGCCGGATGCCGTTTTCTTTGCAAAACCGTTTCGCCTCTTCTGCCTCCTGCTTTGGGAAAGAAGGGGAACATGCCGTCACAGCAAGCACGCGGCTGCCCAGAACATCATGGGCTGCCTTTAATAAAAATACAGAATCCACCCCGCCTGAAAAGGCGATTGCCACACTCCCCAAGTCCTTTAGATTCTGCTGAAGTTTTCTATATTTTTCCTGAAGCCCCATTTTCCCCTCCTGGTTTATATTACATAACACCATGTTTCATCCTGCCCAAGTTCCTTTTCCTTAACAGTTTCAATGCCATGCTCCCGGATAGACAATTCCTGGTTCTTAATGCTGACACGGGAATTTTTCCCAATAGATTTTGTTACAAATGCATTACTTCCTATAATTGCATTTTCTCCAATTACCGTTTCCCCGCCCAAAACTGAAGCTCCAGAATAAATCACAACATTGTCCTCAATTGTTGGATGTCTTTTTGCACCGCGCAGCTTTTGCCCGCCCCGGGTAGAAAGCGCCCCAAGCGTCACGCCCTGGTATATTTTTACATTTTCGCCAATCACTGTAGTCTCGCCGATCACGACGCCAGTCCCGTGGTCAATGAAAAAATATTTTCCTATCACTGCTCCCGGATGGATATCAATCCCTGTCACATTATGCGCATATTCCGTCATAATTCTTGGAATCATTGGGACTTCCAGAAGATACAGCTCATGCGCCAGCCGGTTTACTGTAATTGCATACAGTCCCGGATAGGAATATACAATATCGTCTTTATAGTATGCCGCAGGATCTCCGTCAAAAGCCGCCTGCAAATCTGTATCCAGGTATTCCCTTACTTTGGGAATCTTTTTCAGAAATGAAATAGACTTGCGCTGTGCTGTTTCCCGCAGCGCCTCTTCCCCTATGCCTTCATACTGCGCATCATATTTTAAGACAATTTCAACCTGTTTATTCAGATGATACATAATATCCTCAATCAAAACAGAAAGGTTGTTATTTACATTGTAAATCTTAAATGATTTGTCGCGGAAATAGCCAGGGAAAACAATGCAAAAAAGCTTCTTTACCATGTCAATGATGCTTTCCTTATCTGGCTGGTTAAACAAATCCATTTTATCTATCGCACGCATCTGCCCGTAATCACCCAGAATCGCATCCACAATCCCGCCCATTTCCTTTTCAATCAGATTGTCCATAATGCCTCCCTTCTTTCAAACAAAGAATACCACACTTACTGTATTTTGAGAAGGCATAACTTTTAGGGCGTGTTTGAAACATACGTGCCAATGTATTGCCCCGTTTCCAAACGCGCCCTATAGGATGTTTTATATCAGCTTTTTTTCCTTCTGCGTACTGCCTCTGCCAAAAGAAATTCAATCTGGCCATTGATCGAACGGTAATCTTCTTCTGCCCAGCGTGCCAATTCCTGCCAAAGTGTTGGCGCAAGCCGCAGAAGAACCTGCTTTTTTGCTTTCTCTTTTTCTTTTAGCTTTTTTTCCCGGTCTTTGATTTCTGCCTCTATTGCCTCCAGCCTGTCAAGCCGTTTTTGCAGTTCCTGTTCCTGCTTCTCTAAATCCAAATTTTTATCCATATTCTGCACCAAGCCTCAAGCGATTTTCTTTCACCTTTTTGCCCTACGCCATAGCGTGTTTAAAAATTGCTTTTAAATACGCTCTAATAAATACTGCTGCTGTTTACTATTGGCTGCGCCTCCTTATTGCCGCAAAGCACTACCATAAGGTTGCTGACCATCGCCGCCTTCCTCTCTTCATCCAATGTCACAATTTCGTCTTCTCCAAGCTGGTTAATCGCCATCTGTACCATGCTGACAGCGCCTTCCACAATCTTTTTCCTTGCCGCAATTACTGCAGATGCCTGCTGTTTCTGGAGCATAACTGCCGCAATTTCTTCTGCATATGATAAATGGGTAATCCTCACTTCCTCCACCTGGATTCCGGCAGCGCCTACTTTTTTCTGCAGTTCCCGGCACATGCTTTCTGCAATTTCCTGGCTGCTTCCCCGCAGCGTCTTTTCGCCGCTTTCCTCGTCCTCTTCATCCGTCATTAAATCGTATGGATATAACCTTGCAATCTTACGGATAATGGAATCGCATTGTGTAGATAGAAATGTCTTATAATTCTCCACATTAAAAACTGCATCGGTAGGATTGATTACTTTCCAGATTACAACTGCCCCAATAATAACAGGATTTCCCAAAGCATCGTTTACTTTCTGCTTTTCATTGTTTAACGTCAGCGTTTTTAAAGAAATCTTTTTCTTTACACTGGCGGAAGCGCTGCCAGAAGCCTGCTTTGCCGGAACTACTGATGTTACAAATGGGTTAACATAGTAAAAACCTTCTGATTTGATTGTCCCATAATATTGTCCAAACAAAGTCAGGACAACCGCTTCATTTGGATTTACAATACGGAATCCTGAACAAAGGATAATAAGGCAGATTCCCCCCACGATAGGAACTGAAATAAATAAGACGGATGCTGCAGATATCCCCTCAGCTTCCACCAGGTAACACCCCAAAACCAGCAGTGCGGTGAATGCTGCAAATCCCAGCAATATCAATAGCAGCACCTTCATCCCGCTTTTTTTGGTAATTATCTTTTCTTCTACTTTACGGTTGTTCTTTTCCATAATAACCCTCATTTCTGCACACGTTCTTTGTGTATAACAAATTTGTGGCAAGTGTGCGCAGACACAAATTTGCGTGTGAAAAATGTATTTTTCACACCAGCCTCCTCTTCCAGTACAGAAGCGATCCAAGTACATCTCTTAAAATGCTTCTGATACATATGCTGTAAAAATGATATCATTTTGATATCACTATCATATATCTTGCATTGCCATATGTCAAGCTATTTTATGGTAAATTTTCATTCACAACTGAAAATAAATATGTTATAATTATATTGCTTATTTGAATCGGAAACATGTAACAACAGAAAGGTAGAAACGTATGAAAAAAGACAAGAAACCCAGTAAAACCAAAAAAAACATCAGCCAGTCAGCACGCCTTGGCAGCATTGTCAAAGAAATGAAGGTGGTTGTCCGCAGCAGTATTGCATTGCTAATTATTTTTGTCGCCGCAAATCTTTTATCCACCTGGATAAATGCAGAACAGCTTGAAAATACCATGCTTTTAAACCAGTACCGCCTCGGTTCGAAGTCACTGACTTCAGATGTCCAGTCCTATGCAGTCACTGGAAAACAGATGTATTATGATGCTTATATGAAGGAGTTAAATGAAGACAAAAACCGTGATATTGCCTGGGAAGGTTTAAAAAAGAACAGAATTACGGACGAGGAATGGGACACGCTGGAAAAAATTGCAGAATTGTCTAACGGCCTTGTGCCAATTGAAGAAGACGCCATCAAATTTGCAGAAGCCGGAGATACTTCAAGAGCAACCGCCCTTGTATTTGGCGAAGCGTATGAAGATACCATTCAGCAGATTAATGATCTGACCACCCAGGGCATTGATGCCATCCAGGAACGGGAAAGCAAACTAAGCAAATTGTTTAATGCTATTATGATTGTCAGCCAGATAGTATTTATCCTCTCTTTTGCCTATATTGTGGTCATTGTAATCCGCACCGTCAAATTCTCAAAACAGGAATTATTATCTCCAATTATCAAAGTTTCTGAACAGATTACAGAACTGGCCCATGGCAATTTACATACTGAAAATGATATGAAGGAGGATGGAAGCGAAGTAGGAAAAATGGTTACTGCCATTTCATTCATGAAGAAAAATTACTCCAATATGATTTCAGAAATTTCGGATGTGCTTGGCCAGATGGGGCAGGGCAATTACAAAGTTGAAGTCACTCAGGAATATGTTGGGGAATTTGTCCAAATAAAAACATCTCTCCAAAAAATTATTGAGGATACAAAAAACATCCTATTGACGATACAGGAAACTGCAAAACAGATTGATATGGGTTCTGAACAGCTTGCACAGGCTTCTGTTGACTTAGCGGAAGGATGTACCGCACAGGCATTGGAAGTCGCAGACCTTGCCAAAATGATTGATGCTATGGCTAAAAATATGGAAGAAAGCGCCGGAGAAGCAGATGATACCGTAGAAATTGCTTCCCAGGCCGGCACAAAACTTTCAACCGGAAATGAAAAAATGCAGGAATTAATGGAAGCGATTGGAGAAATCAGCACCTGCTCTGAACAAATTGGCAGCATTATTGAAACGATTGAAGATATCGCAGAACAGACAAATCTCTTATCTTTAAATGCAGCGATTGAAGCCGCACGCGCCGGAGAAGCCGGGAAAGGCTTTGCAGTTGTTGCCGAGCAGGTAAAGAAACTGGCAGACGAATCTGCACAGGCCGCCGGGGAAACCACCAAGTTAATCCAAACCACTGTTTCTACTGTCGACAAAGGAATTGAAATTGCACAATCTACAGTAGAAACAATGGATGAAGTTATGTCTGGCGCTATGACTGCCGTAACAAAAATGGAACAGGTTGCCTCTGCCTTAAGAAATGATGTTGGAGATATGAACCGGATTGACAGCAATGTTGCAAGGGTTTCTGAAATCGTGGATAACAACTCTGCAACATCACAAGAAACTGCGGCTGTCAGCGAAGAACAGGCAACCCAGGTTACCACTATGGTACAGATGATGGAACGTTTTGAAATTTAATGGCAGCGGCCACTGCAATGTTTGCAGTCTCCTCCACATTGAATAGATTTCCCGTTCTTTTTATCGTGGGCCATACTTGCAAAAGCTAATGCAATCAATGCAAGAAGAATCCCACCAACAATAATTGTTCCCATAATTTGCACCAAGCCTCGAATGAAAATGTAAGCATTTTCATTCGAGGCGCAAACACAAAAGGATGAAAGAACCTGTGTTTGCATATTATCCTTTCTTCTTTATTTTCTTTCATCCTTTACATATAAAATTATTTTGCGCCCGCAATCTTTCCTAAGCGGAACTCTGTGCCTCTGTTATCTTTATATGGACGGAAAAGCAGATAGACAAACCCTGCTACAAGAAGGACTGCTACGACCGTACCAACTCCAAAAGCCCCTGTTGTAAACAGTGTGCCAAGCTGATAGATACACAAGGATACAACATATGCAAGCCCTGTCTGATACCCAATTGCAATAAAAAACCATTTTCTATTGTTCATTTCACGCTTTATCGCACCCATTGCTGCAAAACATGGGGCACACAGCAAGTTAAATACAAGGAAGGAATATGCGGCAGCTGCCGTCATGCTGCCTGCAAGCAGCCCCCAGATTTCTGTCCCATCTTCTGCCACTTCTGCAAACCCAAAGAGAATGCCGAACGTACCCACCACATTTTCCTTTGCAATTAAGCCGCTTACTGCCGCAACTGCCATTTTCCAGTCACCCCATCCAAGCGGAGCAAAAATCGGGGCAGCTATGCTGCCAAGCGAAGCCAGAATGCTTTCCTCAAGCTGTTCTTCCCCAAGCATCCCAAAAGCACCGTCAGACCACCCAAAGCTCATTAAAAACCATAATACTATTGTTGACAGAAGGATAATTGTCCCTGCTTTTTTAATAAATGACCATCCTCTTTCCCACATGCTCCTAAGTACATTAGAAACTGTTGGCAGATGGTATGCTGGAAGCTCCATAACAAACGGTGCAGGATCCCCTGCAAACAGCTTTGTTTTTTTCAAAATAATGCCAGAACAGATAATGGCAGCAATCCCTACAAAATATGCGCTTGGCGCAACCCACCATGCCCCATGGAACAATGCTCCTGCAACCAGCGCAATAATTGGAAGCTTTGCGCCACAAGGGACAAAAGTTGTCGTCATAATCGTCATCTTCCTGTCTCTGTCATTTTCAATTGTCCGGGACGCCATAATCCCCGGGACGCCGCAGCCGCTTCCAATCAGCATCGGGATAAAAGATTTTCCTGACAAACCAAACTTACGGAAAATCCGGTCCATAATAAATGCAATCCTGGCCATATATCCACAGGACTCCAGAAAAGCAAGAAAAATAAAGAGGACTAACATCTGTGGCACAAATCCAAGCACTGCCCCAACACCTGCTATAATTCCATCTAGAATCAGGCCGGAAAGCCAATCTGCACAGCCAATTGCATTCAAGCCGCTCTCTGCCAGTTCCGGAATCCCTGGGATATGCAGCGCTTTAATTCCAAAAAGATTCCATCCTTCCCCAAATACGCCGTCATTTGCCCAATCCGTTGCCCATGTACCTACCGTCGTAACAGAAATATAATATACCAAAAACATCACTGCCGCAAATATCGGGAGCGCCAAAAAGCGGTTTGTAACAATCCTGTCAATTTTATCAGATATGCTCAGCGTTTTCTGCCTGCTTTTTGTACAACATATGTCAATCACTGAAGAAATATAACGATATCTTTCATTTGTAATAATGCTTTCTGTATCGTCATCAAACTTCTCTTCCAACTCTTTTATATCCGGCGTAACATCTGGAACCATTGTCATCTGGGAGGTGATTTTTTCATCCTTTTCCAAAAGCTTAACTGCGAAAAAACGCTTTTGGCTTTCCTCAACACTGTTTCCAAGCCGCATTTCTACTCTCTGTATTACTTCTTCTACCTCTGGCGTAAATCCATGTACAGGGGATTCCGCCCTGTTTTGCTGTGCCAGTAAAACAGCTTTATCAGCCGCTTCATGGATTCCATCTCCTTTTAAAGCAGAAATCCCGACAACCTCACATCCAAGCATTTCACCCAGTTTATCAAGTTTTATCTTATTTTCTGTCTTTTCCAGGATATCTATCATATTAACCGCCATCACAACAGGGATTCCCAGTTCCATTAACTGTGTTGAAAGATACAGATTCCTTTCAATATTTGTTCCATCAACTATGTTCAAGATAACATCCGGCCTCTCAGAAATCAGGTAATTTCTTGCAACAACCTCTTCCAGCGTATACGGCGATAAAGAATAAATTCCTGGTAAATCCATCAAAACAACATCCTTATGCCCTTTTAATCTCCCTTCCTTTTTCTCTACCGTCACACCCGGCCAGTTGCCTACAAACTGGTTAGAACCTGTCAGCGCATTAAATAATGTGGTTTTCCCACAATTCGGGTTTCCTGCTAAAGCAATTTTTACTGACATTTTTTCGCTCCTCTCTTTCTTTTTGATTCTTTCTATAAGCAATCTAACTTTTATAGCTATTGACTTGTCTATACTTTTTTGTTTATATCCGCTTTCTTGTATTAGTGTTAACTAACCATTGGGCAAAAAATAAACCTTCCTTCTCTAAATTACCTCCACCTCTATCATAGCAGCATCTGCTTTACGCAGCGATAATTCATATCCCCTTACTGTGACTTCAACCGGGTCGCCAAGCGGAGCTGCTTTGCGTACAAAAATCTCCACTCCCTTTGTAATCCCCATATCCATAATACGTCTTTTTACCGGCCCGTCACCAGTCAGCTTTTTCACTTTTACAGTCTGCCCACAGGCAACCCCTTTTAATGTTTCCATAATTCCTTATCCTTTCTCTTCCAAGCTATATTATAATCCTGTTTGCCATATCTTTCCCAATTGCAACCCTGGAATCTTTTATATTGACAATCATATTTCCATTAAGTTCCGAAATAACCGTTACTGTCCCGCCTTCTACAAACCCAAGGTTTTCTAAAAAACGCCGCGTATCCCCCTTTCCCCCAACTTTCTTAATCACATTTTCTTCCCCTGCACTTACCATAGATAACGGCATGCCATCATCCCCTTCCTTAAAATAAGATATACAGAACTACCATGATTCATTATCAACTTATCACTGTTAGTGTATACTAATTTTTGTTGGTTGTCAATACCTAATTATTTTTCAGCATACTAAAAAGGTGTAAAGTCTAATAATCCATAAACTTTACACCAATTTTGTATTCCTGTCGGCAGTATAAATTGCCTATGATAATAAAATCCTGTCTGTATCAAGCTGTTTCCCGGCGTTTTCCTTAAATTTCCCCAGCAAATCTTCCACCGTCAGTGCAGAACGTTCTTTGCCGGAAACATCAAATACTACATGCCCGGAATCCATCATAAGAGTACGGTTTCCAAGCTCCAATGCCTGGTTCATATTGTGCGTTACCATCAGGCAGG
Organism: bacterium D16-51; assembly: GCA_003612285.1. GTDB lineage: Bacteria > Bacillota > Clostridia > Lachnospirales > Lachnospiraceae > Butyribacter. Next base: position 10,827 of record RAYE01000057.1, on the reverse strand, counting down.
TAATTTTACGTTTTTTTACAATATCCTTTGTCAGCTCCAGCACCTTTTCAGCAGTTGCAGGATCCAATGCGGCAGTATGCTCATCCAGCAAAAGAAGCTTCGGTGTTACCATAGTAGCCATCAATAGCGTCAGCGCCTGTCTCTGGCCTCCTGAAAGCAGCCCTACAGGCTGTTTCATCCTGTCTTCCAGCCCCATGTCCAGCAAAGATAGCTGTTCCTGAAACATAGCCTTTTCTTTCTTCCGGCTTCTGCCAAAAAATCCATGTGATTTATTTGAGGCACGGAGATACGCAAGCGACATGTTTTCCTCAATCGTCATATGCGGCGCTGTCCCAAGCTGTGGATCCTGGAACAAATGGCCGATATCCAGGCTTCTTTTATGCTCCTGCTTAAACGTAATGTCCTCGCCATCCAGAAGGATTTCACCCTCATCTACATAAAATGCACCGGTAATTGCATTAAACATGGTCGACTTGCCTGCGCCGTTACTTCCTACAATTGTGGCAAAATCACCGTCCGCCAAAGATACATTTAAATGAATCAATGCCTTTTTCTCATTCATAGTCCCCGGATGAAAGGTTTTACTGATATCTTTAAGTTCTAACATCAGGATGCATCCCCCTTTCTCCTTTTTGCCATCTGTATGTATTTCTGTTTTGTAAAGACAGCATTCTTCTTCAAATATGGGAATGCTATTGCTACAGCTACAATCAGTGCAGATACCAGCTTTAAACATTCTGCCGGGACATTGATGCGGATTGCCACAGCCACAATAAACCGGTACAGGCAGCTTCCGAAAATCACGCCAAGAATCCGCCGAAGCATTGTTCCCTTACCAATCAGAGTTTCCCCTATAATCAGGCTGGCAAGGGCAATTGTCACCATGCCCGTTCCAAGATTAATGTCGCACGACTTTTGGTACTGTGCTAAAATGCCGCCGGATAATGCTGTCATTGCGCCGGAAACACAAAGCCCTACTGTAATAGTGTGTTTTGGGTTAATGCTGGAAGCCTTTACCATAGCGGCATTGTCCCCTGTCGCACGGATCGAAAGCCCCAGCCTTGTTCCCAGAAAAAGGCTTAAAAGGATACCAATCACAATCACAACGAACGCCACCAGGATTAAACGGTACCACCCACCTGTTACCAGGGCGTCAAACACCCCTTCTCCCATGTTTTTTTGGATAAAATCCCTTGCCATCGTAAAAATGCTGTCACATTTAAACAGATTGAGATTAGAAGAAAACCCCATAACAGCAATATTTACAGTGTAAAGCCCTGTATTGACAATAATCCCTGCCAGAATAGATTCTACCCCAAGGCGCGTCTGTAAAAATGAAGTTACAAAGCCGGAAAGCACACCAGCCCCTAACGCGCCAAATAACGCCAGGACCGGATGCCCGGCAAGCGTTAAGGATGCAGCCACAGCACACCCTAACGTAAAACAGCCATCCGTTGATAAATCTGCAATATTTAAAATAGAAAATGATATAAACAATGCAAGCACAACCAGGGAATAGATAAACCCTAATTCAATCGCACTCTGCAAAATAGATATGGTAAAAATTGAAGACATCCTTCTTCCTCCAAGGTTTTATCGCTTAAAGAAATCAATAATTTATTTCTTTAAAGCTTTATTCAAACTCTTCTGCTGTCTTTGTTTCTTTTACTTCCTCACAGAGGTCTTTGAAAGAACTGTAATCAAGCCCAATTGCAGAAGCTGTCTCAGTATTTACCATAGCAATCCCATTATCCAGTGTCTTAATTGCAGTTTCAGCAGGCTTTTTCCCATTTACAAGTATGTCTGCTGCAATCTTAGCCGTCTCTGTGCCAAGCTCTTCATAATTTACACCATACCCGCAGAACGCCCCATTTAATGCAAAAGAATCTGCGCCGCAATAATGTGGTATCTTTGCATTGGCAAATTTTTCATAAATCGCTAACTCTGCAATCATTACTGTATTGTCAGTCGGCGTAAAAACTGCGTCCACACCTGCTGCAACAAGGGCGTCTGCCGCAAGGCTGATTTCATCATTTGTCGTGCCAGTCTTTTCTACGATTTCAATCTGCTTCTCTTTGCAAAATGCCTTTGCCTGCTCAATTGGATTTTTTGAAGAATCCTGACTCTTATCATAGAGCAGCCCCAGCTTCTTTGTGTCCTTATTGCCTGCCAGGATCAGCTCCATAATTGCCTCTGTATTTAAGGCATCACTGACTCCTGTAACATTAGAGCCTGGTTTATCCATGCTTTCTGCCAAACCTGCTGAAACCGGGTCAGAAACCGCCGAAAACACAACTGGAATCTGGTTATCCTCGGTTGCCGACTGTGCCACAACTGCCGTTGGCGTTGCAATCGGAATAATGATATCTACTTCATCTGACACTAAATCCGCCATAATTTGGTTTAGTGTTGTCTGATCTGCCTGGCCATTAAATGTATAATCTTTATAATCAAATGTAACACCAAGCTCTTTTCCCTGCGTATCAAGCTCTTTCTGGATTGCCTGCTGGATCTGGTTTAAAGAAGCGTCGTCCACATACTGGACAATCCCGACCTTATATGTCTTCCCTTCTTTTGAAGAATCCCCGGAAGAGCCATCAGAACCTGAAGAATCTGCTTTCCCACAGCCAAACAGGCATGCCGCTGCCAGCACCATTACTGCCATTAATAAACTTCTCTTTTTTTTCATAAAATACCTCATTCCTGCGCTGCTTTTTTCCATATCCTTTACCCGGCAGCGCACCGGTACAGGATATGTTACTGTTCACTTTATGCCCAGTAACCAGGATATAATTCAAACACGTTTTTAAGTAAAGCACGATTGAGAAACAATGTCAAGTATTGTATAATGTATAATAAAGAACTGTTAAAAAATAGCTTGTTATTACTTATCTAGTTCCTAAGCAAAAGATACCGGAGGGACAACTATGGAACCAATGTACTTAAACTATTTTACAAGGGATGATTCCTTTCCTTTTTTTATTCAATATGGCTACCATGATGAAAATGTATTTATGCACTACCATGCAGATTTTTCTGAACTGGTCATTATTATGAATGGGACTGCGCTGCACCATGTAAACCAAGACTCCTGGTTCATTAAAAAGGGAGACGTTTTTGTATTGGGGCATGATGTTGTGCACGGTTATACGGAAACAAATGAACTTCAGCTTTGTAATATTATGTTTCCGGAAAAAATATTACTGGATTCTGACTTTGATACCCGAAAGCTTTCCGGTTTCCACGCACTTTTTGTCATCGAACCGTATCTTGCCAAAAACCATGAGTTCCAGAGCCACCTCACCCTGAACCTGCAGCAGTTTGAGCAAGTCCGCAGCCTGACAGATACCATGCTGGAAGAATACCAGGCAGGCAGGACTGGCCGGACAACTCTGGTTTCCTCATATTTTATGGTACTTGTCACGCTTTTATCACGTTTTTACCATCTGCCAGAAAAGGAAAATATGAAAAATATTATGAATATTGCCAAATCTGTTTCCTACATGGAAAACCATTTTACGGAAGCAATCCCAGTCAACAGGCTGGCTGAGATTTCCAATCTCTCCACACGCCATTTTACCAGGCTTTTTACTGCCACTTATCATATTACACCTGGAAGTTATCTCCTCTCTTTGCGGATGCAGTATGCATGCCATTTGCTGGAAAACAGTTCCGACTCTGTTTCCGAAATTGCACTTCAATGCGGTTTTAATGACAGTAACTATTTTTCACGCCAATTCCATAAATTATATAAATTTTCCCCCCGGGAATACCGAAAAATGAAAAAAATAATTTAAGTTTGTCTTTCTTTCTGTTTTTTGGTATACTGATATACGTTGTGTGCTTTTTTCAGATAAACTGATATGCTGGCACATTAATATTCGGTGTATGGAGCACGAAACCGTGCTTAAAACTTGCATAATTAAGGAGGAAATTTATGAATAGCAAAACGTTGGGAATGCTTGCGGTCATCATTCTTTATCTTATTATGATGATTGCCATTGGCATATATTATTCCCGAAAAAACAAAGATGTAACAGATTTTTACCTTGGAAGCAGGAAATTAGGGCCGTTTGTAACTGCCATGAGTGCGGAAGCTTCTGATATGAGCAGCTGGCTGCTAATGGGGCTTCCTGGCGTCGCTTACCTTAGCGGTGTTGCTGACGCTGGATGGACTGCAATCGGGCTTGGGATCGGAACCTACATAAATTGGCTGATTGTTGCAAAACGCCTGCGCCGCTACAGCGTAAAAGCCAATAACTCCATTACGATCCCTGAGTTTTTTTCCAACCGTTACCGTGATAAAAGCCGTCTGCTCCTGGCAATTTCGGCCATTATTATTGTAATCTTTTTTGTACCATATACGGCTTCTGGTTTTGCAGCGTGTGGAAAGCTTTTTTCCACCCTGTTTGATATGCCATATTTTCCGGCTATGGTAATCAGCGCGGTCGTTATTGTCGCTTATACGGCTCTTGGCGGCTTCCTGGCGGCCAGTACAACCGATTTAATCCAGAGTATCGTTATGACAATCGCATTAATTGTCGTTGTAATTTTTGGTGTATCAATTGCCGGAGGCACAGATGTTGTTATTGAGAATGCAAAAACGCTTCCCGGCTACCTTGGCATGTTTACAGTGCATGATGCTGCTTCCGGAACCTCCGCCCCATATGGCTTTTTAACAATCCTTTCAACGCTTGCCTGGGGGCTTGGCTATTTTGGGATGCCGCATATCCTGCTCCGTTTTATGGGTACGGAAAATGAAGAAAAATTAAAGCTTTCCAGGAGAATTGCCACTGTTTGGGTTATTATCTCCATGTTTGTCGCTATTTTTATTGGAATTGTTGGTTACAGCGCTTCCAAAGCAGGACAGATTGAGCTTTTTACAGCTTCCTCTGAATCCGAAACATTGATTATCCGCCTTGCAATCCTTTTAAGCAACAATGGTGTGCTTGCTGTAATTTTTGCCGGGTTAATCCTTGCCGGAATCCTTGCCTGCACTATGTCAACGTCGGATTCCCAGCTTTTGGCGGCATCTTCAAGCGTATCGGAAAACCTGCTCCGTGATGTATTTGGCATTAAACTTACCGCCAAAACTTCTATGCTGATTGCACGTCTTACTGTTGTTGCAATTGCAGTGATTGGCGTTGTCATTGCAAAAGACCCAAATAGTTCAGTATTTAGCATTGTTTCCTTTGCCTGGGCAGGTTTTGGCGCTTCTTTTGGCCCGGTGATGCTTTTTGCCCTATTCTGGAAACGCTCCAACCGGAATGGCGCCCTTGCTGGCATGGTTACGGGCGGCGCTATGGTATTTATCTGGAAATACCTGATCCGGCCGCTGGGCGGTATCTGGGATATTTACGAACTGCTTCCGGCCTTTATCTGCGGATGCATCGTAATCGTTATCGTCAGCCTGGTTACCGCACCGCCTTCCGATGAAATCGTAAAAGAATTTGAATCAGTATAATTGCCTGCTGCAGGCGCAGTTCCTTGTCTCCAAAAACTGCGCCTGCTCTGGGGAAAAGGATCTTTTAAGTTTTTCCTTTCGTTGGGATAAAAAATGTACGCATCTTGGAATCCCCTACTCTGCCTTTATAAAAAATCCTTCATAAATCCCAACTGGTATTTCTTCCCCAAAAGTATACTGTTCCATCATTTCCATTTCAAACTGATATACCATGACTTGTTCCTTCATTGGGTCGACAATCCAATACTCCCTGACGCCTGCAGTCCGGTATTTAAAAAGTTTCGTAAAATAATCCATAACTCTGCTGCCTGGCGAAACAATCTCAATAATCCAGTCAGGAGCGCCCTGACAGCCTTTATCCGTGAGTTTATCCATATCACAGATAGCAGATATGTCAGGTTCAACATAATTTTTTTGGTTATCGTCCAGAAACACAGCAAAAGGAGATGGAATCACTTTACATTCCCCATTGCTCTGTTTGATATAATCCTTTATTTGATACGATAAATCCATAACAAGCATCTGATGTTTCGTAGTTGGAGGCACCATGTAATAAATTTTTCCGTCGAGCAATTCTGCCCGTTCCCCATCTGCCAGTGCATAAATATCATCTACTGTAAATATATCTTCTTTTCTTATTGCATTCACAATGTCCACCTCCATTCCTGTTTCCATTCTATCCGCAATCCTAAGAAATATAATTACTCTTCTGTTAAAAGATACAGGCACTATAATTTCAGCCTATTTCAAAAACCGGCCATAAGCAGAAATGCCACCATAACACATACAATCTGGATAATTGCAAAACGGAACACTACCTGCGTATCAGACCAGCCCTTTTCTTTCCGTACATGGTCATGAAGCGGAGTCCTGGTATTTTTTAAAATTGCAATCTTCAAAAAACGGAGCAGGAAAATCTTAACAAGACCAATCCCCCCATCAACAATCAGCACTGCGGCAAGAAGCAGATAAATAAATGGATGTCCCGTTTTCATCGCAATAACCGCAAGGTAAAAGCCTAACGCCCTCGAACCTGCATCTCCCATCAGCATGCTGCTTGGGTTTGCATTAAAACAGAGATAGGCAAGCAAAACAGCGACAAGTATAAGGCAGGAAACTGCATATTCCTGCAATATACTAGAAAACAAAGTACCAAATGCCGCAAAAGAAACACAGCAGATACTTGCACAAAGCCCGTCTACCCCATCTGAACAGTTTGTCACATTTACAGATACCCAAAGCAAAATAACCCCAAGGATAAAATATACCGCCACTGGGATTTCCCATACAAAAGAGCCAAAACGGATGGTTGTCTGGTTATAATTGACAAAATTCCACATGGTCAAAAGCGCCAGGACAAGGTCAATCGCCCCCTTCTTATAATCGCTCCAGGGATTCTTGGCAGCATCATCCAGATAACCGCTTAACATCATTGCAAACAATATAACACAATACACTATGTACTCTCTGGAAACCGGCAAAAACAAAAGCGTTGTAATAATAAATGCCGCTGTCATAATTAATCCAATTCCCCGTATTTTCCCTTTCGAAAGCGCTCCATTAATCGCAAATTCCCTTCCATGGTCCTTTGGCAGGAATGGAAAAGGAAAACAAAGACATAAAAATGTCAATAGAAAACCAAAAAGGATACCAAGCATTGCTATCTGATTGGTTGTCATATACTGGGCCAATAATTGATACATATTTTTCCTCCTTTGTCTGCTGTATTCATCCAATCATTATTATAGCTTTAGAATAAAAAATATTCAATAAAAGATAGCTCTTTTTACAAAATTCCTATATCTGGGCAGATTACTGGCCACGAAACAAACCGTAAGGAACTGTATGTAAATAACCTAAATAGATTGCGAAGGATATTTCTTTGGATGTGCAAGTCAAAAAACGCAGGCGTAGCGGGCTACGTCGAGGCTTTTTGACTTGTGCAGCCGGAGAAATAGACAAGCAAGATGTTTCGGGTTATTTACATACAGTTCCTAACATTTCGGCTGCGGTTCATGGCAAGTTTTTAGAGACAAATAGATATTTTGTGCCTGCATTTAAAAAAGGGCACCGCCAGCGCTGGTGCCCTTGACCACTACGTTACAGCGCAATTTCCTATAAAATAAAAAAGCTGCATTTCATAACGAAACACAGCCTTCTTTCTTTTCAATTATAATATACAGTTTCTTGATAAGTATATCCTAAAAAAGTTTTTCCATCACGCAAATCTGCAAATTTACAAATAATATTTCCCATATGCGAATCATACACTTTAACCTGGATACTATCACTGTCATATCCATATATTAAAGTGGCATGTTTATTTAATATTCTTTGCAATCCTAAAATAACCGCCTTTTGTTTGACAAGGCGAAGAAAAACTTATAAAACCAATTTTTCTTCTATCATCACTATTTCACACATTCTTTTTTCGACATCACAGTTGCAGCAGTTCCTCCAACTGCCGCAGATTTTCTACCTCATTCACCCTGCGCCGTATACTGGCAGAATTTTTATACCCCGCAGTATACCATGCCACATGTTTCCTCATTTCCCGGATACCAAGATATTCTCCCTTAAATGCAATCTGCATCCTGGCATGGCGCAGAATCATCTGAAACACCTCTTCCTGTTCTGGTTTTTCTTCCAAAACACCCGTTTCCTGATATACCTTAATCTGATGGAACAGCCAGGGGTTTCCCCTCGCACCTCGTGCTAACATCAGCCCATCGCAGGACGTCTCTTTTTCACAGCGTATGGCGTCTTCTGCCGAAAAAATATCACCACTTGCAAATACCGGGATTTTAACAGCTTCCTTTACTTTTGCAATAATTTCCCAGTCGGCATTCCCACTGTAGTATTCTTCCCTGGTCCTTCCATGTACGGCAACTGCCGAGGCTCCATTTTCCTCCATACATTTTGCAAACTCGACTGCATTTACCATACTTTCACAGAATCCCTTTCGGAATTTAACCGTTACCGGCTTTTTTATCCGGCCAGAAACCGCCTTTACAATCCTGCCTGCAAGCTCCGGGTTTTTCATAAGCGCCGAACCTTCTCCATTATTTACAACCTTAGGGACAGGGCAGCCCATATTGATATCCAATATATCAAAGTTCCGGTTTTCGATTTTTTCTGCTATCTCTGCCATCAGCTCCGGCTCTGAACCAAAAAGCTGCAGGGCGGCAGGCCGCTCCCGTTCTTCAATCTCCCAGAGTTTTTCTGTATTTTTATTATTATAATAGATTCCTTTCGCACTAATCATCTCTGTGTAAACAAGGTCTGCCCCCTGCTCTTTGCACAGCAAACGAAATGGCAGGTCGGTTACCCCTGCCATCGGCGCTAATATTAAATTTCCCGGAAATATTACATTTCCCAGTTTCATTTTTCTATATTCCCCCTTAATTTCCAAAATCAGCTTTATCTCTGACGTAGACAATCCCGATTCCCATCTATACTATGCATTATCCACCTTACCTTTTGGATAAATCTCATTTATCTCATCCAGTAATTCTACATCCTGCAAAATATCTTTTTTGTGTAAGCCATTAATATTCTTTATAATAGAATTGTCTAATTCATTATCTTTCTGATAAATAATATCTTTAATCGCCTCTCTAGCCATATTATTAAAGATTTTTTCTAATTTATCTTCCGTATCATCAAAATAACTATAGTCTTCCTCATCTAAATCATTTATAACAGTAATTAACTGATATTCTTTCTCTTCTTCGCTATATTTATAATACCAATAACCTGATGCAGCCCCACCCATACCATTTTTTCCAGATATTGATAACACAAAACGGCTATTCCCCTTGTCATACCAAACTTCTCTTAACTGGAAGGATGAAGGATCTTTCAAACCATTAGCTGCTTCTTTACATTCATAAGAAATCAAATTTTCTACTAGTACATCATCTTTTTGGTCTTTCTTTGCTTTCGAATAAGCTTTTTCATAATTTCCCTCTGCTAATAAGTCACTTGTTGAAACAAAAATTTGAGGAATAAACATTTTCCCTGCTAGGAATAAAACAATTATCATTAAAAATACTGCACATATTGCCGTAACCTTTTTTAAACTTAATTTTCTCTTAAATCCTCTAACCTTTAATGAATGATTATCTATATCTAATGGTATCTTATGTCCACAATTTGGGCAATATTTTTCATTCTCCCGCAATTCCTTACCACAATTAGAACAAAAAAACTTTGAGATTTTACCAACAAAGATGTATTTTCTTCTTTTGTTGCTACGGCAGATTTCACCAATAAGAATTCCTTCAATCTACCACTCTGCACATTACCGCAAGAACACTTCCAAAATATCTTTTCGTCCCCATTATCTAAAGGCTCACCGCATTCTGTACACTTTAATAGACTTACAACACCATTAGACTCTTTCTTTTCCATTAATTTATGTAAATAAGACAATTTGACCCCATATGCTTTATCACATGAAGTGCATTTCCATGCTATCTTATCCGTTTCCTTTGGTTCGTTACCACACTTATTACATTTCATCATTAGTTCCTCCCTATTCTTTCATTCTTCCCTATTTTACCACAATATCCCAATAACGACAATTTATTTATGTAATATATTTTATCTACAGAAAAAATAAGGCATACCAGACCTCCACGTCTATAGTATAATAGGCACATTTCCGATTTCCCGGTGCAGCAAGGTCAATGTCAGACCGACTCGTCTCCCTGCCTTTTCCTGTTATGGTGAGTAAACGGCAGGTATGCGCTTCCCCTGTTTCATCATTACGAAACAAATGTCACATGAACAGTATTAATTCTGGCATACAAAACCGGCAGTTTTGAAAACTGCCGATAAAGAAAATATATAAACTTATACATTTTACTTGACATCCCCCTGTTGTTTAGTTCTATTCCTTAATCTTGTCAAGTTCGGTCAGATTAACGCCCGCTACATTAAGAAAACTTTTCAAATATATATACTCATCTTTTAAACTTTCATACGTTTCTGTAGCATTTTCTTTTCGTGCAATCAACATATGTCTTTGTATTTTTTTAAAGTCTTCCATAGCTTTTTGTGTGATTTCTAAATTTGTATTTGGCATCATATCACCTCCTAATTATGAAACACACTTACTCCTATATCACATTTAGTATAGCATAACCGGGCAGCAAAGTCTATCAATTTTCTAACACTTCATTATTAATCCATTGTCTACTGTTACTATTCACAGTCAATGGTATCAGGATAGAAACAAATAAAAATGATTTTCCCAGATATTTTCTAAATTATGCAGTATGAGAAAATGATATTGTTTGATATTTTCTGCAAAATAACTAAAGTTTTATTTAACATATAACTGACAAAAATTATAGAAG
>RAYE01000056.1 GCA_003612285.1 bacterium D16-51 | reverse complement strand
AAGGTTTGAATTTTCGTTTTCATACTTCTAATTTACTTCTTTTTTACAAAAAAGTAAATGCTTTTGCCCTGGGCACAGCCGATGTTACTGTTGACAAATCTAGAAATCACAGAAAAGAAAAAACTGTGTTTAACCGCAGCAAAAGTTTATTTAATGCGTGGGGAGGATAGAGGAATATTTCAAGTTTAAAAAGCAGCAGTTTGAACTGGAGGATTTAAGGGTGATGCCATTACAGTCCATCCGTAACTTAAACATGTTTGCAACTCTTACAGCAGGATATATTGGCATTATAAGTTCAGAGAAAGATGACACTATATTTATGATGGAATTAATGGAATGTTCTAAAAGAATTTATGACATACCAAAATTCATTTTTTATGCATTGGGATATGCCGGAGCGTGTTCTTGAAGGACCACGCTCCGGCATAAAAGGGTTCCTCCTGAAAAAAAGCAGTCACAAACAGCTTACATTAGCTCAATACTTTGGCATAGGGGCTTTGGGGTAATTGGGTTTCAAAAAATGGGGAAAGTCAAAAGAACAAAAGGTTGAAAGTTTCCAAAAGGACACTATATATACACTAATATCCCTTAATACTATAAATACCTTCGTCCACTTTCTTATTATCAATCAAAAACTCTGCATATTCAAAATCTTCTATTGTATCAATATCCACGCTATGATTCCTTTCCATAACACAAGCAAATTCCCGATTATCTATAATTTTTATCCCATCTTCATATGACACTCCCCGAATATAAAATGCGCCATTTAATCTATAATATTTTTCATATCCCTGACGTGGCATGCTAATTAAATTCTTCCGAAATTCCTTTAAAGAACCATCCTCTGGCAATACCATAGACCATGCTGGTGGATGTTCACATTCACAAACAGATGTAACCGCCCCAGCATTTTTTTGCCTATACAAGCTATAGCCATCAATAATATCCTTTCCTGTCCTCAGCGGAGATGTTGGCTGTAGAAGGCAAATGTCCGAAAACTGTATTTTAAACTCTTCTAAATATCTTCGCAAAACTTCCTTCACAACATCCCATGAAGAAACCATATCAGCTGAATTCTCTTCACTACGTAAAAAAGGGACTTCTGCACCATATTTTTTTGCGATACCTGCATATGCCTCTGAATCTGTAGATACCATGACTCTGTCAAAAATGCCCGAATTTAATGCAGCGTCAATTGTGTAAGCCAACAAAGGCTTTCCATTTAACAATTTAATATTTTTATCATATAACCCTTTTGAGCCGCTTCTTGCCGGAATAACCGCTAAACTTTTTAATTTCTGCATAATTCCCCCATTTCTTTTCTTTAGGTCAAATAGATTTTCATATATGCTATAACAAAAATGTTACCCCATACTAAATCATTTTATCATTTTTACAATACTAAAAGCTTCTGCATACATACACCCGCTCTGTCCCCCTCTATTCAATGCCAATGCTTTAATATTATTTGCATTTCTTGGAAAAGGCGGCTCTTCTATTTCTGTATCATAAATCGACATAGCATCTAATTTTCTATCCATTTCATTTGTTATATCAATAAATAAATTGGGACTAAATTTCTCCTCTCGATATCCAAAATCAGTTTCAGAAAGAATTTCCATAGTAAGAATTGTTTTTAAGTATGGTGCACGGAAAACTTTTGTACAAGCCATGCAACAATCAAAAACTACTATATGGTCAGAATGGGCATCATATCTTCCAGGTATAATAATCCACTCAGGCCGCACTTCATCAAATACTTTGAAAATCTTTGATATCACTTCATGTTCCGCTAATGCAGATAACTTTGTTGGAGGAAGTTTCAAATTATAAAAACCATCAAAACTATAAAAATTGTTAATCTGAGTAATTTGAAATTCTCGATGCCTTATAAAATCAGTAGAATATCCCAATTCAGATGTTGCATCTGTTATATTAAGCCAGTATACCTGATGCCCTTCCCTCTTATATTTTAATATTGTGCCGCCTGCCCCTAATGTCTCATCATCGGGATGCGGAGAAACCACTAGCAACTTCATTACAAATAATCCCCTTCCTTAACAAGTATTGTATCAAAATCAATTAAACGAACTACATTGTCATAAACTTTTATATCAATAGTTCCATCCCTATTTATTTTTATTACCTTTCCCGGTTCAATATTTCCCATGTCATCAGAACACACTATCTCTTTCGCTTTCCAAACTTTATACTCCTTCCCCTGATACTCAAAAGCAGCTCCCACATATGGATGTGTCAATCCTCTCACTAAATTATAAATTGCATATGAGGACATCCGCCAATCAATTATGCCATCTTTTCTATTCCTTTTTCTCCATGAATTTCCTTTTACTGAAGATTGCACGATATAATTAACTGTATCGTCCTCCAATTCTTTTACAAACTGTAATTCCTGTTTAACTGCTACATCCATTATCTTATTGTATAAAGATGTAGCATCATCATCATAAGAAATTGGCACAACAGCTTGTGAAATAATTGCTCCTGTATCTGCTCCAGAATCTAACATAAAAAAAGTAGAAGCAGTTTCTTCTAAGCCTAAAACTAAAGCCCAAATCAAAGGATGACGCCCTTTGTTATTTGGCAATTGAGCCGGATGAAATCCAACAATCCCCTTAGGGAAAATATCAATCACCTCTTCCTTTATAAGTTGCGACCATCCAAAACAAAATCCTATATCAGGACTTTGTTTTTTTATAAAATGAATACTATCATTATCGTTAATATTTTTTGTATACAACACCTCAATATTATACTTATTACACAATGGAGCTAAATCATAAAAATCACTATTAAACTCAGATTCCCTCTTCGTTATGACTCCTGTAACACAATTTCCATTTTCTAATAAAGCTAAAAGCAATCTGTAAGAGCTTTCAACGCATCCAATAAATAATATTTTCATACTGCTAACCTCATATAATTATCCATAAATCAAAAATTCAAATCATTAAATTTCTTTTTTATATTCATTTCATCATCCATCAAATACTTTTCAGTAACCGCTACAACTTTCTCAGAAGTATTACCATCGCCATATGGATTTTTTGCATCTTTAATCTTATCTTTAAATTTCGGTGAAACTGCTATTTTAATAGCTTCTACTATTTCTTCTGCTTTTGGTGTACAATTAATGACTGTATCGCCTGAAATACGGCCTTTTTGTCTATCTCCTATATTAATCGTTGGAACATGGAATGATGGTGTCTCAATCAACCCACTTGACGAATTACCTATTACAAATTCTGCATATTTTAACGCACTAAGATAACGTTTCATTCCTAATGAATCCACTAAATAGAAATTAGAATGCTTTTCCTCATACTTTCGTAAAATTTCGTTAATTATCCTGCCATTGGAATCTGCATTTGCTTTTGTAAACAAAAAAGTAATATCCTGGAAATTGTCAATTGCCTGTAAAAGATCATCAACCTGCTTTTTTTCTGTATTATCTTCAAGGGTTACCGGATGATATGTTCCAATAGCAAACCTACCTAATACAATTCCCAAAGACTCTTCTAAATCTGCTTTACTTAACAAAGATTCCGAAAGAGCATTCTCTACCCCAAGTGCCCCTACATTAAAAACATGTTCTGGAACCTCCCCTAATTGTATAACACGCCTTCTATAGGATTCCGTACTAGTAAAATGCAAGTAACTCATTTTTGTAATAGCATGCCTAACAGCCTCATCTATAAGTCCTTCTGTCGTTTCTCCCCCATGCAAATGCATTATTGGTATACGTTCATTCATAGCCGCACAGCAAATTGCCAACATTTCATATCTGTCGCCAAGAACCATAACTGCATCAGGGCGCTTTTCATGAAAATATTCTGCAAAACTGATAATTGCAAGCCCCATACTTTTTGAAACAGCAACTGGCGTATCTGAACTTAATAAAATTTCTATTTCTTTATCAATAGGAATATTATCCTTCCTGATTTCCTGCACTGTATATCCAAACTCTGATACTAAATGGGCACCAGTCACAACAACCCTTACTTCTATATTATCCCTCTTAATTAATTTAGTTATTACAGGCTTCAACAATCCATATTCAGCCCTGGTAGCAGTTACAATAGCAATACTTTTCATCTTATCCTCCTCACTCACTAATCTTCAAGACATTCCTTAAATCATGAACAGGTAACCACTATTGCTCAATTAATTCATCCTTTTCAAAATCCCGTACTGCCTTACTCCCTAATACTTTATTCCAATGTATTGGGCTAATGCCTTTTCCCGGACGCTTTACTGTAATATTTTCCTCTGTAAAAATTTCACCTTTTTTTATTTTTCTTCCAGCCACAATACTTTTTCTAACAATAATTTTATTTTTCTTTTCAGAAGCAGAAACTTTCTTTTTGCCATCCCCAATTGCTTTTTCAATATTTCGAATGCCTGAAACCATAGCTGCCAACCCATCCGGTTCTATACTCGCCTTATGGTCGGGTCCTTCCATTTCCCTGCTTAATGTAAAATGCTTTTCTATCACTGTTGCTCCTAACGCTACTGCTGCAATTGCAACTTCAATTCCTTCAGTATGGTCAGAATACCCAATTTCAACATTAAATTTCTTTTGCATTTCAATCATAGCGCTCAAATTCACATCTTCAAACGGAGTCGGATACTCTGTATTACAATGCAATAATTTGATATCACCTGCACCATTCTCCTGCAAAACATGAACCGCCATTTCAATCTCATCCATTTCACACATACCTGTAGACATAATAATAGGCTTTCCCGTCTTTGCCAATGCTATTAAATACGGGAAATTTGTCACTTCCCCTGAAGGTATCTTCCAAAACGGCATATCAATCATATTTAAAAAAGCAATACTATCAAAATCAAATGGTGTTGACAGAAAACATATGCCAACCTTATCACAATAATTTTTCAACTCAAGAAACTCATCATAAGATAATTCCAATTTTTTTAGCATATCCTTTTGAGATGTATCTCCTGTAGCTCTTATCTGATATTCCGCCTTCTGGGCAGCATTAGATACCAGATTTTCAGATTTAAATGTCTGGAATTTTACACAATCCGCCCCAGAGCTCTTTGCGATATCTACAAGTTCTTTCGCAAGTTCAATACTGCCATTATGATTTACTCCTGCTTCTGCTATAATGTAAACATGACTCATTTTTCTTTTCTCACCTCACATGGATTTCCATATGCCAGCACAGCATTAGGCAAATCCTTAACCACTACACTTCCAACACCAATTAAAGTATTATTTCCAATGCAAACCGACTGCCTTATAACAGACGCTGCGCCAATATGAGAGTCATCACCTACTTTCACTTGTCCACATAAAACTGCCCCTGAACTGATATGGGAAAAAGAGCCAAGCATACAACCGTGTTCTACAATTGCCCCTGAGTTAATAATTGCACATCGCTTAATACATACACCTGCATTTACTATAGCACGTTTCCCTATAAAAACCCCTTCACTTACTTGGACATTTTCCCCAATAATAGCAGTAGAATCTGTGATAACAGGAACTGTATATCCTATCTCTTTTAAAGTACAATAAATCTTACGGCGTACTGCCGTATCTCCCACACTCCCTAATGCAATAAATGCATCTGTCCAACCTCTCTTATGCAGCAAAAACAAATCATCATCTGTCCCTACTATTGGCACATCCATTATAGATTTTTTACTGCTATTATTCCGTTCAATTACTCCAATTTGCTCATAATCACCACATGAAAAAAGACTGTCCAAAACAGAGCAGCAATGCCCTCCGCCACCAATCAATAATATTTTTTTATTCAACCCAACCCTCCAGTCTTATTCCCCATATAACTTAACACGCATCTTTTCCAACTCTGGAATCTGTCCCATATCAAGCCATTCATTTCCGCTCACGGGATATACTGCTACATTTTTCCCATTCTGCCGCTGCTTTTCAATAATATCTGGAAATCCAACGGAAACCCCTTCTTTAATATCTTCTAAAACCTCTGGTTCAACAATATATGTCCCTGTGTTTGTTAAAAACGACATCTCTGGCTTCTCCCGCATTTCTTCAATCACACCATCTTTTCCCATTTCAATAACACCATAAGGAATTGTCATGTTCTTATAAGCACAAATCATAGTAATAGTATTACTATGTTCACGATGAAAGCGGAGCATACTGTCAAAATTGGACTGCATTAATGTATCACAGTTAGCAAAGAAAAAAGCAGAGTCCAGCTTACCCTTTAACAAGCTAAGCCCCCCGCCTGTCCCCAAAGGCTTGTCCTCATCATACCAGGCTATGTTATACTGATTTTCATTTTCACTAAAGAATGCTTTTATCAGCTCTTTTTTATAATTCAATATAATATGAAACTCACTACATCCAAATTTTTGGTAACTTTGCATAACATGTTCAATAATTGGAACTTCCCCAACTGGAATAAGTGGCTTTGGCAAAACTTTTGTATATGGATATAACCGTGTCCCTTTTCCTCCGGCATTAATAACAACAGGTATGTTTAAATCATATGTTTTACTGCTTTGTTTTTCATTGCCAAAATAAATATCTGTTACAATATTGTTGTTATCTACAATTGGAATCGCAATATAGTTTTTGGCATGATACAGCCCCTTTGCCTGTTCACCATTATGCGCAGCCCTTGGCTGCTTATTTGCAGCATTTATAGCCGCATCCTCCATATTTCCACCCCCAAGGAGATAACGCCGCACATCGCCATCTGTTAATGTCGCACAAAGTTTTCCCTCTTCAACTATAAAAACAATTTTCATTGCTGTTATATCTATTTTTTCCATTGCCTCACGCACCGTAATTTCCCCACTTATGCATAAATCCATATAATCCAATTGTGCCACCTCCTTCAGGCCAGCAGCCGTATAATCCTATTATTTAGCCAATTCATCCAATACTTCTTTTACCTGTCCAGCTACATAACTAATTTTTTCTTTTGTAATTTGGGTACTGCATGGCAAATTTAAAATACAGGAAGAATAATATTGTGCTTTTTCCACCATATATGCCAAATCATCCTTGTAAGGCTTCTGTTCATGTATAAGCCCCCATATTGGCCTGGTTTGTACACCCCTCTCCTCCAGTTGAGCAACCACATCCTGTATCGTCCCCCCAACCTTGTCCCTGTTAATTTCAAGTGAATAAAACCATTTATTAGTAAAAGCTCCATCCCGAAAAGACATCATTTTAGCATTCCCATAGCCATAAAATAATTCCTTATATAATTTATAATTTCTGTTCTTCCGTTCTACAAAATCCGGCAGTTCTTCCATCTGGGCTACTCCAAGGGCGGCCTGCAAATTTGTCATTCGGTAATTAAACCCAATCTCATGATGAATATAGTTATGCGGGTCATTTTTAGCCTGCGTAGACAAATACCTCAAATGCCCTACCACCTGTCCGTCACACGCCGTTATTGCCCCTCCGCCACCTGTTGTAATAATCTTATTTCCATTAAAAGAATATGCACCAAAATCACCAATTGTTCCAGCATATTTTCCTTTGTATTTTCCTTCCTCATAGCATGTCCCAAGTGCTTCTGTTGCATCCTCAATAACTTTTAAATTATATTTTTCCGCTATTTCCATAATGGCTTCCATATCTGCCATATTTCCAAACACATGTACTACTACAATTGCTTTAACTCGTTTCTGTCCATTTTTATAGGTTAGTCTGCCATCTTTCATTTCACATTCTTTTTCACAAAAAAGTTTGATTTTAACCGGGTCAATACATAAGCTGTCATCACAATCTATAAAAACAGGGTCTGCAAATTGATATTTCACTGGATTAACTGCAGCAATAAAGGTAAGAGTAGGAACAATTACCATATCGCCAGGCATCACTCCAGCTTCAACTAATGCAAGATGAATCGCTGATGTCCCACTTTGACAGGCTGCCACATCATCAGTATGCAAATATTCCGCAAGCTTTTTTTCCAATTCTGTAATATATGCGCCGCCGGTGGAAACCCACCCCTGGGAAAGTGCATCATTAACATACTTGCTTTCGTTCCCTTCAAAATTCGGAACTGACAATGGTATAATCCCTTCCATCTCTTTACCTCCTGGTTTACATCTTGCTATCCAGTGACTTTCCTGTTTCAATATGCCGAAAATCAGGAAGGTATTCTTTCATAATCGCTACAACAGTATCCTTCGCGATATCGTCCTTCCCGAATGCCGCATTTAAAGCTTTAAATAACCCTTCTAACCTTCCTCTATCTGGAATCTCTTTATCAGTAACAACCCCAAGAGAAGCAAACCGCTCCATATCCACTGTCTCCTGAGCCGTAAAAAATTCCTCGTATGCTTTTTCTCCTGATGTATCAGAAACAGAAAAATGCACAGGATATTTTTTGCTTCCCTTTTTTAAATCTTCTGCCTTTTCAACCGCTTCTTCATCTGAAACACAATACAAAACTTCATATCCCTGGTTTTCCAAAAGCCTGACAGCTATTTTATCAAAACTCATCATCTGTTTCTCATCTAATTTCGGGAAAAAGACTTCACGATTCTCTCCTAACATACAGGCAAGCATACAAATTTGTCCCGACTCTTCTAAAGAAACAAAATAACGCTTAACATCAGACGGGGCACTTAACGGCTGCAGCTTTTGCATACGTGCTAAAAAACCTGCTGGTAACGAACCATTTGAAAATGCAACATTGGCAAACCGAGCCGTTTTCACTGGAAACCTATCAGAATATGAGAATATAACATCCTCCATAATTCGCTTTGAAGCCCCCATAATATTGACCGGATTTGCCGCTTTGTCTGTTGAAACGCAAAAATATTCTTCTGGAGGATATAACGTAAGTAAATCCAGAAAATCCTTCAAGTATAAAACATTATTCCGAACAAGCGCTTCTACTGAATAAACATCTTTCTCCGACCGAACATGCTTATGTGCTGAAAAATTTGCTACAATGTCAAATCCTCCACGCCCTGTAAACATTTTTCTAAACGTATCTGAAGCAAAACTCATAGGATATGTTATATAATCTTCTGGTATATACAACCCTTTTGTAGACCGTAAATCCCTGGTTAACTCAGCCAGTGCGTTTTCATTTATGTCTACCACAACTAATGCCGCCGGTTTAAAAGGTAAAATCCCTTTGATAAAAGAAGAACCAATAGAACCCGCTCCTCCAATTACCAAAACAGATTTTCCGCCAATCTTATTTTCTAAAACAGCCCTGTTCTGCTCTATATCCTTTAAGAACATACTGTCCGACCTTTTTGTTACATAATTGGAAATAAATAAATCTAAATTAAACATTTTATTACCTTCCTGCCAATATTGGAATTTAATCCGTTATTTAACAATAACACCTTGTTTTTTTGATAATTCTAAAATTTCATTTATCCAAGCTCTTGATACAAATTTCTGCATTGGATATTGCTTTTTTTGAATATTAGATTTTAATAATAAGCTTTTCCCATATTCTGTGTTATACAAAATTTGTTTTTCAAAATTATATACAACATCATCATTTTTCACTGCGTATATAGTAGGATATAATTCCTTATAAGCCTTTTTTCCAAGCATCTCCTGTAAATACATAGATATATATCGTTTAGGTATTAATAAATCCCTAAAATTATAACTAATGTTTCTAAACATCATCATACTAGATACTGTTGAATATGGAAAAATCCTCAGAATGTTTTCATCACCAGCATTACGAATTACTTGATGATCCATCCCCATTAAATGTGCTGATTGGTAATTATCCCATATAGTACACCGGACCGAATCCACAGAAGTAGAGTTTTTTCTCACCTTCTGATGCTTTATCTTATAAGGATACATCATATTAATACCATTCATTGCAGAATAATATAATTCTTTACTATCCTTAGGTCTATAAATCCTTTTCTTTCTAGTAAAATGATACATCTCGCATATTAGATTTGCTACTGCCTTTCCTAAAAATTGATTTTTAGTATCATTAAGTGATGCCAAAAAGCTATCAGTTAAAAAATACCTAATCATAGCACTTGATAAATTACTGTCAGTAAGTCCCATACCGTATACTGTATCTGCATTTTGCCCCGTCCAAACTACTGCGTTTCCTAAATCATTCTTTATCTTCCTGAATAGAAACTCAAATATTATTGCAGGATGGGCTCCAAATGGCATAAGTGAAATTAAATAACTTATTTCTTCAAATATCAATTTATTACAATCAACTTGAACATTAGATATTTCTGTCCCTAATAATTTCCCATAGTATAAACTTCTTTGTGTATCTTTTTCACTCATCAAGAACCCCTTCGGGTTTGAATATTGAGCTGAATACAATTTAAGCGGCACCCCAAATTCTTTATTTAATAATAATGCTAATAACGCTGAATCTTTTCCACCACTAAAAAGGAGTGCATTCTTTTGTTTTTCCATAATGTTTAAATGCATTTTTATACTATTCCTAAGAGTATCAAGAAATTTTTTATAATTTATATTCCAATCTTTTCTTTTTAATTCAACTATCTTAAACTCATTACTGCATATTAATAACCCACACCCAAGCTTAAGCCTGTGTATCTCATTAAAGAGCGTTTTACCTGGTCTCAAATATCCTTTTCTTTCAAAAAAAGCCCTTTCTGATTTATTTAATGTCATTTTCTCTATCTTTTTAGAAAGCTGCCAGAAATCTGTATCATAAACTACCTTTCCCTTAAAAACAGCATAATACAATTCAATGCCACCAGAAAGTGAAGAAAAAATAAGCCTTTTCCCATTTTCAAAGAAAACCTCCGCTACATATACCCCTTCAAGCAATAACACATCATCATATGATATTTTTTGTGGAATTTCTCGTAATGGAAGCCAAGGTTTTTCTATCATTCCTTTTACCTCACCAGCTAAAATCTTTATTTTTCCGCGCATATCATTCCCCCTTACCAAGAATCTTACTCAATCTTTTCTTTATACTGCTTAACTCACTTTCTGCTACTGTATTTCTTGACACCATATCATATGAAACAGAACCACTAAAAAGGGTTGACAATTTTTTATTTTTCAAGAATCTCAATAACGGAACATATAACTTATAGAGTATTTCAAATTTAAGTCTTTCAAACCACGAAGTTTCATGTAAAATTGTATTATATCTAATTTTTGACAAAGCATTGTTATTCAAAACTTCCTGACAAATATTGGCTATCCTTTGATATGCATACGTTGAATCAAAGAAATAATATTTATTAAATACAAAATTATCCATTAAAGCATCGGCTTTACTGCTTAAATATTCAACTAATCCTTTATAACTATCAATAACAGTTGCGTCACTAAATATTTCTAAATCCATTTCATATGAAATAGGTATAGGCCTAAGAATAGCATTCCCTTTTTTCAACAATTGACTCTGAATTGCTGAAGTACTATACCAATTTAATACAAAATCGGAACATGCAATCCATTGTCCAACTGAATCATCTGTTATAATATGAAACCCTTTATTCTTAGCTTCTAAATTTCTCAAAATATCATCTTTTTTTTCACTAGGATGTGGTCTATATATAATCTCATACTGATCATTTTTTTCTTTTATAATCTGTTTAAACCACTCTAATATTTCTTTTTTCGATTTTATTGAAAGATCAATAAAATCAACCCTCTCTTTCCCCAACATTTTCATCGCTTCTATTTTTTCTTTCTCTGTAAACGTTGCATTTGAAAAAGAGGAAATAAATAAAATCCATTTTTTATTTTCTGCAAGTCTATATTTTTTTTGCAAGTATTCTCGTTTTTCAAAATATCCAGGTTTTGTTATTAAATCCAAATGAATAGGGCCTGTTATAAATATTAACTCCTTTCTTACACCTAGTTTTAAAAGCTTGTCAGCCTCTGCCTCCCCCCAACAAAGCTGAATTACCTTTTTTGCTTCACCCTTAGGATAAAAGAAACTAGCTAAATTTTCTTCCATCTTTCGAGAATAAATCTGCTCCCATCTTAAATTTAATATTTTATTAACTTTACCACATATACAATAAATATATCTATAAATATCATTATTATTATATAGAAATGGCACCACCACTACTTTAACTTTGTATCTTTTTTTATAAAAATATTGTACCTGATCTAAAACTACATAATATCCTCTTTTTTCTAACTCCATTTTTAACAAACAAAGACCTTCCATCTCTCTACTTTTATTCTCATATAATAATAAAAAATCTATCATCTTTTTTCCTTACTTTCTATTCCTAATTATTAATTTCATTATATTTATTACTTCATTTAAATTGTTTTTATAAAGAAATATTCCTGATATACAAACTAGAAACGCTATACCTATTTTCATATAAATTTCCGAATAAATAAAAATATTGGCAACTGATAAAAAAATAATTAAACTTATACTTATAATCGTTCTAGATGGTGAATTAATTGTTCTATAAAAATATTGACCAACCAGTGTTTTCAGTATCAATTGAATAATTGCGGACATTGCCACACCAATTGCAGCTCCTATTTCCCCAAATGTTCTATAACTTATAAAAGTAATTACCACATTTGTTACGAACGCAATTATTGAAATGTATAAATTAAATTTCGTTTTTTTCTCAAACATTATGCCATAACTAGTCGTTTCACAAATTAATGATTGCACTGGATTAAGCATAACTAAAAGGAAAAAACTTTTGGTCATCTTATAGTCTCCTCCAACAAAAAAGTAAATAACTTCCTGAAAAACAAAAAAAAGGAGAAATAAAAGCAGGCAGGAAAATACTATATAATCGTGCACCTTTTTAATAAAATCCTGATTCGTCTTATAATTTTTGTATATAAAAGGCGACCAATATGTTGTAAATGCAGCAGGTACAATCGAAAAAATATTAGCTACGCTCGTCGCTATTGAAAAAGTACCAATTGCCATATAGTCCCCAAAATATGAATATATAAACTTTGCAACTGAATTATTCATCCATACCATCAATGTAGTTGGCATCAAAGGTATACTAAATTTAAATATTTCTTTCGTCCCTTGGCTAAGTAAATATTTAGGATTCTCTAAATAAAAATGATCCTTTTCTACCCAATACAAAAATATAATGCCAAACAAAAATGTGGAAATTGCTGTGATCCAATTTCCGTAAACATATGATGTAGAAATTGGTGCAAAACCTACAAACAATACACGGTTTGTTAAAATGTAAACTATCTGCACAAAATTATACATTTTAACCTTATCCTTCATTCTTAATTCATATCCCACAAATTTTAAAAAAATAAGACCTATAATATAAATTAGCATTCCTATTAGTAAGTCAGTATTATTTTCACCAAATAAATATTCTGTGACTTCATTTTGAAAAAAAAATCTGCAAATAATAAATAGCAAAAAAGAATTGACTATACCTACTATAAGTGAAAGTTTAAATAGCCTCTGCCTAGAATATCCTTCTGGCAGTTCGTAAAAAAAACGAAAATACGCTGAGTCCAAACCTAACACAACAAATAAAAATAATGTATTTGCAATTGAATAAAACAAGTTAATTTTCCCATATTCATATGCTGGATAACTATTTGTAATAAGAGGAATAACTAATATTCCTACTACTGCAGATATCAATGATGGTATGCAATATTTAACAAGATTTTTTACAAAATCAATTCCATTCATATTTATCTACTCCTTTTAACCTATATACACATTCATGTTTAGTTCCTGCAATATTTTCTAATTGAATTACAAATAACAAAATAGTGTATACAGTTGTATAATGAATATCCAGCATAAATATGCTAATTGTCACAAAAATGACCATTGACTTAGCCAATTTACAAATTTTTCTTGCTTGAAACTTTAATGACAACATTATCAACAGCATTCCTAAATATCCTTCTTCAAAAAAAATACTGAAAAAGGAATTATGCGTATCCCTCCCAAGTTGAGGCACTAATTGATGCGGACCTTCTCCCCAAAAACTTTGTACACCTATTTCTAATGCTTTATACTGTGCAGCAAACCTCATTTGCAACGATATATACTTTGCTTCTGCACCTTCATGATAAACTTTACTCAAAATTCCTATCCCCGCATCATAAAATAATTCTTGATTATTATTCCAAAGGCAAAGAATAAAAACATACATAACTAAAAATATTATATGTATATAAATAATTCTGTTAAATGACAAATTCTTTAAAAACAGCATCATCAAAAATGTAATAAACAATCCTAAAAAAGCTGTTAAAGAACCACAGAAAAAAATATCTAAAAGCAGTATTGTGGCAAAAAAAACTTTTTTTCCTACCTTGTACCCACCACCTAAAACAACCAATAAAAGAGTGCATCCTAAATAAACTGCTGCATAATTGGAATCATAAAATGGACCTGAATAACGATATCCCAAATACATTATTGGCTTCCAAATACCAATACCAACTATTTTTTGCATCATTATATCTATAAACATTACTATTGATATAAACAAAAGCATTTTCCTAATTAGGCGCAACACATTTTCAATATCAATTTGCAATTCTGGGGCAAAGCATATCGTTATCCCAAAAATGCAGAGCAAAGTCATTATTCTAGTAAAGATTAAACTGAAAGGTACATCTCTAAGCAAAAAACCTAAAAGTATTCCAAATATCACTAAAAGAATTTCAAAATGAACAATAAACATCTTACGTGAAAATCCTCTCATACTGTACAAAATAATATAAGAAGAAAAAACCACTAAAATTCCTACAAAATAAAATGTATGAGAAAGTATTGGGATTCCTGTCAATGCCCCTAATACAACATAAATAGAAAGCAATATTTCAAGCAAAGACCTATTCAATTGCACGCTTAAATTTCTGAAACTGATTACTTTCATCTTTTCCTCCTAAAAATTCATCAATACACTTTACTTTTTCCATATGTTGCTTTAATGTGTAATTACTCATTAGTTCTACTAATTCCTTTTTGCTATTATATACATAGATATATTTGTTGAGATATCTTGAATCATAAAAGTTACTACAAAATACAGGCAATTTAGTGCTAAGTGCCTGAAACATCTTAGCCGGAATAACTCCATCCATATTCCCCCGATAAGGTAACAATATTGCATCAACAGTAGCAATAATCTGTGACGCCAGAACGCCCAAATCTTTTACATATCCATGCCTATATAATTTTAAATCTACTTCACATTCTATAACTCCCCAAAAATGAATTTCATAGCCACGGTTTATTAATAATTTAAAAACATTGATATCTATATGTTTATCAATCGTACCAAAATAACCAATTTTTTTAATTTTCATTATATCTTTTTTTATTGCACAACCTTCTAACCATTTATCGTTAGCAATCGGAAAAAATTGTATAACTGGTACTTCTGCATTACGAAATTTATTTTTTAAATAAAATGAGTCACAAAATATCGCATTCACTATACTACTTAAATATGCTTCCTCTTTTTCTATACTTTTATAATATCCCCCCCAACCATTAAAATTGCGTACACAATCATAAATAGTATTCTTTCTTTCAATATTATTTAAAATAAATCTTGTAGTGTTAATGGGTAAGTAATTAATAACAAGGTCATACTTTTTTCCATAAACTTTTAGCATTTTTATTACTTTAAAAAAATTTACTAAAGCAAAGAAGCCATTACCAGGGTTTATAAATCCCATATTTACTAAATGTACATGTGAAGGTATTTCATTTTTCGGCCTTGTCCTATTCAATTTTGCAGTTTTAAATAATTGTATAACTTTTTTAATACTAAATTTTGATGAGACGATATGTTCTACAAAATATACTTCATATCCCAATTTACTTAAGTAACTTGCAAATTGCTGATGCCGTTGCAACGGATCCATCCAACTAATACCAGTTAATAGTAACGCTTTTTTCATCACATATTTTCCTTTTCATCTCAATAATTTAACAAAAAATAATAATCTTAATTTTTTAGGTAATAAAGCCACTATAGTTTGAATCACAACTGTTTTCCAATAATCCCAATAAGTAATATAACCAGTATCTAATATCTGCTTTCTTCCAGTTATATATTTTTTTAAATATTCATAACCACCTCGTCGTTCAATCATCTCATATCCTGTTCTTGCATAGACTAAGGAATCATCTATATTCATACATTTTGCACCAACTTGCAACATATGGATCCACATCAGATCATCTTCCATTAATGGAGCATGCTGGTAATTTCCAGCCTTTAATACTGTCGATTTTTTATACATAACTGTCATGTGGTTAAAAGCACTTCTCTGCTTTTGATATTCAGCTATATCCTTCTGCTTTAACGGCACTCTTCTCTCAGATAATTTATTTTTTATATTTCCTTGAAACTCAATAATATGGCTACCACATATATCCAACAATGGATTTTTTTTAAACTCAACCAGTTGCCTTTCAAATCTATCTTCTCTTGCAATATCATCAGTATCCATACGTGCAACTAATTCATGAGAACTCTGAAGTAGGCCTTCTGCTAATGCCAGTCCCAACCCTCTATTCCTTTTAAGAGGAATTATCTTTATCCAACTGTCATATTTTTTTTTGTATTTTATTAAAATAGATTTTAACGCTCCTGATATTGGTCCATCTAGAACAATAACTATTTCTGCCGGTCTTACAGATTGTCTAATTATACTTTGCATACATTCATCAAAATATTGTGCCTTTTCTTTATAATATAATGACATTAGTACAGAAAATTCTTCTTGTTTCACACAATTTACCCCTTTGTCTCGTATTCTTTCCCCCACACGGCTTTCACTGTCCTCAACAACGTCCTAATTTCCCCCAAAAAACTAAACCTCCTGATACTCTCCAAGTTATATTCCATCTTTGCCGGAAGAATTTTTGACAAATAGGCAGCATCTAGATCATCTGCAATATTTAATAGATCTGCCTCATCCTTATAACAAATACTTGCTTCGCTTGTAATTCCAGCAGGAAGTAATAAAGTAGCCAACATTTCCCTATTATATTTTTTTACATATCGAATTGTTTCAGGCCGGGTACCTACAAAAGACATATCTCCATTTAGAACATTTATTAACTGCGGGATTTCATCTAAACGAGACCTTCTTAGTATTTTTCCCACTCTTGTAACACGTTCATCGTTATTTGCCGCAACCTGAGATTCATCCCTACTTGTATCTTTTACCATAGTCCGAAATTTATGTATATAGAATTTTTTTCCATATGTGGTAACCCTTACTTGATGAAAAAACACCCCACCCTTTGAATCTAGGGCAATCATTATCGAAATAACCAACATAACTGGACTTAAAACAATCAATAATATAATTGCAAATACTATATCAAAAACCCGTTTTACAACGATACTCTTTCTTTTCCTTGTAAGAATTTGATAATATTTCCATACTTCTTTTGTCTGCATATTCTTTGGCAAATCTTCCCAATCTCTCAATTTCATCATGTCAGCTTCCTCACAAATTATTTAATTATGCAATCTTTATGATAAAACCACACATTTTATAACAAAAACTATTCTAATACACCTACAGTCCGTTCATCTCCAAATAGAATATTTATTAACCTCTGATTTTTATCTAACTTGAACCTGTTTTTTTACGGTTTCAATGATATATGCAATATCTTCTTCTGTTAACTTTGTATGAAGGGGCAATGTAATCTCATTTTGATATTGTCGATATGCATTGGGGTAATTTTCAATGAGAAATCCCATGTTCTGATATGCCGTCATCATTGGTAACGGTTTATAGTGTACATTCGTCACAATCCCTTGTTCAGCCAACCGAACAATCAATTCATTACGCTGCTTTTCTGTTATTCCAGGAATGCGCATAAGGTACAGATGCCCACTTGACCGCCTGTTCTCTGAATAATGACTGACTGTGCAGATTCCTAATGACCTAAATGCACCATCATACCTCTGGATTATCTCTTTTCTTCTAAGCAATAACTCTGGATACCGCCTTAACTGAACCAGCCCAATAGATGCCATAATATCTGTCATATTACACTTATATGCCGGAGAAGCAATATCATATTCCCAAGCGCCTACTTTTGTCTTTTCCAGTGCATCCTTAGACTGCCCATGCAGGGATAACAACATAAACTGATGATAAATCCAATCATCATCTATCCCGTCTACAGGTTTCCAAGTTAAAGCCCCACCCTCTGCTGTGGTCAGGTTCTTGACAGCATGGAATGAAAAACTTGTAAAATCTGCCATCTCACCACATTTCTTTCCATCCCTGACAGCCCCAAAGGCATGTGCAGCATCCGCTACTACTATAATCCTTCCAAAAGCCTTTTGCAAGTCATTTTTAGGAGAGAATTTATTTCTATTCTGTTCAACAATAGAAAAAATCTGCCCATAATCGCACATAACTCCAGCTAAATCCACTGGAATAATTACCTTTGTCTTTT
Organism: bacterium D16-51; assembly: GCA_003612285.1. Taxonomy (GTDB): domain Bacteria; phylum Bacillota; class Clostridia; order Lachnospirales; family Lachnospiraceae; genus Butyribacter. The sequence goes on along the minus strand of RAYE01000056.1, from coordinate 17,822 downwards.
CGGTAACTGCCTTTTCTAACTGATTGTAATCCATCTCAAAACTATCTTTTGCTGTATCGACCATCACCGGTTTTGCACCAACATGGCAAACCGGGCTGACTGTGGCAGTATATGTGTAAGCTGGAACAATTACTTCATCTCCTTCCCCAACCCCAAGCAGCCGAAGGATAGATTCTAAACATGCCGTTGCTGAATTGAGACACACAGCCTTATTGACATCGCAATATTCTGCAATCCTGCTTTCAAATTCTTTCGTTTTTGGCCCTGTTGTAATCCAGCCGCTTCTAAGCACCTTACTTACTTCTGCAATCTCTGCCTCTGTTATATCTGGCGGCGAAAATGCTATCGTTCTTTTTATCATGCTCCCTCATTTCTGCGCTTTCCTATGCACGCCCTCAATATCATATAATTCCCGCGTACGCAAACTATATAAAAACTAATACACTATACAATTTGCTCCAATATAGTTACTACTTCTTTTCATAAATATACATTCCAATATATTTCCAGGAATCAGGGACAATCTTATTTAAAAAGCAGCTATCAAGTTTTCCAAGCCTGTTCCTGCTTTCTTCACTTCTCCCAAAGCATCCGGCTACACCTACATATCTTTCATCAATCAGCTTAAATTTCCGCATCAGCATATGAATTTCTTTTTTAGTTTCATAGTGCCATTTGTCACCCCATTTTACAAATAATCTTCTTGCAATACGATGAACTACTGAAGCTTTCATATTATCTGCAAAAATCAACCGGCCACCGGGTTTTAAACATTTATAGCAACATGCCACACATCTTTTTTGTGCTTTCAAATCATTCCATGAACCGATTCCTCCAATCACAGATTTAAACGTAATATAATCAAACTTTCCTTTATATTTGTCTGGAATATCTGTTGCATCAATTGCCGCGTACTCTACAGACTTGCTTACTCCATATCTTTCATGCAATTTATGCGCTTCCTTTGTTGGCCCTTCCAAATCGGAACACACAACTTTCGCCCCCTTTAAAGCATAATATAGGCTCAATCCACCATTACGCGCACCCAATTCCAGTACGATTTTTCCTTTAAAATCCATATGATTCGCTTCAATAAAATCAATTACTGTCCCCCAGTTTCTTACATCCCACTCTATTATATCTTTCCGTAATTTAGCGTTCATTGATTTCTCCTATACATCCTTAACATAAAATATATTAAAAAACCTACAAATCGTTACTATTCACGGCTGTCCTAACAATCATGCGTAAAACCTGCCGGCAAAGCCGTCAGACGCTGCAAAACCGGCAGCTTATGTTTTACTTATGATGTTTAGGACAGCCTGCACACTAATTTCATAAAATAGTCATCTTCTTGCGTGCAAGCACAACGAGTCTTTCTATTTTATGAAATCAGCTGTGAATAGTAACTACAAATCATCTTTTTTTATCACATATGTCGGCACAATCTTCTGAACCATCCTTCTTATAGACTGGCTGTCTTTATTCGTAGCATTGCCCAGTTCTTCTAATTGGTTCAAAAATTTTTCTTCATCAAAGTCAATTGGCTTTCCAATGTGGATTAACTGGTTTTCTGTATCCTGCAGCCCTTCTTCATCCATCAGAAGTTCTTCGTAAAGCTTTTCTCCTGGGCGCAATCCTGTAAAATGAATCTCTATATCTTCCCCTACCTTATATCCTGACAAACGGATTAAGTTTTTAGCAAGGTCTAAAATCTTAACAGATTCTCCCATATCAAGGACAAAGATTTCTCCGCCTTTCGCATAGGCGCCAGCCTGCAGCACTAAAGATACTGCCTCTGGTATTGTCATAAAATAGCGGATAATATCCGGATGCGTCACTGTCACCGGCCCGCCTGCTGCAATCTGCCTTTTAAAAAGCGGAATAACACTGCCATTGCTTCCCAGTACATTTCCGAAACGCACTGCGACAAAATCTGTTTTATACTGATTGTTCAGTGTCTGGATAATCATTTCACAAATGCGTTTGGACGCCCCCATAATATTCGTAGGATTTACTGCTTTGTCAGTGGATATCAAAACGAAACGCTTCACGCCGTTCCTTCCTGCTGCCTGAGCTGTCTTGAACGTCCCAAAAACATTATTTTTTATTGCCTCATTTGGACTGTCCTCCATCAATGGCACATGCTTATGCGCTGCAGCATGGTACACAACAGCAGGACGGTATGTTTCCATAATCATATTCATGCGGTTTGTGTTCCGGACAGATGCAATCAGCACCTCCAGATTTAATTCTGGATAATCATGCTTTAACTCCTGCTGGATTTCATATGCGTTGTTTTCGTATATATCCACAATGATAAGCCGGCCTACCTCATGCTTTGCAAGCTGCCTGCAGATTTCACTTCCAATGGAGCCGCCTCCGCCCGTTACCAGCACCGTCTCTCCTTTTACATAACCTAATATTTCTTCCAGGTTTACCTGAATCTGGTCTCTGCCAAGCAAATCTTCAATGCTGACTTCCCGAAGCTGTGAAACGCTGACCTCCCCATTAATCAACTGATAAGTCCCTGGCAAAATCCGTATTTCACAATCCGTCTGCTGACAGATATCTACTAACTTTCTTATCGTCTTTTTTGCTGCCGTTGGGATGGCTATAATAATCTTTTCAATCTGATATTCTTCAACTGCTTCTAATATTTTATCATGCCCTCCGACTACCGGACATCCCTGTATATATTTCCCCTGCTTGGCTGTGCTGTCATCAATAAAGCAGCGTACCTGCTGCGTTACATATTTACTAAGGCACATTTCTTTTAAAATAGCCGCGCCTGCATCCCCGGCACCAATTACCATAACATTTGATGTGCTCTTTCTCGTCGAGCCAAACTCATTTCGGAAAAACCGAAAAAAACGGTAACAGAATCGGATACAGATCTCAAAAAACAGCATCAAAAATATATACAGAACATAATAGCTCCGGGGAACTACCCCCTGCATTAAATGCATACCAATTAACTGAAGAACCCCTGTGGTTACCACCGCAAAAACTATGTTACAAAGCTCCTGTACACTGGCATATTTCCATAAGCTGGTATATAACCGAAACAAATAAAATACCACAATCGTACAAAGTACATTTACCACCAGGTAACGATAAACTGAATCAATACACATGGTATCAATCTTTGAAAGATCAAACTCAAACCGGATTGCCAGAGCCAGAAAACTGGATAAATAGACTGCCAGGGCATCGAACAGCAAAAGCATCACTGCCCTTACCCAGAGAGGCGTATCATTTACCAGTTCCATTGGCCATATTCTTTTTTCCCTGTCCTGTTTTCCCCCTGTATTCATCCTATGCACCATTCCCTATACATATTCTCTGCTGTTCTTTAGAAACTATCTGCTAAAAGCACAAGTTATTTTATCCGTCTGCTATTTGCTTTCTAAAGCAACCGCACCAATTACAGCAATATCATTTTCCAGATAAAAGTTCATTTCTTCATCTATCATCTGATGTGTAGTAGTCCCTATCTTATATACCATAAGAACAATCCCTGCCTCTGTCAGTTTATCCCAGACAGAAATATTGCCACTGATATTTTCGCCTAAAACAGTGTTAATTCCCCATTCTTTAAGCTGTTTTGATACACTGTCCAAGCACTCCTTTTCCTGTTCGTTTAAAGAAAAGTCCGTCGCAAGGCATATCATAGAAGCTCCCTGCTTCTGGCATGCAAGCCTGACACGGTTCATCATCTGAGCCTTTTCTCTTTCAAATGCATCTTTCTGGCTTCCTGATAAATCCTGTCCATTCCCTTTTGCTCCCTTTTTCAATACAATCCCCCCATAAAATGGGAAGTTATAATGATCCTTTAGCTCTGCCATGCTCTTAATTGTATCACGCAACAAATACCAGCAGGCGTAAAGACAGCAATATACAAAAATGCCTCCTATAAAGCCAAGCAATATATATTTTTTGCTAATGCCAGCGCTTACAACTTTTTTCTGCTTCTCACCCTCTTTTTTAATTGCATTCTCATATACAGCTTTCTGTTCTTCACTAAAAGCATCTGTGAGGTTTTTTAATGTTGTCAGGTTTGAAGCTAAAGTAGTATTTCTCTCATGTTTCCTTGTTACAATATCATTATCTGCCCGCACACTTTCTTCATTGCTAAGCAATGTCAGTACATGTTCACCAGCAGATTCCTTTACCGTTGAATGATACTCTTTTAATGCATCCTGTACCGCTGCTGCCAAATCCTTTGCCATCTCTGCATCTTTGCCAGTTGTCTCTATATATATTAAGGTTTCTGCCGTTGTGTCATTCATAATAATCTGATAAGAGTTATCTGACCTCTGGTATGCTGAAAAAAGCTCTGCGAGATAACTTTTATCCATATTCCATTTTTCGCTGTCAGATTCTATAATATAATCAAGCATCCTGCCGGAACCCAAAAAATTCAGGTAACTCTCTACAATTTTCTGTTTTGTTTTTTTAGTAGCATCGTCAATACTGTATAGCAAAACCACGCGGTTCTTGTGGTACGGGTCAATGTTCATCAACACGGAATCCTTTAAATACTCTTCTATCCCGTCAATTTCCTCTGAAAGCTTTATTGCTGTATTTACACTTTTCTGCTCTGCATCTGTTAAAACAATCTCTTTGATAAATTCGCTATTGTCTGCCGTCTCAGCAGTGCCTTTATCTCTCATATATTTATAGCCGCCAAGCAAGCACGCAAAAACTATTGCACATGCTAAAATTGGCTTCCATTGCAGGATAAGCTTCTGTAGCAAATCAAGCAAATTAATTTCAACTTCTTCCGTCTTCTTCCAAGAACTGTTCTGATTCATCTTAATATCTCCTCTTTCAGTACATAAATTTACATAACTTTAAGTTATAAGTTAACCAGCAGCTAATCTCTTTTTTACCACCATTTCTCCAAAAGACTGGCTTCCTAATACTTATGTACCAAACCTGGCCCCTTTTGGAAACCATCTGCATACTGGCTTACCAATACAATGTACTTACAAATCGCTTCAAAATCTTCCTTAAAACTTAATAACATAGGTAACACATGTGTTAGTATAGCATATCGTTTTTATAAAAACAAGCACAGCTTTCAGCTTTTGTCAAGTAATTATTAGCATATTTGCCAAAAAATTGTTACCTAAACTTACTATTCACGGTCTATTTCTGAAAAAGGCTGAAATCGTTGTACCTGCACATAAAATTTTAGCTCTTTTCCTAAAATTGACTGGAAAGGCTGTTTTTCCTATTGCTTCTTATTGTAATTCATGTATAATTATTATGGAATTTAACATTATGTACCTTTATGCTGTCTGCCCTCAAAAGCAGAAGTCCGAAATATACGGCCCGCGCGTTGCCTGGCAGTATATTTATTGTATTAGTACATAACCTCAGAAAATCTGGGAAATTAAAAGCAGCGCAGAAATGAGGATTACTATGGCAAATTATGATACAAAAAAATCGAAAAGAGAACGGCAAAAAAAGCTGGAGGCAGACCGCCGCGATAAGCAGCCATTACTTGTACTGGCACCTTTAATTGCTATACTGGCATTTATCCCTTTAATCACATATTATTATAAATACAATACACACCTTGAAGAATTTAACTTTCCTGCCCCGGAAACTATGATCGATTTCTTCCTATATTATAAGATGGTATTTGTGTTAATAGCATGCGGCTGTATGCTATTGATTTTACTTTATCTCTGTTTTATTGAAGAACAGAAAGTTTTATGGTGGAAAAACTTAATTCCCCTTGCAGTTTATGCTGGCATTTCCCTATTTTCTGCACTCCTTTCTGAAAATTCATATTTTTCTTTTCATGGAATTTATGACCAATTTGAATCGGTATGGGTGCTGATTGGCTACTGCATAATTGCATACTACGCTTTTTTTGTATTACGGACGGAAGATTCTATCCAGCGTACAATGAAATGGTTTATCCTTGGCATTCTTTTAACGGTGCTGCTGGGGCTTTCCCAAGTATTTTCCCACGACTTTTTCCGTACAGAGTTTGCCAGCAAATTAATTACCCCATCCGATTATACAGGCGGAAAACTGGACTTCAAATTTGAACTGGGACGCCCATATCTTTCTGTATATAACCCAAATTATGTCGGATTCTATGTAACATTAACTGTCCCGATTTTAGTTGCTTTAATTTTTACTGCAAAAAAAATTTGGCAGCGCCTTATTTATGGGATATTAATTGCTGCTCTCCTGCTGATTCTTTTTGCATCACAGTCCCGCGCGGGAATTGTTGCCTTAATCATTTCATTTATCGTTATGCTTGTCTGCATGCGTAAGGTATTTATTAAAAACTGGGTTACCAGCATCACTATTATTGCTGTTGCATTCATTGCATTTTTTATTATAAATATGATGAATCAGGATATTTTAATAAACCGCCTGAAAGAAATGTTTGACGTTCCTGAAACTCAACATGCTTTAAAAAGTATCGAAACAAATGATGATAATGTAACAATAACGTATAATGACTCACAACTTTTCCTCTATGTTACACAGGATGAGGCTGGTAATGACTCATTTACGCTGGTTGATGAAAATAAAGCATCCATTTCCTGTGCATTTGACGAAAGTACATCCTACTACAGCGTTTCGGATGAACGTTTTCCTTTTCTGATTGGTTCAATCCGTTCAGAACAATTTAATGGATTTACTGTACAGATTGAAGGCTATAACTGGTTTTTCACAAATATAATGAGAGAAGGCGATACTTCTTTTTATTCTATGATTGGGAATAAACTGGTAAAAATGACAAAACATCCAGAAACAACTGGGTATTTTGCAACCCATGAACGTCTTGCAAGCGGCCGTGGATATATCTGGTCTAAGACTTTTCCATTGCTAAAAGAATATTTTTTACTTGGTTCAGGACCAGATACTTTTGTAATTGCTTTCCCTAATGATGACAGAGTCAGCATGGTCAATGCAGGCTTTGCAACTCAAATGGTTACAAAACCCCACTGCCTATATCTGCAGATTGCTGTTCAGACCGGTGTTTTATCACTTCTTGCATTCCTTGCCTTTTTCGGCTGGTATGTTATAAGCAGTTTTCGTATTTATTGGAAAAATGATTTCCAGGGCTACCTTCCAAAATTCGGCGTTGCGGTCCTCACAAGCATAATTGGTTATCTGATTATGGGACTGACAAATGATTCCTGCATTACTGTCGCACCGATTTTCTTTGCACTGGCTGGTATGGGCCTTGGCATTAACCATGTATTGAAAACAGATAAAAATATCAAAAATATTGCATACAATAAGGGGTAAGCTATATCCCCTTAGCAGTTCCTTAGCATTGATATTTTCAGAGTCAAATACCCCGCCGCAGAGCAACGGGGCATGACCTAACTTCTCTTTAGCTTGTTCGCCCCAGAGGGGCGGGGTATTTGACCCGCGCGCAGTCGCCAAGTGCAAAGGAACTTTCAGTTCCTTGCAAGCATTGCGTTTGGCTCGTTGCATACGCGAGAATAAAAATAGGACAGAATCGCATAACATTGGTTCTGTCCTATTCTATTAAAATTCTTTGGAACTGCTTAAAAGTCAAATCCACCGCTGCAGCGCAACGAGGCATGACCTGGTTTCTTTAAAGGAACCTTCGATTCCTTGGCAAGTTTCGCCCCAGAGGGATAGGGTATTTGACCCGCGCAAAGTTCCTCATAACGCCCCTTCCGACAGACTTGCACTCTGAAAAGCATCGTTTAACATATCTGCCATAACTTCCTGCTCTGTTGGAAACATATGTGCATAACGGAATGTGATATCCTGGCTTTCATGCCCAACTCGCTTTCCTATTGCAACTGCCGAAAATCCCATATGTATTAAAAGTGATACGTGGGAGTGCCGGAGATCATGTACCCGGATACGTTTTACCCCTGACTTTTCCGCACCCCTTGTCATTTCTTTATGCATATAACTTTTTGTAACCGGAAACAGCCTGTCTTCCTTTGCAAATCCATTTTCCTTTGCGTAACCACAGATTTCTTCACACAAAAAATCTGGTACAATAACATCCCTGACACTTTTTGGGGTTTTAGGGTCCGTAATCACATCTTCCCCTTTAATCCTCTGATATGATTTTGTAATATGCATTGTTTTTCTGCTAAAATCAAAATCTCCTAATGTTAACGCCAACAATTCACCTTCCCGGATTCCACACCAATATAAAATCTGAAACGCTACATACGACAATGGCTTATTGCTTACCGCATATAAAAATTTCAAAAATTCGTCCTTTGTCCAAAAAAGCATCTCGTCTGCTTTTGCTTTACCAAGCGGGCCTGCCTTAATTACTGGATTATCTTTTAACTCATAAAAACGGATAGCATGGTTAAAAATAGCGCTTAATTCAGCCTGCAGTGTTTTCAAATAGGTTGGCTTAAATGGCTTTCCTTTTTCATCCCTGTATGCAATCATCTCATTCTGCCAATGGATAATATCAGTTGGCCTTATGCTATTCATTTTCTTATCCGCAAAATACGGCATCAGCCTTGTCCTGATAATATACTCTTTTGTTTCCCATGTACTTCTTTTCAATTTTGCTTTCCTGTCTCTTGTATACTCCTCTATAAATGCCTCAAATGTCATATCAAGGCTGGCAGCTTCCTTTAATCTGAAATTTTGCTCCCACTGCACCGCTTCACGTTTTGTCCGAAAACCTCTTTTCAGTTTCCTTTTATTCTGCCCTGTCCAATCGCAATAATGGAATGATGCATACCAGGTTCCTCTTGCCTCATCTTTGTAAACAGCCATCTTGTTCTCCCTTCTTTTGTATCGTTCCTTTCTGTTGTATTGTAACTATTTATCCTAAAATATAGTTTTTTTAAATATATGTAATCCATAAGCATTGCTATAACATTTATGAAAATAATTATAGATACTATGCCTCAAAAGCAATTGACAATATGCTATATTTTTATTAACATATTTACAAATATAGGCATACTTAAGAAATACCTTGTGGAAAACAACAAATTTTATATGCTTTTCCATGAATTAAAATACATTGTTTTAACTTTTTTTATTGTATAGGTAACAAATTAAGCTTTTTGCGTGATACCTGTATGATACCTTTTTTCACAAAAAATCTTTGCAAATAAATTTGGACTTCTCCCGTAACCCAAATTCAGATTTAATATGCCGAAAACAGGTCTTATGTACCGACAAACTTCGACATTTTTCGACACTTTTTTTGATGCTATTCTACATTGTAACAAAAATACATCTAAATTAAAACCAATTAAGTATAATTAATTTCTCTCTTATGCAAAAAAGTTTTTCAATGTCCTTTATCTTTTGCTGTTTTTCAAAAAATATTATGAATGTTAGTAAAGGTATCAAAAAGGTATCATGCCATATTTATTCTTTCTCATTTCTATTTTTTTCTTCTTATAAACCTTTTAAAAAAGACATTTAGCCCGAAATCTACTATTTTTTATAATAACTGGCAACTACAAGGCCACAGTAGCAGTCACTGTCACAAAGGACGCCGCAGCACCAACGGATTCGCCTAGCACGGCCCCGAGTGATACCCCTACGGATGCACCGTCAAATGCGCCAACAGATGCACCAAGTGAAGCTCCTAAGACGCTTCCGGAGATGACAGAGGCAAAGGCAATTGACACTGACAAGATTGAAGCTACATTTGCATCTGACGTGCCAGCTGACACAGAAATTACTGTAACAAAAGATGGCGCTAACATTGAGGGTACTGCAACAAAAGAAGGTGCCAAGGCTACATTCGTAAGCAAGTCCAAATTTGCTGTAGGCACATACAAGATCACAGCAAAACTTGGCGATGCTACAGTAAGCAAGGATGTTGTAGTAGAGGCAGAGCGTGTTGAAGAAATCAAGATTACAAGCACACAGGCTCTTCTGAAACCAGATTCAGGCAAGAAGACAGCAATTGTTTACTATGATGTTTACAACCAGTATGCTGTAAGCATGAGAAACTCTGTTTCTGTTACATGGACAGCAAGCTCAGGTACTGTAAAAGCAAACAAGTCTACAGGACGCCTTGAGATTACAAAGTCTGATGCTACTGAGTTCACATATGGCCAGAAGCTCTATCTTGTAGGTGTTGATGCAAAGAGCGGAAAGACTGCACAGGCAGAAGTTTCAATCGGTTTAGAGCAGGCTATTGACACAATTGAGTTTGTAGGTTTCTTAAATACAAAGACTGATACTCCTAAGGAAGTAAAAGACCTTGCACAGGGGCTGCCGGCAAACTTCCAAGAAGAAACTTATGTAATGCTCTATACTGTAAAAGACCAGGATGGTCAGGTAATGGATGCAGCAAATGACAATATCAGCAGTACCAGTGGTGCAGCTCTGACTTTTACGGCTGATAACCCAATGGTATTAAATGGAAGCAAGATTACAGACGGCAATGTTTATACAATTGACGGAACAGAATACAGTTCTGCTAAGATGGAACCAGGCATGTATGCTGACCAGGGCGGTGAGGTTAACCTTATGGCAATCTCCAATAAGACTGGTAAGCAGACAAAGATTAACTTTACAGTTGGTGAAGCTGCAAGATTGAAGACATTCAGCATCAGTGCACCTTCAAAGACTGTTGCAGATGGTGATTCTTGGGTTGCTATCCCATTTGAGGCAACGGATGTAAACGGCAACAGCATTAAGAATTATGAGACAATCGTACGTTCTACCAATTCTCTTTCCCTGCAGACTGGTGACAGCACTGAGTTCTGGGTACAGGAAAACAATGATGGTACTGCAGCTTTATATTGGTCCGACTCTAATAACTACAGAAACCATTGGGATAACGATGCAGGCGCAATGGTAGACCCAAGTTATACAAGAAGCGAGTCATTTGATGGACAGGATCGCCGTATCTTCTTATCAGCTACAGTTATGAATGGAGAAGGAAGCAACTTCATGCTTTCTGTTTCAGATATGAGACGTCCGACTACTGTCAGCAAGGTTAAATTAGGTAATGATGATGCAGATGCGTTGGTTGCAGGTGGCTCAGCTACTGTTGATATTACATCAAACGATAGTGTGAAGTACCTTGACCAGTATGGTGAGCAATTAGATGGCGGAAAAGCATGGGACTTCTTTACAAAGTCAGCTGCTAATCAGTTAGCAGGAAACCGTCAGTATGGTGTAAAGGCATCTGTCAACAGTAATAATCATTTAGGCGTTGAACAGGCTGTAAAAGTTTATACCGGTGCTGACAAGGATATTACTTACAATGCAGATCTTGGTGTAGTGGAAAGTGTATTAACTGATTCTGTAAAATATACTGTTGTAGAAAAGAACGGTGCTACATCTGATTGGGATGAATGTGGAAAGGCATTGAATGCATCTTACTCTGTAGTTCCTATGAAGAGACTTTCCGGAGTATCATTAAAAGCTATTAATAAATTGCGTCTTATTACTGATATGACACCATACGAGAATGGTTCTGCAATTGACGCTGTCAGCGCAGGTGCTATCAGTGGGGATGCTGAAGGTGCCCTTACTATTGAAAATGGTACTGAGGGAATGGTTGCTGTAGTAGGTAATTATGGTTCTAAGACTTTAACAGTACCACAGGCATACTATGCTGTATCTGGCGGAGCATTTATTATTGATGCTAGTAATAAGATTACAGGTATTAACCCAGGTGAGATTAAGTGGAATGAATTATATGATGCAAATTCTGCAAAGAATACCAGAATTGACGCTACTAAGGCTTTGACTGTAACTGTTTATAACAGCACAACTACGCAGAATGATGAGACATTAAACGGTAAAGCTAAGACTAATGTAAAAGTATCTGATGGAAGGGCAGTTCCTACAGAAATCTGCTTTGTACAGAATTGGGGCGGAAAACAGACTGCTGGTACAGTAACACCTTATAAACTTGCTGTTGCTAATGTTGATAAAGGTAATAATGTAAAAGTTAGTTTTGGAGTTACGGATGGCTTATACAATTCTGGAGATTTGGCTGCATTAGTATTTGACCAGTATGGCGATGTAATGAAAATGGAGAACGGCTCACTTAGGAATGAAGGCTGGGAAGTTGAGTTCGCAGTATCTGACATTAAGGAAAATACTGATGAATTTGCTCATGTACCAAACAGCTTCTCCGTAAGCAAGAATAATTCTGTAGACGCAACAATTACAGGTGCAGAGATTAAGGATAGCTTTAAACTGACTGCAACTGTTGACGGAACAAGTGTTTCCGCAACAATTCCTGTAACTGTAAATGCAGATGGTGCTGCAAAAGTAACAAATACATGGGATGGCGATAAAGAACTCCGTACAGAGAAGTTAGGCTATACCAGATAATCTAATTAAAAACAGTACAATGTTTTTATGCTCCTTCCCCTGATGGGGAGGGAGTATTTTATATAATAGGAAATTGCTACAATTGCGGTGTTATACTAAAAAACGAAGCTTTTTGTCAGAATGCTGGTGGTATGCTTTTGTATCGTATAGGACAAAAAGTGAACAGCTTTAGGGCAACAATTTACAATTTCGGAAAAAGAAATGTATAAGAACCATGAAAATCATACAGAATAACAATAAAGGGACAGCCTGCTACAGAAGCTGTTATAGATTGTTTTGCAGTCTTTAACAGAAAACATTAACTTTTAGATTTCTTATAGTACAGAAAGGCAGGCAGAAAGGGGTAATATGAAACTGAAAGCAAAACATCTGGCAGTAGTTCTTTTAGTACTCTGTCTAATGACAGGGTGTGGGAAAGTGGAAACCGGCAATCCTGACTCTACCACATCCCCTGGCATCACATCAGAAAAGAAGGATTCCTCTTCATCTGACAGCAAGGAATCCAACGAAGCTTTCCTAAAGCAGGAAGAAGAGGCCGAGCAGACACCTGTGCCAAAGAAAGCGGAAATATCCCAGAAAGAGCATTATTCTGACAGCAACAGATATGTATCTGTCCTTGGGCTGAAAGAATATAGCAAATTAAAAGGAGACTTTGGTACAGACAAGCCGAAGAAAGGAAACATTTTCCTGGTGCTCTTCCTTGAAATTGAAAATAACGGAAAAGAAAAAACATATATCAATCCATACGAGGTGACTGTGGAAGCTGACGGCAAGGCACTGGAAAATACCGTGCTGGTAAACCAGCCAGAAGGCTATCCTACTATCTTCACTAATATAGAACCAGATATGTCACAAAAAGGTTTTATAGTATGGGAAGTACCTAAAAAATGGAAAAAGTTTAAATTTTCCTATACAGGCTGGGAAGGAAGCGACGGCCTGACACTGGATGCATCCTTTACGAAAAAAGACTTGAAAGACCCGAAAGAATATTAGGCCGTATTGGCTGGAGGAGGATTCTGCCTCCTATGCCCCGTCAGCTTTGCTGCGGGGTATTTAACTTCCCTGACAGTTTGACCATACAGTTTTTTTTACAAAAACAAATTCCATATTTTAAAATATAGGGATACCCTTCGTCAATAAGGACATCTGCATAATTTTTTTCGTCAATCTGCTGCAGTGCCTCCTGGCACAGTTTTTCCATTTCGGTAAATTTTTTTGCACGCTTTAATTCTAATATAACTGCTGGCTGCTGCTCGTCATACGGTATAAGGGTAATGTCATATCGTCCATATCCGCTTTCCAGATTGGATTTTTTCTTGTAATCTTGCAGCCCGCCAAGCAGCCAAAGCAGGAAACCATGATAGAACTTTTCTGCACTATCCATAAAGCTGATGCTCTCACGTAGCCGCTGTTTCAAGAAGTTTTCTGCTGTCTCTGTGTCTCCAGATAATATCGCATGATATAAACCAGAAAAGTCCATGGTTTCTGGTTTTTGGTAAAACCAGTCTTTTATAGTATTGTTATAGATATAACGAACTTCCCTGTTTGGAATTTTCATTTCCAGATAAATCATATCTGATTGGAAGCTTCTGGCAACTGCTTTTAGATACCAGGTAAAGATACTTTCCCTGCTGGTACGCAGACAGCCCGTGATAACTGCAAACTGAAGGGAATCATTCGTCTTTAAGGCAGACTCAAGCAAGGAGCTCATAAAATCTACCATCTGGCCGTAAAAACCCTTAAAATAGGCATTTTCCAAAGGCACATCGTATTCGTCAATCAGTATAATTGTTTCCTGGCGGTGGTATCGCTCTAAGAAATCAGACAGAAACTTTAAGGAAAATGTAACTTCTGCCATTCCCACGTTATGCTCAAGGATAGCATTATAACGTTTTTTTGCACCATTGTAAGTGCATCCCCCTCTAACAAGTAGGAGTGCCTCTCAAATTCAGATACAATATCTATTAGAATCCGGCTATAGACCATATCAAAATCCGGCTGCTTTGCTGATTTTATGGACAGGAAGATAACGGGATATTTCCCCATATGGCAGGTGTACTGTTCGCCGGCCTCCATAATTTTTTCCCTGTAAAGTATCTGGATTTATCCAGCACTTCGCCATCTATAGTAATTTCTTTTTCAAAAAAGGTACGGAGCGTGCTTTGTGCAAGTATTTTTCCAAACCGCCTTGGACGGGTGAACAATGTACTAGAGCGTGTTTGAAAATTCATTCCGGGAACTTTTAGTTCCTTACAATCTGCACTCCCCACTTTGTGCTATATTTAACTCAAATTTAGTCAATGTAGCCCGCTACACCTCCTAAATTTGAGCCAAATCTCCCACAAAGTGTGACGCACATCTTGTAAAAAGCAATTTTCAAACACGCTCTAGTCAAAGTGATTAGACAACCTGCACGAAAAAGAGATAGAAAATCTTCAAAAAAATTACTTGGAATTTTTTTGAGAGCGTGATATACTTAACATGTAAAGAGATAAGCTTGGGCAATTAATTTTAGTCACTTTTACATAAGATAAAGTGTCCAAGATTTGTCTCTTTATTTTTATATACTCCTATAAATAGCTTAATTCAGAAGGCTAAGAATAAATATTTTGCGTTTCTGTTCAGTGTTTTTTATCAGGCTAAAGTTTAATATTTTTAAATTAAAATAGCTTGATAGATTTATTTTTTTATTATCGCAAAGATAACCGTTTGTACACTTTAATTTCGGCGGCTGTGTTAGGTAAAATCTATTACAGAATAGGAGATGATAAAATTATGTATGAAGATTTTATTCCAGAGCGTCTGGCAAAACTGAGAATGCAAAAAGGGGTATCTGCCCGTGATATGTCTTTGTCATTGGGACAGGCAAATAATTATATTAACAATATAGAAAATAGGAAGGCACTTCCTGCTATGCAGTCATTTTTCTATATTTGTGAATATCTCGGTATAACACCCCAGGAATTTTTTGATGAAGAAAATGTTTATCCAGTTTTGCTTCAAGAGATTATTGGCGAAGCAAAGTGCTTGGAGACAAAACCATTAGAATATCTTCTTGGTATTATGAAAGAATTAAATGCCAAAAAGAGATAAAATGCCATTTACAAGTATGTTTTAGAACGTGTTTGAAAATTCACTCTCTTTCGTCAACTCGCACAAAACTATTGCCGTAGTATCGTTTTGCCAGAACAGGATTGAACCAATACGCGAAAAAGCAAGGTAAGTGCAGGCCAATTTTTCATAGCGGATTGTAGTACGGCGGAAAGACTTAAGGTGTAGAAAGAGTTTTTCTGCCAAGCGCCACTCTTTCTACAGCCATCGGTCACAATGCCGTTCAATTTTGCATTTTTTCGGATCACGCTGATAGTTCCCCCCAAACCTTATATAATCAATTATGTATTTTACAACAAAATATTCCATGCAAAATTTTACATGGAATATTTTTGGCAGTACAATATGTACCTTAGTTGTACTGCTGACACTGGCAAAACATCACCTTTCCATCTATAATCTGTAAATCAATTAGATTATATGATTCGGTTTTGTTATGGATAGGTTTATGAGTAATTTAAGACACATTACTTCCCCTTAGTATTCAGTTCTTTCATAATACCAAGAAGGTATTCCAGTGGTTTTGGATCCAGATATTTTGCTTCATTAATAATTTCTTGGAGCAGAGCTGGATATGCAATTTCCTCATCAAAGAATTCTTGGGGCGTTATACCAAGGTATTCACAAATATAGAAAAATGACTGCATGGCAGGAAGCGCTTTCCTGTTTTCTATATTGTTAATATAGTTGTTTGCCTGCCCTAATGATAAAGACATGTCACGGGCAGATACCCCTTTTTGCATCCTCAGTTTTGCCAGTCGTACTGGTATAAAATCTTCATACATATTTCATCATCTCCTATTCTGTAATAGATTTTACCTAACATAACATTTTAATTCACAGAATAGAAAGAGGTTTCTTGTAAAAAGTACTAAAACAAATCTATTTTCGCTGTTTTGCTAAAAAAAACAATCTATTTTAAAGCATGTTTCAAAGCAATTTTCAAATACGCCCTAATACATATACAGCTTAAACAATTATCCTTTGGAGGCCTTTACCTTGCAACTTTTTTTGCAGAAGCAAATTCCATACTTCAAAACTAAAGAATAGCCTTCCTCTATGAGGGCATCTGCATATTTTTTTTCGTCAATCTGCTGCAGTGCTTCCTGACATAGTTTTTCCATATCAGTAAATTTTTTTGCACGTTTTAATTCTAGTATGACAGCCGGCTGCTGCTCATCATATGGTATAAGGGTAATGTCATACCGTCCATTGCCGCTTTCCAGGTTGGATTTTTTTCTGTAATCCTGCAGTCCGCCAAGCAGACCGAGCAGAAAACCATGGTAGAACTTTTCGGCACTGTCCATAAAACTGATGCTTTCACGCAGCTGCTTTTTTAGGAAATTTTCTGTTGTTTCTGTGTCTCCAGATAAAATGGCATGGTATAAGCCGGAAAAATCCATAGTCCTGATTTTTTGCTGAAACCATTCCTGGATGGTATTTTCATAAATATACATCACTTCTTCATTTGGTATTTTCATTTTCAAAAAGGTAGTACGGTTTTCAAAACGTTTCCCAATAGATTTCAGATACCCGGTAAAAAACAGGAAATTCCAGAGGTTGTCTTTTGACTGGTGTATGTCCCCATAGGTGATATCCTCATGGACCGGCTTTTCAATAGCCCCCCCCGCGAGCAGGTATTCAATTTCCTGCACGCTGTTGCTGTCCGCCTTTACAACCATCTCGTGGATAATACTGTTGGAGGAAGTGTTTGACCAGTACGGCTTAGGGAATTCCGTATTATGGTATATTGTGTCCTTAACATAGTTAATAATGCTCCAGGGGTTGTAAACCTCTGTATCCCCAAAAAGGTACCCGTCATACCAGCTTTTTACATCATCTTTGATACAGCTTACATTGTAAAAATCCAGAAGGCTGTCAACTTCATCCTGGGTAAACCCGAAATGTTCCGCATAATTCTCATCCAGGACAGAGACAACCTCTAAATTGTTCAGCCCGGTAAAGATGCTTTCCCTGCTGATGCGCAGGCAGCCTGTGATAACCGCAAACTGCAGGGAGTCATTGGTTTTTAGGGCAGACTCTAACAGGGCGCGCATAAAATCTATCATCTGGTTATAAAAACCTTTAAAATAGGCATTCTCCAGCGGCACGTCATATTCATCAATCAGTATGATTGTTTTCTGGCAGTGGTATTTTTCCAGGCAGTCTGACAGGAAGGCAAGGGACTTTGCATAGGCCGCCTTCCCGGCTTTCCCGGTCAGGATGGCGGAATACCGCTCCTTGATGTCCCCTGTCAGCCTGTCACTGCTGAGGAGATACCTGTGGCGGTCATATTCCCTTACTATTTCATCAAGCAGGCTGTCATAGGCCATTTCAAAATCCGGCTGCTTTGCAGATTTCATGGACAGGAAAATAACAGGGTACTTCCCCATATG
>RAYE01000055.1 GCA_003612285.1 bacterium D16-51 | reverse complement strand
GGGGGCGATAACATGAATTTTCCAATTCCCGATTTTGTACCCGTTCCAAGTGCGGAAATCATGCAGACTATCTCAATCGTATCATTGATTGTTGGTATCTGCCTTGTGGGTGTGGGATTGATTTTCCTGTTTCTGAACAAGAGAAAAGGGAAAGAAAAGAAAGCCACAGCTCTATGGATTGTCATAGGCGTTGGCGTGTTGCTTATTGTAAATCACGGCATACAGTTATTGTTTTAAAGGAGGACAAAATGATTAAAGAAGTAAATCAGGCTTGCGAAAAGCTGAATGGTAGATTGGGGATTTCCGTAGAACTTCCCAACCCGAAAAAGAAAGCGTTAAAAACGGCTGCGGCTTGTAACTTAGTTGTCGGTGCTGGTCTGGTGGCGGCAGGAATCCTTTTCCCGTCAAAATCTTGTGCGTTGTTGGGCGGCATCAGCGTTATCAGCAGCGTTGTACTGCGGAAAGAAAGCAAGCATAAGAACCATGAATCATGACGTGAACGAGCAATTCAAATGGTTATTATGCCCTGTTTGCGGAAGCAAGACACGCATTAAAATGCGGTTAGATACAGAGCTTCGGAATTTCCCGCTGTTCTGCCCCAAATGTAAGCAGGAAATCTTAATCAGTGTAACACAATTTCATATTTCGGTTATCAAAGAGCCAGACGCACAGACGCAGAGCCGATAACACGCAAGAGTAAAAAATGCGGTTATCGGTTCTTTTTTGTAATCAATAATCAAAGGGGCGACAGCCTCAATGTTGTTGCCCCTCTGAATTATAAAAGCAACTGTAAACCAAGCACCGCCCCATGTGGGAGAAAGGGGGAAATTTCTATGGATTGCACAGAAGCATACAAGGAACACATCATGTATTCTTTCAATGGCTTTTGCAAAGTCGTCATACGCTATGCCGCTATCAACGCATGGCGCGACAGGAACAGGCGGCGGCAAAGAGAAATATCCTTTGAATACCTCACAGAAGAAAAGTTCTACCCTCTAAGCACATCAGACGAAGCTCTCAAATCACCCTACGAACAATACCCCATTACAATCTGCGGTCAGACAATCATACTCACCAATGGGGAGCTTGCCGCCGCCCTGTTATCTTTGCCGGAGAAAAAGAGGGAAATCATTTACCTTTACTTTTTCGGGAATTACACACAGCAGGAAATCGCGGATTTATACGGGCAATGCAAGAGTACGGCATGGCATTATATCCACAGTGCCTTGCAGTTGTTGCAGGAGGAAATGGAGGTGCTTTTACATGGGGAATCCTAACCTTATACCGTATGAAACCATTGTCCGGGCAACCAGCGGAGAGCCGGAAGCCGTGGACGAGGTTTTACGGCATTACAGCAAGAGAATCCGCTTTGCCGCCCTTGAAAACGGACACGTCAACACAGACACCGAGGACAGCATAAAACAGCGGCTTATCACCGCCCTGTTCCAGTTCCGCTTTGACTGAAAAGGGCTGCATAACGGGAGGTGGTATTTGTCGGGAAAATAGTCATGCTTACATTCAGTGACACCGAAGAAAAAGCGGTTGAGAAAGCCATAGCCGCCCTTGCCGATATGATACCGCTGGAAGCCATACAGCCGCCCCACTCCCCGGCGCTTACTTTTCCGGGATTGGAAATCAGATTACACCAACGCCGGGTATTAAAAGACGGCACGGACATTTACCTCACCCGTTTAGAATACGGCGCACTCTGCTATCTTGCCGCCAGTCCGGGGAGGGTGTTCACAAAGGCGCAAATCTTTGAAGCCGTATGGAGCATGGAAAGCGAAAGCTGCCAGTCAAACGTGACAAATGTGATATGCAATCTACGGAAAAAGATAGAGCCGGACAGCCGCCGCCCCACTTACATAAAGACCGTTTTAGGCATAGGCTACAAGTTTACTTCCGGGGAATAACAACAGGATAACCGCCGCTATTGGCGAAGATACGAAACAGGAAATCAAGGAAAAAGGTTTCCTGTTTTTTTGCGCCCATTTTGCTTATTTCCGGCTGTATTACAGAAGAAAACACCGCCGCAAAATTGGCAGAATCCACGCCACGCAAGCCGGGGGAAAACGACAAAAGCCAGCACAGCGGAATCCGTCAGTTACTAAGAGCAAGATTCTACCACAGTACCAAATTTCGCCTACCGGCTCATTTTGTCCTGCGGGAATCTTGTTGGGGTTGCCACCCCAAGCCCGCCTTTTTGCGGCTTGCGCCGCTTGAAAAAATCTACCCACGAAAGGAGGTTCACAGCCATGAGAAAATACAACACGCCCCACCGACGCCGGGTAATCAAGACACGCTTGACCGAGGAAGAATACGCCGAGTTTTCCGAGCGTGTCACCCTCTGCAAAATGAGCCAGTCTGAATATATCCGGCAAGCCCTAACCAAGTCAAGCATACGCCCGGTTATCACCGTTTCCCCGGTCAATGATGAATTGTTATCTGCCATTGGAAAGCTAACCGCCGAGTACGGGAAAATCGGCGGCAACTTGAACCAGATTGCCCGCTGTCTGAACGAGTACGGCGCACCTTATAACGCACTCTCAAAAGAGGTACAAGCTGCCACCGCCGAGCTTGCCGCCTTGAAGTTTGAAGTCTTGCAGAAAGTAGGTGAAGCCGTTGGCAACGTTCAAACATATCAGCTCTAAAAATGCCGATTATGGGGCTGCCGAGCAGTACCTAACCTTTGAGCATGACGAGTTTACCATGAAGCCCACTCTTGATAAAAATGGGCGGCTTCTCCCCCGTGACGATTACCGCATTTCCTCTCTGAATTGCGGCGGTGAAGATTTCGCCATAGCGTGTATGCGCTCCAATCTGAAATACGGCAAAAACCAAAAACGGGAGGACGTAAAGAGCCACCACTATATCATCAGTTTTGACCCTCGTGACGCTGCCGACAACGGCTTGACCGTAGACCGGGCGCAACAGTTAGGCGAGCAGTTTTGTAAAGAGCATTTCCCCGGACACCAAGCCCTTGTATGCACCCACCCGGACGGGCATAACCACAGCGGCAACATTCATGTGCATATCGTAATCAATTCTTTGCGGATTGCGGAAGTGTCGTTATTGCCCTACATGGAAAGACCAGCGGACACAAGGGAAGGCTGCAAGCACCGTTGCACGGACGCAGCTATGGAGTATTTCAAAGCGGAAGTCATGGAGATGTGCCACAGGGAAAACCTTTATCAGATTGATTTACTCAATGGCAGTAAGAACCGTATTACCGAGCGTGAATATTGGGCGAAGCGGAAAGGACAAGCTGCACTGTATAAAGAAAATGTTTCCCTTGCCGCCAAAGGAGAGCCGCCCAGACAGACCAAGTTTGAAACGGACAAGGAGAAGCTGCGGCACACGATCCGCGCCGCCCTGTCCTCTGCTATCTCTTTTGAGGACTTCTCCGGGAAGCTGTTACAACAGGGCGTGACCGTTAAGGAGAGCCGGGGGAGGTTGAGCTATCTCACGCCGGACAGGACGAAGCCAATCACCGCCCGGAAATTAGGTGATGATTTTGACCGTGCCGCCGTACTGGAAGCACTCACCATGAACGCACAGAACGCCGCCAGAGCCACCGAAAAGCCCCTATCCAAAGAGGAATACCCCCGCAGCATAAAAGACCGCTTACAGCGCAACAAAGCCACCATAAACGCCCCGAAGAATGACGGAGTACAGCGCATGGTAGACATAGCCGCCAAGAGAGCCGAGGGCAAGGGGAAAGGCTACGAGAAATGGGCGACTTTGCACAACCTAAAGCAAATGGCGGCGACCATGAGCATTTACGAGGAATCCGGCTTTTCTTCCCCGGAAGAACTGGAAGCCGCCTTTGCCGCCGCCAGCGCGGAACTATCGAGCGTCCATGCCGAACTAAAAGCCGTGGAAAGCACCTTGCGGGAGAAAAAGGACTTGCAGAAACAGCTATTGGCGTACATCAAGACCAAGCCCGCCCGTGACGGGCTGAAAGCACAGAAAACAGAGAAAGCCCGCAAAAACTACCGGGAGCAGCACGAAAGCGATTTTATGATAGCCGAAGCTGCCACCCGGTATTTTAAGGCAAACGGCATTACCAAACTTCCAGCGTCCAAGACCTTACAAGCGGAGATTGAGCAGCTTATGAGGGAGAAGAACCGCCTTTACAACGAGTACCGGGAAAAGAGGGAGCGCACAAAAGAATTGCAGACCGTCAAGGGCAACATTGAGCAGATTTTAAGGCGTGAGCCGGGGCGCGGAAAGGGGCGGGATAATGAACGGTAAACGCCCCTACATGGACTACCGCCAGTACCGGGCGGCGTGTCGGCTTGTGCATGAGTGCTGCAACTATGACAACGGGAATTGTATTGCACTGGACTACGGAGAGCCTTGTGTATGTGTGCAGAGTATCAGCTATTCGCTTCTCTGTCGCTGGTTTATCTCTGCTGTTCTTCCCCTTGACTGGAAGCTGGAAGCCGCCCTTTTGCACCGGGCAGAACTGAAACGCTGTACCGAGTGCGGCGGTCAGTTTCTCCCCAAATCGAACCGTGGGAAATACTGCCCGGACTGCGCCGGACGAATGAAAAGAGCCAGAGCCGCACAGCGCAAGCGGAAACAGAGGGGGAAATGTCACGCTTTAGAAAATAAAGAACCCCCGTAAATAAAGGCTTTCCGGCTGCTGCTCAATGGGTATGTGATACTTTTATCCTTTACCCCCGGAAAAGCCGTTTTAAATGCGTAACAGAAGCCACAGACAGGAGGTGAATACCATAGCTGAATACATCACAACTGAAACAATAATGCCGCCGTTTTTCCGCTACCCCCGTTTTCTGCTGAAAATGGACTTGCCACAGACGGCGAAGCTGCTTTATGCGCTGCTCCTTGACCGTTCTGCCCTCTCACAGAAGAACGGCTGGCAGGACAGCGAGGGCAGGACATACATTGTCTACCCCATTACGGAGATAGCGGAAATACTGGATAAAAGCACCATGACGATACAAAGCGCACTGAATGAGCTGGACGCTGCCGGGCTTTTGGAGAGGGAACGCCGGGGATTTTCCGCGCCGAACCGCCTTTATGTAAAAGTGCCGGAAGTAGTAAAGGTTTCTTTACCTATGACACAAAGAAATCTTGATGTCAGTCATAAAGAAAACTGTACATCAGACCTAAAGGAAACTTTACCTATGACATCAAGAAAACTTTACCCTAATCAAATAAATATAAACAAACTAAAAGAGAGCCAACTAATGGGAGTGAGTGGGGAGCAGCCCGCACCCTATGGCAGATATAAAAACCTTTTCCTCTCTGAATCCGAGTATGCGGAACTGAAAGGGGAATACCCGGACAGGCTGGAACGGTTCATTGAGGAATTGAGCGAGTACATGGCGGCTATCGGGAAAGAGTACGCCAACCATGCCGCCGCTATCCGTATGTGGGCGGGGCGTGACCGAAAGGAAATGGAGAAAAAGGGAATCCCCGATTATTCCTACAAGGAGGGCGAGAGCCTTTGACAGCAGAGATACAACGCCCTGTAAACAGGGCGTGGAAAAGACCATGAACAAGGAGGACGATTTTATGAGCGATTATGACAACACCATTTTCCGGCTTGCCACAGAAACAGAGCCAGAGCCGGAGGACTACACGGGCGAGGACGGGCTTTTATACTGCGGGAGCTGCCGCCAGCCCAAAGAAGCCTATTTCACCGAGGGAAAGAGCCTTTTCGGGCGTGACCGACACCCCAAAGAATGTGACTGCCAGCGCAAGCGGCGGGAAAAGCAGGAAGCCGCCGACCGGGAGCGCAAGCACCGCGACACCGTGGAGGAATTAAAACGCCGGGGCTTTTCCAACACCGCCATGCGCCAGTGGACTTTTGAGAACGACAACGGCAAATGCCCCCAAATGGATAAGGCTTTATTCTATGCGGCGAACTGGGAGGAAATGAAAGCGGAAAATATCGGCTATCTGCTATGGGGCAAGGTAGGCACAGGCAAGAGCTATTTTGCCGGGTGTATCGCCAACGCCCTTATGGAGCGTGAGATTTCCGTGTGCATGACGAATTTTGCCCTTATCCTCAATGACCTTGCCGCCAGCTACAAGGGCAGGAACGAATACATAGACCGCCTTTGCCGCTTTCCTCTGCTTATCCTTGACGATTTCGGCATGGAGCGCGGCACGGAATACGGGCTTGAACAGGTTTACAACGTAGTTGATAGCCGATACCGAAGCCAAAAACCGCTGATAGTCACAACAAACCTCA
The DNA here is from genome assembly GCA_003612285.1 of bacterium D16-51. Classification (GTDB taxonomy): domain Bacteria; phylum Bacillota; class Clostridia; order Lachnospirales; family Lachnospiraceae; genus Butyribacter. The sequence continues at coordinate 33,064 of RAYE01000055.1, read as the reverse complement.
CGCTGGAGGAATTGCAGCACCCGGAGGACACCGCCCATGCCCGGATTTATGACCGTCTGCTTGAAATGTGCTGCCCGGTATTTTTCACCGGGGAGAACATCAGAAAATCCACGGCACAGGGGAAAATGGAACGGTTAAAAGGATTGATGAACGGAAAGGAGAGCCTATGAACAATGACACCAGCAAGACCAGCCGCACCGCCGCCCCTCTGGACGCGAAGCCCGACCTTGTGAAACGGATAGGGAATACCACCTTTGACATACATATCCATTTCAGCGAAACGAGCCGGGAAACCTTTACGGACAAGGTAGTGCGGCTTATCGAGAACGACAAGGACAATGTAACCGATTGATAAGAAGATACACTTTTTCTTATTCCCTACTTGACATTACCAAAAGGGACAGTGTTAGTAGAGTGCGGAAAAATGCTCTTAAAGAACAGCTACCAGGTGAAAGTGCTGAATACCATTAACTTCAAGAAATCCATGCACTACAACCCTCTCGTTTATATCCGGAGCGAGAAGGATATTTTGAAACTCGTAAACACAATCATTTTAAACACCAAAGGGGAGGGGCAGCAATCCGGCGAGGATTTTTGGGTGAAAGCCGAGAAGCTCTATTACACCGCACTGATCGGGTACATCTGGTATGAGTGCGTGGAGGAAGAACAGAATTTCACTACTTTGCTTGACATGATAAATGCCAGCGAAGCAAGGGAGGACGATGAGGAATTTAAAAATCCCGTTGATTTGATGTTCGATGAGCTGGAGGAAAGAGAGCCGGAGCATTTTGCGGTAAAGCAGTATAAAAAATACAAACTGGCGGCGGGTGTTATAAGCTCAAAGAGACTTATTAAACAAATAGAAAATATAGCCGCATAGCCGGGATAAAGGCGAGGGCAGAAAGGAGGGCATTGATTTATGAGTCAGACTAAAATTACAGCATTATACGAGAGATTGAGCCATGATGACGAATTGCAAGGGGAGAGCAACAGTATATCTAACCAGAAACAGCTTTTAGAAGATTATGCAAGACGCAACGGATTGGCAAATATCCGGCATTTTACAGATGATGGGATTTCTGGAACACGTTTTGACCGCCCCGGTTTTCAAGCTATGCTAGAGCAGATTGAAGATGGGAAAGTTGAAACTGTCTGCATCAAAGATATGAGCCGATTAGGACGTGATTATCTGCAGGTTGGTATTTACATGGAAACTATGCGTAAAAGAGGTGTACGTCTAATCGCTATTAATGATGGAGTGGACAGCTTCAGCGGAGAAGATGATTTCACTCCGTTCCGAAACATCATGAACGAATGGTATGCACGTGATACCAGCAAGAAAATCAAGTCCACTTTCCAAGCCAAAGGGAACGCAGGAAAGCATGTTGCAAGCAGTCCGCCTTATGGTTACATGAAATCTCCGGAAGATAAAGAGAAATGGATTGTAGATGAAGAAGCCGCTGCAATAGTGCGCAGGATATTCCGAATGACAATGGAGGGATATGGTCCATATCAGATAGCACAGAAACTGTCAGAAGAAAAAATACCAATCCCCGGCTATTATCAGGCACAGCGAGGGTTAGGACTGTACCAAAACAGGAAATTCAAAGACCCCTATCATTGGGGGAGTTCCACTGTCTGCCATATTCTTGCTAAACAGGAATATTTAGGGCATACGGTAAATTTCAAGACAAGGAAGCATTTCAAGGACAAGAAAAGCCATTATGTATCCCAAGACCAGTGGTTGATTTTTGAGAATACCCATGAGCCTATCATAGACCAAGAAACATATGACAATGTGCAGAGGATACGGGGGCGGGTGAGACGCTATCCAGACGGATGGGGAGAAGCGCATCCGTTGACAGGATTGATGTATTGCGCTGATTGCGGTGGCAAGATGTATGTCCACAGAGTAAATAATGGAAAGCGGATTCCGCAGTATACTTGTGCCAATTATAGTAAAGTGCCTGTCGGTACACTTTGCAAAACACAGCACCGTATTAATGCAGACCATGTGATGGAGTTGGTGGCTGATATGATACGGGCGGTTATTGAATATGCGAACATAGACAGAGAAGCTTTTGCAAAGGAGATACAGGCTGAATTGGAAAAGAAGCAGACCATAGATTATTCATCACAGAAAAAGCGTGCAGTGGAATGTGAGAAGCGAATCGGGGAATTGGAGATTCTGATTGCTAAGATTTATGAAGATAATGCATTGGGGAAACTGTCAGACAGACGGTATGAAACCCTTTCCAAGCAGTATGAGCAAGAGCAGGAACAGCTTATAAGGGAAAATGAAGAATATAAAAAGGCTCATATGAATTATGAGAAAGAGAAAAATTCTGCCAAGCGTTTCCTCTCTATCGTGGAACGATATGAAAAATTTGAGGAATTATCTACGGTTATGCTGAATGAATTTATTGAAAAAATAGTGGTGCATGAGCGTGACCAGAAAGGAAGAATTGATTCTACGCAGAAAGTTGATATTTATTTTAATCTTATCGGGCAGTTCATACCGCCTACACTGAACGTTCCAGAACCTACTGAGGAAGAATTAGAGGAAATGCGGAAAAAAGAAGCCCGAAAGGAAAAACTGCATCAGAATTATTTAAAGCGGAAAGCCAGCGGTAAACAAAAGATTTATGAAGAACGTGTTAAGGCAAAGAAAAGGGCAGAGATTGAAGCATTGAAAGAAGCGGAGAGAGCCAAAGACCGGGAGAAAGGCATTTATTACATTGTTGCGGAAAAGGGTGTGCCGGAGATACCGAGAGCAAAGGATAAGGCACTTGTATAATAAAAGGAGACAGCATGAAGCAAGAACATATTGAAAAGATTAAAAGTTACTATGACAGTCAGGGAGAGTATAAAATAAACAGCCGATATTCAGGGGAACAGGGGATTGTTTATACAAAGGCTGGTGATAACGCACATTGGCTTGTAGTAGAGCAGAAAGGCGAAAATAAAGCAGAGGTGCGCCAGACAGACGATACGGGCAGGATAACCGCCAGAGACAGCTATGAGAGCGTCAGGAACACAGTGAAATGCACAGGAGTAAGCAGGAAGAAAGAAAACGATAAAGGAATGGTGAAATTTAGTCCAGATGAAATCAATCTTATCTATCAGTTTGACGGAGGAGGCAGATCGGATACGGTAGACATGCTGAAATCTATTGAGCCTAGAATCGCCGATGAACTTACAAAGCGGATTGTCGGCAGTACAATACATAAACTGTCCGCATTATCAGAAAAAAGCTGTTCAGAACTGATTTCCAGTACAAAGAACCGTAAACTTGCAGAGCGTGATAGTTCTATAAGAAATCGCTTAGCAAAAGCTGGAGAGCATGTAAGAAAATCAAAAAGTGACCGAGATAAAAACAGACAAAAGAGAACAAACGATATAGCGTTATAAAAGGTGAGGATAACAGGGAAAGGCATTCTGCAGGAATGTCTTTTCTCATATACATAAATAGCTGTTATCCTGATTGAAGAATAAAGGCAGGGTTAGGTTAAGATTTTTCGGGTGGGTAGAATACCAGTAAATCTTGTATACCGCAATCCAGTACAGTACAGAGCTTACATAAAACGAATACATCCAGTCGGGAAATGTTGTTGGTGCAATAATTATCAATCTGTTTCCAATTCATTTCTGCTTTGTGTGACAGCTTGTTTTTACTTAACCCCCGTTCTTTTAGCAGTTCATTCAATCGAATCTCTAATCGTCCATAGTTTTCGTCCACGTTTTCACCTCATAAAGACTAAATAGTTCCTTTGAAACAAGTTCATTCTACATTTGTGATAGAATGTTTGTAACCCTAAACAAATAGTAGAATACAAGTATCAGAAACATAAGTTCTAAAGCAGAGGTGCATAATAAGCATTTAGCTTTTATCCGATGGAATGAAAACCAATAAGTCATGAATATCGCATTCAAGTACAGTACAAAGTTTGCAGAGAACGAAAGTATCTAATCTACTAATATTGTTGGTGCAATAATTATTCACTTGGTTCCAGTTCATCGCTGCTTTTAAGGATAGTTTGTACCTGTTTAAGCCCTTCTCTTCCATGAGTTCAGCCAGCCGAATCTCTAAGCGACCGTAATCTTCATCCACCTTTGTCATCTCCTGTCAGTTCGTGTAGAAACATTTTACTTGCATTTTTATTGTATACTTATTATAGTAATTTTATAATCTACAAGAAGTATTATAATACTAATATCACAAACATATGTTTACAGAGGAGGGGGAAATGACAAGAAGATGAATATAGGAATAATGAGACGGTTAGGAAACTCAATTTTACTATCATGCGTTCTGTTATCCGGATGTACGAAAGAATCTGTTGAAATGGATGTATTATCATCCCATAGTACAACTTCTGCCAACTGGTACGAACTTAACATTAATGTCATTGCTGATAAAGATACCGTATTAGACAGAGATGCCTGCTCTAATGAGATTATACAGCATGTCCTTGACAATGATTTTCAAAGCACACGCTTTTCGTATGATTTAAGTGGATATCCAAATGAGGTCACTGTAGATGTTTTTACTTCTGAAAAAGATTTCAAAAAAGGAAAGACTGCTTATTCCTTTGATTATGTTACAGACTTCAATACGGAAAATGTAGATATGCAAAATAATATCAAAGACAATCCCGATGAATTTGAAATCCGATATAAATAATCGTAATAAGATGAAAATGTTTATACGACGGTTGGCAGATAAACAGCTATCAAAATATGTAAAGAATACTGGAAAAACAAAATAATGCAGAAAAGAAAAGCAATCGCAGGAATAACGATTGCTTTTTCATTTTTCAAAAAAGGAGATTTTATATGGTAGATATTAGTGAAAAGATTGCTAAAGCAGAGGAAGAAATCAAGCAGTTACAAAATAAAAGGCGGAAACTTCTGAACCAACAAAAGAGCGAAGAAAGAAAAGCGAGAACACGTCGGTTGATTGAGAGAGGGGCGATATTAGAGAGCTTTCTGGAACAGCCGGAGCAGTATGAAAACGACCAGATTAAAGGCTTGTTAATGATTGCCTTACGTTCTGAACAAGCACAGGAATATTTGCAGAAAATCAGAAAAGAAAAGGGGGAGAATTAAATCTCCCTTGTTTACAAGGGCGCACTTATACACCTTGACAGGTGTGTGCGCTCTGCCGAGGGCTTTTGCCTGTCTTATGACAGGCACAGGGGAGCTACACTCCCCTACGGGCAATGCCCTACCCCTTGTGTACTTTGCAGGCAGGCACACTCTAAAGAACAGAGCGCACCTGCCTGCAAAGTTTGGACGAGTCACCCGGAAGGAGGTTGACAGCGTGGCTATTTACCATTGCAGTATAAAGATAATCAGCCGGGGGAAAGGAAAATCAGCGGTTGCGGCTTCTGCTTATAGAAGCGGTGAAACCCTTACAAATGATTATGATGGAGTTACCCATGATTTTACGAGGAAAAGGGGAATCGTACATACGGAAATCCTACTGCCACCCCATGCCCCACCTGAATTTTCAGACCGCTCTATTCTATGGAACAGCGTGGAGAAAATAGAAAAAGCTAAGAACTCACAGCTTGCGAGGGAGGTTGAGATTGCACTTCCTGTAGAACTGGACAAGGAACAGCAGATACAGCTTGTGAGGGAGTATGTTAAAAAGAATTTTGTATCTGTCGGGATGTGCGCTGATTTTGCCATCCATGATAAATCAGATGGAAACCCACACGCACATATCATGCTTACCATGCGTCCGATTGAGGAATCTGGTGAGTGGGGAGCGAAATCCAAAAAAGAATATATTTTAGATAAAGACGGTCAACGTGTGAAATTAAAAAACGGCACATACAAAAGCCGGAAAATCAGTACGGTAGATTGGAATGAAAAAGAAAAGGTAGAGGTATGGAGAAAAGCGTGGGCAGAGGTTACAAACAGTTACCTAGCCAAGCAAAACTGCCCGGAACGCATCGACCATCGTTCTTATGAACGACAGGGAAATGATAAGATACCGACCGTACATATGGGAGTAGCAGCTACTCAGATGGAAAAGAGGGGCATTACGACAGAACGGGGCGAACAGAACAGGGAGATACGGAGACAGAACCGCCTGTTGACAGAAATGCGTCGCCAGATTTCCCGTCTTACTGTATGGATAAGACAGATGACAAGACAGGAGAGAGAACATCCATCTATCAATCCTATCCAATCGAATCAAAATCAATCTCTCACTCTGTCGGAATATTTAAACAAAATCATTCAGGAAAGTAATGTTCCACAGAGTAGTTATGGAAAAGCCACAGATTTAAAGGAATATGGAAAAGCAGTCAGTTTTCTGCAGGAAAGAAGAATTGAGACGCTTGCACAGTTCCAAGAGGTTGTGACGGAGATAAAGAAGAATTATCGGGATACGAACGGGCGGATCAAGCGTACAGAGAAGCAACTTCATGAGAGGAAAGAACTGGTAGACCAATCCGAGAAATACCTCAAATACCGTCCTATCTATGTAAAATATAAGCAAACAAAGCCGAGAAAGCAGGATGATTATTATAACCGGCATACTGCCGAACTAATTCTGTATCAGACAGCAGAACGGTATCTGAAAGAGCATTTAGGGGACAATAGGGAGTTGAACTTAAAAGGATGGAAAAAAGAGATTGCCATGCTTAGTTCAGAGAAGAATCGTTTGTATGATAAAGTCTATGTGATGAAAGCAGAAGTACAAGAAGCGGAGGCTATTCAGAAATGTGTGGAACAGGCAATACAGGCAGAGCCGACGAAAGTGCAGGCTAAGCGGAGAGATAAGGAATTGTGATTGTAGTGGATAGGTGCTATAATGTTGGGGTAAAGAATTAAACAAATCGACATTTGTGGAGGTATTTTATGTTTAATGAAATATGTATATATGAGGCAAAGCTGACCAAGTTAGATGAAATTGAAGAACTGATGAGGGAAGTAGCGGAATTTTACTTGAAGCAAGATGGTGTCATTGATGTACATTACATAAAACGTACCCACCGACAAAAAGATTTTAATGCTGTTAAAGAGGGAGAATTACCTGTTCGTCTTACAAGAAATGTAGGTAAGGTAACATATGTCTTGTATTGGGTGCTGGAAAATGAAGAAGCACATGCAAGAATTTCAAAACTTGGTGTAGAGAAATTCTATAAACGTTGGAATCGCTGTTTAACCACAATGCCTAAAATAATTTTAGGTGAAAATGTGGTTTAGACTTCAAATTCCAGTTTGTATAAAGAATTAAATAATGGTTATTAGTTATGAGCGGTAAAGCTATTAGAGTTTTATCGCTTTTTTATTTTAGAAAGGAAAGGATAGTAATATGCAAAAAAAGAATCATTCTACTATTGATACACCGCAGAGGATTAGAAAGAAAATTGGTAAAGCTAATTATGATGTCTCTCTTTACTTTAGTAAAACCAGTACAGAGACAGCGCATGATAAGCTAAAACGTATCATAGTCGATGATTGCATACATAAAAAATATCATAATGATTAAAAAGTCCTTGACATTTTGTTACTGGCAAGACAGCGAAAAGCATTTTAATTAGCTGTGGCGCACGTTTAGCCCCCTTTGACATCAAGGAGCTGCGTGACCTGACAAGCTATGACGAGTTGGGGCTTGATATGATTGGGGATGAAAAGACAGCGTTGTTTGTCATTATCTCCGATACTGACGACACATTTAATTTTATCGTGTCTATCATGTATACACAGCTTTTCAACCTGCTCTGTGACAGGGCGGACGATGTGTATCATGGGAGATTGCCCGTCCATGTGCGCTGTTTACTCGATGAGTTTGCAAATATCGGGCAGATACCGAAGTTTGAGAAGCTGATTGCCACAATCCGGAGCCGGGAAATATCGGCTTCCATTATCTTGCAGTCGAAGTCACAGCTTAAAGCGATTTATAAGGACAACGCCGACACCATTGAAGGGAATTGTGATACCACCTTATTCCTCGGAGGGAAGGAAAAGACCACTTTAAAAGAGATGGCGGAAATTTTGGGTAAGGAAACGATAGACCTTTACAATACCTCTGACACAAGGGGTACGTCGCAGTCCTACGGTTTAAATTATCAAAAAACCGGAAAAGATATGCCATACTTATTTGTGAAGAGTTGGCTGCCCAATATAAAAATAAACGGAACAGGGACACGATCAGCCGGCAATTCAGCTAATTATGTCTTTTTTATTTCTTTTCATCTGGTACAATTCTGTACGTCTGAGAAAGTATATAAGGGAATAATGGGTTGAATCAACCAAAACAAAAGTATGTCAGGAGGAAAAGCATGGGTGAAATAAAGGAACGGATAACGGAAAATGGTATTGATTATATACTGACAGGGGATTATTATATCCCTGATTTGAAATTGCCGGAAGAAAACCGTCCGATTGGGTATTTTGGTCGGCTGCATCGGGAGTATCTGAAGCAGGAACATTCCGCACGTTACACAGCATTATTATTGACTTGTGAATTATGGACATATCTTGCCAATTTGAATGAGCAGGCAGAGAAAAGGTTAGATATTATCATGGAGCAGATGAAAACTGCTGAAGGTGTGACTGAGGAACTAAAAGCCAAGAATCAGTGGGAATGGATTCAGAAAATGAACAGTATCCGGTATCGGGCAGAGGAAATAGTAAAAAATGAGATGGTTTATATCTAAATCATGGAGGCAAAAGTAATATGGAAAAACAGGTTTATATCACAGAGGAAGAACAGGCAAAATGCAAAAAGGTGGCTGAAGCGTTTTCGGAACTGTACGAAATGGCGGACATTGTAGTGGTTGATGTCGGCAGATACGGTTTTGTGATGCTGAAATATTATATGCCGCCGCATGGTTATGAGGAAGATGAAACTTATACGGACAGCAGGGCATTATTTGAGGGACTGTGGCAGGAATGGCTTGATATGAAGCTGTATCTTATGGCGAAAGGCACTTCTTTATTGGAAAAAGGGTATAATGGTGTATTTGAGAGCCTGCCAAAAGAAAAAAAGTCGGAACTTATCGGGAGAAAATTTGATTTTGCAAAAATGGCGGGGATATATCTGTAAAATTGTTCCTGTGATAAAATAAAACGTTAATTAGTGGAAAATCAAAGAATAGAAAGGCTTTATACAATGTAGTTTTTTCCTGATTGTTTTTTGAGAAAAGATGGAGTGAAAGAGATTCCAGTGGAATCGGCATTGCAGAAAAATCAAAACTTTTGGATTTGTGAGAATGTTGTATAACTGGCTGCTTTATAGAGTTATTCATAGCGGAACAGTTTGTTATGCATATTTCCATGGTATTTGCCATCTAAATATGGATATTCTTCTTCTGCATTGAATAGGAGAGAAAAACTTATTTGAATTAACATTCCGAAAAATGCAAAAAAATTCATACTCCATACACATGGAGATGCTAAGATAAAGCTGGAGGTGGTCTTTGTGGCAAAGATATTAATTGTGGAAGATAATGTTGATACAAGTGAAGCTCTTTCTGAATATCTGCAAGAAGCAGGTCACGAAATTATATCAGCGTATGACGGAACAGAAGCTCTGGAGATTTTCTCACAGAACAAGATAGATTTAATCGTCCTTGATATTATGCTGCCCACAATGTCGGGGCTTGCGGTATTAAATGCGGTACGAAAGACAAGCCAGATACCAGTCATCATGCTCACGGCATTAGAGGATGAATATACGCAGGTATCAAGCTTTGATTGTTTGGCAGACGATTATATGACGAAGCCGTTTTCAATGGTGGTGCTTGGCAAGCGCATCACCGCCCTGCTGCGTCGGGCAGGCGTAAAGGATGAGCCGAATATCTGGAAGTATGGTGAGTTGACCGTGGACTTTTCTGGATACTCCGCCTGCAACCAGAACGGAAAAATTGACATAACCCCTAAAGAAATCGAATTGCTAAAGCTGTTACTTGACCATAAAGGACTGGTGCTGTCACGGTCACAGATATTAAATGCAGTCTGGGGAGACGATTCCTATGTGATAGACCGTATTGTTGACAGCTACATCAGAAACTTGCGAAAAAAACTGGAACTTGATTGCATTGTCACGGTAAAAGGGATTGGATATAAATTGGAGGTGGACGCATGAAAAAACTGAAACTTTTTCCAAAAACCTTTTTATATACATTTAGTCTGATGCTTATAATTGTGGCAGTTTCCCACTTACTTATTTATAGTCTGCTTCCAGTGGTATATAATTTTCGTCAGCGGAACGAATTGGAAGACGATGTAGCAAACTTGTGTGAAGAAATAGCGAATACTCCAAATTCGGAAAGACTTCCATTAGTGACAAAATTTGCTGGGAAATGGTGGGCTGATGTTTCAGTATGCTATGGTGGCTATACCTATGTAATGAATTTACTGAATGCAGGTGAATCAGAGCTTTTGAATTCTTCTGACACTACAGAAGTGGTGAACATCATTGCAGAAGAAACAGATGGAAAAATAAAAATATCACTGTCCCAGAATCCAAGAGGCAATACAGATTTCTTTTATGTGGAAAGGATATTGCCGAATGAAAACGGATATGTAAAAGCCACGGTTTCAAGACAGCAAATTGAGGATGCGGTCAGTACAGTCATTGTTATTTTACCCATTACTGCCTTTTTATGTACGCTTATTTCAATATTGTCTGCTTTGGCATATTCCCATATGCTCACAAAGCCAATCAAACAGATTTCAAGTGCAACAAAGCAGATGCAGGAATTGACATCGGATGTCCATTGTGAAATCCATACCCATGATGAAATTGAAACATTGGCAGATAATGTAAACAACCTGTATGATAGTCTGCTCAAAACAATTCATGACTTGGAGCAGGAAATCCACAAAGTAGAAGAAATGGAAGTACAAAAAACAAACTTGCTTCGCTCTGCTTCCCATGAATTGAAAACGCCCGTTACTGCTGTAAACGTGATGTTAGAAAATATGATTTTGAATGTGGGGAAATACAAAGACCATAGCGTGTATTTGCCAAAGTGCAAAATTTTGATGGAGCAACTGGCGGCAATGATTCGGGAAATTCTGGACGTATCAAAGTTTGAAAAGTCACAGGATGGAGAGGATGAAGAAATCGACTTATCCAAACTGATTCCACAGGTGATTTCGCCTTATGTGATTATTGCCAAGTCGAAAGGGATTTGCATAGAAACGGATACTTACAAAAAACTTTTGATATGCTATCCTCTCCCTATGATAAAAAAAGTAATCTCTAACCTGCTGGCTAACGCTGTCTCCTATACACCCAAGGGAGGCAGTATTAGAATTTATATAGAGAATCAAAATCTGATTTTCGAGAACGAATGTATCCCGATTCCCCAGCAATATCTAACCCACATCTTTGAACCGTTCTACCGCCCAGAGTATGGAAGCAGCCCAGATAAGGGTGGAAATGGATTAGGCTTATATATTGTTGATACAATCCTAAAAACCTTGCAGATTCCTTATACGTTTGCAGCCATAGAGGATAACAGCGGAATGTGTTTCACAATAGAATTTTAGATAGCTTGAAAGTTGCCTGTACAGAAAGCAGGCAGCTTTTTTTCTGCAATTTCATACGCCATTCATATTAGAATGATACTCCAATCACATGAGAGGGATAGAATCTAACGGTATCAAACGAAAGGAGGAACTGTTTTGAACGTCTACAAGAGAGCGTTACTTTATGTCGTTAGAAAGAAAGGAAAGAGTTTGACGCTTTTTCTTCTGTTGTTTTTAATAACTGAGTCGGTCATGGTGGGAATTTCCATCCGGGACGGAACGGCAAAAGCAGCGGAGAATCTGCGGGCAACAATAGGTGCGTCTTTTACCATGAGCGGGAACATCAACAATCTGGACTTTCATGACGGCGAAACAGGATATACCACTGAAAAAATCCCTATTTCCCTTAAAGCAGCGGAACAGATGATAAGTATAGAGGGCATAAAGACTTACAATGCCGAACAGCACACTTCTGTCACTGCCGAGGGAATCTACTATCTTTCTGGAATGTCAAGCGGCAGTCTTTCCGCTAATACGGAAACCGCCTGCCAGACGGATTTTATGAACGGAATACTGGAATTATCGGAGGGCAGGCATATTACGGAAGATGACAGGGACGCAGCACTTATCAGTGATAAACTGGCAGCAGAGAATGATTTACAAGTTGGCAGTGAACTTGTTTTGAAATCTGCTTCCAATGACAGTAGGGAGCAAGCCAAGGTCTTGATTGTAGGGCTGTATTCCAGTGATGGGAAGATGGAATATGATGATGACACCATTTTCACAACCCATGATGTTTACTGGAAATTGTCTGGGCAAAAACCTTTCGGATATTCTGGGAATGTAACTTTCTATGTGAATGACCCAAAGGAATTGAATCACATTGTGGAGCAGGTACAGCAGATAGAATCCATCCAGTGGGAAGATTACTTTATCCGCATCAATGAATCCGAATACAAGGCGGTCGCATATCAGATTCAGACAATGGAACGGCTTACGGAAATATTGATTACTGTAATTGCAGGAGTTGGTTTTATCGTAGTAGCCCTTGTGCTTGCAATGAGGATAAAGAATCGGATACACGAAGCAGGGATATTCCTTTCCGTTGGCGAATCAGCTCCCCAGATTATGCTACAGCTTATTTGTGAAATCCTTATGATTGCTGTCTTAGTGTTCTTTGTATCACCCATGTTGGGACAGTTCATTGTAGGACAAATAGAAGCTGCCCTAAAAAATATGGGAACTGTAATTGCAATGTCAATTTCCCTAAAAACGACAGCTCTGCAATTCCTTTTAGAGACACTTATTATCGTGCTTGCAGTGGTTACGGCTGCTTTGCCGGTTGCCCGAATGAAACCAAAAGATATTTTATCAAAAATGAGCTGACAGGAGGATAAAAGCCATGAGTACATTGAAAAGAGCATTTTTATATACGATGCGGAAAAAGACAAAAACCCTTATCCTGTTTTTGGTGTTGGTTACAATATCCACCTTTATTCTGACTGGATTATCCATATATAAAGCGGCAGATGATTCTGCCCTAAGTCTGCGCCAGTCTGTAGGCGGGAGTATCCGCCTTGAATTGGATGAAAACAACAGAAAGAACTGGCAGTATCAGCAGGCGGCAGGTGGCATGTTGGTTGATTACATCGGTGCGCCTATTACCGATGAGGATATTCAGAAAATAATGTCCATAGACGGAATAAAGGCATATAACGGTTTAGGGGATGGAAGCGTATTTGCAAAAAATTTCAGCTTTATATCGGGCTTCAGCTTTGGGGCAGGAAGTGATTACAGCAGGCTTCCATCCGTGACAGATTCAGAGTATTTCAACTTCTTTACCCGCAAGGCGTTTCAGTTGGTGGAGGGGCGGCATATTAAGAAGGACGATGACCATGTTGTCCTTATCAGTACAGCCATTGCCGAGAAAAATGCCTTAAAACTTGGCGATACCATTACCGTGCAGTGCTGTTATGACAGCGGGAACTATCCCGATGTAACTTTGACAATTATCGGCATCTATGCGTATGAAGCAGACAACGAATTTAATACCACCTCAACGGATAAGCGCAACCGCTTAATTATAGACAATAAGGCAATGCAGGAAATCATGCAGAGGGATGTGATACAGTATGATAACGGCGTTGATTTTTATGTGGATGACCCCAGAGAAATGGAAAGAATCGCAAGCCAGATAAAAGCCCTTGATTTAGACTGGGATTCCTTTACCCTTACAATGGATAACTCCGCATACGAAGCAGTTGCTTCTCCTTTGACAGCTATGCAGAATCTGATTGTCTGGCTCATTGTCGGATGCGTTGCAGTGAGTGTCGGTATTTTGATACTGATTCTTTCCATGTGGATAAAGCAGCGTCGGCATGAAACGGGCATCCTGCTCTCTGTCGGAATATCAAAAAGCAGGATTCTTTTGCAGTATACGGTAGAAGTGCTGATGATAGCGGTAGTGGCTTTTGGGCTGTCCTTTTTTACAAGCAGTCTCATTTCACAAGGAGTGAGCGACTTGATTTTCCACCAAGTGTCTGAATCACAGCCACTGCTCGAAATAGAACTGCCAGACGATGGCACAGAGTACCTTGATATAACAGGACAGTATATTCCATATGACACTTCTAATGTGGAAACACTGGAATCTGTTCAAGTAGATGTTAGCCCCGACTATTTGCTATATATCTATATTTTCGGTACGTTACTGATAGTGTTTTCCGTTTCAGCGGCATCCATTTCAGTCATACAGATGAAGCCTAAAAAAATTTTATCACAGATGAGTTAAGGAGGTATTTTTTCAATGAGCATTATGGAAATTTGTAATATCCGCTATTCCTATGACGATAAGCGGAACGTATTAAAAAATGTAAATGCAGAATTAGAAGCAGGTAAAATGTATGCAATCCTCGGCTCATCGGGCTGCGGAAAGACTACCCTGCTCTCCCTGCTTGGAGGTCTGGACAGCCCCCAGAGCGGACAGATTTTATACAACGGTGAGGATATTGAAAAGACTGGACTTGCAGCACACCGCAAGAATCACGTTGCATTTATCTTCCAGAGCTACAATCTGATAGACTATCTGACACCGAGAGAAAATGTGGCTCTTACCTCAAAGGTGCCGCCTATGCCCGTTTTAGAGCGTATGGGACTAACCGAGGAAGAAAGCAGACGAAACGTGCTGAAGCTCTCTGGCGGTCAGCAGCAGCGAGTGGCAATCGCCCGTGCATTGGCTTCTGACGCAAGTGTTATCCTTGCGGACGAGCCGACTGGAAATCTGGACGAGGATACCGCAGTTGACATCACAAATATTTTAAAAGAATGCGCCCATCAGATGGGGAAATGCGTCGTAATTGTAACCCACTCCAATGACTTGGCAAAACGGGCGGATGTAGTCTTTCGTTTGAAGAAAGGTGAATTGCAGCAAATATGAAGATGGAATAGTTGTAATGCCCATCTGCGGCAGTAGGAAGCAAAACAAAATAAGAGGGGATACTGTTTTGAAAGAATTATCCCCTCTACTATTTGAAATATAGCAAGAAGTTCTGATTGAAATAAAGGGTTTACAAATTGTCGTTGTCAAAGAGCCATATACAGAGCCAATGAACAGATATATTTGTCAGCACTGCACTTGAAAAGTGTCAGTTTATAAGAAATTTTATATTGCAATGTAATTCATGGATAGAAAGAGTTGCATTGCATTTTGTTTGGCAATCTATATCAAAATGCGTCAGGAATGGAGAACAGATTATGATGAAAACAAAACAAAAAGCATATAGGTATCGAATAAAAATAATTATTAAAGACAACAATATATGGCACATATTAAGGTGTATTGGAATGAAGGATAAAACTTCAAGACGATACACCTTTTTTGTGTCGAATTTTGCCCGTTTTCGGATTTTGTTGCGGTTTGTATTTTTGATATTTACAAAGATAAATTGATGGCAGATGTGTTATGCTGGTAGTTTTTTTATTGCTTCATGCTGGGCTGTCTGGAAAGCATGGACTTCTGTGTATCCCACACCTGTTTCATCAGCTTTTTTACTTCCTCTACATCGGCTTTATACACGTTGCCCGTTGCGTTCATTCGTTTTGCTATCTGGTTTAAATTGCCGCCGATTTTTCCGAGTGCGGCATTGTATTCCCGTAAATCGGAATAGTCAATGTCATAGACAAAACCGTATAAAATCAGATGCCGCAGGAAGGTGGACTTGCTTTTCATGCCGGAGATTTTTACTTTCTGCTCCAGTATATACTGCTCGTCATCACTCAGGTATATTTTCAACTCATTTTTGCGCTCTCTGTTTGCCATTTTCAATGTCCTTTCTGTAATGGGATTATGAAAGGATTTTACACTATCTTCTATCCCATTACGGGGGATATTCGTGCAAAAAATGAGTGAAAAAAATCAGAAATTCCGGCAGGACATTTCGTGATTTTTGAACACAGAGGGGGTTAGGGGGAAACTTCCCCCTACAAGCATTTTTTTCAAGTTTCCGTCCTTTGGAAAATTGGAAAAAATCAGCCTGTGAGGGAACACAGGCAGTGCTTGCTATTCGTTATCCCGACTTTTTTGGCAGTGCTGATAAATACGGGATTCTTTCAGAAAAAAGTCGGTATAACTTTTACCGTTTTTGAAAAAATATTCAGATTTTTTGAGGAAGGTAGCCATAGGGGGAACATTACTTTTTCTATAATACCCACAGGGAATCAAACAGGGGAAGGAGGTGGAATATGAAGGACAACGCATTCCAGCGGCGACGTGATATTGAGCGTATGCTGCTGTCGGGAAAAAAGCTGACTACATCACAAATGATGAAGATGTACGGTGTCGGCAGGAAAGCCATACGCAGGGATTTTGACATCATTGGCGAGGAACTCCCCGTTATCGCAAAGCAGGGATATGACGGCGGCTATCTTCTTGCGGACGGTGTTGGGCAGCACCAGAATACGCTCACGCAGGAACAGTTGGAATGCTTGGAAAAAGTTGCTGTGACCTGTGGTTCAGATGACAGGAAAATTGTCCTGTCAATCATACATGAATTTGGACCGTACTGCGGAAGTTTTACATAGAAAATGACGGGAGGCGTGGCATGGACACTGCACACCGGAGAATGGAAATCATCAGCATTTTATCCGCCAGAGGGCATACGACAATGAGGGAGCTTGCATGGGAACTGGATGTTTCAAGGCGCACGATAATGAATGACGTTATCGCACTCTCGTTTGATTACCCGATTTACACAAAGCCGGGCGAAGGCGGCGGGGTTTTCATCACAGAAAATTACAAGCCTTATACCAATACCCTCACAATGACGGAACAGAAAACCCTGCGCGGTTTATATGATAAAGCGGAGGGGAAAGAGAAAGAAATCCTTTTCCGCATCATTCACAAATACGGTGCGGACAAGCTGAAACTTTAGAACAGAAATATCAAAAACTGAATATATAAATCCCACATATGATTCTGCAATTCTTCCCAACTGTTTGCAGAAAAGGTTTAAGGGATTCTGAATATTTATTATCAAACACAGCGCAAGGGCAGTCACAGACTTATGGGAAAAGTCTGGGCTGTCCTTTTTGTGCGTTTAAGGAGGCATTTATGGCAAAAAGATATTACTGGCTGAAACTGAAAGCGGACTGGTTTTCGGACAAGCGCATCAAGAAGTTACGCTCCATAGCGGGCGGCGATACGCATACGATTATCTATCTGAAAATGCTGCTGCTCTCGTTAAAGGACGAGGGGAAACTTTACTTTGAGGGCGTGGAAGATAACTTCGCTTCTGAGATTGCCCTTGCGCTTGATGAGGATGCAGAGAATGTGAAGTTGACACTCGCATTTTTACAGCGGCATGGGCTGATAGAGATTGGCGATGATGACGAGTACCAGCTTACGGAAGTGCCGACAATCATCGGTTCTGAAACGGCTTCAGCTATGCGTGTGGGGGAGCATAGGGAGAGGAAAAAACAGGCTGCCGGAAATGACAGGCTGTTACAATGTAACACGGAGGAAACGGGTGGTAACAATCTGAAACAGGTTTGTAGCGTAGAGAGAGAGTTAGAGATAGAGAGAGATAAAGAGATAGAGAAAGAGGGAGAGGGAGAGAAAGACATGCCCGCCCCCGCTGCTTATGGGAGATTCCATAATGTTTTCCTCTCTGATGCGGAACTTGATGCTTTGAAAACTGAACTGCCCGGCAAATGGGAATATTACATTGACCGCTTATCTGTACATATTGCTTCAAGCGGGAAACAGTACCATAACCATGCCGCCACGATTTACAAATGGGCGCAGGAGGACGCTGAAAAGGCAGCAATCGCAGGAAATGCACTGAAAAAGGGAATACCCGATTATTCATACAGTGAGGAGGACAGCTTATGAACGGTCTGACCGATACGATTTTACAGATGATGGACACCACGCCGGAGCCGGAGGATTACATGGGTGAGAACGGTTTATTGTACTGTGGGAAATGCCACAAGCCCAAAGAGGCATATTTCCCTAAAGGCAGGGCTTTATTTGGTCGTGACAGGCATCCGTCTGAATGTGACTGCCGCAGGGCAGAACGCGAAAAACGTGAGAAAAAAGATGCCGATGAAAAACACAGTGCCGAAGTGGAGCGCCTGAAACGGGAAGGCTTTTCCAATCCGGCGATGCGGAACTGGACTTTTGAAAACGACAACGGGAAATGCCCGCAGATGGAAAAAGCACACTCTTATGTGGAACTGTGGGAGCAGATGAAAGCGGAGAACCACGGGCTGGTCTTGTGGGGGAATGTCGGATCGGGGAAAAGCTATTTTGCAGGCTGTATCGCAAATGCCCTCATGGAGAGGGAAATACCCGTCTGCATGACAAACTTTGCAACGATACTCAACAACCTTTTTTATGGCTCGGAAAACAGAAATGAGTACATTGTAAGGCTCTGCTCCTATCCCCTGCTTATTCTTGATGATTTCGGCATGGAGCGGGGTACGGAATACGGACTGGAACAGGTATACAACGTGATTGACAGCAGGTATATCAGCAAAAAGCCGCTGATTGCAACGACAAATCTCACGCCGGAGCAGCTAAAGAACCCAGAGGACGTCCCCCACGCACGCATTTATGGCAGGCTGCTTGAGATGTGTACGCCTGTCCGATTTACGGGGGATGATTTCCGCAGGGCAGCGGCGCAGCAGAAAAAGGAACGCCTTAAAGAACTGATGATGGAGAATAAGACGGTGCAGGCTGAGGGGGCGGATTTATGATTATGGACAGGGAAATGAAAACAGACAAAAAAGGGAAAAAGGCGCAGACAAGGTTTGTTGTGACGAGGGAGTTTGGCGGCACACAGACCATGCAGGAAGCCTTTGAACATCTTATAGAGAAAAAGACGGAGGAACATATTTCAAGGAATGCGGCGCATTTTTTGAATAAGGTGCAGGCAGGTTCTTGAAAAATCTGTTGAAATTAAAACGGGGGCATGGTAATATAATGGTATCGTGTCCCTGTTCATAAAGGAGAGAACCTATGAACAGGAAAAACCATTCTAAGATTACCAGTCCATTACTTACTGCCCTCTACTGCCGCTTATCCCTTGAGGACGGCAAAGACAATGAGAGCATGAGCATCAGCAACCAGAAATTACTGCTGAAAGATTATGCAGAAAAGAACGGTATGTTCAACTGCGAGTATTATGTGGACGACGGTTTCACAGGGCGGAACTTCAACCGTCCGGCATTCCAGCGCATGATAAGCGATATTGAAGCAGGAAAGATAAGCTGCGTGATTACGAAAGACCTTTCAAGGCTTGGGCGCAACTATATCGAATCCGGCAGCTACATGGAAGTATTCTTCCCGAAACACAATGTACGTTACATAGCCATTACGGACAATTACGACAGCGTGAACAAGCAGGAAATGGATATTGCGCCGTTTAAAAATATCCTGAACGATATGTACAGCAGGGATATTTCAAAGAAAGTGCTTGCGGGACGCATGACACGTTCAAGGCAGGGAAAATTCTGCGGAGGACAGCCGCCGCTTGGTCTGATGCGTGATCCAGACGATAACGGACACCTTATCATTGATGCGGAAACTGCGCCAATCATCAGGCGGATATTTGACCTTGCGCTTGACGGGATGGGAAACATGAAAATCTGCAAGACGCTGATGGACGAAAGGATACCGATTACGAGGACAAAACAGACAACGGAGTGTGACGTGAATTATTATGCATGGAGCGGCTCACGCATATCCACTATCTTACGCAATCCCTTTTACAAAGGCGCACATGTTGTCTGCAAGACGCACCAGAAGGGCATACGCTCAAATACCTACAACATCATTCCGAGGGAGCAGAGGGAAGTCATAGAGGACTGCCATGAAGCCATTATCCCTAAAGCGGAGTGGGAACGGGTACAGCAGCTTATAGACCGCAGACCGCCAATCATGCAGGGGAACAACTGCCCGTTTTACAATATTTTTCATGGCATTGTCTACTGTGCCACCTGTGGGAAGTCCATGCAGGTACGTTATGAAAAAGTGGGAAGGACAGACAAAGACCGCCGGACAGGGAAAGAACGTGAGCCGATAGACAAGGCATACTATATCTGCCAAACCTATAACCGGTTGGGGAAAGATGCCTGCACAAGCCACAAAATCGAAGCAAGGGATTTATATAACCTTGTGCTTGCCGACATACAGGAAGTTGCGGCTATGGCGTTAAAGGACAGGGAAGCGTTTTACGGGCGTTTAAGCCGGAGGATGGAAAAACAGTACCTTGCCGACACTGACAGCCTAAAAAGGGAATATGAGAGCCTTGCAGGGCGCAATCAGGAGATAGACGATACTTTTATCAGCCTTTATGCGGACAAGGCAAAGGGGATACTTACGGAAAAGCGTTTCCTGAAGCTGACGGACGCAATGGAAAAGGAGCAGGAAAACAACCAGAATCGTATGCAGGAGATAGCGGCGCTTATCAGTGAGGAGGAACATTCAGAGGGAGATGTGCGGACGTTTATGGAAGAAATAAAAAGGTATGCCGCCATTACGGAACTTGACGAAACTGTGTTAAACAGGCTGATTAACCGCATACTGATAGGCAAGCTGGAGAAGATTGACGGTGTAAGGACACAGGAAGTACGGATTGTTTATAATTTTGTCGGGGAATTGTAAAATTATCTCCTGCATTTCCCTAAAAAAAGTGTTTTTAGGGATGTTTTGTGGGAAAATGTTATATAATCTAAAGGAGAGAAAGAGATACATGCAAAATGGAAGTTGATATTTTAATTGACAAAAATACAGACTGCTTGGCAGACACAAGAATCAGGGAGGAAGTAGAAACTGAATTTCGGATGCGTGAAACACCGATAAGACTGAAAGATTATAAAGGGTGGAAATTTAACTGGAGTTTCACAGAGAAAAACGGGTATGATATATATATATATATGAGCTATTTCTAAAGGGTGATGATACGATTCAAGGTAGGATTTGCGTAAAGGCTGATGGCGGATTTGTGGACGTGGATATTGTAGAAACTGCACCACATAATTACAGCCACGCAGGAAGATATGAGGGTGTCGGCGCACATTTATTTGCAATTGCTTGTCAGGTAAACCTTGAGGCGGGCTGTGATGGTTTTGCGGCATTTACATCTAAAAGTGGTTTGGTGCAATACTATAAACAAAAGCTGAATGCAGGGGTATTTCGTGATAGAAAAATGCATATTGATGAAGATGCCACACCGATTTTGCTAGATAAGTATATGAGAAAGTAGGTGGTAGTATGTTGGCAATGACTGAAAAAGCAACAGATTATACACATAACATTGCTTATTATGCAAAAGACAGCAGATTAACGGAGCCGTCTAACGGTATGAATAGAGAAAATGATTGAGCTTTCAAAAAAGCCAGGGGGACCGCTTACAGATGAAGAAGCAGAAGAATTTAGGATTGAGTATTTTGAAATAACCATTAAGAGAGCAGAGATTCAAGAGAGTCCCTGCTTTTTTTGTGCGCAAAATTAGATTCATCACCTGATAATATTGTATAGAACTGCACGGCTGGAACGATTTGCTGATACTGGGCATATGCAGGAGAAAGAATTAAAGGGCTGTTTGGGAATGGAAAAATTGACACGTGAAATCATGGAAACATTAAGTGATTGCATATATATTTATAGCAACGTGCCATTTATATCCAGTGGAAATTTGAAAGTAAGTTGAGTGAATTAACATAAAAGAAGGCATATCAGGATAGAATGGGGGTGCTTTTATGCTGAATCATATTTTGAATTTTTCAGTCGTTTTCTTGATGTAAAGTGAGTTTGCAGAATCAAGTTGATTCTTGGCATTTTGAATGTGTTGCTAAACTTGAGCAAATGGAGATAAGTTATGGTTGTATGCTCCAGAAACGGAAAGGTAATTCTCTGTTGCTAAAATGGGTAGTCTGTAATTTTTTTAATAAAAAAGGGGGTCTAATTCCTCGTAGCTATGTTACGTTACAATCTAAGCGAAGCTATTGCTGATAACTCTTAGCTCTGCTGCGAGGAGTTTCATTTGTAACTTTGTTTATATATTATTAAACGCATTTTTGCGTTGAGTATTGTATCGTATTGTCGAATTTGGTCGATTTGTGTTAATATTTGTCGATGAAAAAATATTGTAATTTTATGTTTGGATATAGTATGATTAAAAAAATATATGTAGGAGGTGCTTTTATGTTTTATACAGATGATGAACGCAAAAAAAAGTTAGGCGTTATTTTAAGAAAAATTCATCATTTGATACCGCCGATTGATATTGATACATATGCTATTGGCGATTATGAAGTTCGAAAGGGATTTTTAGATGGCCATGAGATTAAGAGGCTAATCGTTTACTTGCGGGCTACAGGCTGTCAGTGGATGCTGGATGATGAAAATGGTGGGTGTGCAATGTGTGGTCATCTTGCGGGTACAACAAGAGGGAGAAAAATTACCGCAGAGGAATATGAAAAACAGTTTGAAACAATTATCAGTCAAATTGATTTTAAAGATATTCCCATGATATGTGTATATAATGCAGGTTCATTTTTTAACGATAATGAAATATCTCCTGAAGCAAGAAAAAGCATTTATGATATGATAAATAAAGTCTCTGAGATAAAGCATGTAATCTTCGAATCAAGACCTGAACATATTACGGAGGAAAAGATGCAGGTTTTGACAAACTCTATTACCGGACGTCGAATAGAGATTGGAATGGGGTTAGAGTCTTCTAACGAATATATTCGGCAGATGTGTCTAAATAAAGGATTTAAGTTAATTGAATTTCAAGGTGCGATTAAATTATTGAAAAAATATGATGTTAAGAGTTTGTCGTATGTACTGTTAAAACCTCCTTTTTTGGGAGAAAGTACAGCCATAAATGATTCAATTAGTACTATTGCTTGGGCATTTGAGCAAGGAATTGATGTAATTTCATTGGAACCAATCAGTGTACAAAAGAACACACTAATTCACTTGCTTTATAGTATGGGAGACTATCGTCCACCATGGATTTGGTCTGTGTTGAAGGTAATGTTACAGGTTCATGATTTGGGGCTTGTAAGAATTGGTGGCTTTGAATTTTTTCCGCCACCAGAAGTATGCACACATAATTGTCCAGTATGTAATGAACTGTGTATTAATGCCATTGAAGATTATAATGCAACTAATAATATTCAGATTATTAAGGATACACTGGATATGAATTGTATAAATTGCAAGCATAAGTGGTATGATGAACTTAAAGATTGTACTTCGATTCAAGAAAAAATTGATGCATTTTTGGATAAAGTTGATACCGTGGACATTGAACGCCTATTGAGAAATGATTTTAGGAATTATCCAAATAAAATGTTGAGAATGGGAGGATGTGGAATTTATAATATTTAAGTTTCACTATGCCAATGTTCTGAATCATTGAATTTAGATAATGGTCATTAAAGCATTTGTCTTATATAAGTGAATTGGCGTTGCATTTATGGAAAATATGGATGATATTGTACACTGGTATATAGAACGTTTGGAAATAAAAATTCTTTTTGTTTTTTCGTAAAGAAACAATTTTATTTTGGAGGGTAAAATATGAAATTATTAATTGACAGTCAAATAAGGGAAAAATATCCTGAGTTAAGGATTGGAGTTGTTATAGCACAAAATCTTAATAATGAAACTTATAGGGATGAATTAGTAGACTTTTGTCAAAACACTTTTAATACATTTGCAGACAAATTTGAATCTGCTAAAGAACTTGATGAAGTAAAGAATATTATTGCTTGGAGAGAAATATATAGATCATTTGGGGTGAATCCTAAGAAGAAGAAACCTACTGCTGAATCGCTTCTTGCCAGAGCGATAAAAAGTGGTTTTGTACCACATATTAGCCCTGCTGTTGATGCATATTTATGTGCAGAAACAATGCATTACTTACCAATAGGCGGATATGATTTAACGAAAATTTCCGATGATATTATATTGCGGTATGCAAAATTGGGAGAGAGTTTTGTAGGAGTGGGTGCTGACGAAGAGGAAAATACGATAGAAGGTGAAGTTGTTTATGCAGATGCAGCTAGGATTCTGACAAGGTGCTGGAATTATAAGGATTGTGATTATGCAAAAATAGATACACATACGAAGACAGTTGCGTTGTTTGTGGAGGGGGCTGTTAATCAAATAACTGATGAGGAGATAAAAGAAACTGCAAAGGCAATATCTGATAATTTGCATAATTATTGTGGGGCTTCATGTATAGTTAAGTTTTTGACAGCAGAACAGAATGAGCTTGAAATCATATAAAAGATGAAAAAAGAAAATTTCAGATTAAAGAAAGGTGTTATTAAGATATTTGTATGTCTTAATGATTGGTGTCCAGCATGTATAGAATATAAAGTGACGTTGAATATGGTAATGGCTAAGCAGAAGTTAGAGATAGATTATTCGATGCCAAACAATATTTCTATCAATGCAATTCCTACAACTATATTTGTTAAGGACAAAAGTTTTTACCGTTTAGAAGGATTTGTAACTTACAATAAGTTTATGGACATATACAAGGAAATTGTAAGTAAATAACGATGTGAACAAGAGTCCTATGGAATTAACAGAGGACTCTTGTTTTTTGGAAAGGGTGAACCGATTTGTATTTACCAATATATTTGCAAGCGGTCTGGTGGTATAAATTTCCTCAGATAAAAGATAAGAAAGAAATCTCTAATTTTATAAATAATTGTAAAAATGAGGATGGGGGATATGGAAATTATATTAATTCCATATCATATTTAGAAAATGTTTTTTATGCAATTGTTACTTATTCGTTGATTAATCAATTGGATCATGTACAACAAGATACAATAAATTATATAAGATGTTGCAAATGCGATGATGGAGGATTTGGCGAACCATATACAAACTCATCGAATGTATTTAATACTTATTATGCGACTATATCATTAAAAAAATTAAATTATATTGATTGTGGACTTAGAAAGGATTTAGTGAGGTATGTGGAGACATTGATTAAAGACAATAAAATAATCGATAATCATATAGGGACATTTAATACAACAACGCTATATTGGGTTTCTTCTATCATGCAATGTATTGCTTATAAAAATGAAGAATTACAAGAGTGGATTGTAACTTTTTGTAAGGATTGTTTTGATAATGAAAAAGGGCTTTTTGCTCCCTTTCCTTCAGGGATAGGAACAATTCAAAATACATTTGAATGTTTATCTATACTAAAACAATTTTCATCTTTAAGGATTGTAGATGATAAAAAAATTTACAATAATATTATGAGTTACAAAAGGGATGCAATGTATTTAGATATTATGACAAATAAATGTTCGCTATCCACTACAATGTGGGCCATAGAAAGTTTGTCTATTTTAAATAAGATTAACTCTTTGGAACAGGCTGATGTATTTGGGTTACTATCTTTAGTATTTAATAAAAGGTTATCTTTGTACGATCTTTTTTGTGCTACTTCTATATTGGTGTGTATATTTTATGAAAATGGTGTTGTTAATATGGATAATACTGTATTAATAACTGAGTCAGGTAAGTCGGAATTAAATAATAAAATTAGAAAAATATCAGATAAGTTGTTGCGTTCAGGATATGATTCAACGAGTTATGATTTTATGCAATTAATTAAAGATAATGTTGATACAATAGAAATTGTTGGACAAAATTTCTATCAAATACAATTGAATTTTGATGATGATAGAATTTATGAAATAGAATATAGTGATTTTTCTAATAGTGTATTATCATTAATAGTTCCAATGACGCGAGTGACAAATGAATGTATTAATAAAAAGATTATTAATGCTAAAAAAGTTAAATTAATTGGTATATTTGATAGTAATAACAATTTATTGCATAGCAGGGATGAAGAGTCTTATATTTCTAATTATTGTAAAAATAGTAATTTTTATAGTTATATAGCTTTAAAAGGGGATAAGGCGACTAAAGACAATGTTTTCAGTTGTATAGAGAAGAGACAAGATATATTTTATATTTCAGGACATTGTATTGATGGATATATCAAACTTTATGATACTGAAATTGAGATAGGAGAGTTGATAGATAAATTATTGGATTCGCATTGTTCAATTATTATTTTCAATTGTTGCGATACATATGCTTACATTAAAAAATATTTAAAATATCATCCTCAAACAAGTGAAAATGTAAATATTATCTGTACTTTAAATGATGTAAATGATGAACAAGCGAGTGCGTTTATTATATCGTTTTTTTATTATCTTGAATTATGTTTTCCGATTAGTGAGGCAGTTAGATTAGCTAAATACGAATTATATCTGAAATCTAATGGTCTTGGAGATACTTGGTTAAGTTATATTCTATTTGGCAATCCGTTTACGCTTGTAGAAAATTATAAGGATGCTGCATAGGAAAAGTTGTTAACAGCAAGATAAAGATTTTTGTAGAAAACAAGTAATGTAAAGGAAATTGTGGAAAAATTTAAGAAAAGTTGATTCGCTTGGAAATAGGAGGGGAAATGGTTAAATTATTATCAGATGCAATAAAAGAAATGTATGATAAGTATGTTGAAAAGGAATCTTTATTACCCATAAAAATTTCTGATTTCTATATGAAAAAGGTTGTTAAAGAAATTGAAACTATTGGTACTGGTGGTCCATTATATTTGTCGGTGGTGCCGACATTGGATAAGTTTAATGTATTTACAAGTGTTGAAACAAGAGATTATGTTGAAGAATTTAAACATATGCCTATTTCTGGAGTGGATTACATTATTCAAAAATATGAAGATAGAGTGTTGGTAATTATAACTGAAATGTGTTTTTCACATTGTCAATATTGTTTTAGAACCTACAATCTCTCTAATTATCAGAAAAGCAATTTGAAAGAAAACATCCAAAGAAAAATTCTGGTATTAAAAGAATATTTGCGTAAAAATACAAATATAAGAGAAGTGATTCTTTCTGGTGGTGATCCGCTAAGTATAGGTTATGAAAATATGGATTATGTTTTGTCAGAGCTAAAGCAATGGAATATACGTATTCACACACGGGCAATTATTTATAGTCCATTTGCGATAGATACTCGCATGATTAAGTTATTTAGTGAATATAGAATTAGACTGATTTTTCACATTAATCATCCATATGAAATATGTGATGTGGTTAAGAAAAAAATTTTTGAGTTAAATGAAAAAGGGATTAGACTATATGCACAATTTCCGCTATTAAGAGGAATTAATGATAATTCTATCGTATTACTTGAGCTGCTTACTTTGATGGACGAGCTACATATAAGACCTTTATCTATTTTTATTCCGGATCCGATAAGTTATAGTGCATCTTTTAGAATAGGATTTGATCGAATACTTTCAATTATGGATGAACTTAATTGGAGTACTCCATCGTGGGTAAATTCAGTCAGATTTGTAATGGATACAACACATGGTAAAGTTAGACGCGAAAACATTGTAGCTCGTGATGGAAAGTGCATTACTTTTTGTCGTAATGGAAAATACATTGATTATTATGATTTAGATGATGGGATAGATATTCCTTCAGATATAAAAATCTTGCTATGGAAATCTAAAAAAGCGAAATTTTAGGTTTTAGACAATATTATACACCACTTTACAACTTTTTTCATGGATAGACGATGTTACCCAAATTCTTGAAAATACTGTTTTTTCTGATTCATAGGGTGCAAATTTGGCTATAGGATACAATATTTGATACTTAAAAAAGTTAAACACCGCCTGTCCGGTTATAGGAAACCATATTTGACGCGACTTAATTCTGCCTTTGGTATTCTGCTTGTATTATCTCCATTTGTAGAGCCTGCTTCGCACCACTTACGCAGCAAGGGCTTGACAAACGAAACTAATACAAGATTATATCTCCTAAGCAGAATTAAATTAAGCTGGTTTCCGGTATCCGGAATACCAGTTCCCAATCTGTCGGAATTATGGTTTCTTTGGACAAGAATATTCATTATAGTAGAGAATTAAAATATTAAATGAATTATTTATATAAAATATAAATGTTTTCTTGAAAATTGTAAAATGGTAAAATTCGGTAGTGTGAGAAGAACTTCTAGCCGCTCACAGCAGAGCCTGTTTCGCGGAGAAGTA
The DNA here is from genome assembly GCA_003612285.1 of bacterium D16-51. GTDB lineage: Bacteria > Bacillota > Clostridia > Lachnospirales > Lachnospiraceae > Butyribacter. Next base: position 4,919 of record RAYE01000055.1, on the reverse strand, counting down.
CTAAGTTTCACACTGGAGAATGTCTGAAATGCGGCATTCTCCCCACTGATTTGAGATTCCGCAGAGCGGAATCATGGAGGATAGAGTGAAATTTGGACATTGAGAATAGCGGAAGAAAAGTGAAATTTTCGAGAGGAAGAAAATGTGTAGGAAAATTTCTGGTAATGAAATGTAATTGAAAAGTTTTACAGAAATCCTTATGTCCTTTTCAATGGGTATTTTTGTCTAAAATTGTATCATTAACTTTGGTTACAGATGAAAATAATTTGTTTTTTAGCTCTGCGATAATATATGGAAGTATTTTCATAAAGCAAAATGTACGCTACATAGCCATTACAAACAGTTACGACAGCGTCTTAACAAGCAGAAAATGGACATAGAACTGTTTAAGAATATCCTGAATGATATATACAGCAAAGATATTTCAAGGATAGTGCTTGTAGGGTGCATAACATGCTCAAGGCAGGGAAAATTCTGCAGAGGACAGCCGCCTTTAAGTCTGATGCGCAATCTTGATGACAACGGACATCTTATCATTAGATTCGGAAACAGCATCCACTATTAGACGGATATTTGACCTTGCGCTTGACGGAATGGGAAACATGAGGATATGTAAGTTTTTAATGGAGGAACGGATACCAATTACGAAGTGTTCAGCAGGGTACAGACTGTGATGATGTAAAATACTACGCTTGGAGTGGCTCACGCATATCAACCATTTTGAGAAATCCGTTTTACAAGGGCGCACATGTTGTCTGCTAGTACAGCAAACAATAAATAACTCATAGTTTTACATTTACGTTATTTATTGATAATACGTTGATAAAGCAATACAACTATTATGAGTTGCTTTATCAACGATGTACTAAATACACAAGAAGAGGAATACATTCCATCTCTTACAATATCATTCTGAGGGAATAGAGGGAAGTCATAGAGGACTGCCACGAAGCCATTATCCGAAAACGAAGTGGGAACGGGTACAGCAGTTCATAGACCGCAGGCCGCCAATCATGCAGGGGAACAACTGCCCGTTTTACAATATTTTTCACGGCATTATTTACTGCGCTACCTGCGGGAAGTCCATGCAGGTGCGTTATAAGAAATTCGGAAGGACGGATAAAGACCGACGGACAGGAAAAGAACGGGTGCCGATAGACAAGGCATATTATATCTGCCAGACTTATAATCGTTTGGGGAAAAATGCCTGCACAAGCCACAAAATCGAAGAGAGGGATTTATATAACCTTGTGCTTGCCGATATACAGGAAGCTGCGGCTATGGCTCTAAAGGACAGGGAAGTGTTTTATGGGCGTTTGAGCCGAAGAATGGAAAAACAGTACCTTGCCGACACAGACAGCCTTAAAAGGGAATACAAAAGCCTTGCAAGGCGCAATCAGGAGATAGACGATACCTTTATGCAGACAAGGCAAAGGAGATACTTACTGAAAAGCGTTTACTGAAGCTGACGGACGCGATGGAAAAGAAACAGGAAAACAACCAGAACCGTATGTAGAAGATAATAGCACTTATCAGCGAGGAGGAACATTCCGAGGGCGATGTGTAGATGTTCATGGGAGAAATCAGGCGTTATGCTACCATTACGGAGCTTGATGAAACGGTATTAAACCGACTGATTGATAAACCACATACTGATTGGAGAACCTAAGAAAGTGGACGGGTAAAAACACAGGAAGTAAGGATTGTATATAATTTTGTCGGGGAACTGTAAGATAAGGGAATATTGGACTATGTGACTGAAATGACAATTAAGAAAGCAGAGATTCGAGAGAGTCCCTGCTTTTTTTATGCATAAAATTAAACTCATCACTTGACAATGTTGCATAGAATTGATGAGCCAAGATGAGATTGCGGTCATGGACGGAGGAAAGTGCATCATGCAGCTTAGAGGGGTTAGACCATTCTTCTCCAATAAGTTTGACATCACGAAGCACAAGCAGTACCGGCTTCTGTCCGATTTTGACGACAAGAACGCCTTAGACATCGAAAAATATGTAAAGAACCTGTGTAAAGCAAGAGTCAGGGACAATGACACCGTTGATGAGGTGGAGGATGCAGGCGTGATTGAAGCATGACAACTGAATATGGAAAAAACTGAATAGGGAACTTGTAAACCAGTCACAGGACTTCTGGACAAAAAGTCCAAAAGTTACGGAAACGGAGTTTTGAATGTGCTTGGGACAGGACAAAACAAAGCGTCCGGCATAGCCAATCGCCAAACTGAATATGCCGGATGCCCGCAGGGTTCTTCCTAAAGGATTGCCCTGTCTTTATCTTACCATAAGGCAGGGCATTTTACACGAAAAAACTCTTTCAAAAACCAGACAAAACAATTTCATGAGAAAGAAAGAGGTAGAAACATGGCATTTTTTACAACAGCGGTAACAGGATTAAAGACAGTCGTAACAGCAATCGGCGCAGGCGTGGGCGTATGGGGCGTCATCAACCTGCTTGAAGGATATGGAAATGATAATCCGGGTGCAAAAAGTCAGGGAATCAAGCAGCTTATGAGTGGAGGGGGCATTATCATTGTGGCGCAGACGGTGATTCCACAGCTCTCCAGCCTGTTTTCATAAGATAAATGGGTGGCATCATAGACAAAATCACTGATTTCATAAAGGAGATGCTGCAAGGGTGGGTACTTAATAACCTTGATACCATGTTTTCCGATGTCAATGATAAGGTCGGTACGATTGCGGGGGAAGTCAGCAAGACGCCAAGCACTTGGAACGCCGGAATATTCAGCATGATACGGACACTTTCGGAAAACGTGGTAGTCCCCATAGCAGGCATGATAATCAGTTTTGTGCTGATCTATGAGCTGATAACAATGGTAATCGACAAAAACAATATGCATGACTTTGATACAAGCCTGTTCTTCCGTTTTTTATTTAAGGCTTGTATCGCTGTCATGCTGCTTTCCAAGACCTTTGACATAGTCATGGCGGTGTTTGATGTGGGAAGCCATGTGGTGACACAGGCGGCATCTTCCATATCCGGCTCCACAAGCCTTGACGTGCAGGCTACCCTTACCACCATGTTCAACAGCCAGATTGACACAATGGGGATAGGGGAGCTTATCGGTCTTGGCATGGAAACTATGGTCATCAGCTTATGTATGAAAATCATGTCCGTCCTCATCACCGTCATTCTATACGGGCGCATGATTGAAATATACCTTTATGTGTCAGTTGCGCCAATCCCGGCAGCGACAGTTACCAACCGGGAATGGGGTACAATCGGGACGAATTACTTAAAAGGGCTTGTCGCACTTGCGTTTCAGGGGTTCTTCATCATGGTGTGCGTGGCGATCTATGCTGTGCTTGTGGCAAGCGTGGCAGTAGCGGGCAATTTACACAGCGCATTGTGGTCGGTTGCGGCATATACCGTAATCCTCTGCTTCAGCTTATTCAAGACAGGCTCATTATCGAAATCAATTTTCAATGCCCATTGAGTACAAAAATACTGTACATGGCGGGCATTGACCACGAAAGGAGCAGACTATGGCAATATCCGTACCAGTGCCAAAAGACCTGAGTGGAATCAAGACAAAAGTGGCGTTGAACCTCACCAAAAGGCAGATTATCTGCTTTTCGGGAGCCGCCCTTGTGGGAGTGCCTTTATATTTCCTTACCAAAGGGGTATTGGGGACACAGGGGGCGGCGCTTATCATGGTGGGCGCAATGCTGCCATTCTTCTTTTTGGCAATGTATGAAAAAGACGGTTTCCCGGCAGAGAAGATTTTATACTTCATGCTCCGGCAGAAGGTACTCACGCCGGGAATCAGACCGTATAAATCGGAAAACCTCTACAAGCAGTTGGAGGAACGGGAAAAAATCAGGAGGGAGGTATGTTTCCTTGAACAAAAAGCAAAAGGCGGGGGCGGCAAAGCCAAAACCGCAGGAAAATAAGCGGATGCCGGAAAAGGCGGGACTGACCTTATCGGAAAAGAAACGCCTTGCGGAGCTGAAACGTGTGCTTGCCGGGAACAGCAAAGAGCAGGCGAAGCCGGACACCGCACAGAAAACCATTACATTCAAAAAAATGTACCGGGACGGCATCTGTCAGGTGGCGGACAGTTATTACACGAAAATGGTGGAGTTTTACGACATCAACTATGACTTGCTGGAGGTGGAGGATCAGGCGGATATTCTGGAGGAATACAGCAAGCTGATTAACTATTTCGATCCGTCCATAAAGTTCCAGTTGTTCTTATTTAACAGGCAGGTCAGCGAGCAGGCTCTTGCGGAGCAGTTCGACATTTCCTTACAGGGCGATGCGTTTGACGATATTCGTGACGAGTACACGCAGATGTTAAAGCACCAGTCGGCAAAGGGCAACAATGGAATCATCAAGTCAAAGTACCTGATTTTCGGCGTGGAAAGCACCGGGTACAGGGAAGCAAAGAGCAAGTTAAGCAATATTGAGAAGGACGTGGTACACAATTTAAACAATATCGGCACGAACGCCAGAGGTCTTGACGGGAAGGAAAGGCTGCGTATCCTGCATGAGTATTTCAATCAGGGTACAATGGAGCCTTTCCGGTTTTCGTTTAAGGAGCTGTCAGAATCCGGGAAGTCGGTCAAAGATTACATTGCGCCGCCGGGGTTTGACTTCCGCTATCCGAGCCGCTTCAAGTCCGGCAGCATTTACGGGAGCGTGTCTTACCTTGACATGATTGCACCGAAGTTTACGGACGAGATGGTTAAGAAGCTGCTGGATATTGATGACAATCTTACACTCACCATGCATATGCAGACTATTGATCCGGTGGAAGCAATTAAGATGATAAAACGTGCGCTCACCGACATTCAGAAAATGAAAATTGAGGAACAGGTGCGCCCAGCAAGGGCGTGAATAGAAGTAGACTTGGTACTACCCTGTAGGATAACGCAGGA
>RAYE01000054.1 GCA_003612285.1 bacterium D16-51 | reverse complement strand
TCTGATAAAAGGCACATGCTTTTGTGCCGCAAATCTGATTATGAAAAGCCGTTTTTGCTTTTCATAATATAGCTTATCAGAACTTGCTTTTTTGTTCTGATAAAAGGCACATGCTTTTGTGCCGCAAATCTGATTATGAAAAGCCGTTTTTGCTTTTCATAATATAGCTTATCAGAACTTGCTTTTTTGTTCTGATAAAAGGCACATGCTTTTGTGCCGCAAATCTGATTATGAAAAGCCGTTTTTGCTTTTCATAATATAGCTTAGCTTACAGTCGGGTCACAGCTTACCCCGTGGAATTCCTTCCCGGGTTTCAAAAGCGATTTGCAGACTTTAAGACAGCATTCGATCGGCCGGCGGTTTCCATAACGCCTTACAATTTCGCCAGCGGACAGGCTGCAGTCTGTTGAAAGCAGGACGATATATTCATCTTTTTTGTTCCGGCTGCGGACAAACACCAGTTTTGCAGCGATATTGTATTTTGGGGTGTATACGGACACAGAGCCAGGGATGTCGCGGGCCTGGCCGATCTGCATATATCTTGCCAGAGCCTTTAATCCAAGCAGTTTCCCACTGTACCTGTACTGCTGTTTATATGATAACATACAAACAGCTTTCTTTAAAAGATACTTTTATCGACTGCCAAAATAAATTCGATAACGATAAATATGAATTCCTTGAACTTCTTGAAAATACTATTGTCCCTGATGAAATTGTCCCGGCGTCTTTTGTCTTACATTTCCACGCTGCCACAGGCAGACCCCGCAGGCATCTTCCCTATCCGATGCTCAAGGCTCTGTTATTACAGCTTGTTTTTTCGATCCCAACAACATCCCTCCTGATTGTTTTTCTTAAATACTCCCAGGAATTACGGGATTTCTGCGGATTTGATGCTGTCCCGGATGCTTCTGAATTCACCCGCTTCAAACAGGATTTCTTATTGGACCTGCAATCCATGTCCGGTCATCTTGCCGGCCTGACCGAACCAGTATGCCAGCGGATTGATGCTGACAAGACTGCCATGGTTTTGTTTGATACTTCTGGTATTGAAGCATGGGTGGCTGAAAATAATCCCAAATATGCCAGCCGTATCATCAGGCAGCTGAAAACCTTTAAGAAAGCACATAACCTTGATGATTCCTATGATCCTTATAAAGCTGCTTATGGCTCCATGCCTTCCCACGCGGCCGCTAACCCGGCTGTCCAGCAGATGTACATTAATGGCCATTTCTGTTATGCCTATAAATTTGGTACCATCACAAACGGGCCTGGCATTGCCAGGGACATCACCTTTTATAATAAAAACTTTCTTGAAGCACACCCTGACATTGTGGCTTAAAAGAAATCCGACTCCCCGGATGAGGATAAAAGCCTTGCGGATTCTAAAGCACTAATACCTGTATTAAAAGATTTCCTTCAAAAACATCCGCTTATCAATCCGAAAATTTTTCTCGGAGATGCCGCTTTCGGTTCCATCGAAATTTATAAATACCTGCTTCATGAAACATCCATTGAGAAAGCATATATTCCGCTTAACGGAAGAATTTCTCTTTCGGAAGCTGGCTGTCCCTTAAATGAGAATGGTATTCCCTGCTATCCAAAGAACCCTTCCCCTCCGATGAAACGGGAAGGGAGCAAACCCCATCTGCGCTGCGGTCTCCCTGCCATGAAGTTTATATGCCCCAAAATGAAATGTGAATGGGACAAACTTACAAAGAAACCAAAACGTGTATGCCATTGTGAAGACCCTTGTACGGAATCTTCCTGTGACAGGATGTTTTATCTTTATTGTCCGAGAGTCAAGTGATATCGGGAAAAAAGATGCCGCTAAATTGCAGCATCTTTTTTCATAATGGTTTTACAGGAAAGCACACCTCTGTAACCATATCTTCTACTGATTGTTCCGTTTCCGGAGCCACAATGGTACTATGACCTCTGCTGACTTCTCGCCATTCGTTGTTACTACGGATTTCCCCTGCATTTGTTGATGTAATTCCATCCGCTGACGAGACCTCCCCAGGTAAGAACGCAATCTTTCACTCCATCCATCCGCCACATTTACCACAATTAGTTCCGGGTAGTTATTGGACTTCGACTTGTATTGCAGCCTTATCCCTAATTGTAGCCTGATGTGATTTCTGTTCGCCAGACCAGAGTTTTGCCTCCAGCTTTCTTTAGATTCCACCTCACGATAGACACCCTTGCTCTTGGCTATACACTTCCCACTACCAGGGCATGTTACGGACTTTCGCCGATTAGATTGCGCCCATACTGGGCGCACAACAAAAAGGGTATGCTGTCACACATACCCCTCCCTGAAACATGGCATTTCCTATCTACTTTTCTCTACTTCCTTCATTACTGCCTTTTACCCTTACTGTTCTGTATGACGAGTATCATATCCCGTATTTTCATAATCTGCCTCTTTTCTGCACTGCTCTAATGTCTCAGTTCCGCACAGTCAGTATCATTGGCATTGGCTATACGCATGAATACAAATTTGTGCCGCAGTACAGACACAAACCTGCTATCTCCATTTTTCCATGAAAAAAGCACCCAAACCCAATAAGGCTTAGATGCTTCCATCCGTCATTCTGTTATTCTATTGTAATTCCCTACCCCTGCGAATGTATTGCGTCATTTCTGGATAAAAGATATAAGCAATACTGGTTCATGCTGATCCCTTCCCGTTTGGATTGTTCGGAAAGCTGACGGTGCAGACTTTTGGGAATCCGCAGCTTAAACTGCCCGGAGTAATCATCCAGGCTGTCCAGCACCGGGATCTCCTGCCCTTCTTCCAATGCAGCCATAAGCCACTCTTTTTTTGCGTCCTCCGCATTGCTTACTGCTGATTCAAGGGTTTCCCCGCAGGTCATGCACCCCGGCAGTTCCGGGAATGTCACGGCATAACCGCCTTCTTCCTTATCAGGCACAACCTCCATGCGGTAAGGCAGTTCCATATATTCATTCAGCGTCATCCGTATCCACCTCTCTCTCTATTACCTCCTTAACCATTTCCACATATATTTTCTTTACCGGCTCATGCCTTGGAATGGTAACCGGCCTGCATCCCTCTTTCCGGAAGGTACAATGGCTGCTGCCCCCTTTCGGCTGATGCATTTCATAGCCGTAACTTTCCAGCACTTTACGCAGTTCGTTAAAACGCATATCCTTTGACAAAGAGCCTATCTTTTTAATAGTTTATCCCATTTTGACATTATCATAATCTCCCATGCTGTAGAATACCTGCAAATTTGAGCGCCAGCACAAATTTGTAATGTGAAAATTTATTTTTCACATTTACCTCCCTATCATCATTATAAGTGGTGTCACATACGGTGTCAATCAAATTTTATGCACCAACAGAAAATATTTCCCCTACATTACCTCCCCTGCCATTTGGCACCGGATGCCTTGTTACCTGCTGCATGCCAAAAGGAACACCATAATAAATCCAAACGTCCGCAGGAAAGATATGGCTGCAGATGCTTTCCCATTGGATAATGCCGTAAATAATGCAGAAGAAAAATATTGCACCCAGAGAACAGAAAGCTGAATGAAAAAATGCTAAATCCATTCTTTGTAATTTCAAAAACATTCCTATTGTTCTCTGCAAATACCTTTGCAATACTTTCTCCGCCAAACAGGGAAAATAAAAATATGGAAATCCCCACTATAAAGCTGAAACAAATACGGACTGTCCTTTTTAGCTGTTTTACATTCCCACTTCCATAATTGTAGCTTACGACGGGGGCTGTTCCCATAGAAAAGCCAATATAAAGCGTTGTTAAAAGAAACTGCGAATGTTGTCAAGGTAATCTCTTTCCCACAAAGCAATTCCTCCGCCAGCTTATCAAGGAACAGCTTTGTAATGCCGAGATGCCGATACTGCGGATGGACAGCCAGAAAGTCTATGCTGCCTGTGTCGGGCGAAAATCCCATCACGCCAATAGCCATATCGTCATCCCGCAATATCAGAGCCTTTTTATCCGCAATATACTGATGCAGGTTTGCGGTGTAATCTTTTTTATCCAGACATGGATAGCCGTCAACCGTAAGGCTTACCAGTTCCATCCAGTCATCCGCATAGGCAACAGAGCCCATCTGGGACATCGCAGCCCCCGTCTGGCTGAATATCCATATCTTCCATTTCCTGTTTAACGTAATCCCTGGCCATACGAGTGATATACTTGAAGCATTTCACCATGCTTTTGCGTGGGTGCATGGTTTTTCGGGCAAACTCCGTATCTTTGCGGCACAGTTCCTGGATATGCTCAGAAACGCACCCCTTCATGCTGCGCCGAGTAAGACGTTCCGTTTCTGTGCGGATACGCTTCACGGCGACAGCGATAGCATCCTCGTCGCTCATATCGTTGAGCTTTTGGATAGCGGCTTCCTCTACCTGCTTCTTTTCAAGCTGCCTGGCTTCCCACTCCGCTTTGCGTTTTGCTTCTGCCGCTCCGTGTGCTTTGCGCCTTTCAGTGTCGTCTTGGACGGGAGCAGCAGAGTCAGAGGACATGTCAAGCACCAGCTCTTTTTGCGGCGCTACAGGCGGCGTGCTGGCCGAAACAGAGGCTGTCGGCTCCTGCCTTGTGGTGTTTGTCTGTGATGGAGAGGGAGATTTCACAGCAGGCTTTTCATCTGAAGCAGGGGCTGTTGCTGACGGGGCAGGCTTTGTCTGCTGTACAGCGACTGGCCTTTGATGTGTATCTGCCATTTGGTGGGCAGGCTGTGCGGCCTTCATCCTTCGCTTTCCTCATACCACTGCCGTAGTCAATCTGTGCCATCTCACGCAAATGGTAAAGCCGCAGCACTTCTTTGTCATTCGCCAGAAATTCCATTTTTTCATTTGCCTTATAAATCGCTGTATCCATAACCATCAACTCCTTTAGCGTATCATCTGAAACGTTCTGGTCAAAAAAGGTAAGCCAACGGTGGAGGGGATTGTTCTTAATGTCCTTGTCCGGCAGGGCCTTGAACTTCTCCATGTCAATGAAGTGGATTTCCAGTGCGTCCGTCAGAAGGCAGTCCCTGTGGGTATCCTCCCAGAGATGGAACACGGTATGGAAATCATCCACTGCCACAGCCTCAAAATTTACGATGTTGATCGCAATCACATTGGACAGCAGACTATAGTCCTCGCCTTTCGCTAGGCCGCCTGCGAACTCCCTGCTCCAATAGAAAAGGCTTCTTCTGTCCATGTTCCCATAATCACGTAGCTGAACTTCAATGTTAATCCTCGTGCCGCCCTCGGCTACTGCACGGATATCAAGGATACTTGTTTTGTCACCGACAATCTCTGCCGTGAATATCTGGTGTTCCACAATTTCGATCTTAACAAGCTTCTTATGTTTTGTCTTTGCCAATATCGCGTTCAGCAGAGACAGGAGCTACTCTTCATCGCCTTTTTCACCGAAAGTCTTCCCAAAAATAAAGTCGTTCAGAGGTTTAAACTTATACATAACGATACCGCCTTCCTTTCATTATTATCATACCATATGTTTACGCATTTTACTATTGCCTTTTTTGTGTGTATTTCCAGACACAGTAACCAGCAGGGTGGCGGCTTTCGCCGCCACTGCCCATACACTCCGTTACGCTGTTTCCGGTTGTTTCCCACCGATGTTAAGTTCTGCATCCAGTTCTGCCAAACGTGCGGATTTTTGTTGCAGTTCTTCCTCCTGCGGGAACGGTTTGCCGACTTCTGCTTTTGCTGCCTCCTGCTGCTGTAAGAGATTAGCCAGCTTGGTTTTGTAGTTTTCCAAACTTTCAGGCATTTTGTCCAGAGCATTGTCAATACGGATAAGATTACCGCGGGCATCTGCACCAAGATCAACCTTGTAAGCGACAGCTCCTTTTAAATAGGGCAGAGCCGCCGATGTCACATAGGTTTAAATGTCGGTGGCAACAGCAAGGGAAATCATCCGCCCGCTACTCCTGCGGCTGAAATCATAACGGATATGGTTTTCAAGCAGGAAGTCAAGGCGGTACTCATTCATCCACTTTGTCAAGACATTCGCCGCTGTTTCTGTTTCCCCCAGAGCGTCCAAAAGCTCCGTTGCCGTTCCAGTCCATTCCTCTCTGCCCTGCATAAAATCCACTAACCGAAAAAGAACGCCTGGTATCGCTTCTTTAGCAAGCTGTTCCTGCTCTTTCCTCTCCACCAGTTCCCAACTGCAATCATGGAAACGGAGCGTAAACTCCTGATAGGGCGTGTCCCCGCCCGTCACATACAGCTTGGCAGCATTGGACACACGGCTTTCCTGTTCCAGAACAAAGGTTGCGTCCGCACTCCCCGTCAATCCCGTCGTGCCAGAAACTTTGTTGAACACGTCGCTGTCATTCTGCTTTCGGATGTGGTGTACGACGATGACCGCCAGAGAATGCCTGTCGGCAAAGTCTTTGATAAGGGAGATGTCTCCGTAATCGCTTGCATAGGCGTTGTCTTTGGATGCGGTGCGGACTTTCTGCAAGGTGTCAATCACAATGAGCCTGCTGTCGGGGTATTCTTTCAGATAATCCTCCAACTGCACGATAAGACCGTCTGACAGCTTATCGCTTGCCACTGCAAAATGAAGCCGCCCGCTTGCTTCGTCCGTCAAACGGAACAATCTGTCCTGTATGCGGCAGAAGGTATCCTCAAGGCAGAGGTAAAGCACGTCGCCCTCCTGTGTCGGCATATCCCATAATGGGATTCCCTGCGACACGCAAAGGCAGAGCTTTAACATGAGCCAGCTCTTGCCGATATGGCAGGATAAATTATCTGGCATCGCTTCATGGGTCAATGATATATCTCCCGAACCCGTTTCTACAGACAGGGAATCATAGCCGTTTATGTTGCTTATATTCACTTCGCCAGAATCTGTCGAAACAGCGGTCTTTCCAATAACTGTATTTTTCATGGTAACATATGCGGATTCTGTATTTATATTAGAATCCGTACATGAAGCGTCTGTTATTTTAATATCGCCTGAAAGAGATTTTATTTTTGCACTTTCAGCTATGAAATCAGACATCGTTACATAGCCAGACTGGTTGTTCAAGGACAAAGTGGAAATGCTGACCGCTTCCAACTCCATCTCTCCCGAACCATTGTTAATGGCTAATGAAATAGCATTATCTTTAGGAATATACAATATTATCTTCCCTGTTTCGCCAAATGAGAATTGCTCCGCCAGATTTTTGTCCGTATCATCATCCTGCTGTACCATTAGTTTTCCGTCTTTCTGCACAACCTGCATATCACGGTCATCTTCGACTTTTCCCTCGCAGGCTATGTGTACTTTGTCATCACTGGAAGCCATCACTTTTAAATTCCAAGAGGAAATATCCAATACAATTTCTGAAATACTTTCCGCCGAAAATTCCTCGTTAGAATCTATTTTTTCCTTGTTTCCACATCCGCATATGCCAAAAGCTATCACTAAAATTCCCGCTAACAGTATTCTTTTCATATTCATAACCCCGCCCCCTACATTAAATCTTTGCTTTCCACATTTACGATTGATAAAGCGGCAAAAAGCAAAGAAATAGCCGTCAAAATAATGGGAAATACTGCGTTGCCTGCCATTGTGAAATCGCCAATGTTCGCCTGCGTGAGAAAAATCAGCAAAAATGAAGTGACAATCGTTGCTTTTGAAGATTTGAAAGCCATCCCGACAAACAGGGCAATAAAGCTCATGCTGACGATTACCACTGATTTTAGTATCAGTTGTATATAAAATGACAGGCTGCCTATTGAAAAATCAACAGCAAAGGATGACTGCATAAATTTTGCCCCAAAGAACACGCACATATAAATTGCCAGTTTTGTTAAAATGAGTGCGGCAAAATTAAAAGTCCAGACCGCAATCATTTGGGAAGCTAAGATTTTCTGCCGCTTAATAGGGTAGGAAAACATCAGATTCATGGTCTTGTTTTTGTATGCGCTTACAATAAAGGATGCCAACATTACACTGGTGTAAATAAGAAAAGCCATACTGGTAAATAATTCGATAGGAGCGGAGATTACATCTGTCCCAGGCGCAGCATCCAGTGTCCCGTCTGGGTCGTTGGCAATGCCCAAAAACGCTAACGCAAAGACAAATAAGCCAAGCAGAGCCGCCATAATGATTACGCCTTTGATATATTTCCCGATATTATTCTTTTTCCATTCAAGTCTGACAAGCTTTAACATGATTTTCCCACCTCCGATGTGATTTTTAAGAAATAGTCCTCCAATGTTTCGGTATGTTGGCTGATGGAAGCAATCTCTACATCATTTGCCATCAATTCCCTCGAAATCTTTTGTGTGGTGACACCCTGCTCATAAATACGAATCCCCGAATCGTTTACGATTTTAAAATTACTTAACTGCATTTTTTCAGCTAAAACATACGCCGCTTTTTTTGTATCCTCTACGGCAAGTTCAATATACGCCGTATTTGTTTCTGCAATTTCTTTCATGGATATTTCTTTCATCATCTTTCCATGATGGATAACGCCAACTGTATCGGCAATACTTTCTATCTCTGGGAGAAGATGACTGGATATCATAAGCGTCATGCCATACTCGATACATAGCATCCGAAACAAATCTCTGATTTGCTTCATTCCTGCGGGGTCTAAACCGTTTGTCGGCTCGTCAAGGATAACTAACTCTGGCTTGCACAATATGGCACGGGCAATCCCCAGACGCTGCTTCATTCCTAAAGAATAGCTGCCCGCAGGCTTATCCGCCGCATCAGAAAGCCCAAGCAGCTGAAGAGCTTCCTCCACGCTGCCCTTGTTGTAATACCCCATATACTCACAATGAAGCTGTAAGTTGTCCTTTCCGCTCATATGGTCATAAAATGTAGGAAACTCAATGATACTTCCCATACGCTTCAGCACCTCGTAAGAAGTTTTTTCCAATGCTTTCCCAAACAGCGCAACCGTGCCGCTTGTCGGTTTCCAAAGGTTGGTAAGCATCTTCATCACCGTGGTTTTTCCTGCCCCGTTCGGTCCTAAAAATCCATATACCTCACCTTTCTTTACATGGATATTCACATCTGTGACTAACTGTTTTCCATCTATCGTTTTGCTTAGATGGCTTGTTTGCAAAATATAAGACATTTTTTGCCTCCTTTCCTTAGTAACGCCTTTCTCGGACGTAGCAATACGCCCAAAGGTGTTTTATGAATATCATTATAGCGATATAGATTTTCAAAACTCTTGACTAATTCTTACGAATTTCTTTCGCAGGGAATTTAATAAGTTATTTTTTTGAGGCTTACTGTAAAAGTTGTTTTGACATTCGGTATGCTGTCTAAAAATATATCGCCCTCTAATTGCTTTGCAAGATTCTTCGCAATCGTTAAGCCTAATCCGTTCCCTTGTATTTCCCTATTTCTGGAATCTTCCATTGTATAGAGCCTGTCAAACACATTCGATGCAAATTCCTGTTCAATCCCTTTCCCTTTATCAACCACATCAATATATACATTGCTCTTGTCTTGACGCAAAAAAACTCCTAAATATTTTCCGTCGGAGCCGTAGCGTATTACATTTGACAATAAATTGTATAAAATCCTTTGCAGGGCTTCTTTCTCCCCCTGCACAAAAATAGCTGTTTCTGGAATAAACAAATCAACATCGAAATCTTTCTGCAATAAAATATCGTAAAACTCCAAAACATTCTCCCTGCATATCTCGTTGATACTGACTTTGCCAAGATTTATATTTGTATCGCCAGATTCCAGTTTTGCCAATGTAAAAAACTGATTGATAAGGTTCATAACTTGATTCGCTTTTGTTTCTACTTTTTTCAACATCTCATTATCTGCATGGTTCAAACGCATAATTTCCAGATAACCCAATATGACCGTTAGAGGTGTTTTTATGTCATGGGAGATATTCGCCAGCATCTTTTTAGAAGAAATTTCTTCCCTTTTAAAATCTGCCCTTATTTTCTGCCGGTCTATCAGCAGGCGGTTAATTTGTCCCCCTAATTCCATCAAAACAGGGTTGTCCGTAAATACCATTACTTTCTCGTCGCTACCAGTTTCTAAAATTTCCTCCAACTTTTTATTCATCCGTTTTATCTTTGCCTGTATTCCCCTGCCAAAAATAAAACGCTGGTATAAAACCACAAGGAATAATAAGCAGACAACAACTGCCAAAAAGAATATGATTGTTTTATCGCTCATCCTTTCACTCCCCCAATTTGTATCCGATTCCCCATACCGTAATCACATACTGCGGTTTGCGGGGATTATCCTCTATTTTATTCCTCAATCTGCTGATATGGACATTGACGGCATTTTCATCACCATAATAGGTATCATTCCAGACAAGAGAGTAAATCTGTTCTTTCGTATATACTTTCTTTGGATTCTGCAATAACAGCTTTAAAATTTCAAATTCTTTTGATGTAAGCTCTATTTTACAGCCGTTTTTTGTTACAGAATACTCATTAAGATTCATAACAAGGTTTCCCGTTTGAAGTATCGGCTGCTGTTCTGTTGCACTTGCAGCATACTGTGTAGTTCTTCGGATATTTGCTTTTATTCTTGCCAATACTTCTGTGACAGAAAACGGTTTCGTTATATAATCATCCGCTCCCAGACCTAAACCAAGCGTTTTATCAGAATCGGTATCTTTTGCCGATATAATAATAATCGGGACAGTGCTGTTTTCCCTGATTTTTTCCATGACTTCGATTCCGCTTATCTGAGGAATCATCAAATCAAGCAAAACCAGACTGAAACTATCCGAAAAGAACCTGTCGAGGGCACTTTTGCCATCATACGCTGTAATTACCTCAAATTTCTCTGTGGTCAAAAAATTCTTTAGCATGGTACTGATTTCCACATCATCTTCAACCAATAAAATCTTACTCATTGTCCGATTCCTCCTTATCTCTTTTCTTGAAACGCCCATCTTTGGGCTTTGATGCAGTCTTTGGAATCAGCCACACATTGCTGATTCGCATTACATCGGGGATTCGGTTTGTAGCACATAATACCTGTATTCTCCGTTCGGACAATCCCCATTTTTCAGCCGCTTCTTTTACATTCATGTAATCAAACATTGAAATAACCTCCTTCATAACTGATATTACAATGCGTCAAAACGAATAATACAATCAAGAAAATGATTCCATGCACAAGAATCGTTCCTCATTAAAAAACGGCAGGATTTTTGATATTAATATCCTACCGTTTCTTCACTAATTATAAATGATTTCCTCGTTCACAATCTCCCTTGCACAAGCCCTTATGTTATTTAAGTGTTGTACCCATTCTAAGGCGTTTTCTTCCTTTAGGCGTTCCGTTATGCCCTGCGCCTGTTTCATGCCCTCTATGAGCCTTTCAAAGCGTTCCTGCGCCTGCCTGTCAATGTCGGCAAGATAAGCGTTGAGTTTGCCACTTGTGAGAAGATTAGTGTATGTAACCCTGCGGTACTGCTTCAGATGCATGTGATGAGTTTCTTGAATAAGTTTTTCATGATTTTACGCTCCTTTCTGAAAGGATTTTCTTTTTATTAGAGATAGATGTTATAAGGCTCATAAATGAATTTTGCTGCTGGTCTTTGTGATTGTTACAGATTTTCCAGGTCAACAAACAGGGAAGTAACTTTTCCGTTTTCATAGTAGTATGTGATACGAATATCTGACTCCGTGAACTCACCTTCTTTCATTCCCAGATCTTTCAGTATCTTATCGGCTTTTTTCTTTTTCGTTCCTACTTTGATTCCGCATATGGATCCATTTTTATCACCAATGGAAACACGCATATAGGTACGATCGTCGGGGAAGTCTTCTGTTGGACCATCTGAAATGTAGTATGCAACATATGATCCGCCATTTTGCCACAGGTAGTATACACCATTGTCCATTACCGTTTTCTCTGGCTCGCCCCATTTTTTTGTTAAAGTCTTGATCTTCGGCTTTGCCGGTTTCTTATTGACGTCTTTTGCAAGCGTAACGGTCTTGCCGTTAAATTTTGCTTTGATTGATGCCTTTGATGCAGCATAGGCAGTATCCAGACCGATGGCCGTAACTGCAATGACTGCACACAGGATCACTGCGATGGTAGATTTTAAGATGTGTTTCATGTTTTTTTGCTCCTTTCAGGTTTGTGTTGTTATTTTTAAACGTAATGCTTATTCACGATCGTACAGATTCTGCTCCCGATGTGCAGAGCACATAGAAATCATGCAGAATCCTACAGCAACGAGCAGTCATGATACATTACCTTGTGTTTCATTATACTACTATAAGAGCAATTTGCAACCTAAAGTTCCAAACCACCATTTATCATGTTTCTATAGAAGAAAAAGGGAGGTGTACTGCAATATGATCCAGGGACTTGCAAAACGGTTACAGATTGCACGAATAAACAAAGAGCTTTCCAGAAAACAGACTGCTGAACTGATTGGTGTATCCGAAAGTTTGATCGGGCTGTATGAATCCGGCAGCAGACAGCCCTCGCTGTCCGTCCTTATGAAGCTTGCTTCTCTATACCGTGTGTCAACCGACTACCTGTTGGGATGCGCTACGGCAGAGAAACATGTGCTTTCGCTGGAAGGTCTGACAGACAGGCAGATACAGGCTGTGACGCTTACTATCCAGTGTTTTAAGGGGCAGGCGGATTAGTTACCGCCTGGCTTTCTCAATCACGGCTGCAAGCTTCCTGTTTATGATGCTTACGCTTCTTATTATATTGGGATCGTCTTCATTCGCCTGCAATGAGACTTCCAGCATCTGCCCGATGTTTTTTATATCTTCCAGTTCTTCAATCATATCTTTCATATCCATAGATTTTCCTCCCTGTGTTTGTAACGGTCTGTATCCTGAAATGATTTAGAATAATCCCTTACTACAAAGAACGCTTTTAAGTGCGTCCAGCCTGTATAGTTGCCTACACAGATACACCCGGCGCGAACGCGCAGTCAGTTATCTTAAAAGGCTACAAGAAATGAGGATATATATGGAAAGATTTGGATTTTGAAAAGAACTATATGGGCTGTGGAAAGAGAAACGATGAAAGAAGGGGCTTACATAAAAGTGTGGTTCCGATATTTTCCAATTCTTACAACAAAAAGCAGACTCACAAAGAATACTTTCTTCATGAGTCTGTTTTTCACTATATCCATCCGAAATGCCTGAACGCATCCATAATAGCCGTTTCCTTCTCCGGCGGACACTTAGCCACTCTCCTGCCCTCTTCTTTTTCATATGAGTACTGCTTATCCAGTCCGCACTTCTCCTTTACCTGTGCAATATAAGAAGTATGGATATTCAGCCCTGTCTGCTCTTTCACATACTCCTTTATCTTCTGGTAAGTGACACGCTCCTTCGGTTTGTAGCTGCTGATATTGGCATTTGGCTCCATTGTCACCTCTATTTTGGGTGTATCTTTTTTGAGGGTTAATTTAACAACCGTCTCCACATGTGTCGGAACTACTATGTAAACACAATTTTTCAGCCTCGTCACTCGTATAGGAACACAATTCTGCGTTATTACTTCTTCGCTTTTTTCTTTGCTGTACTATGTATGTTTTTAATGCTTTCTAGATATTCTTCTTCAACTGGTGATAAATTTTGAATCTGATATTTTTTATATTCTTCTGTTGCTTTTTCGATTGCCTGCGCATGGCTAACTGCTCCTGCTCCCTGCAATAGTTTTTCTCCAGTAGTTTTCAATACATTATCAAGATGCTCTACATAATCAGACATATACATGGGATTATGGCGCATAGCCTGAATTTCCGCAAAATCAAAATATCCCGATACAATATTGTTTAGAATTTTCAATTCTTCCTCACTCAAATAATTCTTTGCAATACCAATATCTTTTAATGTTGGAAAATCGCCAGAAAAACTTTTTAGCCCCATAAATGGCTGCTCTGCATCTGCTCGTTTATATATTACCTCTGCCGCTGTATGCCCATATGCCGCATAATGCAGCTTATTTTGAACCATTTTAAAAAACGCAATAGATTCACTACTTTTAGGATTATAATCCACACTTGTAGCATAAAGGTCAAGCACCTGCCGGTACATCACTTTTTCCGATGAGCGAATATCCCGTATACGGTCTAATAACTCTTTCCAGTAATTTCCTCCTCCCAAATTTTTCAGTCGCTCATCATCCATCGTAAAGCCTTTTATCATATATTCTTTCAAACGCTCAGCCGCCCAACGTCGGAAATTCGTCGCTATTCTGGATTTCACTCTATAACCAAGAGAAATTATCATATCAAGATTATAGTAGGGCATCTCTCGTGATACTTCACGATTTCCCTCCTTGCGAACCTGTCGGAATTTCCGACAGGTTGAATTTTCATCTAATTCAAATTCTTCATATATATGTGCGATATGTTCTACTACATTTGTTCGTGACGTTTGGAACAAATCTGCCATTTGCTGTTGTGTCAACCACACTGTTTCATCCTGTATCTTAACTTCAATCTTTGTCAAACCATCTTCAGATTGATATATAAGAATTTCTCCACAATTATCCACTTATAACTCCTCCATCTTCAATTCCTTAAACATACGTTTGAATTCTCTGATATATGGCTTCATGAATGTTATTAATATCCGGATTTTTCATATCTGCTATATTAACTAAAAATTCCGCAATGGAACGAGCAATATCTTCTGATTTTTTTAGCTCTTGTCCCAAAGCCAGCCCATTGGTATATCCTAATCCCATTAAATTTTTCTTCAATATCTCAACTCTTTTTTCCCAATATTTTACATATTTTATTTGTTCTTCCGTTGAGTATATATTTGTATCAATAATAGCAGGAAAAATACGCCTACGATATTCTACTTCTTTCATTATTTCTAAAACTTCATACATACAGTTTACAGATTTAAGATATGAATCACTTATAAGCAATACTGCAAAATCATTTTCCCTTATTGTCTGCATAAAATCTCTTAAACTTTGCCAATTATCCACCCCTCTAATATCACGAGTAACCTCTACACCTTTCTTGCGTAAATATTCATCAATTTTGTTTGCTCTTTCTGTATCATTCCAACAATATGAAAGAAAAATACTATGCTCATCTGTCTTTAAGTTTTCTATCTTAGATGTTTCTATTATGCCATCATCCATCCCGTCAACCATAACATATGCCTCTGCTTGCGAAATAAGTTTACGATACATTTTAAATTTTTCTTCTCTATACTGCTCCTTTGTAGCCTGTCCATACATCATCTTTACAGAGGACGGAACAATAAAACCATTTTGTATTTTATCTGCCTTTTTTGTATACTCACTTCCGATGCCAAAAATATCTCTGAATATTTGGCATATTGTTGGTTCTATATCCTCTATTTCATTCGCACCACTATTCATCATTTGATTTTTCAAAAAAGATAATCTATTTAATTTATTTTTGGTATTCACAATTCCTTCCCCTTTCTTTTATGTAGCAATACTATTCCTTGATGCTACCTCCCTTTAATCCCTCTTTAATCTGCTTGCTAATTTCCTCTTGTAATTCTGGCGAACCCATAGCATTGCTCATTATTCCTCCAAATAATCCTCCTACAATATCTTTTACAGTTCCATATTTGGCTGTATCCTCTAACTCTTTTTCTTTCCTTTTCATCTCATTTTCATGCTCAATTTCTAATAGTTGTATTTTATTTTGATGCTCTTTCTCAATCTTTTCTAATTCCATTTTGTGTTGCTCTATCAATGAATCCATATCCAATTTATGCTGATTCATTAACTTTTCTATTTCATGCTTATTTGACTCTTTAAGAATATTTACATCTTGTTGAACCTTCTTAAACAACGTCATATACACTACTGTCCATAAACATATCCCAACCAACATCGAAAAAACATATGGAAAAATCTCGCTAAAATTCATATCACAAATCCTCCTCATATTTTTTATCGTTAGACATATTTTCTGTATTCTCCCTAAATAATCCAAGGCAGCCACACACAAATATTCTTTACTAAAAATAAATTGTATTAAAGAACTCTAAAAATTTCCCGCTACATCTTATCATATAAATTCCCCCTCCTTAGTGCTGAATCCAATATTTTGCTTTTTTCAAAAGTCATGAGAATGTTATCCTGCTCATTGCTTTCAAGACAAAATTGATAGACATCATTTGAATATCCCGTAAATTCCTTAATTGTATGGGACGGAACCCCCAATTTTATCATCTGTATAATCGCATATTTCGCAATACATTTAGCCTGCACATTTCCTGTAATTCCTTTCAGTATATAAAACATTTTTGTATTATCTAATTTTCGCTTATTCTTCCTTATATCTATAAGAAGCCTTTCTTCCTTTTCTGCCCCTAATATTTGTTCTCGAAATTTCATATAATTCCTCATTTGGATAGCAAATTTATCTGGCAAATGAACCCAAAATCCATCGATTTTTAATTTGTTTAATTTATAATCATAGTCAGACATCTTCAATTCATTTAGATTGCCATTTTTTGTTCCAAATAACAGTACTATTTTTGATACCAAAGATGATATATATGACGAAAATTCCCCATTATTCGATCCGTTTTCCAATTTTTCAAAAGTTGCATTATCAATTTTATTATCGCAAATATCCAAAAGTTGTCCTGCTTGTTCATCCGTCAAAGGCTCTACTTGCTCTTTGGTATTTAATTTTAATTCGGATATCTTTCTATCATATGCCGCTTTTAATTCCAAATTCTTCGTTCTTGTTTCAAACAAGGGATTTTTCCATCCATAAGAAGATGATATAAAATCAAAAAATACTCCTACCGCCGTATTATAATTATCTACAGTAGCCACATATTTTACATCATATGTTTTAACATAATACTGCACCGAATCCACCAATTGTTCTTTTGTCATTGCGGTCAAAATACTTTGAAAGTTGACATCTTTTGCCTGTAATACGACATTAACATATTCTTGAAATACATATATTTTCCTTTTATATGTAACAGAAGTTCCATTTGCTTTATCTGTTTCAACTCTATTCATAAAATTTCTAATAACTTCGTCAAATGTCATATCCTTCCTCCGTTTGCAATAAAATCAATATTTTATTTTTAAAATATCATAAAACTTTTAAAAAATAAATATATTGCAGTAATTTTCTTCAAAAAAGAAGTTCCACATTATTTCCAAATGTAAAACTTCTTTCTCTTTTCCGTCTAATTATTATTTAAGATGCAATCTTTTTTATAAACAGATTCCTTTGTATCCCCACACCCCACATCAACCACCGCCGAAACCTCAAAATACTTCTCCATCCTCTTATTCCGATTCCCGTCTTCATCTTCCACGAACACAAAATGCTTATAAAACTGCTTAAAATAAAGGATTTCTAGATATGTTTCCTTTGTATTCCCACCACACATTCTGTGTGCACAGTCCCAGGAAAGACATCCACATTACTCAGCCTCACCAGTTCATACCCACATTCCTGGAACACCTCCAAATCCCTCACCAAGCTTGTTGGTTTACAGGAAATATACACAATATTTTCCACCCCATAATCAATAATCTTCCGAAGAGCCTTTGGATGAATCCCATCTCGTGGAGGGTCCAATATAATAAAATCCGGTTTATCCGGGATATCATCTATTACCTTCAAGACATCTCCTGCAATAAATTCACAATTCTCCAATCCATTTGCCCTGGCATTTTCCTTTGCCGCCTCCACCGCTTCTGCGACAATCTCTACACCAATCACCTTTTTTGCCACAGGGGCAATAATCTGGGAAATTGTGCCTGTGCCACAATACAAATCAAAAACCACCTGGTTTTTCAACGCCCCTGTTTCTGCAAAGCTTCCCAGGACATACTCTCTTGCCCTTTGATATAAAACCTCTGCCCCCTTTGTATTAGTCTGGAAAAAGGAAAAAGGAGAAATTTTAAACCGAAGCCCAAGAACTTCTTCCATAATATAATCTCTTCCATAGAGGATTTCCGTCTTATCGCTTTGCACCACATCCCCCAGGCTGTCATTTGTAATCAGCAAAAAGCCACACAAATCCCCCTCCAGGGAAAGCCCTTTTAAACGTTCTGCCAGAGGGCCCCAGTCAAGTATCTGCTGTGAAGATACAACAAGGGCAACAAGCAGTTCACCCGTATAAGCAGCACGGCGCACCAGCAGATGACGAAGCACCCCCTGGTGTGTATTCTTTTTATAATATGAAATCCCTTCTTCCCTGCAATAATCGCGGACGCAGGAAAGTACGTCTGTAAAATCTTTATGGACTATTTTACAGCAGCCGGCGTCAAGAATATCATGAAAGCTTCCTTTTTTATGAAGCCCCAATGTCAGAGGCCCATCCTTTACCTCATCCCCAAAAGAAAATTCCATCTTATTACGGTATCTCAAAACCTCCGGGGCAGGTAAAATCCCATCATAAATATACCTTTCCCCTTCACTAGAAGGGCGGTATACAGAATCTATCAATTTCAGCACCTGTGCTTTTTTCAATTTAAGCTGTTCTTTATATGGGAGCGTCTGATAACTACAGCCGCCGCACATACCAAACTGTGGGCAGGCAGGCTCTTCTGTTTCAAGCGGGGACTTCTCCAATACTTCCTGTATACGCCCCTGGCACTTATCCTTACGGACTTTATTGACAGAAAAAGATACCTTTTGCCCTGCAATCCCATCCTTTACAATTGTTGAAACCTTCCTTTTTTCCCCATCTGCCCCCTCTTCTTCCGTAATCACCAAAGCTTTATTTGGGAAATCTACCTCCTCAATAAATCCTTCATAAATCTGTCCTTTTTTCATATTTTGCACCAAGCCTCAAGCGAAAATGCTTACATTTTCATTTGAGGCGCAAACACAAAAGGTGAAAGACATATGTTTGCATATTATCCTTTCCTCTTTTTCCTTTCACCTTTCCCAGCGTTTCGGAAATAACTTCCATATATCAACGTTTCGCAATATTCCCCAGCACAGTCAGCTTGCTTGCTATCTCCTTCAAACTTGCAAGTGCATTCCCTACGCCCGGCGAATTAATATTGCCCTCCACATCTACAAAAAAGCGGTACTCCCAATTTCGGTTTTCGATTGGGCGGGACTCAATCTTTGTCAGATTCAAATCGTTATAGTAGAAATTCGCCAGCATATTATACAAAGCCCCTGCCTGATGCTTTACCTCAAAGCAAAGGCTCAGTTTATTTGCATCTGATAAAAATATTTTCTGGTTAGATATAATAATAAATCTTGTATAATTTTGGCTCTCATAATTGATAGAAGGCTGTATGGTTTCCAGTCCAAATGCATCCGCAGCACGTGTGCTTGCAATCGCTGCCTGCGTTATATCCTTCTCTTTGGCGACCTTTTTTGCAGCGCCAGCCGTACTTGAATAACTCTTTGTCAGGATTTTGGGATGGCTCTCTAAAAACCTTGCACACTGCATCAGCCCCTGCGGATGAGAATATACCATTTTAATATCTTCCAGCTTTGCTCCCGGAAGCCCCAGCAAAGCCTGTTCAACCTTCACAACATGCTCTGCAACAATTGTCACATCATAATCAACCAGCAAATCATAAATATCCGTAATTCCGCCGGTAGATGTATTTTCAATTGGCAGCACCCCAAATTTTGCTTCGCCATCCGCCACCGTTTCCATTACCTCGCGGAACGATTCTTTATTAAACGCCGTAATATTTTTCCCAAAAACCTCTTCCATTGCCTGCTCCGTAAATGCCCCATGTTCCCCAAAACAGACAATCCTAGTATCTTCATCTACATCCAGTTCCCCTACCTCACGAAAAGGAATTTCATTCACAGCCGGCCCCAGAATCTTATACTGGTATTTCCTGCTGATTGACATAATCTGCCGGAACAAATCTTCAATCCCCGTCTTATTAAACTCGTCTTCTGCCAGGGCACAAAGGGAAGCAATCTTTTCCTCTTCCCTTTTCGGGTCAAACACTTTTTTCCCTGTACTCCTTTTAAACGCTGCCACATCCGTTGCAACACCCATCCTCTCCTGGAAGAGACGGACAATTTCCTTATCTATTTCATCAATCTTCGCCCTGCTTTCTGCCAAATCTACAACCATATCCATACTCCTTTATGTATTATTCCATTCCTTAAACACGAATCACAACTCGCAAACAACAGCCTGCAAACAAATTTGACGCTGCCACTCCCGCAGCTCTTCGCGCTCAGGAACTGTCCCAAAATAACTTACTATTACAGTTTATCACATCCTATGGCAGGCCGCAACAAATGACTGAATCTGGCTTTTTTCTTCCTGCATCCCCCAGGACATTACACACACCCCTGCTGCTCCGGCCTTAACCGCCTGCGCTGCATTTTGCGGCGTAATCCCGCCAATCGCATAGACAGGCACAGACGCATTATGGCATATTTCCTGTAAGAAATGCAGGCCGCGGGGCGGAACTCCCTTTTTACAGTCCGTTGGGAACACATGTCCAAAAAATACATACGATGCATTACATTTCTCCGCTTCCTGCACCTGCTCCAGAGAATGTGTTGATACCCCAACCACTTGAAAACCCTTTAAAGCCTCCTTATTTTTTTGCGCAGCAGGAAGGGACAGATGGATTTTTTTCTGCCCTAATATTCCTGCTATTCCAATATTCTGGTGAAGAATGCATTCCGTCCTATACTCCCTGCAAATATCCAAAACCTGAATTGCAAGAGGTTCATATTCCTCTTCCCCCAAATCCTTTTCCCTGAGAACAATACTGTCCACACCAGCCTCTGCAAGGATTTCTATCTGTCCCAGAAAATCCCCCCTGCAAAGTTTCCTATTCGTAACTGCTATTAATTTACACATAAATATAATCACTCATCACAGGCTGTAACCCTTCTTTCTGGATTGCCTGATAAACTTCCTTTACATCCCTTCCGTCAGAAATCTCAAACTGGGCGTCGCCAACATTGTCATTTTCCTCAATATGTTCCCCAATCCCAACGGACACTCCTGCTGAAATCTTTGTTGCAGCAATCTTAATTACATTGTCCCGCACACGTTCACACTCCCTGGTAGAAATTGTAATGCTGGCAAACGGCATAAAAATGCGGTATGCGGAAATCACTTGTACAAGCTGCGCCTCATGGACATCCTTTGGGTTGATTTTATCATTATTAATAATCGGGCGGAGCCGTGGGCAGGAAAAAGCAATTTCTGCATGAGGGTATTTTCTTTGCAGTAAATATGCGTGATATCCCGTAGCAAGCGCATCCTTACGAAAATCATCCAGCCCCAAAAGAGCTGCAAATCCAACGCCGCGCATTCCCCCTTTAATTGCCCTTTCCTGGGAATTGATGCGGTATGGGAAAATCCGCTTATGCCCCGCGCGGTGCAATGTTTCATATTTCTCTGAATTATAGGTTTCCTGGAATACCGTAACATAATCCGCCCCACATTCATGGAGGTACGCATACTCCTCTGTATTCATCGGATATACCTCCAGCCCGATTACTTTAAAATATTTCCGGGCAATTTCACATGCCCTGCCAATATATTTTACATCCGACATCTTCCTGCTTTCCCCGGTTAATATTAATATTTCCTGCAGGCCGGTTTTGGCAATTGCCTGCATCTCCTTTTCAATCTGCTCCTCCTCAAGCTTTGCACGCCTGATTTTATTGTGGCAGTTAAATCCGCAATAAATGCAATAATTTTCACAATAATTTGCAATATAAAGCGGCGTAAACATATAAATCGAATTGCCAAAATGTTTCCTCGTCTCAATTTGTGCCTTCTGCGCCATTTCTTCTAAAAATGGCAGCGCAGCCGGGGAAAGAAGCGCCTCAAAATCTTCCGGCGTACAAACTTCATACCTTAACGCTTCCCTTACCTCTTTTTCCGTATATTTATTATAGTCATATGCCTCCATCCGCTCTATTACCTTTTGCTGGATTTCAGATTCCAGAACCTCCATCCCTGGAAGATACTGCATATGGTCAATCCGGTTTTCTGGAAAATCTTCCTTTATTACATTATCCATTCCTGTCCATCTTCCTTTCCTCTGGTTTTACTGAGATATAAACCCTGTTAATGGCGAAGACGCGCTTGCCCCTTTTTCCATTACCCGGCCAAGCCCTGATAAATAAGCCTGCCTGCCCGCTTTCACTGCCAGCTTAAACGCCTCAGCCATCTGGACGATGTCGCCCGCCGTCGCAATCGCCGTATTTGCCATAATTGCGGCCGCCCCCATTTCCATTGCCTCGCATGCCTGTGAAGGCGCCCCAATGCCCGCATCTACAATAATCGGCAAATCAATCTCATCAATCAGAATCTGGATAAACTCCTTTGTACACAGCCCCTTATTAGATCCAATCGGCGCCGCTAAAGGCATGACAGCCGCCGCCCCTGCGTTCTGTAAATCCCTTGCTGTATTTAAATCAGGATACATATACGGCATTACAACGAACCCTTCTTTTGCAAGGATTTCTGTCGCCTTGACCGTTTCACTGTTATCCGGGAGCAAATATTTACTGTCCCTCATAATCTCAATTTTTACAAAATTACCACAGCCAACCTCCCGCGATAATTTTGCAATGCGCACAGCCTCTTCGGCATTCCTTGCACCCGATGTATTTGGCAGAAGAGTTACCCCCTCTGGTATATAATCCATGATATTTGCCATGCCGCCCTGATTTGCACGGCGCAGAGCAAGCGTAATAATCTGTGCGCCTGCATGTTCTACTGCCGCCTGGATTAAATCTAGGGAATATTTTCCAGAACCTAAAATAAAACGGGAATCAAAAGAATGTCCCCCAATCACCAGCTTATCTTCCTGCTTGTTCCTTTCACTCATTTTACATTTCCTCCATTCTTTAGCAGCACCCGCCGCCCATAAATGTCACAACTTCAATTTCATCCCCTGGTTTCATTATATATTCCCCGTATTCCTCCTTGGGAATAATGATGCCGTTTACTTCTGCAGCGATCTGCCTTTTGTCATACTGCATCTGCAGCAATAAATTTTCCAATGAAACCCCTTCTTCACAAGTTACCTTTTCTCCATTTAGCATAATCTCCATCCTGCCACCTCATTTCCTTAATAACACTTTCCCGCATATCTGATGTTTCAATCTCATAGGCTTTTATTGCACTGCCTCCAATTTTTTGCATGACGCAATTCTTGTCGGCTCCACTATGTAACAGCACAATTTCCTATGATATAAAAAGGTTCACAAAAGAAGATACCCGCGGTGGTATCCCCCTTCGTGAACCTTCTGCTTCACTCTGCGGCAGCTAACAAACTGCAACATAAATATTAACACAATTTTCCATACATGGCAACTACCCTCCCAACGTAATATCCTGTTTCTGATACCATTCCAGCGCATCCAAAAACTGTTCTTTCCGAAAATCCGGCCACAAATCATCTACAATATAAAAATCTGAATACACTGTCTGGAGCGGCAGAAAACCTGACAGCCGACGCATCCCACCCCAGCGTATGACGAGGTCAATCCTTGGAATACCGCGGGATGCCCAGTCATTTTTCATATCCCATTCCCAGCCATAATTCACAAGTAAATTTACAGCAGCCTGGCCGCTTTGCACAGGCTGGCGTTTTGTATTTACATATGGAAGCAGCTGCTCCGGAAAACAGGCAGACTTGGTGTTGCCAATAACATTCAGCTTTACGTTTTCATGCGCAATCATTTGCGCCGCCTGTACGCAGGCGCTGGAAAAAGCACGGACCTGCTCCTTTGGCCGTTTGCAGTTATCCACAGTAAACCCATAGTATGTCAATTCCTGGATGCCATATTCCTGTGCAAGGCGCAATAACTGCAGTCCAGGCTCTAACCCATACGCATATCCGTCTTTTTTCTGAAGCCCATTTCCCTTTGCCCAGCGGCGGTTACCATCTGGAATAATACCAATATGCTTTGGAATACGCTGCATCATAGTTTCCTCCTGCATTACCTTTTATCAATAATATGGGCAATTATTTCCAAATTATGCAGTATGAGAAAGCAGACAATATCAAACAATATCATTTTCTCATACTGCATAATTTGGAAACTATCCGAAAAAATCATTTTTTATTTGTTTCTATCCTGAAACTATTGGCTGTGAATAAGTAACTATTCAGCCTTGCGGCTTCATAGTTACACAGCAGTGCTTTCAGCACTGTTGATGTACACATTTTGCACAAAATGCGTGCAAAATGGCACCGTAAAACTCATATTTTTGACAAAAAGCATGTCAAAAATCCCCGCATTTTATGGAAGGCTGAACTGTTACGTAAATAATAACAAATCTTGGAATTTTGTGGAAAAAAGCTACATATTATGGTAGAATATCCTATATTTACTTTAAAAAGCAAATGTTGAAGAGTACACGAAATAAGCATCCCTAAATATTTGGCACACCACCATGCAAACCAAAAAAACGGAACGGAGGAATACTATGTTTCAATTCACAGACGACTACAAAACAGGAATCCCACAGCTCGACAAAGAGCACGCCTATCTTGTCCAGCTATTAAATGAATCTACAAACTTATTAAACAGTGAAAACACCGACATACAGGAACTGGCAAGCTACCTGATTGACCGGCTGAAAAATTATGCTGCTGTGCACTTTACACATGAAGAAGAATACATGGAACAAATAAATGATCCGGAACTCCCAAGGCAAAAAAAGGAACATGCTGCTTTTCTATCTAAAATGAACAATTTTACTATTGACGACAGCCTGAAAGTCCGTGATTTGGAAGAACTTCTCCAATATATGGCGCACTGGCTGTTCAGCCATATCCTTGCAAGCGATATGATGATTGGTAAAATAAAGATAACTTCCCAAAATGACCCTTTTGCTTTTACTAAAGAATACGAAACGGGAATCGATTTCATCGACCAGGAACATAAAACACTTTTTTCAATAATCCGTGAAGCGAATGATTTAGTCCATGCAGAACTCCTTCATGATAAATTTGATAAAATCGTAGAAATATTAGATAAATTAAAAACATACACAGAAAACCATTTCCTGCATGAAGAAGAATATATGGAAAATATCCACTATCCTAAACTGGAAGCGCAAAGAACGGCCCATGCTGCTTTTATTGAAAAACTGGTAAATATCAGTATATGGGACTTAGATGCGATTGATGAAAACCAGCAGCAGTATCTCGAAGAATTAATTGACTACCTCTTAGAATGGCTTTCAAACCATATTTTAAAAACAGACCGTCAAATCGGTTTGTGGGAAAGAAATAAGACGGAGGGTTAAAATGAAAACATATTTTTCAAAAGAATGGCGTAAAACTTTACTGATTATGCTTACTGCCGTTTTTGCAATGGGCTTTTCCCTGTCGCTTCTTGTATTGACACATTTTGGGACAGACCCATGCTCCTGCATGAACTATGGCATCTCCAGGCTGACAGGGATTCAATTTGGAACCTGCCAGGTTCTTTTAAATATGGCGCTTTTGCTGTTTGTCCTCCTTTTTTACCGTTCCTCCATCGGCCTTGGGACGCTTGCCAATATGGTATTAATTGGATATACTGCAGATTTCTTTTCCTGGATATGGCGCAGCCTGCTCCATATCCCCGAACAATTAAGCCTGACAGCCCGTGTCCTGATTTTAATTCCCGGAATCCTGATTTTTGTCATTAGCGCCGCATTTTACATGAACAGCGGCCACGGCGTAGCGCCATACGACGCAATTCCGTTTATTATGGATGAAGCCGCAATGAAAAAAAATGGCGGGAAAAGCCATTTTAAGATATTCCGCTTTGGCCAGGACTTAACCTGCACCTGCATTGGCGTCCTGACAGGCGGTGAATACGGTGTTATCACCTTCCTGATGGTAATCCTGCTCGCCCCAACTGTCCAGATTGTAGGCAAACTCTTCCAAAAGAATGGCAGCCATTAAGGCTGCCATTTTTATGTTAGAGGAAATTACCAGCGGTACGCTTTTTTACAAACTCCATCTGGTAGGAAAGATATTCCCCATATTCTACAGGAATTGGAAGCCCTGCCTCCATCAAGGCAGCGCCGGAATAGCATCTGCCGCTTTCCACATCTTCGTAGACAGCGTCCCGCGAAAGCCCCTTTAATTTCACATAGCTTACTCCCATATTGCCATGAACTTCCTGCATTACTATATTCAGCAGCGCATGCCCTGCATCATCAGAAAGAAACATCCATGCTGTATACGCATCCTGAAACGGGCTGGATAGGCGGTAATACTCCCCCGTCTGAATCAGTTCCGCATATTTTTTATACTGCTGTATCTGCACTTTTATCTCTTCTTTTTCTTTGGCAGACAACTTTTCCGGGTTCAGCTCATAGCCAAATGTCCCCGCCATAGCTGCCACCCCCCTGGTATGCAGGCTTACGGTACGGCCAGTCTGATGGTTCGGCACTGCCGATACATGGGAACCGACAGCTGACA
Source organism: bacterium D16-51 (assembly GCA_003612285.1). Classification (GTDB taxonomy): domain Bacteria; phylum Bacillota; class Clostridia; order Lachnospirales; family Lachnospiraceae; genus Butyribacter. The sequence goes on along the minus strand of RAYE01000054.1, from coordinate 13,571 downwards.
CAGGATAAAAAAAGGAGGTGCCATACTGAATCCGTAGCCTGTCTACTGCATCCGTATTATCGCTGCACCAAATCTGCGGGGTATAATACAGCATCCCGGCATCGAACCTCCCGCCTCCGCCGCTGCATCCCTCTACCAAAAGATCCGGGTATCTCTGGATCAGTTTGTCCAAGAAATCATATACCCCAAGCACATAGCCATATGCCATTTTTCCCGTATGGCCTTCTGCAGAATACACATCTGCAAGGCTCCGGTTCATATCCCACTTGATATATTCAATCCTTCCTTGGTCAAGCACCTTGCAAATTTGGTTAAAAATATACTCCCTGACTTCTTCCCGTGAAAAATCCAACACAAGCTGGTTCCTTCCCCGGATCGGACTTCTGCCTGGAATACAGATTGCCCAGTCCGGATGCTCCTGGTAAAGATTGCTGTCCTCTGAAACCATCTCCGGCTCAATCCAGATTCCAAACTTTACCCCCTGCTTATTTACTTTTTCAATCAGTTCCCCTAGCGTGCAGCCCAATTTCTCCTCATTTACCTGCCAGTCCCCAAGGCCGCTGTTGTCATCTTCCCTTTTCCCAAACCAGCCGTCGTCCATAACGACCATATCAATCCCAAGTTCCGCTGCTTCCCCGGCAAGCTTACAGATATCATCCCCTGTAAAATTAAAATATGCCGCTTCCCAACTGTTAATCAGTACCGGCCTTGCTTTTCTGCTATATACGCCCCTGCAGATATTCTCCCTGATACATCGGTGATACTGACGGGACAATCTGCCAAGCCCTTCCCCCGAATAGCTTAGAATTGTTTCAGGCACAACCAATTCCTCTCCCTGCCCTAACGGATAGTGGAAGGAATCCTGCTGAAACCCCATCATAAAACGCACCTGCCCCAGCTGGTCTTTTTCTGCTTCACACATAAAGTTCCCGCTATAGACAAACGCCATGCCATAACAGCCTCCGGCGTCTTCCGTTGCATTTCTCTCTGCAAGGATAACTGCCGGGTTATACTGGTGGCTGGAAGTCCCTCTGCGGCTTCCAATCACATAGCTTCCATGCATAAGCCCTGCACGCTGAAAATTCCGTTCCATTTCATGCCTGCCATAAAAACTAATAAAATCATAATCCCCTGACAGAAAATCCAGGCAGGCAGACGCTGCCTTTTCTACAACTACTCCATCCGTACCGCAATTTTGTATTATAGCGCTTCTGGTAATAATATCCTTTTCTTCCAATACGCCATAAAGAAGCCTGACCTGCACTTTACTGACAGAATCTTCTAAAAGAATTTCCAGTGTTTCCGCCTCGTCCTCCGAAGCATACACCGCCGGAAGCTTCGGCAGCCCATATTTCCCTTTTGTGATTTTATAGCTGACATAACGCAGGTTACAGCACTCTGAACCATCAGCATTCCTGATTACAAGTGCTGTGCTCCGATAGTCCCCTGTGCCCGCACAAGGATACTCCTGTGGCAGGATATCCATAGAATATGTCCTGTCCTGTCCTGCATCTGCTGGATTCCCGGAAAACCCCCTGTCATAATAAGTTAGCAGGTAATCCATATTGCCGGATACCTTTGCGCCATAATATACATGCAAAAGAGTCCCATAACAGTCTGCCTTTATCTGATATGTTGTATTTTTTGTGTCCAATGTAAAAATACGGTGTTCCTGCTGATAATGAATTGCCATACTCCACCTCTTCCCGTATAATAACTTTTGCTGCCATCCACAGCCAGCCTTTCCAGAAATTGGCTGTGAATAACAACAGGCTTTTACCATTTTACTATTTTACTGCCCCACTTGCAACACCATTTAAAATCTGCTTCTGGCAGATTACATAAAAGATCAAAATCGGAATCAATGACAGTAAATAAGAAGCAAATGCTAAATTATAGTTTGTTCCAAATTGTGACTGGAAATTCAACTGTGCCAAAGGAAGTGTATTTTTGCCAGAACCTGCCATAATAACAAGAGGCGTCATCACATCATTCCACACGGCAAGCGCTGTAATAATTGCAACTGTAGCATGCATCGGCTTCATCATTGGGAAAATAATTTTCCAGTAAGTCCTCCAGGTAGAAGCCCCATCCACCCTTGCCGCTTCCTCCAAAGCCACCGGTATATTTACCAGATAGCCAGAATACAACATAATATTCATCGGCATATAAAATACAACATACAGCACAATCACCCCAAACCAGTTTGCCAGCCCAAGCTCTGCAGTCTGCTTTGCCAAAGGCATCATCAAAATTGCAAATGGCACAAACATGCCGCTGACAATGAAAAGATAAACAAAGCTGTAAAATTTACTTTTTGCTTTATTCCTCCCTACAGCATACCCCATCAAGGAATGAAGCAGGATAGATAATATAACTGTCACTACCGTAATCAGCATACTATTGCCCAAAGAACGCCAGAAATCGGTTACTTCCATCGCTTCTTTAAAATTAGCAAAACTCCATGATTTCGGCAGGGACAAAATGCCGCCAATGCTGTTTGTCATTTCCGCCGGCTGCTTAAATGCAATAACAATCGTCATATAGAGCGGAAAAGCAATTGTTGAAAGACCAAGTATCAGTAAAACCATTACCACCCAATTTCCCTTTTTTATCATAACTGCTCCTCCTTTGAACTAGAAAATTTCATCTGCGCAACAGAAACAATAACAATTAACAGAAAGAACATTACCGCATTAGCACTCTGGAAACCAAACTGTCCGCCTGACATACCATTATTATAAATCAGGTAAGATATAGATTCTGTGCTTTGCGCCGGACCGCCTTTTGTCAATGCCATAATCTGGTCAAATACCATCAGGAAGTTTTTCACACAAAGCACCATGTTAATGGAAAAGAATGGTATAATCAGCGGGAATGTCAGATGGCGGAACTGCTTCCAGCCTGTCGCACCATCCAAAGAACCAGCCTCATATACATCCTCTGGCACTGTCTGTAAACCAGATATATAAATAATCGTATTCATTGCAATTGCCTGCCAGGAGCAGACAATCATAACGCCAATCCACGCTGCACTTGGGTTTGATAAAATACTGCTCCTTAATGCCTCAATCCCAATCATATCAGCAACTGCTGGAAGGATATAGGTAAAAAAGTAATTAAAAATATAGCCAACAACCAAGGAACCCAGTATATTTGGCAGGAAATATGCCCCACGGAAAAAACTCTTTGCCCGTATCTTGCTATTTAACCCAAGCGCAAGCAGGAGGCTGATTACATTTACTACAATTGTTGTAACAATCGCAAGTTTAAAAGTAAACCAATACGATTTGCCAACCCTGCCATCTGTAAACAAATCCATATAGTTCCTTAATCCAACCCAGTCATATGTACCAAATCCCTTAAAATTTGTAAAACTGTAAATTACGCCGCGAATCAGCGGAATGGTATTAAAACAGACAAACAGCGCCAAAATCGGAACTGTAATTAATAAAAATGTCCTTTTTCTCTCATTCTTCATTGCAGATTCCCTCCTTTACTCTGACTTATTCCCATGCTCTTTTTCATACTCCTCTACCTGGCGGATGATATCCCTGTTATACCTTAGCCAGTCAGTGTCAAACCTCTTCAAAAAGGCGTCTACATCCTTCTTCAGGAGGAATGTCTGAATCTGGGCATCCACAGCCATCTCCGACGGATAATAATGGTCTGGGTAATCCGTCATATTGCCTGATGAAATATACTCCTGCATCCCATCCAGAATAGAAGGCAGCTTAAAATCCCCTTCCTTGCAAGGAATCGCATTCTGTGCATCAATATACTGCTGGATATTTTCATCTGCATAAAGGAAATCCAATACTTCATATGCTTCTTCTTTATTTTTACATTCTGCCGTTACACAAAACTGAAGGTCAATTCCTGAATTTAACGTATTCCCATCTGCCGAATCGTTCGCCGGCATCACAAAGGAATCCAGTTTTAAATCAGGATTTACAGATAAAATCTGTGGCGCCGCGTAACTTCCAATCGGATACATTGCAGATTCGCCCCTGGCAAACGAAGTACATGCATCATTGTACGAATAAGCGAATGGGTCATCCGGCCCAAACTCTAAAAGTTCCAGGTACTTTTCAGAAACTTCCGCATATTCCTTGGAAAATGTCGTTTCACCCCTGTTCACCTGCTTCGGTGTATCTGCCGGGGAAAGGTCTACTGCCATAGCATTCCACGGCGCCAGACAGGTCCAGGTATCCTTAAACCCAAAAGAAAACGGAAGGATTCCTTCTGATTTGATGTTCTTGCACAATGTTTTCAATTCTTCCCAGCTCTTTGGGATTTCCCAGTTATGTTCTTCAAACATCTCCCTGTTATAAAGGATTCCTGCTGCATTTGCCACATAAGGCAATGCAAATGTCCCTTCAGTCGGAACCAATTCCAGGGATTCATCAATATCCCTGTATGCCTGTTTAATATTCTGCAGCCCTTGATAATCCGATACATCTGCAAGAATTTCTGCATCTACAAAATAGGAATAGTTTATGTCGCCTCCAATCCCTATTATGTCTGGATAATCCTCCCTGATAAACTGTGTCTTTAAAATTGTCATTGCATCGTTAGGTGAACTAATTGTCAGATGGATATCATCATGCGCCGCATTAAACTGTTCCTCCACCATCTTAAAATAATTTGCCGCCTCCGGTTTGTACTGGACAATCTCAATTTCTGTCACCTTTCCATTTTCTTTGGAACCGCCACATCCGGAAACTGCTAAAGACGTAACCGAACAATACAATACCAGTCCCAGGCATTTCATCCCTTTTCCTCTCATAGCATCCGCTCCTTCCTAAATTTTACAGCTGCTGATTATGTCCCATAAATACATAAAGCCAGCGCTGTTTTCTTTGTGAATAAATTATAACATACCATTATGCTACTGGTAAATAGCTATTTCTTCCCATTAATATACCAAAATACGACTTTTCAAAGAATATATTGAAGTCACCACGCATTTTGATATATAATGATGCCAGGGTCAAAAGTAGATAGCAATACATGTTTACATGCAAAGTGCTATCTACTGGCTTGACCCGCTAAACACCGACAAGAAGCAAATTTGCTTGCAAATATGCGGGATTGGAGGTGTTTATAGGATTGCGAAAATTGCGTAGCAAATGTAGCAATCCGTCGCGTCATATAATAGAAGTATTATCTATATTAAGATATATTGAAAAATTACTTATCATTCACAGGAGGAACTATGAGCGAGGTAATCTTTTCTATCTTTCCAAGCGAAAATTTCGTAGATATGGGCTTATATCAATTTGGCTGGGAGCAGTGCGACCCTTCCCAGTCTTTTGGCCCCGCTGCCAGGAACCACTACCTGTTCCATCTGTGCCTATCCGGCACTGGTACATTATATGCTGAAAATGCAAAAGGAGAATCCATAACTTATAAAATAAAGAGCGGGCAGGGCTTTATGATTTTTCCTCATCAGATATGCACTTATATTGCCGACCATGATATCCCCTGGGAATATGTCTGGATTGAATTTGACGGGCTGCGCGCCAAAGAAACAATAGAGCTGGCAGGCCTTAGCATTGACCAGCCGGTTTACAGAGCCCTATATAAAGATATTGCAGAAACCATGAAAAACGAAATGCTTTATATTGTAAACCACAAAGAAGAGTCCCCATTCCACCTAATTGGCCACCTCTATCTTTTTATTGACAGTTTTGTACGCTCTTCCACCTCAACCAAAATTACCGGCGGAACACGTTTAAGGGACTTCTATATCAAAGAAGCAATTACCTTTATTGAACAAAACTTCCAAAATGATATTTCTATAGAAGACATTGCCGTTTCCTGTGGTTTAAACCGAAGCTATTTTGGAAAAATATTCCGAGAAGAAATGGGGAAATCCCCGCAAGAATTTCTAATTTCCTATCGGATGACAAAAGCAACAGAATTATTAAAGCTTACCAGGCTGTCTATTGCAGATATCGGAAATGGAGTCGGCTATCCAAACCAACTCCATTTCTCCAGGGCATTTAAAAATGTCTACGGCGTTTCGCCAAGGCAGTGGCGAAATGAAAATGGCGGCGGAAAAACAAAGCCATAATATTCCAATACAATTTGTTAATGAATTGCACCAAGCCTCAAATGAAAATGCCTGCATTTTCATTTGAGGCGCAAACACAAAGGGGAAAAGATGTGTACCTGCATTTTACTGTTTCTACTATTCTCCTTCACCCCTTCCTCCCCTGTGGTGGTGTCCCCTTTGGTGATGGTTTCCCTGCTGCCAGCCAGAGGCGCTATTTTCCTCCGTTTCATCATAACCGCCATGCTCTGTACCAGAGTGATATGCCCCATCCTGCTCATATTCCCTTATCAGCCTGTTAATCTCTGACATGCTCATCTCCCTGCATTCTTCTACAGTTATAGAATCATCGTATTGAATCAACTGCAGCCAGGCATTATACTTCCCCAGAGATAAACCACACTCATGTGCTGCAGAAACTGTTTCTACATCTGTACTGACATGCCTGCAGCCATGCCCCATATGGCCAGAACAGTTTTCTACACCCGTCTCCAATTCACTTTCCCTGCTGCTGTCAGCCGCCAAAGTAAATACTATATCCTCCTTGCTGGCCAGGTAAACACTCATTGCCTCGCTTCCTATCACAAGATCAATTGCTTCTGTATATTCTTTTCCCTTCAAGGACAGATTTTTAATAATTTCTTCCCCTTCTATATTATAAGCAGTCACTGACACAACCTTATCAAACCGGTTCAATGCAAGCTCAATGGATGGGTTGACATCTATGCTCAAATAAGATACGGGCATTTGGATCCATGCATATCCACCAGCTCCTGCTGCCAGTATTACCATCAGGCACACTGCCGCTGCAATCCCCCTTATCGCCGGCCGGTAGAACAGGCTTGTTCTTTTCCTGCGTTTTTCTGCCAGGAATTGTTTTGTAGACTCCTTCTGTGCAGAATCTGCCCGTATCTGGTCAAATGCATCTTTTATTTTATTCGCCAACCTCATCACCTCCCAGCTTTTCCTTCAATAGCTTCCTTCCCCTTGAAAGCAGGGAATATACGGTATTCTCCCGTTTTCCCAGAATTTTTCCAATCTCTGCAGCTGAATATCCGTCATAATAATGAAGATATATGGCATCTTTATATTTATCCGGCAGGGAAAGCACTGCCTCCAGCACTTCCCTATGATCCTCTGGAACCACGGCTTCCATTTCATAAACAGTTTCTAAAGATACTACATTACGCCGGAAAAAGCTTTTCAAATAGTCCTTACATGCATTGATAGAAACACGGAGCAGCCATGCTTTTTCATGTTCATCATCAAAAAATGCCTCATCATGCAGCATATATTTTAGAAAGACATTTTGGAATACATCTTCTGTATCCGCCTGGTTCTTTAAATGGACAAAACAGATACGCTGTACCATATCTGCGTATTTTTCCACCGCATGGTTTACCTCTGCTTCACTCCGCATTTACAATCTCCCCCAATTCCAAAAAGGGCAGCGGCTTTTTTGCCGCTGCCTGAATGCTGTAGTGCCATCATCAATGGCAATGCCCGCCTGAGTAATGATGTCCGCCTGAATGATGCCTTCCGCTTCCATTGCGGTGGCACGCATTTGATTTTTTACGGTGGCAGTAATCACAATAGCCATCATGGTTTCTGTCTGTAAAAGTACAGGCACGGACCCTCGCCTCTGAATAGGATGCATTCCCCATTCCCAATAACAATGCGCCAGCTAATCCAAAAATAAGCAATTTTTTCTTCATTCCACTTTCCTCCTTGCAGTTGTATTATTACTGTTTCACTTATAATACGACTGACAAAAAGAAATCCTTGCACTATTTTCTGCTTTTTTCCCCTCTTTTCAAAAAAATATTCCCTTTACATAAATCATGAATCAAAAATCGCTGCATTTTAAGAGAAACAAAATCATATAAAACATTATAACACAAAATATCTAGAAATGGATAACAGTTCCTAAGGAAATTAAAACCAAAGACTTGTTATGTTACTATTTACAGTCAATGGTATCAAGAAAAAACCTAAAGTTAATTATAAAATGAACTACTTACAAGCAATATAAATATCCATGCACTCTCCGTCGGTTTCAAAGCAGGGAATAACATCCTTTTCCGTGTGTTCCAAGCCGTTCACGCGCATATATTCCATTAATGTTTTATAGGCGTTGGGAATGGTCACAAAAGGGTTTTCAAAAGGCGTTTCAATGTGTATTGCTGCATACCTGTGGGCGTCCTGTGCGTGTATTTCGATGTCAGAAGGGGTAATCCCGTCAGGCAGTATCCATGCCGCTTCGTAGCCATGCATATTGAAAACATTTATCTGCTCCTGTGATAGATTTGGAAAATCCCAACCAATAACCCGAGGATTATCTATACCGCAGCTACGGGCAATGGAAAATACTCTGTCGATAGCGTCCCCTTCCGGGTCGGAGCTTATAACAGCATGTTTTATATAGCGGAAAGCGGGGACGGTCTCGACACGCAAATTAGTATACGGCCCGCCACAAGCAACCATGTCATCACGGAACAAGTTGTCCAGTGAGCAATTGAAAAGCTTACAAAGTTCTAAAGCCTTCTCCATTTCAGGCAGCGTTGCATCAAGCTCCCATTTTGACACGGTTTGGCGGCTGATATTCATTTTTTCAGCCAAATCCTCCTGTGTCATATTTCCTTTCATATGTCTTAAAAACTGCAAATTTTTCCCGAAACTCATAAATTAATCTCCTTTCACCTTTTGCGCCGCGCCGCATTATCAGTATAGTATTTTCCTCAACAACCAGCAACCAATCTATATGCGCTATTTTTTAGAATTGCGCAACTTCAAAGTGCGGAGAATATTTTTGATAGGAGTTATTATTGTTGCTTCTTGTATTTGGCGGCTGTGTGCAGGGTTGTTGATTATATTCTGTACAGAAATGGATATAATCAACCATATGCAGGTATGGTCTGTTATAATGGAGTAATGAACTGTGAATAAATGTGTTTATGAAGTGAGGGATATCAATGAAATACGAAAGCATAATTAATCTTTCTGAAAAAGAAAAAAATGCAATCCCATGTGTAATGGAATGCATAGAAATTTTATTTGCAGCGTATTTCATTAGTATAAACGACACAAAACACGCCAATGAAGCATATAATTTGTTTTGCTTTATACAAAATTGCGAAAGTGATATTAAAGATATGATATAATTACTATTTACAGGCAATTTCTGGAAAAGGGCTAAAGCATCTGTGCAAGCACAATGATTTCAGTCTTTTCAGAAATTGACCGTGAATAGTAACAACTGACTTACTATAAATTTATCATTCCAAGGAAGTCTCTTTTATATTATCAACAGCCATCTCAAAAGGCTCCAAAACCGCACGTTTTGGAACACCCTGCTCCCCATCCCGTATTTCCCAGAATACAAAATCCTGTCTTTTATCTGTATTATTAAACAAAAAAACAAATTTTTCTGCTTCTTTTTGGCGTACCGTCCTTTCTACTCCAAAAGGAAGCCCCTGCACATATTCCATTCCCAAATCTTTTACGATAAATTCTGCCAGGGCGGACATCCCTTTTCGGTTCAAAACAGTACCTGCATAATATACCTTCCCATTACCATAATGGTTTCTTGTAATTGCAGCCTCCCCCTGATAGAAATCTTCCCCATAAGAAGCCAGCACTTCTGCCTGGTTTGGCTCCAGGATATCGCACCATAAGGTACAGGTAAATGGTTTCCCTTTCCAGGTTTTATCTGAAACTTCAATTTTCTGCGTTTCTAGCCCAATCGGATTATATTCTTTTACAACTGCCCCGGTCAATTCAGAAAATACAGTTGGCAATGGCTGCATAATACACCTGTTAAATTCATCTTTTACGCCTGAACGGCTTGTTAACACCAGAGTCCCTCCCTGCTCTGTATATATTTTTAAATTCTTTTCAATTTGGCTGTTGGTAATAAATATCGTCGGAGCTATTACAATCTCATATTCCGATAAATCACTTAACCAATTAACGACGTCCACTCCAACTCCTAGGCTGGTAAATGCATCATGGTATGCTTTTATCTGTGTAAAGTAATGCATTCCCTCCACCTGCGGCTGGATTTTAAAACCATATTCCTGTTCTGATGAATATAAAATTGCTACACGGTTTCTAACAACAGATCCTTCTATCTCCTTCCATTCCTTTACAGTCCTGCACAAATCACAAAACTCCTGATAACGCCTTCCTTTGACATTGCTGTGGTCAATCAGCCCATGCCAGAACATTTCTGCCCCTACGGCAGCCGTTCTCCACCGAAAATGCAGCACTGCATCTGCCCCATGCGCAATCGCCTGTAAAGAATATCCCTCCAGCATCCCCGGCTGCAGGGTCGGCTGCATCGGCGTCCAGCTCCCCAGGCTTCCGCTCAGTTCCTCCATAATCCAAAAATTCTTCTTTTTAATCCCCCTCATTAAATCCAAATGAAAGGCATGGGAATACAAAGCCTCATTATCACCAGAAAGTTTTGTTGCAGGATAATTGTCAAAAGATACAAAATCCAGGTTTTCAAACATTTTATAAAAATCTGGCATATTTTCACACAGCCATGTATTTGTCGTAACCAGCGCTTTCTTATCCAGGGAACGGATAAGCTCTTCTTGGAACTTAACATACTCTACTGTACTTTCAGAAGCAAAGCGGTTGAAATCCAACATATAGGAGGGGTTAAGCCATGTCTGGTGTTCACCAAACGGCGGCTTCACCTGTAAAAACGAGGAATACTCCCCACTCCATACCGAATTGCCATATGCCTGGTTTAACTGTTCAACCGTCCCATATTTCTTCTTAACAAAAGAACGGAATTTCTCTTCACATACCGGGCAGCAGCAATGGCTGGCTTCTAACTCATTATCTATCTGATAGCCAACTACCCATTTATTTTCTGCATAACGGGAAACCATCTGTTTAATAATCTGCCTGCATTTGTCCCTGTAAACAGGGCTGTTCAGACAGCGGTGCCCACGGATTCCAATCGGAATCCGCCTGCCGCTTTTATCCACCTGGATTACTTCCGGATACTTTTCAAACAGCCAAAGAGGCGGCGTACAAGTTGGCGTAGACAACATCACTTGGATCTGCTTTTCAGCAAAAATTCCAACAATCTCATCCAGCCATTCAAAACAATATACACCTTCTTCCGGTTCCAGCCTGCTCCAGGCAAATTCCGCCATCCTTACAATTTCCACACCAGCTCTTTTCATATCCTCTGTATCTTCCGCCCACAGACTCTTGTCCCAATGCTCTGGATAATAATCAACACCTATTTTCATCCCTATTCTCCTCCATTGCCCTGGAATATTGTTACTCCATCTCCTGCAGCTGCTTCTTAATTTCAATCATCTGGTCACGTAATTGTGCTGCCAGCTCAAAGTTCAAATCTGCTGCTGCTGCATTCATCTTCTTCTGAATATTTTTCAGTACAATATCAACTTCCTTACGGTTCATTGACTCTAAATCCTTCTTAATGTCAAAATCAGAACCCTCCACCTTCTTTGAAATACGCACAATATCCCTTACTGCTTTTTTTATTGTTTGCGGCGTAATACCATGTTCTTCATTATATTTCATCTGAATTTTACGGCGGCGGTTTGTCTCACTAATCGCATGGTCCATCGAATCCGTAATCGTGTCAGCATACATAATTACCCGTCCTTCCGCATTCCGTGCCGCACGTCCGATTGTCTGAACCAGCGAAATCTCCGAACGCAGGAATCCTTCTTTATCCGCATCCAAAATTGCCACCAATGCAATTTCAGGGATATCCAGCCCCTCACGCAGCAGATTAATACCCACAAGTACATCAAATACATCCAGACGCATATCCCGGATAATTTCTGAACGCTCTAACGTATCAATATCTGAATGCAGGTATTTTACACGGATCCCAACTTCCTTCATATAATCTGTTAAATCCTCTGCCATCTTTTTTGTCAGCGTACTCACCATTACCTTATTGCCTGCTTCAATCGTCTTCCTGGCTTCCCCAATTAAGTCATCTATCTGGCCTTCTACAGGATGCACAGCAATTTCAGGGTCTAAAAGTCCTGTTGGACGTAGAATCTGCTCAATTCGTGCAAGCTCATGCTCTTTTTCATAAACATTAGGGGTAGCAGATACAAACAGCATCTGGTTAATATAGCTTTCAAACTCTCCAAAATTAAGAGGGCGGTTGTCAAGCGCCGATGGAAGGCGGAAACCATATTCTACAAGTGTCTCCTTTCTTGCCCTGTCTCCAGCATACATACCACGTATCTGTGGAATCGTAATATGGGACTCATCAATCATCAAGATATAATCCTCTGGAAAATAGTTTAACAGCGTATTGGGCGTATCTCCCGGATTTAACCCTGATAAATGCCTGGAGTAATTCTCAATCCCGGAACAAAATCCTGTTTCCCGGAGCATTTCAATATCGAAATTCGTCCTCTCTGATATCCTCTGTGCCTCAAGCAGCTTGTCTTCTCCTTTAAAATACTGAATCCTCTCTTCTAATTCTTCTTCAATCGTACCAATGGCCCGCTCCATTGCATCTGCATCCACTACATAATGCGATGCCGGAAATACTACAATATGCTCTAACTCTGCTTTCACCTGTGAAGTTAACACATCAATTTCTGTAATCCGGTCAACCTCATCCCCAAAAAATTCCACGCGGATTGCCTTTTCAGACTCATTCACCGGAAAGATTTCCAGTACATCTCCCCTTACACGGAATGTGCCGCGCTTAAAATCCATATCATTACGGGTATACTGTATCTCTACCAGGCGGTGGATTACCTCGTCCCTGTCCTTTAACATCCCCGGACGCAGGGAAACTGTCATATTCTGATAATCTACAGGGCTTCCCAAACCAAATATGCAGGAAACGCTCGCCACAATGATAACATCCCTCCGCTCTGTTAATGCCGCTGTCGCAGAATGCCGCAGCTTATCAATTTCATCGTTGATGGCAGAATCCTTTTCTATATAGGTATCCGAAGATGGTACGTATGCTTCGGGTTGGTAATAATCGTAATAGGACACAAAATACTCCACCGCATTCTCCGGGAACATCTCCTTGAATTCTCCGTAGAGCTGCGCCGCAAGTGTCTTGTTGTGGGCGATGACCAGCGTTGGCTTCTGCAATTCCTGAATGACATTCGCCATCGTAAATGTCTTGCCGGAACCCGTAACCCCTAGTAAAGTCTGGAATTGGTTGCCCTCCTTGAAGCCTTTGACCAACTCGGCGATGGCCTGCGGCTGGTCGCCTGTGGGCTTGTAGGGGGCTTGTAATTTGAACTCTGGCATATGAAAACCTCCAATTTGTGACCGAAAAAAGTTTGCTTATTCGCCCGAAATTCGTGTAATTTGATTTTCGATTCGTGTAAAATGGGCTTGCAAAGCTGGCGAATAAGCGTTAAAATAGCAATTACACGAATGCAGGTCACAAAACCGTATTTTTGAAACGAAACAACACTGAATAACACCAGCCAGTACAGATAGTATTATCCAGTCATTTGGTTTTTCATTATAA
>RAYE01000053.1 GCA_003612285.1 bacterium D16-51 | reverse complement strand
CAGCAAACTTTAGTTATTTTGCAGAAAATCAGGACGGCTTCTGCTTTCTCATACTGCATAATATGGAAAATGCATCCAAAGGGAAAATCATTTTTTATTTGTTTCTACAATTTATGATACCATTGACTGTAAATAGTAACGCAATTTATGATACTATTGACCGTGAGCTGTACCTTTTTTACCTTTCCTAGAAGACAGGATTCCTCCAATCCGGCCGCTTTCTTTTGCTGTCAGCGAACGCCATCCGTTGTCAACCACTTTGTCAAACAAACCCAGCTCCAGGGCAATTTCCCACTTTTCCTGTTCTTCCTTTTTTAGTTTTTCAATATCCTCCGGTTTTTTTACCTCTATTTTCTTTTTCATCGCTTACCTCATTTCCTTTTCCAGATACATTCTATTCTTTCCTGTTTTTTTCGGTATCATTCATCCATATATACAAAAAATTCATTTCTTATACTTGAAACCAACAGAAAAACACGTTATACTATAGTAAGGATTATTGTGTTCTGCAGATGTTACCATAAACAGCCAAAATTCTGAATAGTAATGCCACAGCATTGCTATTCATGGTGACACTATATCTTATAAAAACAACTGGAAACAAGGAGGTATATTGACATGAACAGGAACAAAAGTTTTTCTTTATTGAGCCAGCAGGAGATTGATACCTTAGTAAAATTTCTGACCGAAAAGAAAAAAGGCGTAGGCAGCGATGTTATGAGCCAGAACAGCATTGATAAACTGATCCGTCTGATTCAGACTGACAAAGACCGCATTGTACTAAATTCTTCTATTGCTGTTGATTCATTAACAATGACATTTCTTGAAGAAATCCATTTCAGGGACAGTGCTGATGAATTATGTGAATTACGCTGTAATGTTAATCCAGAGACAAATTACTTAGAGCTGTCCATTTATAATACTGTGACAGATAAGACATTATCCCTTATCCCAAAAATGTTTGATGAAGAAGATTCCGAAAGCTGGGGATATTCCATTACCCCATCCTTCTTCAACTTACTTGCACAGTCATTAACATTGAAATATACACAGGAAACACTTGATTTAGTATGCAGCGTATTTGCAAAAGTTAATTATGGTTCAGAAGACCACAAGATTTCAGAAATGTATCTGCCAGGCAGCGGTGCATTATTAGAATGCTTATTATAGCATATACATATGCCAAAATAATTTCATAAAAACAGGACGCTGGTTTATCCGCGTCCTGTTTTTATGAAAAATAATACATATTTTAAAGGGCAGAAAGTTCTTCTTCTACCTTTTGCATCATGCTTTCGTATTTTAAAAGCTTCTCTTTCTCTTCGGCAATCTTCTGTTCTGGAGCTTTACTCATAAACCTCTCATTGCCCAGCATCCCCTTCACACGTTTTAACTCGCCTTCCAGGCGCTTCTTCTCTTTTTCCAGGCGTTCCCTTTCTTTCTTAAAGTCTATCAAATCTGCAAGCGGCATATATACCGTGGCTTTATCTATTACCACGGATACTGCATTCTCCTCAATGCTTTCCTTACCTGTCTGGATAACAACCTCTGATGCAAAAATCATATGCCTGTAGGAATCTTCCAACTCTTTAAATATTGTGCAGGCCTCTTCATTATCTGCTGCCAAGTACACCTTTGCCTTACGGGAAGGCGCTACATCCATCTCTGTACGTGTGTTCCTGATACCGCGTACTAAGTTCTTAATCATCTCTGCCTTCTGCTCTGCTTTTTTGTCTTCCCATTCTTCCTTATACTCCGGCCAGCTTGAAACCATAATAGATTCTTCCTCTGACTGTAAAGTACAGAATATCTCTTCTGTAATAAACGGCATATATGGATGAAGCAGCTTCAACGAATCTACCAGCACTGTTTTAAGCGTCCAGAAAGCTGCGTTCGCTGAAACAGGGTTTGCCTCTTTATTAAATAACCTTGGCTTTACAAGCTCAATATACCAGTCACAAAATTCTGTCCAGATAAAGTCATGGATTTTTTGAACTGCTATACCTAACTCATATTTCTCCATATTTTCCGTGACTTCTTTTACCAAGGTATTCACTTCTGACAAAATCCATTTATCAATCACTGCAAGTTCTTCCCTGGCTGGCTCTATAATCCTGGCGTCCCCAAGGTGCATCATAATAAAGCGGGAAGCATTCCAGACCTTATTGGCAAAGTTCCTGCTCGCCTCTACACGCTCCCAATAAAAGCGCATATCATTCCCCGGCGCATTCCCTGTTACAAGGGTAAGGCGCAGCGCGTCCGCCCCATACTTATCTATTACCTCTAATGGGTCAATTCCGTTTCCAAGCGACTTGCTCATTTTCCGCCCCTGGGAATCACGGACAAGGCCATGAATCAGTACTGTATCAAATGGAACTTCCCCTGTATGCTCCAAACCGGAAAACATCATACGGATTACCCAGAAAAAGATAATATCGTATCCTGTCACCAATGTACTGGTTGGATAGAAATACTCCATTTCCTCTGTCTTTTCCGGCCACCCAAGCGTTGAAAAAGGCCAAAGGGCAGAGGAGAACCATGTGTCCAGGGTATCCGGGTCCTGGCGCATCGGTTTGCCACATTTCGGGCAGACAGGCGCGTCATCCTTTGTCACAACCATTTCACCACAGCTGTCACAATAAAACGCCGGAATCCTGTGCCCCCACCAAAGCTGGCGTGAAATACACCAGTCGCGGATTCCCTCAAGCCAGTGGTAATATGTCTTATCAAAATGAGGCGGCACAAATTTTGTATCTCCTTTTTTTACCGCTTCAATCGCAGGCTTTGCCAAATCCTCCATTTTCACAAACCACTGCTCTGACACCCTTGGCTCTACTGTTGTGCCGCAGCGGTAACAGGTCCCTACATTGTGGCTGTGCGCCTCCGTCTTTAAAAGGGCGCCCTCTGCCTCCAAGTCTGCTACAATTGCCTTACGCGCTTCATAACGGTCCATTCCGGCATACTTTGGGTAATCCTCAACAATTTTTGCATCCTCCGTTAATACATTGACAATCTCCAGATTGTGCCGGAGGCCTACCTCAAAGTCATTTGGATCATGTGCCGGCGTAATCTTAACAACACCTGTTCCAAATTCCATGTCTACATAATCATCTGCAATCACAGGAATCTGACGGTGCACAAGCGGCAGGTCAAGCATCTTCCCCACCATCCCCTGGTATCTTTCATCCTTTGGGTTTACTGCAACTGCTGTATCGCCAAGAAGTGTCTCAGGACGTGTTGTTGCCAGGTCAATATACCCTGTCCCATCTGTTGTTTTATACCTCAAATGCCAGAAATGCCCTGCCTGGTCTTCATACTCCACTTCTGCATCTGATATAGAAGTCAGGCAGTGCGGACACCAGTTAATAATACGTTCCCCCCGGTATATCAGTTCTTTGTTATATAACTTCACAAAAACTTCTTTTACCGCCTTATTACAGCCCTCATCCATTGTAAAACGTTCCCTGTCCCAATCACAGGAAGAGCCTATCTTTTTAAGCTGCTCTACAATGCGTCCGCCATACTGCTTCTTCCAGTCCCATACATGTTCCAAAAACTTCTCCCTGCCTATCTCTTCTTTGGAAATCCCTTCTTCTTTTAACTTTTCAACAACCTTTGCCTCCGTAGCAATAGAGGCATGGTCTGTCCCTGGAACCCAAAGCGCCTCATATCCCTGCATCCTCTTAAACCGAATTAAAATATCCTGCAGTGCATTGTCCAGCGCATGCCCCATGTGGAGCTGCCCTGTAATATTGGGCGGGGGCATTACAATCGTAAACGGTTTTTTATCCCGGTTTACTTCTGCATGAAAATACTTCTTTTCCTGCCATTTGTCATAGGTTCTTTTTTCAATGTCAGCAGGATTATAATTTTTCTCTAACTCTTTTGCCATCTCTTCTCTTCCTTCCTGAAATTTCTGTATATCCAAAAAGCCCTTTGCCAAACGGCAAAGGGCGAATATACGCGGTACCACCTTTGATTACAGCAGGCATCTAAAATGCTTGCCGCCTTGTCCATCGGTAACGGGATGAACCGTTGGCCCCTACTTACATCCTGTTTCAGGGCCACTTCTCAGAAGCTACCTTCCATGTAACATTGCCTGTGCAATCTTTCAGCCGATGGACTGCCCTCTCTGTCAGGTGAAACATGTACTCCTCTTCGTCATGGAATTTTTCTCTGACTGGCATGGACAAACCGTTCCATGCCAGCTCCTGAATATCTTACTAAAAGAACAGCAAATCTGTCAATACCCCAATGATAAATTTTTCCCTGCTAAAAAACTATCCGTTACTATTCACGGCCAATCGTATCAAGATAAAACAACTATCCCATAACTTAAACTTTACACCCCTACCCCATTTTGTTATAATACTATTCAGTAAAATATGAGATAAATTACGATCTAGTAAAAGAGGAGGACAACAAGTGAAACAATTTTTTGGTATGAGCCAAAGCGGAAACCTGAATGACGCAGTCCGCGGATTAAACAATCCCCAGCTCATTATGTTGTTATCAAACAGTGAACAGTTTGAAAAACATGTAAAACAGTTGGAAACACTTTATCCTAAAGTACCCAGCATCGGATGTATCGGCATGAGCTATGACAGCAGGATTGTTGAAAAGGGCGTAGGAATCATAGCATTCAAGGATGGAGTAAGTGCCGCCGCCAATGTACTGGAAGAAGCATCCACCATGCCGGTAAAATATATTGAACGTCTGGAGCAGGATGTAGAAAAAATTGACGGTTCACAAAAAGATACTGTGTGCATCGACTTTTGCTCCGGAAATGACGCTTGTGTGCTGACAACAATCCACAGCGTATTAAAACGCCAAAACATTTCACTGGTGGGAGGAACGGGAGACGCTGGAAAGGTATCTGCCAATGGTAAGGTATATGAAGACGCCGTAGCTTACGCAATCGTTAAGAACAATGACGGAAGGGTAAAAACCTATAAAGAAAATATCTACCGTCAGATGGGAGATTACCATTTTATTGCTTCTAGGACAAATAAAGCAGAATACATACTCGGAGCCTTAAATGGAAAGCCCGCAAAGCAGGTATACCAGGAAATCCTGCATGTAACAGATGAAGAAATCCTGACACAGACATTTAAAAACCCATTTGGAAAAATTAGCGGCAATGACACCTGTATTATTTCCATAAAAGAAGTAAATGGGAACGCATTAACCTGCTACCGCCAGGTAAACGATTCTGATGTACTGATTTTACTAGAACTGGGTGATTATAGAGAAACTGTAAAAAATACCATACAAACAATAAAAAATGACTTTCCAAGAATTTCCGCCGTCTTTTCTGTAAACTGCCTGTTCCGCTACCTGCTTTTTACAGAGAATAACTATATGCAGGAATACTTAGGCGATATGAGCGCCCTGGGAAACCATGCCGGCCTGGTAGGATATGGGGAACATTATAATAACCAGTTTGTAAACCAATCCATGACCTGTGTGGTATTTGAATAGAGGAGGAGCAGCATGTTTAAGAAAAAAAAGCAGCAAAAAAACAGCCTTTACCCCGTACTACATGTAATGGACAGCTTAAAAGACTACCAGCGGGATCTCCTGAAAAAGGAGGTAGATTCCCTGGATCAGCTTGGCATGATAAATTCTTCCTTTAAAGGTGTGCTTAGGGAATCAGAACATTTTCAGGAAACCCTGTATAATTTTGGAGAAACTTTTTCCAGCATTACAGAGGTTTCCAGCCAGTTTGCATCAGTAAAGGGTGAAATCAGCCAGTCTGTAAACCAGGCGCAGGATGAAGTAGAAGAACTAAAAAACAGCTCTTTAAAAGTAGAAGAGCACTTTAGTGAGATGAAAAGTACTTTTGATGATTTCCAGTCAGCAGTCCAGAAAATCAAAAAATGTACCAATAAAATTACATCTATTGCAGAGCAGACAAATATCCTTGCATTAAACGCCTCAATCGAAGCGGCAAAAGCCGGGGAACACGGAAAAGGCTTTGCTGTCGTAGCCGGGGAGGTGAAAAGCCTTGCAGAGGAGGTTAAAAAACTGGTTGCCGCAGTAGAATCCAGCATCTCTGATGTAGAGCAGGATACAGAGCAGCTCCATTCCGATATTGATACTTCACAGGAAGCATTAGGGAAAAGTATTGAAAAAGTGGATGAAACCTATAAAATGTTTGACCAGATCACGCAGGCAGCAGAAGGCGCAACAAAAGTACAGTCTGAGATTTCCAGTGTAATTGATGACTCCAAAGCTGCCCTGGATACCGTAAATAATTTCTTTAGCCAGACAAAAAACCAATACCATGAAGTTATGGAACATATCTCTTGTGCAAGTAAGCTTGGAACAACAAAAAGCGCCATGTTTGAAGACGTGGACAATATGTTATCCCAGGTACCATTAATCATAAAAGATTATAAATAAAGGCCCGCCTCTGGCGGGTTTCTATAATCAATACCCCGCTGCAAGCAATAGATATGCAGCCTGGCAGTCGCAAAAGCAAGAATCAAAAAAAGGACACCATATTTTGGTGTCCTGCTTAAAAATTTCTTTCCTTTTATGCTGCAATCTTAGACTTTGCAACTTCAACTAATGCTGCAAATCCTTCCGGATCACTGATTGCCATTTCAGAAAGCATCTTTCTGTTAATGTCTATTTCTGCAAGCTTTAATCCATACATAAACTTACTGTATGAAAGGCCATTCATACGGGCTGCCGCATTGATACGGGCAATCCATAACCTGCGGAACTGCCTTTTCCTCTGCTTCCTGCCTGCAAAGGAGGAATTCAGTGCTCTCATAACAGACTGTTTTGCTACTCTATACTGTTTTGACCTTGCTCCTCTGTAACCTTTTGCAAGTTTTAATACTCTGTTGTGTTTTTTCTTTGCATTTAAACCGCCTTTAACACGTGCCATCTTATCTTTCCTCCTTTATTATTTATATGGTATCAGCTTTCTGGCAACTTTTACATTGCTTGCATCCATCTCTGTCTGTTTTCTTAAATTTCTCTTCCTCTTGGCAGATTTCTTATTTAAGATATGGCTCTTGTTCGCCTTCATTTTCATAATCTTACCAGTACCTGTAACCTTATAACGCTTTGCTGCCGCACGCTTTGTTTTCAACTTTGGCATATTTCTTTCCTCCTTAATGTTTTGCTAATATATCAGGAATCACATTCTTACCGCCAGCCTCAGGAACTGGCAATTTATTTACCGTCCCCTGGCAGTAATATTATAATCCTTCTGAAAGGCCTGCCTGCCATGCAGGTAAACCTTACTAACGTTTCTCTGACAAAAACATTACCATGCTTCTGCCTTCCATTTTAGGCTTCTTATCAACTACGGCAATATCCTCCAAAATTTCGCAGAAACTGTCTAAAATCTGTTTGCTGTAATTAACATGCGCCATCTCACGCCCCCGGAAACGAAGCGTTACTTTTACCTTGTCTCCCTTTGAAAGGAACTTCCTTGCCTGATTTGCCTTTGTATTCAAATCATTTTTATCAATGTTCGGGGAAAGGCGGACTTCCTTTACTTCCATCGTCCTTTGTTTCTTCTTTGCTTCCTTCTCCTTGCGGGCAAGCTCATAACGATATTTTCCATAATCAATAATCTTACATACCGGTGGTTTTGCTGTCGGTGCGATCTTTACTAAATCTAAGTCTGCCTCCCTCGCAAGCTTCATCGCCTCCTTAGACGACATAATACCTAACTGCTCCCCACTCTGGCTTATCAGCCGAACTTCTTTGTCCCTAATCCTCTCATTAATCATTAAATCGCTAATTTTAGTGCACCTCCAAATTCCATAATCATTATTTTCACTATACCGCTCCATACTCGCACGCAATTTCCTGCTACACATAGAAAAAACGCGGACCGTAAAGTTATCCACGTTTATCGAAAATACATTCCCCTGCCAGAACCATCCCCTGGTTTTAGCAGCCTGCTATATGATATCTGGCTGCTAAAACCTGAAACACCTCTACAGCCATACATCCTATGATTTATCAATAAACCCAAGTCACGCTCCCGTGCTAAGGTGAGAGTGGATACTCTACTTTATCGCTGCTTACACAGCAAAGCTAATTCTAACATAGCAATCCTGCCATGTCAACCCCTTTTCTCACCCTATATACTCTTCAACAATTTTAAGCAATTCTTCTTTGTTTTCCGGATTATCTTCAATGACAGCATTGATATTCTTTAATAAATCATTTTTGGTTTTTTCATTATACTCAATCTGTTCCCTTAGAATCTGCCGCTGGGAATTTAGTTTATGGCGGATTTCCACCATCTCACGGCTGTCAGCAATGGCCAGCGCCTGCCCAACCCAGATATCGCTGTCCATAACCTGCAGCTTCATCAACAGCTCTAGGAGATGGTCGCAATAGTAGTTTAACTGTTCTGTATTTTCCCGGAACTTCCGCTCATATTCTTTTGCACGGACATATTCGTTCCACAGATGCTCAAACTCTGCTGCGCTCGCCACGCCAAATTTTTCCCTGCCATAATCCATCAAGTTCCTGTTATTGACACACTTAATTTTTACACGGTTTAAAAGGCTGACTGCCTTATCCATCTTACGGTCAGCAAGCGCCATATCACTGCGGTTCTTATTAGACTCTACAAAAATTACAACAGCCGAAACCGCCGCTACAAAAACAGTGCCAAGATATGGCAGTGTCATGTCCGCCTCTAACGCATAATACGCCGTAATAAACAGTACAAACAGGGAGATAATTAATGCAATCAAAACTTTTGCCATATTCTTTAAAGAATTTTGCTTTTCTATAATCTCCTGCTTTTCCTTCCGCAGCTTTTTCTTTTCCTCATGCAGTTTTTCAATATCCCCGTCTATTGCCTTTTGATATGCTTCCGCCTCATACATCTTTTTAATCTCATCCACCAGTTCATTTTCATATGGTTCGAACCGGCGCATAACAATTTCAGAAATCGTCAGGTTGCGGTCTTTATAGCGGTTCCGCTCTTTTGTCAGCCTCACGATATTATTTGCTGCATTTAACAGGTTCTTTTTCTCTTCCCCCTCTGCCCTGTCAATCTTCTGGATATCTAAAAGGGAATCTGTCACGCCCTGGTATTCCCTCCTGATTCCCTCTATCTGCCTATCTGCCTCCTGGATTCCCTGGCAGCACTCTGTCACATAACGTTTCTGTCCATCTTTCCCTGCCGGGCTGACAGCTTCTGTCTGGTATAGTTCAGCTTCCAGCTGCTGCCGTTCCCTTTCTTCGTCCTCTTCTTCTTTTGACAAAGGAAGTCCCATCGCCTTCTTTTTTTCCCGTATAGTATCCAGTGTTTCCTGCATTGTCCGCTCCAATGCTTCTTGTTCCCGCTGTTTTCTTTTTTTATTCCAAAATGCCATATTCCCTCCATCTGCTGCATCCATCAGCTTTTTCCCACTGCCCCATATATACAGCCCCAGTTGTTTATACACTAATCTGCCTGCGGTATTCATTTTTCCATTCTGCTATATAAGCATGTACCTTATCATAATACTCCTCTACAGAACCATTCTTAACCAGTTCCCGAAGCCTCTCAATCTGCCTGGCCGGCCTTCCAGCGGCACATACCTCGGCCGCCCTCTGGTATTCCTTTTCCCACTGCTCCTGCTTTTCCTCTGTAATCCCCAAATCCTTTATTGTCTTCTTATACCCTTCCACATCCTTACAAAGCCGCAGGGAAAAAAGATACTGTGCTAAAGAAGCATCCCTGCTGTTTTTTTCATAGGCTTTCATAAAAAGTTCTGACGCCTTATGGAACTCTCCTATATTGGCATAGGCAACCCCCATATTATGGAAAATATCGCCATAGACGGAAGGCTCCGCCTGTAAAATCTCATCGCTTTCAAAAATCCGCTCATACTCTTCCAACGCTTTCTCATAGGAACGGCAGCGCAGGAAATTATCCCCTTTATATTTTCTCCTTGCGTATTTGGGCAGGCTGCCCAAATCATCCATAATGTGGATTAATTCTGTAATTTCACCTTCATCATAATAATCGCAGCTGCAGCAAAGCGTTACAACAATATCCTTAATATTATATTGCTCCTGTATCAGCCGTTCCAGCTTATCCGCTGTTTCCTTCATATGGAGTTCATTCCTAAGCCACAGGACAAATTCCCTGTCAAAAACCTCCTCCTGCATCATATAAATATTATGGCGGATATAGTAGCAGACTTCTTCAATCGAATATACATTTGTCTTTGTCAGCCGGAAATGATATGGTTCCTTTGCAATACAGCCGCTGCATTGAATTAACTTTCCCATAAAAAGCCTCCATCCATAAATTATACCGTAATATAGCGCTCCCAGACCCTGTTGCTGGAAGGGCAGTACTCGCCGAACCCATTGTCTTTTAATGTAACGATACAGGTATTGCTTGCCGCAAACCGAATCCGAATCGTAAAACGCGTCATCTTATTTTCCCTCCCGGCAAAACCACTTAGCGAGAGCATATGCGCCCTTGTCTCATGTTTCAAGACGTCCTGTATCGTAATCCTGATTTCCTCTTCCTCATCAGGAATCACATCTATACTGCTGTCTACTTCACTCCAGAGCGCCCCTGCCTTTGCAAGCATCACATCCTGGACGCTGGCGTCATGGTACACACGGAGCAGCACATTACAGGCTATCATATCTTCATCCAGAAAAAGACACTGCCCCAGTTTCCCTTCCCCGGCCAGTTCCCTTGCCGCATAACATGCCCCTTTTGTAAAAAGGTTCTGCCCCCGGAAAACCCTCCTTCCAACACATAACTCTTTTAACGCCTCGTCTGCCCAGGGGCCTTCAAACCCCTTCCCTGTTACATAAACGGTCGTAACAAGCTGCTTATGGAGCGCCGTATTTGCGGCATTTAAAAAAGCATAAGAAATATGGGAAGCCCCTTCCTTTTCCAGCGCAGCCCAGTCTATCCCGTCAGAAAGGTCTTTCTGTATCACGCCGACAATATATGGAACTGTCTTTTTATCAATATCAATCTGGGAATAAAGAAGCATGTTATTTTCCATTTCAAAAAGCCCGACATTATGCGCCCACAGTTCTTTCGGCTGGCTGACGGCATAATACATATAACTCTGGCGGTGGTTCTGGATTACCAGGCTGCCTTTCGGGATTCCCAGTTCCCCGCAGATTGCTGTAAGATATTCCCTAAAACGTTCCCGTCTTTCCGCCACAGTAATCACAAGCCTTCGAATCATATCGGCCGGATAATATTCTTTTAAAAGGCTTAAAAGCTTGACAATAAAACGTTTCAACGCCTGATAGCTTTCAATAGAATACCTTCCTGCTGTAATCTTTTCATCACGCAGCACATCCGCTAACAGATGGTGCAGGCAGATGACGCCATCCTGTTTCGCATATTCCTCATCAATCCAGTACCACTCCCCATTTGCTGGATTAACGGCCAGGCCGGTAGGAATCTCATACACTCTTTGCCCCTGTATTTTTCTCCCGATTGGAACTGGTTCATAGGACACAAAATCAAAACAGGTCATTTGTGTGGTTTCCCATCCCAAATCAATTCCCACCAACAGCTTTCTTTCCTCTTCCACGTATTTTCCCCCTTATGCATATCTGCCGGCTCTTTAAGGGCCGCCGCCCTTATTCAACCGGCTGGAAAAGCATATTTACGCATTCCTTTAATTCCACATATTCTTTCATCAAATCAATTAATGTGCCTTCCTCATTCATCTCCTGGGCAATCATCATCAGGTTAAGCATATGGTAGCGGCTGCCAGCCCTTTCGTAATCCATTGTTTCATCAAAACTAACGCTGACTTCTTTTACCACCTTTTCGCCTTCCTGATGCACTTCTGAAATAGAATACTTCAAAATTTCATCCTGGAACAGCACAAATTCCTTTACACGGATTCCGCAAAAAATATCACGCATCGTTTCTGTAATATATTCTCCTGATTCATAACTTGAAGAAATCGAATAGCGGATTTTCACCTCATACTCTGGATTTGTTATATATTCTACATAATACTCGTCCAAAATGTGTACTGGAAGCGACACCTTTCCATAAAATTTCCTGAAAAACGGAAAAACCATCTTCTGTTCATACAGCTTATTAATATTATAATCAACAAACTGGATTTCCTCTTGTTTCAGTTCTTTTTTCCCACTTAAATTTTTCAATACTGCAGCCAGGCAGAATATATTTTCCTGCATCTGCACTTCTTTATAAAAATACGAAAAAACTTTTTCCGGGACTGCCAGGTTATGGACCATATATTTATAGGCAATAAATTTCATAAATGCCCATATCAGCCGCTTGTCTTTCCCATTTTCATAATAACTGTAGAAAACTTCATAAACCTCTTTTGGCGTCTCCTCTGAAAAAACACACTGCCCCAGAATGCGTTCTGAAAAATCCGCCATCTCAATAGAAAACCCATTGGCATATTTCCAGATTTGCACCATTTCAGAAACACTGCCTGAAAAATAGCGGCATAAATAGCGCATCATATTTTCATCAAAATTTCCCATCTGAAAAATGTTCCATGCAAGCTTTACAAGGATAATATCTTTTTTATCAATCTCCTTTGCAAAAATTTCAGAAGACACCTTTAAAAGCCTTTTCCCTTCTATATTCCCATACCCAAACCGCCGGATTCCTTCCATTGCCTTATCAAAAAAGCGGCGGATTGCACAATACTCTATAAACTGCACCCTGTCAGCCGGATTGACATACGACCAGTCCAGCTTTTCAAGTGTTGCATCCAAAAGCTCTCCCTCAAAATTATCGAAATAATAACGGACCAGGGAAGAAAATGCCTTTCTGTAGTGATATTTACTTAAATTGGGAATATCCAGCACACGGCGCTTAATATCCATAATCTCTTTTCCATGCTGGTTTAAACGCTCCGCTTTATCGTATAAATATAAAAGCAGGCGGTAGTCATCGCCATTTTCCTTAAAACACTTTTCTGCAAGAAAATCCAGATGGAGCAGCTTGTTTGCAGTATAGTCAATAGAAGATGCATATCGGTTATCCAATTTATCGGCAAGGAAAATGCGGTAATGTTCTGTAAAAATACGGACAACCGCCCTTCCATTTTGGAATGGTACAAACTCTTCCCCCGACAGTTCACGGTGCGTCACATAAACACCAACTATATCTGGATTTTCACAAATTATTTCATGGCAGAACATCACAGAAGGAAGTTCCTTTGCAAGCTTGTCATTAATCCACTCTTCCTGGATAAACTCCTCATATAAAATAGCAAGGTTACTGCTAATCCTCCCTGCTGCAAGCTGCCATAATGTAAATTCCTCTATCACCGGGCAATAGGATTGGTATATCTCCCCTATGCCCTTCTTATTCTGTACAACGTAAGCATACAGCATTGCTTTTTTCGCTACAGTCAGATGATTGTCATACAAAAAGTAAAGAAGCGTACTGTTCTTAAATTCCACCTTCTGCGTTTCATCAATCGAATACATGTAATATTCATATAAGTCTGTCAGTTTCAGGTTGTGTTCAATCCCAAGTTCATACCAACGGAATGCATCATGGCTCGTCACCTGCCCCATCATCAGCATCTTACATATGGAAACTAAGATTTCCTCCTCTTCAAATTCCTCATAAAGTGTGCACAAATCCTGACAGGCCATCCTTGAATATTCCCGTAAATGGCTGGCCAGATAGCAATACCTTAACGCCGCCTCTTTTTCAATATATTTTTGCTTTACCCCCCAATGCATTGCTTCACAAAGCCCCGGGGACAATTCTGTCATAAGTTCTGGCATCTCGTTTAAAATACTGCAGACTTCCATAAAAAGGACTGGGCTGTGACAGGAACGCTGAAGCTGTTTTAAAATATCCCCATATTTTTTCCGGTCTGACTGATAAGAAGGCGATAAATACAGCAAAAACCACAAAAGCCTCCAGTTACGCGGCTCCTTCTGGTAGTATGATTCAATTTCCTGTACACATGCATTTACTGCGTCATCATCGTCTTCCCATAACCCTTTCAGATACAGATAAGCACAATATATTACCGTCCCCTCACTTTTGAGCTTTTCCTTCTGCCCTTCCAGATAAGAAAGCCCGCTTTTCACAGTCTGGTCCCTGTGCTGCATAATCCCCAGATGCACTTTAAAAAGGCTGGATACCGTCCCTTTGCCTTCCTGCTCCATCTCATAAACAATATCCCCTATCTCCCCAAGATATTCTTCCTGGCTGATACGCCCCATACAGAACTCCAGATATTGGCGCATCAAATCAAATCTCTTTTTCTGCTGCTCCCGCTCCCTGTCCACGCCAGCCTGGCCTGCCTTATGGGCAGTCACCAAAATACAGATTTTCTGGCGGACAGAGGAAACGGTTATCCTCGCATAATTTTTCCCCGGAAGCATTTTTTCTGTATCAACCAAAAAAGACATTGGGTAGGAATTTCCCATAAAATCATCTGTCCAGATTATTTTATGGGCCGGCACTACAAATGGGTTATCCGACTGAATATGATATTCACCAAATCCCCAATTATTCTTTGTTAAAACAAATTTATCTGTAAAATTTTGCTTACAATCTTCATACTGAAAGTTTAGCCGGTCGACAGATAGATGAATTGGAATTTTTTTGTGTATCGCAATCAAAAACTCTTCCATCGCCAGCCCCTTGCTTGCCCCTTTCACCAATCCCCTATACAAGGCTATATTGGCATTGTCACGGTACAAAAAGATTTCTTCAAAATTATGTTTACGAAAAAGTGTAGCAGCCTCTTCCGGATATTCCCGCGCCAAATTCGTAAAATGAAACAGATCCCTGATTTTCCCAGAGGAAGCTTCACAAGATGGGACGCCTGCCGTTGCGCAAAAAGACAGTTTTTTTATCCCACAATCCGTGACAATTGTAATATTCCCCTTAACGGTATCTCCAGGCAGTAAAGATTCCCCATGAAAAACATACTGTATCTCGTTAGAAGCCCCTTCAAAAAAATAATCCTTAAATTCCAGAAAGTGGCAGTCAGTGCTTACCTCCCCCTTCATCGGGCGTTCCAATCCATTAGAAACAACAAATAAGCCCTCGCTGCATTCCCCTGCATTTACTTTTAAAGAAAGTTCATCCGGGGTTATATTAAGGTCTGAGCTGCTATATTCAAAAATCCCTTTTGCTGCCTGATTGACTTTTTCTCTCATAGTTCCTCCAAACTGTATCGTATACTGCTGTCTTACCTGCATCCAACCTGACAGGGTAAAATCTTTATAGAGTATACCACTTTTCCCCACCATCTTTCAAGTCAGGAAATGCACAGACAAAAAACAGGAAAACAACCTGAAAACCAGTTTATTTCCTGTTTTTAGCCATCCCTGTCCTATTTATCCTGCTGCCCTGTATCACGCCTCTGGAAGCTCCTCCGCCATGGCAATTGCCTGCTCTATAATATTCTGGAACGCTTCTATTAACACGCCTTTTTTACTGTCATCAATATCCATCCTGTCCATAATATCACCATAAATGCCGGCCGTTGATATAAGGGAGTCCTGGACAGATTTTACATAGGTACGGTTTCTCCCAACGGCGCTTTCAATCGCCTCCCGGACGGATTCTGTGCCAGAAACACTTTCTTTTACATCATTAAAATACCTTCCCGTCTCCTCCATGCTCCGGATATTAGAAAGCATCGCTTCATCAGACGCCTGTATAGATTTATTTAGTTCATTACTGCTGTGTTCTACTTCCATAATGCTCGCATGGATTCTCTCAACCATATCCTGGCTCATCTTTGCAAGTTTCCCTACTTCCTCTGCAACAACCGCAAAACCTCTTCCCTGCTCCCCCGCCTTTGCCGCCTCAATACTTGCATTTAAAGCAAGCAGGTCTGTCTGTTCAGCAACCTCACTGATACCTGCAAGGCTGCTCCTTATCTTATCCAGCGCCCCCTGAAGCATCTCAAACGTTTCAAACATATTTTTAAAATTCGCCTGGACTGAGTTTGACTCCTGCTTTAAACGCTCCATCTGCCCCTGCGCTTCTGAAACAGACTGGCCAATTTCATCCTCTACCTCATTAAACCGCCCTGCCGCAGCCGTAATTTCCTGAAACCCACTGTCCATAGCAGTCACTTCATCCCGCAGCCCAATGAACTCACTTTGCAGCCCTGCAAGCTGCTCATTTGCATAACGCATTTTCTGGGTGGTCAAAAAAACATCATCTGCAAGTTCATCCACAACTTTATAAGCGCTTGTTAATGCATAGTCCAGGGGATGCCTGTCAAATACCAGGTCCTTTTCTGGCAGCGTGTCCACTGCCGGCTCTTTCTTTGCCGCCTTTTTCCTGAATAATTTAAACATGGCGCTCCCTCCCTTACTCAAATGCCAGACAGCACATTGTCTGGTTTACAAACTGTGTATTATAATGTTCCCCCACGCCAACCATACCCGCATGGGAAAAACTGCTGCACATCTGTGCAAGATAACTGTCCCAATAATGGTCATCGTTAAACATAATATACCGAAACAGGCAATTAACAGAAAGAACCGCCGATGCGCTCCCTAAATCCCGCTTAATCTTTGCAACTGTATCCTGCACTACTGCCTTATAGTCCCCTATATCCAATATTGTCAGGAAATCCATCTTATTTGCCGGACGGAATGTCGTAATGCTGCCATCCGCTTCAACGTCTTTTATTGAAATAATATATGTATCGGAGTCACAGACATGCCCAAATGGATTCTTAAATGTCTGCGTCGTAATCTTGTCCCTGCTGATGCCCAATTCAGAAGTATATACCTTCTCGGCAGATTTATTTTCCAAGGTGCGGATTCTGTAATTTTTCGGTTCTGCCTCTGTTACCATAAACTGTTTTTCATTCCCCTGCGGATGGACATAGATATTTTCCTTATAAGACTTTATCCTGCCTTTCAGGTTTTTGAAAATAAAAAAAGCACACGCATCCTGGTATACTTTCCCATTGCAGGCAACTGCAGATGAATTGCTGGTTCCCCCTGCAAGGTCGTATCCTGCCTGGCAAAGATAATTTGACAGTGTCGTTACAGCACGGACGTCTGCACCCGCTGAACAAATATCAAAACATGCCGTCTTTCCCCGCTCTGCCCCCACTGCCTTTACGGCATTTTCAAGCCGCCTGATATATTTGACCGGCATAACAGACGCCTGTTCAAGGACATCCGCTACAACTTTAATATTTTCCTCCATCGCAATTACAGTTATCCCTGCATCAAAAAACTGCCTGCCCATATAAGCCTGCCCAACCCCTCCAACAGACGGGACTCCCGGAAACACCTTCTCAATTTCCATTGCAGCACGCCCAAGCATCTCTTCACTTGCAACAGAAAAAAGCAGTGCCGCGGGTTTTGTAATATTTTGCAATGCTTCCCCTACATCCCCCTTTTTACTGCTTCCAAAAGTTAACTTCATATGTAATCCTCCATGCCGCCTTTGGCGGCTCAAATAGTTACCAGTTACAAAACACCTAAAAACAGACAGTCCAAAACTGCAATACCTATACATACATATAGAATAATGTCCTAAAACTTATCATAACATATACTATTTCTTTTTTCTACTGTTTTTTACCTTTAATCATTGCTATGCATCAGCCCGGACAGGAAACCCCGTCCGGGCTGTATTTTTATGAATATATTACCCAATCAAAACAGTTTTTCCTTCAAATGCAAATCCATATTTCCTGATATGTGAGAGAGGAATCCCTTTTGCCACTAATGCTGACGCATATTGCTTTTCTTCTATTTGCAATAACGCTGACTCAACAGTATCCTGCAATGTTTTTTCATTATCCAGCCCATATACCTTAAACTCAATAATAATGGCATCATCATTGCTGCTTTTTGGCTCAAGCATTATATCATAGCGCCCAAAACCACTCTCACGGTTTGATGTAATGACATACCTATTAGAAAGTTCCACCATAAGCCCCAAAACAAACCCGTGATAAAACCGTTCTGGTTCAGAACTCTCCGAAGGTTTCCTTCCTGTGTCAAAACAGCTAAATGTCGCAAGGGCAACCTTATTCATATAGTAATTCATTGCCCTTTTATCATCCAATAATAATGCTTTAATAAATTCATTATATGCCGGGGAATAATGTTTGAACCACCCCTCAATCATATCCCTAAACATCAGCTTTACTTCTTTATTCGTAAGTGACAGCCCATATTCCTCGTCCCCTGTCTCACCATCCATTGTATAAGTTTCCACTTTTAAATACCCACTTGCAAGCAGCAGACTCCAGATTGCATGTTCATTACAGTCAAGCTGGCTAAAGACAATCTACTCATCTATCCTCGTATAAAGGATACCGCCACCCAATAAATCTTCCATATATTTATTTGAAGTAGCTGTGACAACTACTAAGTTGTTTAAATCCGAAAAAATACTCTCTTTACTCCCCCTGGTAATGCCTGTCATTAACGCCTTATCCAGAAATGCGTTTGTTTTAAATGTCGAATGAAACAGATTCCCCAGAAATGATACAATTTCATCCCAGTAACCATTTACATAAGCCTCCTGCATTGGTGTATCATATTCATCCAATAGGATAATAACTTTCCTGCCATAATATTTCATCAACAATTTTGAAAGCATATTTAACGACATTGCTGCAATATCCTCATCCATATCCCGTGACACAGCATTAAACAATCCCTTTTCTTTTTCATTCATCAATCCGTCTGCATCTAATAAAAAATCATACTTATCATACTGTTCATAAATCAGCCGGCACATCATCCTGCGCATTTCAACAAAATTATTTGTCCCTTTTACACCTGCAAAACTAAGGCTAATAACAGGAAATCTCCCCTGCATATTACGGTATTTCTCTTCCCTCCATATCTTCATGCCCTCAAACAAATCACTCCGCCCTGCATAGTCAACTGAAAAAAACTGCTCCGTCATACTTAAATTCAATGTCTTTCCAAACCGTCCTCGCCATGATACCCCTCCTAGTACAGCGTTTCTTAGTCCCTCATACACTTAGTACTTTCTATTTCCGCCATCGCTGCGTTGTCGTCAGTCAACAATGCCACCGCATTGCCTCCTTCCTCCGCCTTGCGCTGACAAAAATAGCAAGCACTAAGTATATGGGGATTAAGGAAACGCTGTACTAGACTTTAATCCCGCTGCTTTCCTACAGTTCTTAACAGTATATCACAACACAGTTGAAACAGACAACAAAAAGCAGTATAATGGCTAGGACATTTAAAATACAATGTTACTATTCACGGCCATTCTTTTTTCATGCGATAGACCGTGAATAGTAACAATACAATAGAAATGAGGTTTCCTATGATAAAACAAAAAGAACACTTCCATGGAAGTGATTTAGAAAAAATAGAAAAAGCATTTGGGATAAAAAAGGAGAATATCACCAGCTTTTCTGCCAACGTAAATCCACTTGGCATTTCCTACCAGCTTAGGAAAGAACTGCCATTACACATTGATGCAGTTACCTCCTATCCTGACCGCGAATATACAAATCTCCGTAAATCCATTGGAGAATATATACAGGCAGATTACAGAAGCATCCTTGTAGGGAATGGTTCGACAGAATTAATTTCACTGGTTATCCAACTACTCCGTCCAAAGAAAGCCTGTATTATCGGCCCGACCTACTCGGAGTATGGGCATGAAATCTCCCTGGGCGGAGGCAGCGCCATCTACTTCCGCCTGCAGGAGGAACAAAACTTCTGCCTGCAGGAAAACGCTTTATTTGAGATGTTAACACCTGATATTGATTTACTGGTTATCTGCAACCCAAACAATCCCACCTCCTCTCAGATTACTTCTGAAACAA
This sequence comes from bacterium D16-51, assembly GCA_003612285.1. Lineage (GTDB taxonomy): Bacteria > Bacillota > Clostridia > Lachnospirales > Lachnospiraceae > Butyribacter. Next base: position 20,441 of record RAYE01000053.1, on the reverse strand, counting down.
TGTGCAGAATCTTGGACTGCTGTAAAGAGAGGGGAATATTCGTTATGGTCGATGAAACTTATGTGGAATTTTCAGAAAACTACAAAGAAGTTACCTCTGTACCATTAACACAGCATTATGATAACATCATAGTACTGCGCGGGATTTCCAAATTTTTTGCAGCGCCCGGACTGCGCCTCGGCTATGCGGTCTGCGGAAACCAGCCGTTCCTAAAGAAAATGGACAGCTATAAAAATCCATGGACAATTAATTCCCTTGCTGCAATTGCAGGAGAAATCATGTTCCACGATAAAGCTTATATCCACGATACCTTTCAACTTATTTCTTCAGAAAGGGAAAGGATCTGCCATATCCTGGACAAATACCCTTCTGTAAAATATTATCCGCCCCATGCCAATTTTATATTGCTGCGTATCTTAAATAACAAGATAACCAGTTGGGAATTATTTGAAAAAGCAATCCAGAAAGGATATATGATACGGGACTGCTCTTCCTTCCAATTTCTGGACAGCCAGTATATACGTTTCTGTATAATGAAAAAAGAAGAAAATAACGCGCTGTTAAACGTTCTTTTTTCCAAAGATGCACTGGGATAGCCCCTATCCCAATACAATCTTTATCTGCTTTGCGACCTTCCTGTTCCCGGATTTACGGTGCACTGTATAAACAATTTTATCCTTTGGCTTATGCTTTAACAGGTTATTATAGATATCTGCCATCCCGGAAATACTCTCTCCGTTTATCTGTGTAATGACATCTGCAACACGCATCCCTCCCTCGTAAGCAGGGGTGCCTGCATAAACCTCCGTCACATATGCGCCCGCCACAAGGTTATGTGCTTTTGCCACAGTTTCGTCCAGGCTTCTCCCTTCAATCCCAATATAAGGCATCACCTGTTTCTTCTGAAGCATTTCCAGCAATGCTGTTACATTGGAAATCTTAACAAATGCCATACCTGTTGTCCCTGCCTCTTTTTTAAACGCAGTCGTAATAATCCCGGCAACACGCCCCTCAACATCCAGCACAACGCCATTCCCTGCTTCTGAATATGGAATGCTTGTACAAAAAACCTGTACTTCGCCATCCATAATCGGCACATAAACTGTTTCATTTGTAATCATTCCAGTCACTACAGAATGCAGTATCCCATTTGGGCAGCCAACTGCGATCAGGTTCGTCCCTGCTGACAGCCCAAACCCATTCCCAATCCTTGCTACTGTAACCTGCCCCAAAAGCTCTTCCCCAATATCTTCTTTTTTAATACGTACAACTGCAACATTTAGCTGGGCATTGCTTCCTAGTATTTCCCCTTCAATCACTGTGTCATCCATCAGCTGGACATGGACAGAAGGCTGCTTCTGAACTATTTCACACGTAGTAAGGATATCAAAATATTTTACGGATTCCCCATATATCAGCCCATATGCCACGGACGGGGCTTCTTCCCCCTGTTCCGGCCAGAGCTTGGAATCTTCTTTTCCTTTTATCCCTACCATTGCCGAATCCATATTTGTCCCAACAGATGATAACTGCCGGGAAATCCGGTTTACGTCATTAAGCGTTATTTCCTTCTTTCCGAAATCCTTGCCCTTGCTTTCTGCAGGCACACTTGTCTCTGCCGGCGAAGGAGCAGGCGTAACAGTATGCACCTGCACGACCTCTTCCCCTTCCTTTAGGAAATTGTTTTGGATAAGGACAAACCCGCCTCCTGAAACCACCCCAAAAATAAGAGCTGTCACAGCCAAAATACCAAGGCGCTTCAGCAGAAGGACTGCCTGGACTTTTTTTTGCGGCCGGACTTGTTCCCGAATAAACTGATACCGTTTTTCCTGCTGGAAATCAGCATCCTTTTCCTTATTCCTACTCCTCATAACACTCTCCAATTACCCTCAGGGACTCTGGATAATCCCTGAAAGCAAAAACATCATAATACACGTTTCTCTAAATGTTTACAATAATTCAAATTATATCACTAAATTATGAATAGATTATGAATAAATCATTGTACTTACCTGAAAACAGAAATAAATCTTATTTACTTTACTTGCTATCAAAGGGCAATCTAGTGTATTATATAGGGTAGAAGAAAAAAGAGGAAAGGATAAGATGCAAACACACATACTTTCGCCCTTTGTGTTTGCGCCTCAAATGAAAACACTGGTATTTTCACTTGAGGCTTGGTGCAATTTATGAACGAAAAAGTACTGCATACTTTAGAGTATGATAAAATTATACAAAAATTGGAACAGCATGCCGGTTCTGCCGCCGGAAAAAACTATTGCCGGAAGCTGCTGCCAGAAACAGAGCGGTCTGTAATTTTAAAAGAACAGCGCGAAACTTCGGACGCCCTGACACATATCCTAACCCAGGGAAGCATTTCCTTCCAGGGTGCGGCAGACATCCGGGAAAGCTTAAAGCGCCTGGAAATCGGCGCTATTTTAGGAACCGGGGAGCTTCTTTCTATTTCAAAGCTGTTAAATACGGCAGGAAGCGTAAAAGCATATTTCAGAAAAAACCTGAATGAAAAAGAAGAGACAGGAGATTCTCTGAATGAATACTACCAATTAATAGAGCCTGTCTCCCCACTAATGAACGAAATCCGGCGGTGCATTTTAGCAGAGGATGAAGTTGCCGACGATGCCAGCCCAGGGCTGCAAAAAGTCCGCCAGAACATGAAACGGGCAAACGGCAGGATACACGAGCAGCTTAACAGCATTTTAAACAGCTCCCAAAAAAGCATGCTGCAGGACGGCCTGATTACAATGCGAAATGGCAGGTACTGCCTCCCTGTAAAAGCAGAATACCGCTCCTCATTCCAGGGCATGCTGCATGACCAGTCTGCAACCGGCTCTACACTGTTTATTGAGCCTTCCTCTGTTGTCAGGCTAAACAATGAAATCCGCGAACTGGAATTAAAAGAACAGGAGGAAATCGAAAAAATCCTTGCAAACCTGAGCAACCAGGCAGCAGAGCATTCCTTTTTTATCGAACAGGATTTCCAGGTTCTGTCAAGATTGGATTTTATTTTTGCAAAAGCATCCCTTTCTAAGGAAATGCGTGGCACGGAGCCAGGGTTTCCTAAAGATGGCAGTATCATGATTAAAAAAGGGCGCCACCCGCTTATCCCAAAAGATAAAGTTGTCCCAATTGACCTGCAGCTTGGAAAGGATTTTTCCCTGTTAATTGTTACCGGGCCAAATACCGGCGGAAAAACAGTTTCACTAAAAACAGTTGGACTTTTCACGCTGATGGGACAGGCAGGGCTGCACATCCCTGCTTTTGACGGCTCCTGCCTTCGCATTTTTGACGAAGTATATGCTGATATTGGCGATGAACAAAGCATTGAGCAAAATTTAAGCACATTTTCCTCACATATGGTAAATACCGTATCTATACTGGAAAAAGCCGACCATAACAGCCTGGTTCTTTTTGACGAATTAGGGGCGGGAACAGACCCCGTAGAAGGCGCGGCGCTTGCTACCTCTATTTTATCTGATTTGCATAACAGAGGCTCCATTGTAATGGCCACTACCCATTACAGCGAGCTAAAACTTTATGCCTTACAGACGCCGGATGTCGAAAATGCCTGCTGTGAATTTGACGTCACTACCCTGCGCCCAACTTACCGCCTTCTAATCGGCATCCCTGGCAAAAGCAACGCCTTTGCTATTTCCGGAAGACTTGGCCTGTCAGAAAAAATCATAGAAGACGCCAGGCAGCGCGTAACCTCAGATGCACAGGCATTTGAAGACGTCCTGAACGATTTGGAGAAAACCCGTGTAAAATTAGAGCAGGAACATGCAGAGGTATCAAAAAACAGGAAAGAAATCGCCCAGTTAAAAAAACAGCTTCAGGAAAAATCCGAAAAACTGGACAATTCCAAAGAGCGCATCCTTGCAAATGCCAATGAGGAGGCCGGAAAAATCCTTGCACAGGCAAAAGAATATGCAGATGAAACAATACGGAAATATACAAAATGGGCGAAAAGTGATAAGCATATCCGTGAAATGGAAGCAGAACGCGCAAAACTGCGGGAACAGATTCACGAAAAAGAAAGCAGCCAGCCAAAGCCTTCCCAAAAGAAAAAAGCGAAAAAAATCAATGCTTCGGAATTGATAATCGGTTCTGATGTCCGTATATTATCCCTTAATGCAGAAGGCACTATCAGCACCCTGCCAAATGAAAAAGGGGAACTTTTTGTGCAGGCAGGCCTTTTACGGACAAAAGTAAAACTGGATGATATTGAGTTAATCAGGCAGCCTGAACAAAAACAGGCAGGCGGTAAAAAATCGGGCAGCGGACGCATCCGCATGGACAAAGCTGCGAACATCCGACAGGAAATCAACCTAATCGGGATGACAGTTGACGAGGCAATGCCTGTCCTTGGAAAATACTTAGACGACGCCTACCTTGCCCATATGTCCCAGGTTACTGTAATCCACGGCCGCGGTACCGGCGCGCTGCGTACAGCAGTCCATAACCATTTAAAACGTACCAAATATGTCAAATCATTCCGGCTGGGTGAATTTGGGGAAGGCGATATGGGCGTTACTATCGTAGAGTTTTAGGAAAAAGGAGAAATGCAATGGTAAATAAACAAAAAATCCTGATTGTGGATGATGATGAAAATATTGCAGAATTAGTCAGCCTGTATTTAATCCAGGAATGTTTTGACACACATATTGTCCTGGATGGAGAAGCCGCCTTAGAAGCAGTGAAAACCTATCAGCCAGATTTGATGCTTCTGGATATTATGCTTCCTGGAATTGACGGGCATGAAGTACTCCGGCGGCTCCGCAGGACCTCAAACCTCCCTGTTATCCTGCTTTCAGCAAAAGGGGAAGTTTTTGACAAGGTTCTCGGACTGGAACTAGGGGCGGATGATTATATCATGAAACCCTTCGATTCAAAAGAGATGGTCGCAAGGGTAAAAGCCGTGCTGCGGCGTTTCCAGACAGAACCGCCCACAAATACCCTGCCACAATCCGAACTCCCTGTTGAAAAAGTAAATTATCCCGGCCTGTCTATTAACCTGACGGATTATTCCGTTCATTACAATGGCGCAGTAATTGAAATGCCGCCAAAAGAGCTGGAACTTTTTTATTTTCTTGCTTCGCACCCTAACCAGGTGTTTACCAGGGAACAGCTTCTGGACCACATCTGGAGTTATGACTATATCGGCGACACACGGACGGTTGACGTCCACATTAAACGCCTCCGGGAAAAGTTTTCTGACCAGCACAGCTGGAAACTGACAACAGTATGGGGCATTGGTTATAAATTTGAATATCACGGGGAACAGGGCAGCCTATGAAACAATCTATCAAACTAAAATTTATACTTTCTTATCTTGTCATCGCCATCCTTACGCTGGTTCTGCTTAATACTTATGGGCATTCCACACTGTACAACAAACTGGTGGAATACGAAAAAGCCAATCTGTACGAAGAGGCAGAAATCATCGTAAAGGATTATGTGACCAGCATAAGCTTACTGGAAACAGATAACGTCACCCTCCGGCAGCACTTCAGTTCCCTGGAAATCCTCACCAATATGAGGGTCTGGATTGTTTCATCATCTGGTACCATTTTAATGGACTCCAACCTGTTCCGCCCCCGGGAAGGAGAAAATATCAACGACTATGATTCTTCCTTTTTATCCTACCAGTCCATTGTTGGGAAGTATCCGGAAGGCCTTGCAAAAGAAAGCATGATTTCTGTAATCTATCCCATTACAGAATCCCTTTCCACAAGCGGATATGTCGTATTAATGTCGCCGGCAAGCAGCTTGAAAAGCAATGCCACAAATTATATTGATTCCATTTTAATCTGCGGGCTGGTCATCCTCTTTATAAACGGCATACTTTTTTTACATCTTTATTTCCAGACAGTACGCCCACTGGCCGCCCTTACAAAAGAAACCAGGGAATATGCCAAAGGGCACTTTAATTACCCTATGGCAAAAATGTTTGTCAAAGAACAAAAAGAACTTGCTAACGCCATCCGATATCTCTCCGTGCAGCTTAGCGGCATGATGGAATACCAGAAAAACTTTATTGCCAATGTTTCCCATGATTTCCGTTCCCCGCTTACCTCCATCAAAGGCTATACTGAAGCGATGGCAGACGGTACAATTCCACCGGAAATGCAGAAAAAATATTTTAATATCATCCTGTTTGAAACAGAACGGCTTACAAAACTAACCAGCAATCTCCTGGAACTGAACCAGCTCGACCATAAAAATATGGTTCTTGAAAAAACTGATTTTGATATTAACGAAGCCATTAAACAAACATCCGCTTCTTTTGAGCAGCGCTGTACTTCTAAAAGAATTTCTCTGGATTTGATTTTTGAAGAAAAAGAGCTTTTTGTCCATGGAGATATTAACCGAATCCAGCAAGTTATCCAGAACCTTCTGGATAATGCCATTAAATTCAGCCCCAATGATACGGTTATTACAATCCAAACCACACAGCAAAACCATAAGGTTTTCGTCTCAGTCAAAGACAATGGAATCGGCATCCCAAAAAACAGTATCCCAAAAATCTGGAACCGATTTTATAAAACAGATCTTTCCCGCGGGAAGGACAAAACCGGCACAGGGCTTGGCCTTTCTATAACAAAAGAAATCATTAACGCCCATAAAGAAAACATCAATGTCATCAGCACAGAGGGCGTTGGAACAGAATTTCTCTTTTCCCTGCCAAAGGCAAGGTAAAAGGCACAATTTCCTTATGGCATAAAGAGGTGGAATGCATATGCATTCCACCTCTTTTTCCTGCAAAAACAACTTCTTTAAAATAATATCTTTCCGGCAGGGATTTATCCGGGCTCTGGAACCAGCCCTTTTTCCCATTGGAAAGCACTGCCAGCATATATGTTTTCCCATTTTTCAAACAGATCTTATCAATCTTAACTTTCTGCCCTTTTTTCAAAACAAATGCTTTCTTCTTCCCTCCCGCCTTCTGATAAAGCGTAATCTTACGGTTAACCGTCAGGTTTCTTTTTTCAGTAACAGAAAAAGTATTTCCATCTTTTTTCCAGCCATCTTTTTCATAAAGATATGAAATTTTCCAGAACAGATACCCTGTCGCACTAAACTGGTTTACATAAGATACCGTAATTTTTTTATCGGTCACCTTTACAGAATCAACATAAAAATGGAAACAATAAATCTGTTTTGCAATTGGCTGATATACATCACATATTTTTTTCAGTTTATTTCTTTTATACTGGTAAAAAGCATGGGATGAAATATCATTATTGGAACCTTCATTTTCCTGTATTTCCAGATAAACCGTTTTTGTATCTATCTGGTAAAGCAGTACTGTCAGGCTGTCAACATATAATTTTTCATTGTCCCGGAAAACTACCTTATTATTAATTGAAATTGACCAGCCATCCCCACTGCCTTCATTATACAAATCAGGCGTTTCACAGTCAATCCGTATATGGTCTTTCTTTCTGTCCCCCGTTACATCATATTTTGTAATATCTTTGCCGCTTTCCAGTTCAATCCCTTTCACCGCTGCCTCTGCTTTTCTGCCTCCGCCAATGGCCAGCAGCAAAAATAAAACTACAGCCCCCGTTATCAATATTGTCCTCTTCATCAAACCCCTTTTACGGCTTACTGCCGATACTTTTATAAACCGGCCAGGCCAGCCGTAAGCCCCCTTTCTTTGTTAATTGTTTTCAGTAACGTTAATAATTAGTTTGAACAATCTGCCTGTACATTTAATTTATTACTGTTCCTTATAATCACTCCTTGTGCCAAGGATATGTGCAACCTCATACTGGTATTCATCAATGCTTTTCTGCATCTGAAATGCCTCGTCCACATCAATATCATAAACTTTATCATCTTTATAACCAACCAGCCGGTTCTTCTTCCCCTGGTCTATAATATCAACTGCATAGGCCCCCATAATAGACGCATATACGCGGTCGCGTGCCGTAGGGCTCCCTCCACGCTGGAGATGCCCCAGGATTGTAGCCCTCGTCTCTATGCCAGTCGCTTCTTCAATCCGCTTTGCAAGGCTGTTAGAATGCCCCACACCTTCTGCATTAATTATAACCTGGTGCGTCATGCCTGCTTCCCTGTTTTTCCGGATTAGATGAATCAGCCTGTCATAATCCGTTTCACTGTCAAATTTTTCCTGGAGCAGAATAGCTTCCGCACCGTTTGCAATGCCGCACCAAAGCGCAATATAGCCTGCTGAACGCCCCATAACTTCCACCACGCTGCACCGCTCATGGGAATTGGAAGTTTCACGAAGCCTGTCAATTGCTTCCATAGCTGTATTTACAGCAGTATCGAAACCAATTGTATAATCTGTATAAGCTATGTCCAAATCAATCGTCCCCGGAATCCCAATAATATTAACGCCATATTTCGACAAATCCCTTGCCCCTTTAAAAGAACCGTCGCCGCCAATCACTACTAATGTATCAATCCCTAACTCCTTACAGATTGCCGCCGCCTTCTGCTTGCCAGCGTCTTCGTTAAATTCAGCGCTGCGTGCAGTAAACAGGAATGTCCCCCCATGCTGGAGCTTTTCTGATACATCCTGAAATGTCATCAGCTCAATTTCCTTGTTCAGGATACCATTATACCCGCGCCTGACTCCATATACCTCATATCCTTTTGTAATACCTGTGCGGACAACAGCCCGTATTGCCGCATTCATTCCCGGCGCATCACCGCCACTGGTTAACACTGCAATTTTACCTTTACCTTCAATCATAATACCCTCCTTCTGGCATACCATGTAACTATGCCATATGCAAAATATCTATATAAGCCCTGTCCTGTCATAAAAGACCTGGCATTATTCACCTCATGGGCTAAGATAACCCATCTATTTCCATTGCACACTGTTACTATTGTATAATTTCTTGCGGCATTTTTCAATATATTTTTGCACATTTTTGACTTATATTGTTACTATTCACGGCTAATTTTAGAAAAGAGCCAGACTCGTCGTGCTTGCACGTAAGAGGATGACTATTTTCTAAAATTAGCGTGTAGGCTGTTCTAAACAACATAAGTAAGGAACCTTGTTCCTTTTACATGTGCTGCTGTTTTTGCAGCGCCTGACAGCTTTGCTGGCAGGTTTTACGCATGATGTTTAGGATGGCCGTGAATAGCAACTTACTATTCCCTTAACAGAATATAACTCCACCTTAACGTTTCCTTATCCCTATTGACAAATAATATTATATATCATATAGTATAGGCATAAGGCAATATTATACGGAATATAATATTATTCAACATTTCTTATAGCGAAGGAGGGATTTCATGGTATTTAACACAGGTGCCGCTCTGCTGGACGCAATTGTCCTTGCAATTGTAGACAAAGAGACAGAAGGCACATATGGTTATAAAATTACGCAGGACGTCCGGTCTGTAATCGAGATTTCAGAATCAACGCTTTACCCTGTACTGCGGCGTCTTTTAAAAGACAGCTGCCTGGAAGTCTATGACCAGGAGTATGGCGGCAGAAACCGCAGATATTACAAAATCACAGAACAAGGCAGGCGGCAGCTTTTATTATACCAGCAGGAATGGGGCAGCTATATTGCAAAAATCAACGCAATCCTTTTAGAACGTATTTGAAAGAAACTAAAAATAATTTATGCAGCAGACCTGCACAGATGGAGGTAAAAATGAATAAAGATATTTTTTTAAGGGATCTTGGCCGATTTCTTTCTGATATTCCGCAAGAGGAAAGAGAACAGGCACTAAAATATTATGACGACTACTTTGAAGATGCCGGGCCTGAAAACGAACAGCAGGTAATCCAAGAACTTGGCTCACCGGTAGAACTCGCAAAACAGATTAAAGCCTCAAGCCAGGAAAACATTGAATACGGGCAGGGAACAAACTTCCACAAGCCCTCTTCTTACCCTGATTTGTATGGGCAAAAACAGTCATCAGGTTTTCAAAATGGAAACCAAAGTTACCAAAATACAGGATTTTATAATAACGGAAAACAAACTTACCAAAACGCCAATGCCAAAAATACTTATGCAGAAAACAGCTATTCTCAGGAAAAACAGCAAACCGGACAGAAAAAAAGCTGGACGCAGGACTCTGGAAAAACGGCGCTTGTCATTGTACTGGCAGTTTTGGCAATCCCTGTTGGAATCCCAATTCTCTCTGCTGTATTTGCCTTTGCTATTGCCATACTGGCAATCATATTTTCATTCTTCGTTGCCATTTTTGCAATTGGCGGCGGACTGGCCATAGGCGGAATTGCCACTATTGTTGCCGCATTTCCCTTATTTCCAGTATATGGCTGGGCAAGCAGTATTTTAGTAGCCGGAATTGGACTAATTTTACTTGCTGTTGGCATTTTCATCTTCTGGCTCTCTATTATTTTTTGTGTTAAATTTTTCCCGGCAGCTTTCCGTGTAATTATAAAATGCTGCCGCTCTATTGGAAAAGGGCTGAAATCTTTTTTCCATTAAGCAAGACGTATTACGAAAAGAAAGGGTGACATTATGAAAAAGAAACCAATATTTTTAATTGTATTAAGCAGCATTTTTGGCCTGGGAGTTATTTTAACCCTAATCGGGCTCGCACTTGGCGGAAAAATTTACAGCCTTTCCATCGGGAACAGAGTCACAAAATCCCCCGGAAAAAGCGTCTCCCATACGCTTCCTGATGTCTCTTTAACAGATACATCAGATATCAAAAACCTTGATTTTAACTTGGCAGCAAATGATATTGAAATTAAAACAGGAACCCAATATAGCATTTCCGGCGGCCGCCTTTCTGAAAATACAGTGAAAAACGGTGTTTGGACGGTTAAATCTTATTATTCAGACTATTTTCAAGAAATTGATATTTTTGGATTAAACCTGCCATTTCCCAGATTCTGGCGCAGGAATGAAAATTTTGAAAAACTTACGATTACCCTCCCGCAAGGCATAAATTTACAAGACGTTTCCATTGACGCAGGCGCTACAAAATTAAACATAGATTTATTAGACTGCAAAACCCTTGACCTTGAAGTATCCGCAGGCGATGCAGACATCCAGTCGCTTACTGCTGAAACTGCAGATATTTCTGTCGACGTTGGAAAATTAAATATTGAACAGTACCAAATTGCAGGTTCTGCAGATATTGAATGCAGCGTCGGTGATTTAAACTTTGGCAGCAAACGTTACGCCAAAGAGAATGTATGCAGGAACCTGAATGTAGAATGCTCCCTTGGGGATGCCGATATCTATGGTAAATTAACCGAAAACAGCTTGATAGATTGTTCAATGGGCAATATAGAATTAAACCTTGCCGGCATACCTGGAAATTACTCCATTGACAAAACCTCACAATCCCTTGGCGATATTAACTTTAATGGATATTACGATGGCAATAATCAAAAAACCACTGATGAAGTATACGGCACATTAGAACTCTCCTGCTCTATGGGGGATATTGATATCAATTACCTTGGGGATTAGCCCACATTATTAGAACTAAGGGGGGGGGATGCTGACGCATCCCCCCCTTTTTGTGTTTATTTCTGCTCTTCTGCCGCTGCCTCAATAGGGCGGATTCTCTTTGTACGGATTTCCTCACAAATTTCATTAATGAATACAGAAAGTTCTTTCTGCCCTTCATCCCCCGCAAAGCGGCTCCGCACAGAAACTTTCCCTTCTTCCTCTTCTTTCGCCCCAACTACAAGCATATACGGAAGCTTGTCAAGCCTTGCTTCCCGGATTTTATAGCCAATCTTTTCTGAACGGTTATCAACTGTTGCGTCAATGCCATTTTTCTTTAATTCAGCAAGAACCCTGTCTGCATACTCCCCATATTTTTCCGAAATCGGAAGGACACGCACCTGTTCCGGGCAGAGCCATGTAGGGAATTTACCAGAATACTTCTCAATCAGCCATGCAAGCGTACGTTCATAACAGCCAATCGACGTCCTGTGGATAATATACGGCCGTTTTTTATCGCCATTCTGGTCAATATAATACATATCAAAACGCTCGGCCAGAAACATATCAAGCTGGATTGTAATCATGGTATCTTCTTTCCCATATACATTCTTTGCCTGTATATCCAATTTTGGCCCGTAAAATGCCGCCTCCCCGGCTTCTTCTGTATAGTCGATGCCAATCTCATCCAAAATTTCCCTCATGGCGTCCTGTACCACATCCCATTCCGCAGCCGTCCCAATATATTTCTCTTTATTTTCCGGATCCCATTTTGACATGCGGTAAGTAACATCCTCCTCCAGCCCAAGCGTCGTCAGGCAATATTTGGCAAGGGCAACACAGGATTTAAACTCGTCCTTAATCTGCTCCGGCGTACAAATCAAATGACCTTCTGAAATTGTAAACTGACGGACACGCGTCAGTCCATGCATCTCCCCGGATTCCTCATTTCGGAATAAAGTAGAAGTTTCCCCCATACGGTATGGCAAATCGCGGTAACTCTTCTGTGATGCTTTATATACGTAATACTGGAACGGGCAGGTCATTGGACGGAGCGCAAAAATCTCTTTCCCTGAAACACTGTTCCCCTCTTCATCCTCATCATCTTCCCCAAGGATAAACATCCCTTCTTTATAATGCCCCCAATGGTCTGAAATCTTATATAAATCGGATTTTGCCATTAAAGGCGTCTTTGTACGGACATATCCCCATTCATTGTCTTCCAGGTCTTCAATCCATCTCTGGAGCTTCTGGACCATTTTCACACCCTTTGGCATAAGCAGAGGAAGCCCCTGGCCAATTACATCCACCGTCGTAAACAATTCCATTTCACGCCCCAGCTTATTGTGGTCACGGTTCTTAATCTCTGCAAGGTATTCTAAATACTCATCCAAATCTGCCTTTTTATGAAATGCCGTTCCATAAATACGCGTCAGCATTTTATTTTTTTCATCCCCTCTCCAGTACGCGCCAGAAGAGGAGGTAAGTTTAAACGCCTTAATTGTTTTGGTAGACATCAGATGCGGCCCTGCACAGAACTCAATAAAGTCCCCCTGCTGGTAAAATGTCAGCACATCTTCCTCTGGATGCTCCTGAATCATCTCTACCTTATACGGCTCATCCCTCTCTGTCATCAATTTAACAGCTTCCTCTTTTGTTAGAGTAAAACGTTCAAGGCTTTCCCCTTTTTTAATAATTGCCTTCATCTCTTTTTCAATTGCATCCAGAGCTGCCCTGTCAAGGCTTGGCATATCAAAATCGTAATAATAACCATTGTCAATCGCCGGGCCAATTGTCAGCTTGGCATCCGGGTATAAATTCTTCACCGCCTGCGCCAGGACATGCGCACAGGTATGGCGGTATGCCTTCTTCCCTTCATCAGAATCAAATGTGAGGATATTTAATTCACAGTCCCTGTCAATAACGGTACGCAAATCAACTGTCTCCCCATCTACCTGCGCTGCGCATGCTGCCCTTGCAAGGCCTTCGCTAATCTCCTTAGCAATTTCAATTGCTGCCATAGGCTGGCTGTACTCTTTAAAAGAACCATCCTTTAATGTTACTTTCATTTATTTTACCTCCATAAATCATTACACTTCATTCCATAATATCATGTAATATCAGAGACAAACTACATTTCGCTCCAACTAATGATACCGACACTACCTAATGTTAGTACAAGCATTATCCTTTGTCAAGATTTGCTGCCAAACACATCCTCCCAATTGTAACTCACACTCCCTATTTAGTGAGATCAGATTCAAAACCATATCCTGAAGCATGATTTTCTATCTCTTTTGCAATTTTAACAAGATGAAGCATCTGTTGCTGCGTATATGCAGACGAAGAATAAAAAATTTCATTCATTTGGGTATTGGTCTGAAGCTGCTTCGGCAATGGAGTAAACTCTGTGCCTTTTAATAAATAATCAAGACTGATGGATAAAATATCGCTGATTTGTATCAAATGTTTTACCGACAAACCAGCAAGCCCCCGCTCCACCTCGCTATAATGTTTTTGGGATATCCCAAGCATCTCCGAAAATTTTTCCTGTGTCAAATTCCTGCTTCTCCGTACCTTTTTAAGGCGGGCACCAATTTCCTGCCTGTATTTTTCCATCAAACACCTCCCAAATAATTTTGGATACAACGTGATAGGTATATTATAAGAAGAAACAAATGAAATTAAACAAATTCCAAAGTATAAAATATACCTTAAGGGTATAATATTTTTTACAGAACGTGACGATAATAATAAATATAGCTTACACAGAAAAATCTCATTGCCAAGGAAATCCAGTATTTACAGCACTTTTAAAACTTAATTTATATATCTCTGATAAAAATAGGCAAGAAAACACTATTATACCTGTTAGGGATATATGCAAAATATAAATACATAATCCTAAAGAATCATATTTCCCAATTTTAGGAATGAAAAGCAGAGGAGGTTGAACTTATATGATAATTTCACACAACTTGGAAGCAAATTTTACGCAAAGATCTCTAGGCATTACAAATAAATCATTTAAAAAAGCGTCCGAGAAACTAGCTTCTGGATATCGGATTAACCGGGCTGCAGATGATGCTGCAGGACTAGCAATTTCCGAAGAAATGAGAGGGCAAATCCGAGGACTTAACCGCGGTGCACAAAATACATCAGAGGGGATTTCGATGATTGATTCCGCAGAAGGCGGCATTTCTGAACAAATTAGCATTATACAGCGTATGAGGGAACTTACTGTACAGGCATATAATGATACCTACACACAAGAAGACCGTGTCCAGATACAGGCCGAAGTCGATGCACTATCTATAGAAATTAACCGAATAGCCAGGGAAACAGAATTTAATACAATAAAAGTCCTCCAGGGTCCGCAAACAATTACAGAAACACATGTTATCCAGCCACAAACAAAATATACAGATGTATACTATCGTTTGACAGACCAAAAAGCGTTTCCAAGCTGGGTAACGCATGACAGCCAATTAAAAATAGGAGGGGCAAGCGCGGGTATCCAGGATACTTCCCAGGTTACTTTTATAGAGGATGATACCAACAAGAAAGTAACTGTATATGGTCCACAGGGCATAGCCCAGGCAAAAATGAAGGAACTGTCAGAAATGTCAGTTAACGTACCAGATGGGGCAGCAGGTTTTAAAAATGTAAAATATTATGACGGGTATACATTTGAATATGGCGGCACATGGTCTGGCACCTTAAGCGATAACTATGCATCTACAATCGACTTTTCCCAAATTGCCACTGCTGCTACTGTCGATGATTTATATAAATATTTAAATGACCTGACCGGAACAGGGCTTATCTTTGACTGTGACACCTGTTCCGATTTCCAGCAGGGTTTTGTATTTGAAACAAGTACAATAGAAATATTGGATATCTTTTCCGGAATAGATGATAATAAATCCGAAGAAAACCAAAAGGGATACTATGGATTTAAAAACCAATGGCAGGAAATTGGGGTAGTTAACCTGGATAAGTGTTTTGATGAGATATCAAAAATTTATACAAAAGATGTATATGATGCCATGAAAAATGACCCGATATCCTGGGCAAATATGCCGCCGGCACAAAAGCTGCTGTTCGGAAGCAGCTACAATGACTACATAAATAATACTGTGCCTGCCACTGCCAAAAAAATTGCTGAAATGGTTACGAAAAGCGTTCTTGAAAAAACAAATTTTTCCAGCCATTTCCTGCGGGTTACTGCTGATCCAAAAAATCCTTATTCTGTGATTGCCTATGATTACCGTGACAGTAAAGCGGTAGGTACAGGATTAACGCCAAATGTAACAGAGCAGGTGCCGCTGACCCTGAAAGTAAAAGCGAAAGTAGAAAACGCCCCAATTACTTTGACAGAAATCAAGGAAAGCGGCTATTGGATTCAGTCAGGCGCTAACTCTATGCAGGGAGTTATTGTCGATTTGCCTGATACGAGTTTAGGCGCTTTAGACCTTGAAAATTATACTGTGTTTAAAGAAGGCTATTGCGACTTCTTTCCTGGGCAGGCTTGGGATGATACATTTTTGCAAAAGGCACAAAGCCTTGGCGGAAACACATATAAGATTAATATAGGCGGCACCGAAACAGAAACAAAGACAACAATAACAGAATACCAGTACCAGATGAAAACGGAAATGCAGGAAATAAATACCAGAATCCCTATTACAAAGTATAATAAATATGGGGAATCCTATACCGAATATATCCCAGGAAAACAGCTGGTACAGATTAGGGTAATTGACGGAAGCGTCCCTCCTACGGTGATTACACGCGACGTTACAAAAAAAGAATATGTGGGTGGGGTGGATATTACATTCCGCGCCTATAAACCAGATACTTTACTTAGATTAGACAGGGCTTTGGCAAACCTATCACAGTGCTGTTCACAATTAGGCGCCAAATACAACCAGTTAGAACATGAATATTTAAATGACCTAAATGCATCAGAAAACCTGCAAGGTTCGGAATCAAAAATACGTGATGCAGATATTGCCGAGGAAATGATGCTTTTTACCAAAGATAATATTTTAGAACAGGCGGGCATTTCTATGCTGGCACAAGCAAACAGTTCTCGTGAGGGAGTATTGCAGCTGTTACATTAGAAAGGAAAAATATGGAAATAAAAACATGCAGGGAATGCAGGCGGTTATTTAACTATTTATCAGGAGACAACCTATGTCCAGAATGTAAAAAGAAATTGGAAAAAAAATTCCAGGAAGTCAAAGAATATATCCGAGACCATGAAAACGTAGTGATTAACCAAATTTCAAAAGACTGTAAAGTAAGCATATCCCAAATCAAAATTTGGATAAGGGAAGACAGGCTGCATGCAACAGATGAAGAAAGTGTATGTTGCCACTGCGAAAATTGTGGCATGTCTATCCCTTTTGGTAACTTTTGCAATATATGCAAATACCAGCTAATAAACAAAATAGAAAACGCATTTGAAGTTGATAAACTACAAAAAGACACAAAACCCAAAAAAGATTCTCCAAAAATGAGGTTTATCCACCATTAACAGCCAATCTTTCATAACTTACAAAAAAATCTTCCCATGTATACTTTCCATCCTGTGCAAAATGAGAAAACATACATGGGAAGATTTTTTGTATATTTTTACTAAAACTTGAAATTCTTTTCCATCCATAGTATTATATAATTACTAAGGAAAAGCTTAAAAACTATATATTCAGAAAACCGAGAATTTATTCGGGGAAAGAAAAATTGAAGAAAGGGTAAAGATGCAGGCACGCTTTCCCCTTTGTGTTTGCATTGCAAGTGAAAATGCTTAATTTTCATTTGAATTTGGGTAAAAAGTATGAAGAAAAAAATTTTTTCCTGCCTTTTTGCAGTTATGGTATTGGGTATGACAGTAACCGGCTGTGGCGGCAAAGAGGACAAAAAGACAGACAAAAGCAGTACAGAAACCAAAAAAACGGAGAGTAAAGATGTTAAGCTTTCCATATGGGCTGGGGAAGAAGATAAAGACTATCTCGCCACAGTTACCCAGAATTTTATTGAAGAAAACAAATCTGAAGCAAACATAACAATTGAGTGGTCTCCAATGGTAGAGGGTGAATGCCGCAGCAACCTTCTTGGAGATGTATTAAACGCGCCGGATTTATACACCACAACAGACGGGGATATCCAATCTATTGCGGCAGGCGGAGCAGCTTCCCCTGTGACAAGCCCTGATGAAATCAGGGCAAATAACCTGGAAGCGGCCGTTGACTCCCTTACAATCAACGACACAATCTATGGATATCCAATTACTGCGGATAACGGCTATTTCCTATACTATAATAAAAAGTATTTAAGTGAAAAAGATATTCAGTCCCTGGATAAAATTTTACAGGTCGCCGCAAAAAATAAGAAGAAATTTGCTATGAACTGGGCTTCCGGCTGGTATCTCTATGCCTTCTATGGCCAGACCGGCTTAAAGGTCGGCCTTAATGAAGATGGTGTAACAAACTTCTGCGACTGGAACTCAAAGAAAAACCGCATTACCGGCGTTGATGTTGCAGATGCATTAATGAAAATCGGAAAAAATCCGGGTTTTTCTAATACAGAAGATTGGATTAAAGGGTTTAGAAACGGAAGCGTTATTGCATGCGTCAGTGGTATCTGGGATGAAAGCACGCTGCAGTCCCTGCTTGGGGAAAACTTTGGCGCTGCCAAACTTCCTACCTATACCTGTGCTGGAGAACAGATACAGATGGCATGCTATTTCGGTTACAAAATGATTGGCGTAAACCCTTACTCCGAGCACCTGGAATGGGCACACAAACTTGCCAATTATATTTCAAATGAAGAAAACCAGAAACTCCGCTTTGAAATGCGCGGCCAGGGTCCTTCTAATATTAATGCGGCAGAATCAGATGAAGTAAAACAGGATGCGGCAATCCAGGCAGTTATCGCACAGTCTGAATTTTCTGAACCGCAGCGTCTCGGCGTCAATTTCTGGGACGCCGCCACAGAGCTTGGCAATATGCTTGCTACTGGAAAAGTCAAAGAAAAAAGCGTACAGGCGCAGCTTGACAAAACAGTAAAGAAAATAACAGCTTCCACTGTTGAATAAACATCTTGATTGAAAAAGGGGGACTTTATCTATGGATAAAAAAACAAATTCAAGCATTAAGCTGTGGATTTTTATTCCACTGATTTTATTGGGAGTTGTTTCTATTGGTTCTAATTTTCTGGCAGAACGGAATGTCAGAAGCGTAAACAATGAAGCGACTACAATATCTGACAATTACCTCGCAGGCATTACCGAGCTGTCTGATATCCAGGGAAGCGCCAAGGATATCCACCGCATGGCTCTGTCCCATATTGTGGCAACAGATGCGGAATCCATGATTTCTCTTGTAAATTCCATTGGTGAACAGGAAGAAGTCTTGGATGGGCAGTTAAAATCCTACAAAAAATATGTAGAAGACGAAAAAAGCTATCAGGCAATCCTTAACAATTACCAGTCGTTCCGGGATTCTATTGCAACAATGATTGCCCTTAGCGCCAATACGGATAACCAAAAAGCATTTGCCGTTGCAAATGGGGAATTAAAATCCTATGCAGACGCAATTTATGCCGGCATTGACAGTCAGGTAAATACTGCAAAAGCCTCTTCCGATGCCGCAAAAAAAAGACTTGCGGAAGAATATAAAATTGCATTTATGATCAATATATTTACAATTATCGTAAGCATCGTATCAATCATTATCGCAGTCTTTGTAATACAGCTTAAAATTATCCGCCCAATTTCCACAGCAGAAAAAGAGCTGTCAACAATTATCCAGGATATTGAGGAGCGGCACGGAGACCTTACAAAACGTATTACTATATATTCTAAAGATGAAATTGCTGCGCTTGGCAATGGAATCAATGCGTTTATTGAAAAACTCCAGAACATTTTCCGTATGGTATCAGAAAGTTCCAACAAAATGGACCATACAGCCAATAAAATTTCAGAGAGCGTCATTACCTCTAACAACAGCGTTAATGACTTATCTGCCTTAACAGAAGAACTTGCCGCTACCATGACAGAAGTTGGGCGGAATGCCTCTACCATTAATGAAAATGCATCTTCTGTAAGTAATGAAGTAAATGCAATAGCGGAAAAGACAAATGATATTAACGATTATTCAAAACGCATGAAAGCACACGCTGAAAACATGGAAAATACAGCAAGTACAAATATGGCTGTCACGAAAGAAAAAGTAAGCCAGATTCTTGATGTATTGAACCAGTCCATAAAAGACAGCAGCAGCATCGACCAGATTGATTCCCTGACCGGGCAAATCCTTGAAATTGCACAACAGACCAACCTCCTTGCCCTGAACGCTTCCATCGAAGCAGCAAGAGCCGGGGAAGTCGGGAAAGGCTTTGCTGTTGTCGCGGATGAAATCAGCCAGCTTGCCGACGCCAGCCGTGAGACTGCCAACAATATCCAGAAAATCAACAGCGTAATTACGACAGCCGTCCACAACCTGGCAGAACACTCCAATGATCTGGTTGAATACTTAAATGATTCCATTATGAATGACTTTGAATCCTTTGTAGAAGCAGGCGTAGAATATAAGCAAAACGCTACTTATATTGAAAATGTCATGAATGAATTTGCTGGAAAAACGGATGTATTAAAAGATACCGTTGCAGAAATTGCGACCTCTATTGATACCATCAGCAATGCAATTGCAGAAGGTTCAGAAGGCGTTACCAGTACAGCAGAAAGCATGCAGGTACTTGCCTCTGATATTGACAATATCTCAAAAGAGACGACAGATAACCTTGAAATTGCAAGCCTGCTGAAAAAAGAAACCGAAATCTTCAGTAATTTATAAAAAGTGCGGAGCCTTTCCAGGCTCGAAAACACCCCGCTTAAATGAAAAAGGGCACCGCCTGCGCTGGTGCCCTAGCAAAAAGCTTCGCTTTTTGTCGGCGTACCACTACGATTACAGCAATTTCCTATCACAT
>RAYE01000052.1 GCA_003612285.1 bacterium D16-51 | reverse complement strand
TATAAGCGGATCATTTCATCCCTGAAATATTCCAGGTCGCTTACCGCATTTTCTATATTTCCTTCAGATGCAATTTCCTTCTCGTATCTTGCAATATAAAACGGAATGTAAGGGAACAGCCTTTTTTCCACAATATATTCCTTTGTAAATTCCTCAATGATTACGTTTTCTGAGTCATAATTTACTTCCTGTCCATCTGGAAATTTGAAAGTAATAGTTGTGTTTTTCGGTGTTCTTTCCGTCCGCTTAACATAGATTACGGAAAACCTCGGCATGGGAATGGTCGCATGCCCGATATCCCACGTTGCGAACTGCCTGGCAACAATGAAAGCATATTCCGCAATCCGGATCGCCATGGAGCCATCATCATAACTCTGGCATTCCAATAAGTAAACTTCACTTCCGATTTTAATCAGAAAATCTGAAATCTGCTCCTCTATTTCTTTGCTTCCGTCTGCCGTTTCACTCTCAGTCAGGTACCCTTCTGACGGCAAAACCTCTACTTTTGCATCCAACGGATATTCTTTATCAAAAATGTCATTGATTACGGATATGAATAATCTCTTGTGTTTACTCTTCATGGTCTTAAACACATTATCGTAATCAGGCGTCTTTTTCTGCATGTCCTTTTATCCTTTCGCAATATTTTTCCAGTCTGGCAGTAGGGAAATCAGTCAGACTTCCATCATCATCCTGTTCCAAACATTTCCGCAGTTTTATCATTGCAGATGTCAAAATCATCCGGTACACAAATTTACCTTCTGCAACGCCAATTCTCTTAGATGTGTTTTCCACTTTCGGTGATTCCATAAATTTATCTGTCACATCGCTAAGAAACATAAGGTTATCGTCTGATAAACCAGCTACTTTTTTTATCACCTTTTCCTCTAATGTTACTGACATGGTGATTCGCTCCCTTTAAATAATCCCGTCACATGTACTCTTTAAAGCAATCCGGCGTTTCGTCAAAATCGTCCGCCATGAAAATAAGCCCTCCGGCTAATGGGCCAAGCTTCCTTCCAGAGCTTTTATTTACAGATATATCCATAGAATCCGTTTCTGAATTTTTACAAGTTAGTCCCTCAATCCCCTCAAGAGGCTGCAATGCATGATATACTTTATCTTCAGGCATACGGCTGATAATATCAACGGATTTTTCTTTCATAACTGTCATTATATCCGTCCCCTATCCTCTCATTGCATTTGGATCAGAATTGCTTTCTGAATTTATTATAATCCATTTCCGTCATTTTTACAATAAATTCTCCTCCATGCGCTACACTGAAAAAGTCAACATTAAATGCGAAAAAAATTTACAAATTTGCACTTTTAGCATTTTGCACAATATATAGAGCTGTTTTATTGTTAATTTTGCACAAATGAGTAAAATAAATAAAGCCTGCTGCCTTTCTGCTGCCGGTTAATGTACTTATGCCGCTTTTCTTAACTCCTCCTCGAATAACTGTTCTGATGTTCTGTAATCAAATATGCGGCGTGGGTAATTATTGATCCACTCCTCTATTTTTTCAACTTCTCTTTGCGTCTTATCGTCAAAATCTGTCCCTTTGGGGATATGCCGCCGGACTAACTTATTTTGATTTTCGTTGCTCCCACGCTCCCAACTGCTGTAGGGATGGCAATAATATATCCTTGTACGGTCTTTCTTTCCCCTGCGGGATCGTTTCATTCCCTCATAGTCTGCAAACTCTGATCCGTTATCTACGGTTATGCTCTTAAATATTTCCCGAAATTTCGCCCCTAATCTTCTTTCCAGTCGATCCAATGCTTTAACCACTGCTGCTGCCGTATGTTCTTTAAGTAGCATAATAATTTCTTTTCGTGTTTTTCGTTCTGTGAGTACCAAAAGAGATTTTTTTGAAACGCCTCTTTTCCCTACTACGGTATCCATTTCCCAATGTCCGAACTCCTCACGCTCGTTTATTTCCTCTGGTCTTTTTTCTATGCTTTCGCCTTTGCTTGCCCTCTTTGCTGTCGTTCTTCTGTAGGCTCTCTTTTCTCCTTTTCTTTTTACTGGTAGCTGCTTGTTTGTTAAATTAAGGAATACTCCTTTATCAATATAGCTGTATAACGTGGTTACGCATATCGAAAATGTGTAGCCCTCCTCCTTTACTTTTGCCAATGCTGCTGCCGGGCTGTAGCCGTCATTTATTATAATTTCCTCTATGCGGTCTGCAAATTCTCTTTCTTTACCTATTTTAATATCTGCGCCTTTAGCAGCTAACGCCTCGTTTTTCTTTTTCTGTGCAATATCCGGGCTGTATCTTTCCTCTGTTGTGTAATCAGAATTTAACGCCTCAAACCTCCCCCGCTTAATTTCTCTATATATAGTGCTTATATGAACGCTTAGAATATCCGCTATTTCCTTTTTCTTATGCCCCGCCTTTAATAATACCTCTATTTTCAAGCGGTCGTTAAATGTTAATTGCTTGAATGTTCTCATTGTGTACCCTCCTCTCACAAGAAAACGCCGTAGGCTATCCCATTTCGGTAGCCTGCGGCGTTTTCTATGGCGTTGTATCATGTGCAAATTTACCCTAATTCTTTTTCCAATAAGCTATTTATATATTCGCTCATACTTACCCCCGCTGCTTTTGCTTTTTTCTTCAATATTTCTTTTCTCCCCTTTGGTAGTAGCAATTCCATACGATCATACTTTTCTCGTTTATAGTCATTCTGGTAGGCAATCTGATTAAATTCCTTTCCGTCTTTGCTCGTCCTCATTTCCAAAACCTCCTGTCTTGACTTTATTATCTTTCTGTGATAAAGTGTAACCAAGTTAAGGGGCTTGGTTTACAAGTTACTCTTTACGGTCTTTGGGGTTGTCGTCTTGGTCGGTGTCAGCCCCTTTTTTAATTTCCTTTATCACTTCTAAGATTGTCACTGTTACAATGGCTATTTCCAAAAGCACTTTTATTATTATCATTTGCTACTCCTTTACGGTGTAGCCCCTTAACTGATTACATTATTATTTTATAACATATTCTGTAATATGTCAATACATATTCTGTAATATTTTATAAATTTTCCCAATAAAAAAAGTGCCGGGGCGTCTGCCCCGGCTACTCTTTCAATTTCGTTTCTGTATTTCATTTCCTTTACTCTGTTACTGTCGCTGTAAATCCTGCCTTTTCTACTGCTGCCGCGTTTGCTTTTGCGATCTGCGCTGTGGTATATGTCCCGAATAATATAACAAATTCGCTGCCCTGCACCATAAGCCCGGCACTCTTAAAACCTTTTTCAAATACCTTTTTAAGTTCTGTATTTGCCTCTGATTTGCTCTTAAAACCTTTACCGGTAACTTTATACTCCTTTGCCGGTTTTGCTGCCTCTTTCGCCGCTGTAGCGTTCTTTGCTGCTGCCATTTTCCTTTACCTCCTCTGATTATGATAACTTTAACAACTTTTTCCATGTGGCATTTTTAGCCGTTACTTCTCCGTCCGGGTTTTTCTGTCCTACAACTTCCCTCTGGAAACTCTTAACCATTTTTTCTGTGGCTGTGTAAAAATCTCCGTCTACATCACATTTATAACCATAATAGGTTAAAAGGCTCTGCAATGCCTTAACCGTCTTTGGTTTCTTCGCCCTTGTTTTCTTATTAAGCGTTGGCGTTGCCCCAAAAGTCTTGCTACCCGGTACTCCGTCAACCACCAAACCTGCTTTATACTCGCTGTTTAATGCCGTTTGCAATGATCTAATGATTTCTTTGTATTTATCCGGCGCGCTTGCGTCTGCATTTGCATTTCCTCCCGCTGTTGCTTTGGATCCGTTGCTCAACACTACCGCCGTATGACCGCTTGCTAATAAAATGTCGCCGCGTTTCAAATAATTATCAGTCGTCAAATACTTACTTTCCGTGTGCGCTGTAAATTTCCCGGTCGCCACCAGTGCGCTTTTTTCGTTCCCGGTGTATATGTCTTTGCTTACGCTTATTCCGGCTGCGTTTACGCATACTGCAACCAACGCGCTACAATCTGTTTCGCACTTGCTTTTAATGCCTGCGATATTCCAGTTATTAGCCTTTGCCTTTATGTAAAGCGTCGTCCTTTCGTTCTGGTCGTAGCCGATATTGTTATTTGCGCAAGCCGCCTCCATAGCTTTTGCGATTTTCTCGGCTGCTGTGCTGCTTTTCGGTCTAATAACCGCTATCCACGGTTTATTATACCAGTTTCTTGTGCAAACCTCCCTGCCGGTCTGATCTCCTGCTGCTCCTCCTCTTGCTTTCCCGCGTTCGTCAATGCTTGCGTGTCCGATTTTTACGCTCATGTTTTAGCCCTCCATTTCTTTTGTTTTGTAGTGGTTGCACCGATCTTTGATACTGCAAATTTCGCAATTCTGATTTTTGCACACAATACCATTGATCGTATTATCTAATTTGTTATCCGTAACCCTTAACACCTTTACTAACCATGTAGGCACTTTTTCCGGCATGATAACATATAGATTTTCTAATATGCTTGTAAATTCATTGATTAACATAACTGCCGTTACATACCAACCAATATAGATAGAAAAATCCAGATCAAGGCTTATCTGTGTCCCTATGGTCTTTATTCCGTAACCAATCAAAAACGCCACGCCGATTAGCACAAAATACATAGCTTTTTTGATGATCCCTTGTAACCCTGTCTGGCTATTCCATTCTTTCAAGAAAAAGGCTGCTTTTACCCAACCTGTTAAATAATCAATCACTACTGCTGCCATAAATAAAATAAGCAGCGTTGGTACTTTATTGAAAAGTGCCGCCGCTGCTGTAAATGCTGCCGATATGCTCAATTTTAACCCTCCAATATCAAATTTTAACAATGTTTCTTTCATTCTGTTTCCTCCTCTCCCTGCTTAACTGACGGATCTAACATTTCCTGCGGCTCCTCAATAACTGGCTCCTCATACACTGAACCGTCATTTGATAGGATAAAACCGCCCTCAACTTCTTTCCATACTGTAGTATAGTTTTCATATACTCCGTATGCTTTGCCCTGCTTGTTAAGCAATTCAATTTTTTCCGTATTGACTATATCCGCTTTCAAATCCGGGGATATAATCAATATTCTGTTCTCGCATAATTTTACGAACCCTGCCGGGTAGGTTCTCTTGGAACCTGCGAAACGTAGTGTTTCCATGCTCTATACCTCCATTTTCTTTATTGAATACAAATAAGGAATTAAATAGCTTATCCATATTTTGTATTGTCTGATATGCGTTTGTGTGGCTTATGTGCCCTCTCCAAGACTTGTACTGTGTATGTATCTCTTTGAACAATACTAAGCCCTCTAATTCTTTCTTTTTAAGCCTCTTTAGCTTTCTGCGCTCTCTGGTTATTGACGCCTTGCACGGTTTCTTTATTATTTTTCCGCTCTCTGTCAGATAGTGGCGCGTTTTAAGAAAAGTAAAGCCGCGGCTTATTTTTACAATCTGTGTTTTCTTTTCGTTTACCACAATTCCCAACTCTTTGTACTTTTCCCGCAAAATATCTAAGCATTTTCTTAAATACTTTTTATCTCTGTGAATAATATAGCTGTCGTCCATGTATCTACCATAGCATTTAATCCCTAATTCTTCTTTAATGAAATGATCTATAGTGTTTGGATAACTAATTGCCAAAATCTGCGAAATCTGGCTGCCTATTCCCAAAGATTTTGCGGATCCGTCTTTTCCTCTGAATGGCTCTATCAGTTCTTTTGTTAAATTCTTAATACGCTGATCCTCAAAACTCTTGTTAATTATGTTGTAGCAATGCTCGTGGCGTATGTTATCAAAATAACTACTAAAGTCAATCAATAAAATATAGCCCTCGTTACTGAAATCGTTGTGCCTATAATACCAGTGTAAATGTTTATCCAGTCTGTTTAGTGAAAAATGTATGCCCTTGTTTTCAAGACTTGCGCCATTATCATATATCAGACTGTTAGATAATACCGGTACTAACGCATGATCGCATAGTACCCTTTGTATGCAACGCTCCTTTATGTGGACGCTTTTAATATGCCTCATTTTCCCGCGTTCCCTCAAATCAAACTCAATAAACCCTTGTGCCGCTGGCTCCCCTGCGGCTAGTTTCTTTCGGCTATCGTTTGTTTGCTGTAATAGGTTCATTTCATACCGTTGTACGCTTGATTTCCACGACACGCCTTTTTGTGAACGCTCAAAGGCACCAATTAAATTATTGGCGTCTAAAAGATTGTTGAAATTGTCGTATTTCCCTAGCCGCGCACGTCGTTTTTCTTCCCGCGCCGCCTTTCTTCTTTGGTATCTAGCCTCATGCCTTTCTTTGCTATTCATTATAAATTCACTCCGTACAGTAAAATTTTGACGTACCTACTAACTGCGTGACAATACCGGGTATGAAATAAGCCGCGCACGTCTGCGGCTTACCATGCAAGTAGCGTCCACCCGATTGTATCAAAGTGACTATTTACCCTTGCCGGGTGGGTTATCTACTCCTTTCCTCTGTGAGTAAAGCGGTTCACAAACCTTTTAATTACTCTGACGAAATCCGGGGCTACGCCATTGCTGTTGCGCGCGTCGTTGTTGTTGGCGTTGCCGTTGTTGTTGACATTGCAAAAGTTGGTAGTGTTCGACGCGGACGGCGACGAAAGCCACCAGTTGTAACGCGATCCGTACAGTAAATAACCCATAGTATTATTTTCCCTCTGCTTTTTGTTTGCTCGCCTCCTGTTTCCTAATCCTCTTTGCTATTTTCCCATTTGCTTTTCTCCAACCTTTTAATACTGCAATTTCAAACTCTACCTTATCCACATAGGGTAATAGTTTGTTTACGTCTATTGGTAGGATTTGCATAGCGTATTGTAAATCTTGTAGTAATATTTCACAGTCTTTTATTGCTGCGTTCTGGTAGTCCCTCCTTATTTCCAACTCGTGAAAATTTACCGGATAACCGTTTGCTCTTACTACATGGTCTACAAGATTGTTTAATGTTGTAATTACTTTTTCTCGTAACATTTCCGTAACCCATGCCGGGTACTCTCTTAAAATTTCATGTGTTTCTAATTCCTCCTCCAACTTGTACGCCCTGCGTATAAACTTACCTATTCGCGGGTTTTCCTCTGTGATTTTCTTTATTTCCTCCTCGGTAAAACTTCCTAAATATTTCCCTTTGGTCGTCTTAATCCCAAAATTCCGCAACAAAATTCTGGTTAATTCTGCCCTAAGTTTTGCCGCTGTGTTATATGCCTCCATTTCGGAAATTCCCCGCTCATTCTTCAATACTGCCATTTTCTTTATTCCTCCCTGCCGCCCCATAAAGGGGCGGGATCTAAAGATTAACCGATAAGGAAAGCCGGGGCTACGCCATAGCCGCTGCGCGCGTCGTCGTAGCTGGCGTAGCCGCTGTTGATGACATAGCAAAAGTAGGTAGCGTGCGACGCGGACGGCGACGAAAGCCACCAGTAGTAACGCGATCCGCTGTCTGCTTTTCCTTTTCCAAGCCCTTTAATAACGTGTTTATAGGATCTCTGGTAGCCCTCCCATTGTTTGCTGCCGCCGGAACCGTGCCCCGCCTCACTCCACGCTACATTTCCAAATACTTCTACCTCGGTAGGCAAAAATAATTTTCTGCCGTACCAACTCCAACCACCCTTTGTACTTTCCAAGCGTCTACACTCCAATATTGCGTTTTTTAAGTCTGCCGGGAATGTCGTTAGGATAGTTTCTAAACTCGTTTTTAATTTTGACGCATTAAAGCCGCCGGTATTGTCTGGATTATCGTTGTAAGAATAAGTTGTAGCCAAACAATCCCTTGTTTGCATTAAAACATGAGGTTTCATTATTGCCGTATCGCCAAAATAAAGCATGGTGTTAAATCCCATAATCTCTGCGCGTACCGCCTCGCCGCTCGTTGTCGAAAAGTCGATATAATCATACAAATGTAGCCCGCTAAAATCCCCTGCTGCCACTTTTGCTTTAAGCTGCGCAAAAGTCATATTCAAATTAACTCCGTCATACCCCGCCCCGGTTCGATCTCGTAAATCTTGTATTGCCTCGGCAATTACAACTCCGTCTGGTATGTAGCCATTTTCTGTAATATTTAGGCTTTCTACGATCTTTTCCGCGTCAAATTTACTGTTCTTCAGATATAACAAATTTTCCAAAAGTTGAATATATCGCGGGTTAAATTCTTCGTATGATCCCGGCGTGTCCTTTGTCATAGCCTCCATGACTAAATTAAATACTGGATTATCCGCAAGTGGTAATTTTGCCATTTCTTATGCCCTCCTTACATGGTATCGTTGATCTTGAATGTCATCTCGAAATCGCTATCTTTTCCTTTTGCCTTAAAGTTTTTGATAGTAACTAAATCTCCGTCGGCGTCTACAAGCGCAATTTCGCTAATATCCTTGTCTACTAATTCGTTTTCATCTAACGTACAGTAGTATTTAATTTGTGTGTCGCTTATAATTTCAAATTTATCAATATCTTTTCTGTAAACCTCCTCTCCTAACTCCTGCTGCCCCTCACTTGGTTCTAATACTTCCCCGGCGACATTAACGCCGCCAATTCCAAAAGCCATTTTCGTAATTTGCGGTAACTCCTGCTGCCCGGCTCTCGCAAGTAGCATTTTCTTTTTTGCTATCGTTGTTGTGATTGCTTTTGTTGCCATTTTCTAAATTTCCTCCTTTATTTCCTTTGCGTCAAGTTTTTTGCTACCGTCCAATTTCGCGGAACCGTCCAAATACCATAAATCCCGCCGCATTGTTACGGTTATATCCTCAAAAGTTTCCGTCGTTTTTACTGACGTTTCCAACTCTACCGCCGCTGTTTGTTCCCACAAAACGGCGTCAAGTTTTTTGCTACCGTCCAATTTTACGGAACCATTTAAGCACCATATTTTAGGATTGCTCAACCACCAATTAACAGTTGTTTCTAACTCCGTTTCCCCTTTCGTTTCTTTCATTTCAAGAAATGTCGTTATTTCATTTTCTATAGCCTCTAACTTAAACTGCTCTGCCGTTTTCGCTTTCGTTTCTAATTCTAATGCTATATTCTGCCGCCATATTGCCGCATTTAATAGCCTGCTGCCATCTAACTTTACAGAACCGTCTAAGTACCATGCGTCTTTTCGGTTTCCCCACCAATTAACTGTTGTTTCCAAGTCAAGTGCTTTTGGCGTTTCTATCATTTCAAGAAATGCCGTAGCCTCATACGCAAAATATATATAGATGTTTAATCCTAAAATTCCGTCCAGAGTTTTATATATTGTCCCTACATTATTCACTGCGTCGCCAACAATAACGCTCAATTCGTCATTGTCGTAATCTGGTGCTAAATCAATCTCACTCGAATAGTTTTGTATCAGATTTAAAATATCCTTAAAGCTAAGATTTTTCTTTGCAACTCTTATTAGTACCACTATGCGGCGTTCCTCTATGCTTTGTTCCGGTGTTGGTACTATCCCTAGTTCCTCCTCAAATCTCGCTATTCCGTGTTCATCTGATGTAGTGATAAACATATTCGCTAATAACCGATCTACCTCTTTATTTATATTGTCAAATTCCGGCTGCTCTGCTTTGCATATTTCTTTCATTTCCCGGATTTGTCCTACTACTCTTGGGTAATAATCAATCAACATTTGCTATCGCCCCCTTGACCGGTATTGTGTTTCTGTGTAGCGTTATATTGTCCTCTGAACTGTTTAGCAACAAATCTTGAATATCAATTACATTCTCCACACTCGCCATAGCCTCTGCCACCTTTAACGCCCTTACAATCAATCCGTTTTTTCCTGTGTCCTCCCATGTTTTGTTAAGTTCGGTAAAATATCTACTTATTGCCTCCTCTATACTCGGTAGCACTGTTTCAAAATTCGCCCCCGGTGATAATTCAAATTTTGCGCTTATGTTTATTTCCTCTGTTTCCACCGGGTAAACGTCTACAACGTGCCAAAAAGGGGCTTTCCCCTCTCCGTCCCCTTGATTGTCTTTCGGATCTACCGCCTGCTGCACCTGTGCTATAATATCGTCGCTCGGTTTTCCCCACAAGGACGATATTATATAGGTGTTTATGCGTTTATGCTCTTTTTTTACCCTTTCTTGCTTTACTCCTCCTACTCCGATCAACTCTTTAATGAATTTCTTGTAGTCTGCCCTGTTTCCGCTCATGGTGTATTCTTGCTTTCTCTCTGCAAGGTATCTTTCCCTATATACTTCTGTTTCCTCGTCGTCCGTTGCCTCCTCTACAAGTTCTATCAAATCGCCGGTTTCGTAGTCGTCAATAAATTCTATTGGTAATAACTCGTCGTCCGGTTTCGTGTTTCCCTCTGTGCCCGCTGTTTCACATTCCAGATAATATTTTTTCTCTGCCACCTTTTCTATGCTGATATATGTTAATTCTCCCGCCTCAAAGCGTTCCCCCACTTCAAAATCTACATTAAATTCTGCAAGCCATTTAGCATTTGTGGCGGTCTTGATTGGTATATTATTTTCGTTTCCAAAGATAATTAAATGCTCTCTGTCGCAAGTTAGGGCACTTCCGTTTAAGTCTGCTACTTCCAGATTGTTATATGCCTCCTCTAACTCTGCCGCTGCGGGTGCTAATGCGAAATTTACAAGTGTTCCCTCTCCGGTGTTTATGCTGCCGTTTACTCTCGCGCACATATCCCCTAATATAGTGTCGTAATCTTTGTTATCGTACATTTACGCTACCTCCGTTTCGTATGTGTCGCTATCGCTATCTCCGTAAATTGTTTCTATTGTTACCGTGGCACTAAAACGCCCATTCTGATATTTTGCGTCCGAAACGTCCACCGCCTCTATATAATCGTTTTCAAGCAAGCACTCCTCTATCATTCTTGCCGCCTCGCTCTCTATATGTTCTGCGCTGAACCCTTGACCGTATAAATCTTCTATTTCGCTGCCATAGTCCCAACTACAAATAAAAAAATGGTATCGTGCTACCCTTAATGCCAAATAACACCATACCTTGATTGCCTCTATACCCTCTACAATTTCCCCGGTTAATTGTCCTGTTGTAAAATCTATTCCAAATTCTCTTGGTGTTTCTAATTCCTCCTCCAAATCCTCTAATACTTCGTCGTCCTCAATGTATGCCGGAAAAAGGCTCATAACTCCACCAACCTTTCTATAATTGCGTAGGTTTCATCATTGACACGCTGCACTAAAACCGTATCGCCTTTTTTTAATTCTCCCTTTAAGTGATCGGCTACTAAAAGATCGTCGCTGTCTAAAATCAGATCTCCAATGTCGCACTCTGCCGGTGCTGTCATTTCCGCAAGCCTCGGTACTGGCAAGTTATTAACTTCCCCCTGCTGCCTCATTAGTTTTATGATCTGTTCGTAACCGTTCATTTTATCGCCTCCTACGTTGTTTTCTTATCCATAATATTCTTAAAATTCAATTCCAAACTCATAGTGTGTTTTCCTCCCTCCCATGTGTGTGTATCGCTGTCAATCCAAAATAAACCGTCTAGCCCGGTAGCCTTATCATGCACTTTTACGCCGGATCCGGCGGTGCATTTGATGTTTCCGTTTATGATTTCTGCATTTACTTTTTTCTCTACTCCCGCAAGCATATTCTTAGCGGCTTTTTTGGCGTTCACTCCCTTTTCTTTTGTGTATATTTCTTGGTAAAGCCCATAGCGTTTTAGGTGCCCTGCATTTTTTACTACTCCTATCTGTTTACCCTTGTCATTGTATATCCTAACTTGATCTACCATGTTTTCTATAGTTTCCTCGTATGAGGACGAAACAATATTTTTCTTTTCGTCCAGTGAATAGCCGCTTACCACTGTACCTTTTACCTTTGTGCAAAATTTCTTTCCTTTCATGTAGCACATATATTTTTTTCCTGTGCTTTTCGCTGCCTTTGTATATGCAATCATAATTGTATCGTAAATGCTGCTGCCGTCTATGATAATCTTGTTTATGGCTTTTTTTGTCTTTACAATGGTTCCGGTCTGTATTCCGTATTTTTTACACACTAATTGAGTTATCCGCTCTGCTGTTTTTTTCTTGTATTTTCCTTTGTGCATGATCCTTAAAAGGTGCCCCAATAAGTCTGTTGCATTATATGTAACTGTCCCTATCTCCCCCTTTTTTTCGCTTGTCTGTATTTCTCCATAAAAAATATTTTTTCCGTCCTCATAAAGTGCGATCACGTCGCCAACCGCCAAATTTAATTTTAATTTCTTTATGTTCGGATCGTTCGGCGCGTTTAATACAGTTATGCTTGCCTGCCTCGCCGCCTGCTCTACGGATCCGCTCCAAGTAACTGTACCTACTGCTTTTGTTATGTTGTAGGTTTTTTTATTGCTTTTCTTCGTCCATTTTATAATCATGGTTTTATTGTTACCTTTTTTCCAACCGGGGGCTTTTTCTTATTAGCCATTTTGTTTTGTTTTGCAATCTTTTTGGCGTTCTTGCTTGAACCTGTGTACTTTTTGGCTAATTTTGCCCATGTGTCGCCTTTCTTTACTGTAACAGTAACCTTTTTTGCTTTCTTTGTGCTGCGCTTTTTAACCGGTCGTCTATACCTCTTTATTTGCATTGTATAGTGAATATCCCCGGTGCCGTCAACATACTTCCATTCAAATTGTTCTATGGTTGCCTCATAATTGATTAACGGCGTGACTACAAATCTAATCACGCCGTTCTTTTTCATTTTTTTTACTAACTTTACGCACTTTTTAGGACTTGGGTAGCCGCTGTATTGGTCGTAATACATGGGCTTTTCTGGAAAATGCGCCTCCAAAGGCACTGTTTCCAGTTTTGGCAAGCCTAATAAGTTTACCTCTCCCAAGGCATTTACAATCTCTGTTTTGTTATCCTGCTCGCCGCTCTCTCCTACCTCCTGCGGTAATATAGGCAGCCTTAATTGTTTCTTTCCCTGCTTTAACCAAATTTCCATTATGCTACCCCCATATTTATTGCGGTATCTCTTAGTTTTGTTGCTATTTCCTCCGCTATTTTGTCAATGTCCTTTGTGTCTTTTACTATAATCTGCTCTGCAAGTTTCGGAATGGTTATTGTAATATCGCCTTTTCCTTTCTTGTCGGCTGC
Source organism: bacterium D16-51 (assembly GCA_003612285.1). Lineage (GTDB taxonomy): Bacteria > Bacillota > Clostridia > Lachnospirales > Lachnospiraceae > Butyribacter. Next base: position 28,446 of record RAYE01000052.1, on the reverse strand, counting down.
GGATTTCTCTAAGTTGGCTACTCTCCGATCTGCCGCCGCCAACTTTCCATTTGCCGATTTTCGCGCCATTTGTACGCTCTGATCGTGAGGGTAAACCCTTGAACCTTTCGGCAAGTCTACAATTTCGCCGCCTTTTTCGCTGATCTGAACAATGCCACCTTTCCAGTCTGGCGTACCTTTTGCAAGTGTCGGTATTGTCGGTATGCTAAAACCTATATGCTTGCCTCCGACAAGCGGGATCCCCTCTGGAATATCTACGGAAATACTGTTAATTCCATTGATCGCACTGTTGATTAGTCCAATAACTGCATTGATTGGAACCTTGCACAAGCCGCCTAATGCCTCAAATGCGCCTCCGAATATGTTTTTAACGCCCTCCCAAGCCTTGCTCCAATTTCCAGTAAATACGCCGCCTACAAAGTCTATAACTCCGTCAAATACCTTTATCACGCCGCCTATGATCTGTTTAATGCTCCCTGCTGCTGATGATATTACGTTAGCCGCTGTGCTAAATGTTGTACTAATTACTTTTCCTACAACATTCATTACCGTTTTTACGATAGTTCCTATCACATTAAATACTGGCTGTAATTTCTTTACTGCGCCGCTTACGACGCTAAACACTTTTGCAAATACAGTTGAGAATGTCCCCGCCAATTTTGTAACAACTGGCGAAACTTTTCGTATTGCAAACACAAGTACGCTGCCTATTGTCTTTGCAATTTTGTTTATGCTCGGCATTACTTTTGTAATTGTCTTTCCTACAAAAGTAAACGCATTAGAAAATAGCTTACCGATAATCGGTATTACTGCTTTTATTGCATTTCCTATTGTTTTAATAACCGGATTGAGTTTTTGTAGTACGCTCACGAATGTAGACGCTATAATAGGCGCAACTTTCACTACAACCCCTATAACCGTCTGAATTACTGGTGTAATTGACTTTATTACTGCTTTTACGGTTTCTATTGCTTTTGGCAATATTTTTGCTAGCGTCGCAATGATTGTCTGTATGATCGGTATAACTGCTTGAATAACTGTTTTTATCGTTCCGACGGCTGCGGGCAGCATAGTTTTTAGTGCCGATACAATAGCCTGCACTGCGGGCATTGCTGCGGCAATTCCGTTTTTAATAAACTGCCCCACGCTCGGCATAATTGCTTTGACGCCGTTCATTGCAGCCGTGAATACCGTCTTAAATCCGTTGATTGCCTGCTTAATTGTTCCTCCGAATGTGTCAACAAACCATGCTTTCACATTCATAATAACCGGCTTTATCTTATCCCAATTCTTAACAACCAACACGGCTGCTACTGCGATAGCTGCTAATACACCTATTACAATACCCGCCGGGCTTGTGATTAGTGCCATAACTGAACCCGCTTTTGCTATCGCTCCGCTTATTCTTCCAAAAATACTTACTGCTGCGCCTACTCCGGTTACTATCTTTCCAAAAATCAATATACACGGTCCAATGGCTGCGGCTATCCCTGCCCATTTCATTATTGAGGTTACTTGTGCGTCTGATAGACTGTTAAACCAGTCTGTAGCCTTTTGCACCCAACCTACCGCCGTTTTGACGTATGGTGTCAGTTTGTCCCCTATCGTGATTGCTGCGCCCTCTAATGCAGACTTTAAGAGGGTTAATTGACCGTTTAAGTTATCAAGCTGTGTTTGCGCTGCCTCGTTTGCTGCTCCTCCGCTGTTCTTTATTGCGTCTGATAGTGCATTATAGTCTTTTGTTGATGTATTGATAATGGCAAGCATACCCGCCATGCTCTCTTTTCCGAAAAGCTGTTTTGCGTATGCCGCCTGCTGATCCTGCGTTAATCCTTTGAATGAGGTTTGCAGATTTTTAATAACGTCGCCCCATGATTTCATGCTGCCATCTTGATTTGTAATGCTTATTTTCAAATCGTCCATAGCCGCTTTCATATTTTTTGTTGGGGCTGCCATATTCGATATAGCATTTTTTAGCGTCGTTCCTGCTTGGCTGCCTTTAATGCCCATATTTCCCATTGCCGCTAACGACGTTGTTATTTCCTCAACGGAATAATTCATTGTGCCGCATATAGCAGCGCAATACTTGTAACTTTCTCCCAGTGTTTCTACTGATACATTGGCAGACGTACACGCCTTTGTCATTACGTCGGCATACCGCGCACTATCTCCCGCCGTATCTCCAAACGCGCTGATTGCGTCCGTCATAATATCTGACGTTCTCGCAAGGTCTGTACCGCTTGCACTGGCAAGGTCTAAGATACCTTTTAAGCCTCTTACATTGTCTGCTGCCGTCCAACCCGCCATGCCGGTATATTGCATAGCCTCCGACACTTCTTTTGCGCTCCATGCCGTTGTTGCGCCCAATTCCTTTGCCTGCGCTTTCAGTATATTCATTGCGGTTTCTGTCGCATTGCTACCTTTTTTGAAAGATAGGCTCATTTCTTCTGCCGCTTTTATTGCCTCTGGAATATCATCTTTTGATACAGTACCTAAAATTGCGCCGACATTTGACATTCCCGCCTCAAAGTCTGCCGCCGTTTTTACTGCTGCAATTCCTACTCCTGCAATCGGGGCGGTTACGGTCTTGGTTAGGCTTTTCCCTGCGTTCTGTATGGTATTTCCTGCGCTCTGTATGCTTTTTCCCGCTGCTTTCGCCTCATTTGCCATTTTCCGCATATTTGCAATCGTTTGTTTTGACGGATTACTAAACGCGTCAATGAACTGTATGCAGGTACTTATTACTCTGCCCATGCCTTAACCCTCCTCTCCTCCGAATATTGCGTTAATTTCCTCATTGCGATCTTCCAAGTATTGCAGCATATAGGCGTGTGCGATCCGCTTTTTTCCATAGGGTAAATTGATGTACTCCCCTATTTTCCAATGTAAAAACCGATAGTGTAGGTAATCAAACTGTACCTCGCTATCGGTTTCAATTAGTTTTTTACTTCCTTGTCTACCTCGTCTGCGTCAATGTTAAAGCCCGCCATTTTATTAACTTCCGCTGCAATGGTGTTTGTTTCTCCTTTGAAAAGTTTTAGTGCTGCCTGCGCCGGTGTCGCCACTCCAAGATGTTTCATTAAATCTGCGTCCTTTAACGGCGGATCCACAACTGCTGCTGCCACAATCAAGCTGTTTGTTTCAAGCGTCTTTGTGATAATCGGGTTTCCGTCGTCGTCCAATCCGCTTGCGGATAACTCTAAGATTTCCTGCGGATCGACGCTCTGTATTGTAACGGTTGCTTTTTCTCCCAAGATTTCAGACAGCATTTTACTTGTCATTTCCTTTGTTTTCTTTTTGTTAAATTCTCCGCTGTCGATTTTCATTAACTTTTCTACTAAATTCATTGTTCTACCTCCGTTTTTTGCATTAAAAAAAGGGCTATGCCTGCCGCGTAGCCCTTTCGTTGATTTGTTTATTAAATAGTTTCCAAAAGCTCCCAACTGTCAAACGTAAACCCATAAGAACGCTCGCCCATTTTACCGCTCTCAAAATCCGTCAAAATCATCTTATCAAGAACGCAATTATAAAACGCTATTCTTTCCGCTCCGATTGCGTCGGGATCGTCTACGTTGGTAATAATTGTATGTGTCGCTGTTTTTCCTGCTTTTAACGCCTCCTGCTCCTTTTTCATAACAGTGCTGTTAATGTGGTGGATCTTAAATTCTCCCTTTGGCTCCAAGCCGGTAATTTTTTGCCCCTCAATCATCTTGCAAACCTGCTGCACTGCCGTTTTCTTATAACTTACCTCCGCTTTACATGAGATCGTTTCTGCCATGTACTCGCCGTCATACCAAATTTGCCCCCATGTGCCGCTAATTACCTGTTCTGGCTTAAATTCTTTCATTTTGTCGTTACCTCCTTTTAGATTGCAATAGGCAAGTCAACATCTTCCATAGCGTCTAATATGGTTACATTGCCTTTTAAGAACACTTTAGATCCGGTTCCTAACTTTGCTATTGCTGTGTCGTCCATTGCCGCTAACTGCTCCTCGGTATATTTTCCCCTGCTGATGTGGTACGTCCTCAAAGCGTCTATATCAAAAGTTACCTCGTAATCCGTATCTATGATTTCGTCCATAGATAACTGTTTGAGATAACCTTTAATTGCTGTAATCAGCACGCATTTGTTATCGTAGCTGTTTGGGAATTTTCCTAAATAGCTGTCCTGCGCCGTCTTTGTAATGTCGTCTGCTATTAGATCCATAGCGTCTACAATTTTAATCTTTTTGTAGCTGTCGCCTTTTCCTTGCACCGTCGTTACAAAGCTGTTTACCGCTCTTACCGTTTTGACTTTTTCGCCGTCGTAGAAAATAATAAATTCGCCTTTGCTTACCGGCGTGTCAATATCTTCTAATCTTGTGCAATCGTCCAATTCTGACATTGGCGCATACGTCGCCGAAATCTGTAACGGTGTCCCGGCAATAAGCCCGGCAATTCTGCCGCAATACTGTTCACAATTATATTCTGTCGTGATCCGCTCTACACTTCCGTCTTTCTGTGTAATGTCCTCTGCGAACACATTTTTATCAATCGTGTAATTGATAATCCCCTCATGGTCTGCCGGTGTATGCGGCAACACTGCCTTAATTCTCTTTTTCTTTTCCCTCATGGTTTTAATCCATGCGGCGATCTCCTGCGCCTTTCCGTCTGTTGACACGGTGGGAATTGCCAAATAATCAAATTTGATTGTTTCCCATGCTTTTAACGCGGCTGTGTATGCCTCATCTACATTCGCTCCCTCCTCGTCTACGCCCATGCCATACACCAAAACTTTAATAGGCGTCGTCTGGTAGCCGATAAGTGCTAACTTAATCTGCTCCTTTGTAACGTCCGCTATCCCGCTTGGAATATCGCCGGGGCTTGTAATCGTGATAGGGTTTACCATAGGCATTACAAAGGTGTCTTTTACGCCCAATAATACAATGCCTCTGGATCCTCTCTCGATTACGCTTTTAGCCCTCTCGGTAAAGGAAATGTTAATTTCCGGTGCTTTAATATCGCTCATGTTATGCCTCCTCTGTCTTTGATAAATTAAAATCCATTTCCCCGGCTGTTTCTCCCTCCGGTTCTGTGGTTGTGTTTTCGTAAAACTCAAAATCAACTGATATTTGCAAAATATCTTCTTTTTGCCCTATATAATCGTTGGTTATTTCTCCTACTGTTAATCTCCTGTCCTGCACAGTAAAAACCATGCCGAAAGCCTCTTTTACCGTGTCTACAAGCTGTAGTTGCTGCAATTCGTCTGGTGCCTCTTGAAAATATGTTATTTTCAGTGTAAAACCCGATTTTGCAAAATCTCTTGTTTCTCTCTGAAATGGCTTTGATATAATTTCAATAAATAAAGAGGGCGTTGTATAGCCCTCTGTAATCTCTTTGCCGTATATTTTCAATCCGGTAGCGTTTTTTAACAACTCATTTGCTGCCGTTTTTATTGCTGCTTGGGATAACATTATAAATCATGCCTCCTTAATGCCTCGTCGCATAATTTTTCAAAGCGTTCCGGCACTTTACTTTCATACTCATTTCTTGTTTGTTCCATCATGTGTTTACCCGGAACAAACCCCACTGTCTGACCGCCCCTTACAAGGTTATGACCGTTCTCTACTAAATGAAAATGCCTTGCGCTGTTATATACAAGTGCTACGCTTGCTACTCCGTCCTCTAACATTTTAATGCCGAACTTTCGCCGCAATTTTATAGAGGCGTCGCCTTTATGGTTGTTTCCGTCTGGCGTCCTAGCCCTCACGGACTTTCTAAAGTCTTTGGCAATATCTTTAAGCCCTGCCCTCATAGTTACCGGGTATTCCCCTATTGCCTCCGTCAAATCCTTTTCTAATTCGTCTATGCCCTCCATAGTAAAATTAAAATTCGCCGTTTTATCGCCTCCAATCAAAAATTGCCGCCTTAACCATTTGTTAAGCGCGGCAATCAAAATTATTTTATTTCCTCAATATCTCCGTTATCCGTGTATATTGAATACTCTTTTAGTAGACTTCCACTAAATAATACTTTCGCGTCGTGTTCCTCCTTGTCTACATACTCGAAAATACTTACGTCAATTTGATCTGCGACAACCGTTATTTTGGTTGTTGTTTTATTTGCAAAATTCACTATTGCGTGTACTTCCGAATCATCTGAAAAGTATTCTTTGTAATAACTTAGCGCATAGTCAAGAATTTCTATGTTTTCGGATATTGTTGATATTCTCCATTTTTCTGTTACGTCATTTCTGACCTTAGTAGCCCCGAAATAAATATCAGTGTCCTTTATATTTTTGTCACTGACACCATACATTCCTTTTCGGTGTTCCGTTACCTCCGGTTGTTCGGTCGGCTCTTGTGTCGGCTTTTCGCTCTCCTCTGCCTTGCCTGTTTCCTTTGGTTGTTCTGTTGCTGTATTGGCTACCGGTTCACTCTCTGGCTTATCCTCTGGTGTATCAGTAAATGCTATTGCCGCTACTGCTACAACAACAATTACCCAAAACCACCATTTTTTTAATAAGGGAAATTTTACCCCCCCCCCCGAACTTTTGTTCGGTTTTTTGATTTCTGTCTGACACATCTTTCATTACCTACCTCCTATGTTTTTCTTTACATTATACCTCCTTTTTCTCTTTTTTTCTACCCATAATTTACCGTTCCTCTTTTTCTATTTCTCGTTTCTCGTCTATTTTCTCCGTACACGATATTTCTAACATTTCGTCAGCCTCCCTTATATTGCGGATTGACTTAATATTAAATAACCGTCCTTTGAACTGTATAAACATATCCGGCGTTATGTCTTTCTGGTATCTTACAGTGATGATATAGGTTAATTCCGGGCGTTCCTTGTCTGCCTCTATATACTCTCTGCCGCTTTTCGGTTCTACGGTCGCCCAAACTGTTTTTATAGGCTTTAACCGCTGCTGCAACTGCTTTAACTCGTTTTCCTCCTCGCTATAGCGGCAAAATGTAACTCTTTTATTTAATCTTCCAATATCCACGCTGCCGCCTCCTCATAACTGTAATTGTAATAACAGTGAACGCGTAGAAAAGGTAAATTCGTCCGGCACTGCTCCGTTAAGGCTTTTATTTCTCGGTGCCGCCGATCTGTTTTCGTACCAATAGGCAATAAGCAAATTAAGATATACCTTTTCTAACTCATACTCTGCTGTATTGCCCGCGCTATCTGTTTCCGGGTATTCTTTTCCTGTCGCATTTTTTAAGTATGCCTCTGCCGCAACAATAAAAGACTGTATGAGTGCGTCGTCGTCGTCCAGATCAACCCTAAGATAGTTTTTAACTTCATCTAGTGTTAATATCATAATTCGCCTTTCCGGTTACTGGCGGCGGTTTTACCGCCGCTCTTACCTTATTCCTTTGCCTTTGCTGCCTCCTGCTGCGTCAAAAAGTCCTCTATAACCTCTGCTTTCTTGTCCTCTGCCGTCTTTGTCATTGTGTAGCCGTTCTCCTCTGCCAATTTAATAATATTTTCCCGGCTCAACTTGTTTAACTCTGCCTCGCTGTATTCGCCGTCGCCGTTAATGTCGTCTTTTACTCCGTCATTGTTGCTGTCGCCGGTAGAAAGTCCAATATCTGCCAATCCCATAATAATTGCGTCTGGATCCACGGTCTGAATGTCTAAGCGTTCTCTTACTTTAATGCTCGTCTGATCTTTTTCCCATGCTCCCGCTGCAAGGTCTGTAATGTCGATTGTCAGTGTTTCGCGGTCAAATATTGTAATTGCCTCTTTCAAATCTCCGCATACAATAGGTGCTTTGCCTGCGATATTCTGAAAAGTTTTGTTTGATACCACCTTGACCGGATAAACACCAAATAAAAGCCGCCTTGTAGACTGCGTAGGATCTTTCTGTAAGATATAGTCCCCTCTCTCGTCTTTTAACTTATCAAGGAAATTAAAGCCGCTCTGATTTGTCAGCACTACCGCGCCTGCTGTAATTGCCGGATCCAACATTACATTAAAAATGTCTTTGAGGTCGTCAAATCCTTTCACTGGAACCTCTAAGCCCCCGCAAATCTCCTTGATCTTCTTGATAATCAAAAAATTTCTTGTTGCTTTCGCTTTCTTTGAAATCCACTTTTTGAGATAACTCATAAGGTTTTCTGCGGTATCTTGTAGCAATTCCCTTGTTACTTTCAAGATACCGCCTTTTTTGTGGATTTTGTACTCGATATTATCAAACTGCGGTGTAGATACCTCCGGGAACTCTGCCGCCTCCTCTACATTGTCAAACGGTGTCTGGTCTGCCTCGCGCTCAATTACCCTGCTGCCGCTGTTTGTGCTTACGCGCTCCACATTTACCAAAGTTTCCAATGCGTCCTCGCTGCGTCGCAATTCTTTTATTTTCGTTTTAACATCTTTTGGCACTGTCAAGCCGCCGTCCTCGTCGCTGCCCTCTGACATTGCATTAAGGATCTCTGCGTCCTCTTTAGAAACTGGCTGTTTTTTGTGTGCCGCTTTAATCGCGTTTACAAATGCTGTGATCTGCTGTTTCGCTGCGTCAATAGTGCCTGCAACCTTTCCTTTTCCTTTTTCCGCGTCCTGCTGCGCCTGTTCTGCGTCGTCGTCCTCCAAGTCTGCCAAAATATCAAATTGCACCTGCAAGTCGCGCAACTCCTCTTTGGCTGCTTTTGCGTCCTCCAACTTTTTACTTGCTACCAATTCTCTTACCTCTGTTTTTTTTGCGTTGATTGCATTTAGCAATGCCCTTAACTCTTTGCTCATGTTCTAACCCTCCATTTTTTCTTTTATAAAATAAAAAAAGAACTTAGATTAAGTCTAAGTCCTCTAATATTTCTGCTGCCTGCCGCTCGTAATCGTCCTGCGGCTCTTTTTGTTTTTCCTGCTGCTTGATCCGTTCCAACACTCGATCCGCTACAACGTCGGCTAACCGCTCCATTGTGTATGCGTTTTCGTGTTGATCCGGGTTTTCTTTTAAGTTTTCGGGCAAATTAAGATATTTGCCGAAATATTCACTTGTTGCGGCTGCGGCTGTGTTTGCCTCTGATACTTCAATATCAAAATATTCCTGCCACTCGTCGCCATTTTTCCATGTTTCCGCGTTAATGAGGTCGTTAATTTGTTCCTCTGTAACACCCTCCTTTGTGTGGCGCATATAGGTACTTAAAATTACTTTCTGGCAGCCGTCCAATATATCTGCCTCTTTTCTCATTTCGTCCGCGTCGCCCCACGCAATACTTGACGGCTTATGTATCATCATTTGCGCGTTTCTCGGTATAATGATTTTATCGCCTGCCATAGCGATAACAGACGCGATACTAGCCGCCAAACCCTCAACATATACTGTAATTTCTGCGTCATACCGCAATAAAATATTGTATATGGCAATGCCACCAAAAACACTGCCTCCCCCGCTGTTTATATGCACATTGATCTTTGACACGTTTTCTAACTGGTCTAAGAAGTCCTGCACGTCGCTTGGGGCTTTGTCCTCTGGATAATATTTTTGCCATTCGCCTAAACTTTCGCTGTTTATATCTCCAAAAAAACAAAGATCCGCTGTGTTTTCTGTCTGGTTCCTTATTTCTATGCTGCCCACTTTCCGAAATTTGTTGTTTCGGTCGCGTTTCTTTAATTCTAAGATTGGCACTACTGTTTTCCCCCTTTCTTTTTGTAATTTTCTCCTAACTGTGTCAATTTAATGTAATTTCCATTACACATTAGGTCGTCCCCGCCCGGTTTGTCTGGCGCGTCCAGTAAAGCCCTTGCCTCGTTTGGTGTTCTGATCCCATTCTGCACATACTTACTCAAGATCTCGGCTTGGCTCTTGGTGTCGGTTCTCAATATTACATTTTCATTGAATTTGTAATATAACCCTGCCTCCTCCTCTGCGGGATCCAACAACTTATAGTTAATTTCCTCCTCGTACTGTTTGAGTATGTATAACTCGGTATCGACGTAGAAAGAAAGTTGCTGCATTTCTGAATTGCTGTAGCTGCTTTTCTCGTAATCGTTAATCTGGTTTGGCTTTATTCCAAAAGCCCCGGCTATTTGTAATGCTGTATATTTTGCCAATTCGTAATACTGGCTGTCTGTCAAGCTGATACTTAACGGCTCGATTTTCATTCCAATAGGAACCGGGATAAATTTCCCCGCGTTGTTTACGCCGGTTGCGTACTTCTCAAATTTTTCTATCAGTTTCTTTTCTTTTTTGGGATCAAGATCCCCGGTGTACTGCAATGCTGCCCTTGCCGTCAAACCTCCCTCATACAAATTGTTTTTGAAATTCTGTGCCGCTATTGCTCCGTCAATGCTGCTTTTCAGTATTTCTCGGACGCTTGCGCCGGTTATTCCGTCAAATGTTGTAGAGGTCTTAAAATGTAATACCTCGTGGCTTTTGAAAAAATAACTTTCCCCGCTGTATTTGTCAGAATACCAATAATAAATATCTCCCTTGCCTCCAAATACGCCCTTATCGTCAACAATTACGGTTACGTCGCTGCTCGGCATAATCCACAAGCCTTTTACGGAATAATCCCCGCCATATTTCTTTTTATTAAATTCACTCTGGATCCAAACATAGGCATTTCCAAAATGATTACGGTTATTTTCTACCGCCGTCCAAAATGTTGTAGGCGTCATAAGCTGGTTTGGTCTGTGCTTTAGCAGATAATATACCCTGTTCGGCTCTGCCTCCTGCCTGCCCCTTGCGTAAAACTTAATAGGCATTTTCCCTACTGTTTCTGATAACATCTTTAGGCAAGTAAAGTAAGTAATTTCTTGGATCGGCTTGTTAAATGGTGCGGATATTCCTAACCACTGCAATAATTTTTCGTCATTCAAGCCTACTGCTGTATGGTTTTTCCTCCGTCCTGCCGCTGTGTTTTGTATCATTTCAAAAACATTCACTTTTTCCACCTGCCTTTACTCGTCGTACAAATCCAAAAACGCTGCTACGCTGTCGTTAATGTCTACCGTGTCTAAATCTGCCCCCATTGCTACTTTGTGGCTGCAAATTGCGGCGTCGCATGGATCTATACGGTTTTTCTGTAACATCTTATCTATCTTTATTTCTCCAAAACTGTTAGGCTCTGATAAAATAGCGTCATTCATTGACCGTGTTAGTAATACGTTGTTTTCGTTGTATTCCATGTTGTGTGCCTTTACTTCTAGCTGAAAATCTATAGTAGCGTCGTTAAGACTTCTTGCGCTTTGCTTGATTTCAATTAAATCACAACCAAAATCCTCTAAATCAGACAGAAACGCACTTGCATTGTGCGGATCATAACCAATAGCAATAACATCAAGGCTATATTTGTCTATAACCTCATGTAAGCTGCCTAAAATAGTTTTGTAATCCGTTTTTATGCCTCCGGCTGCTGTTGTCACTGTTAAAAGTCCTTGCTGCTGCCATATTACATACGGTGCGTTGTCCTCTAAGTCCATGTGTTCTTGCATACGGTTTTTTGGTATAAAGCTGTGACTATGCAAAAAATACCGGCGGTCGCCGGTATTTTCGTCCTCATAGGGAAATTCCAAACAATAACTTGTTAGGTCGCCTCCGCTCGATAAATCCAAGCCGACAACTACTTGCTTTCCCGCAAAATCTTCTAATGTTCTGCCGGTTCCGCATTTCTCCCACTCCGCAAGGTCTATAAATGCTGTTTCTGCATTTGTTACCCATATATTAAGGGCTTTTGTTAAAAAGTCCCTCATTTCTGCGCCGCCCATGCTTTGTGCTTTCTTTGCGTCCTCAATCATTGCTGCAAGCAATTCTGGATCCTTGCCTGTCAGCGGGCAGCATTTAATCCAGTTTTCCGGGTTCCAAATATCGTCGCCCTTATCCATTTGCGCTATATAAATAAACTGCCGGTCGTTGTTGTCAATTTTCCTCAACACGCGCCGACAATATTTATACAATTCATAGCATGGTGCATTTAGGTTAAAACCTGCTGTTGTGATAACTGATACTAACGATTGTTTTAATTTTCTTGTACCACCTTTTAGCAATTTATACATCTGGTTATCTTTATGCGCGTGGTACTCGTCAACAATTCCTAAATACGGTCTAAAGCCGTCAATCGTGTGTGTATCTCTGCCCAATGCCCTAATTACCGTGCTTGTAATTTTTCCGGTAATCTCATTTTTATAGTCTTTTATGTCAAACAATTCCTCTAAATCTTTGTCGGCTCTTATGAATTTTGTTATCTCGTTTAGCACAATCCGCGCTTGATCTGCCTTTGTAGCCGTACAATAGATTTGACCGTAATTGTAATTATCAAAATTGCTACACTTTATGCCTAAAATAGCATTTAGTACACTCTTTCCCTGCTGCCTTGATACTTGAACGTAACTATCCGTAAACCTGCGCTTGCCTGTTTCTTTGTGTACCCAACCAAAAAGGGATCCCAAAATAAACTCTTGGAACCCCACGCAAGTAAAACTCTCGTTTCCCTCGCCCTCTGCTATTGTTAATTTATTTGCTAACTCTATTATATCCTCTGATTTTTCCACATTAAAAGTATATGGGAAATTGGGATCTTTCTTTTTTGATCGCTTTAAGTCGTCCAAGTGGCGTCTAAATGCTAATCGTGCGTCCTCGCCGAAATCCTTTTTATTTTTTAGATTTTTCCGGGCAAATTCTGTAACTCGATCTGTCATATTCTGCCTATGCGTGTTTCAAAAATTTATTTTCCGGCGGCGTTTCCTCTTTCTTTGGCATTACTAGCCTGCAACGGCTTGAAATTGTTAGTCCCAATTCCCTTGCGTCTGCGTTGCATTGTTTTTCTAACCTCACTTGGATTTTTTGCAAATAATTATACTGCCCGGTCTGCTCTGCGATCTGCTCCTCTGCGCTAACCCGGCTCTTTTTATCTGGCGTAAACTTTATTTTGCTTAACTGCCGTGTAATCTTCTCATACTCTGTTTGGCTCCTTACATACCGCGCTAATATGTCGCAATCCAAGTTTGACATAATCCCAATATCTAACAACTGTTTTGCAATTTCATTAAATTTTTCTTTTTCCTTTTTTGATAACCAAGCCGGGGGCGTTACATTATCGCAAGGCGCGGTAATTTCTGCTTTTTTCCTTGCGTCGCGTTCTGCTTTGGTTAGGTGTTTTTTTCCTTTAGCCTCAATAAGTGCTATTGGCTCTCTTGGTCTTGCCATGCCCTCTGCCTCCTCTCAAAAAAAATTTCATTTAGGGAGTTTTTGCGTGAAAAAAGGGGGGCTGCGGTCTTGGAGATTTAGGCTAAAACTTTCTAGCCACCCCCTACCACTATCTTTTGATAGTCCTTGACCGCTTTCCTCAATGCCTGCTGCATTGTCCGCTTTGTGTCCGGGCTGCTGTACGCCTGCCGGATCACTCCCTCATGTGTCGCCTCACTTATGCTTATCAGATTGCTAAGTGTGCTGCGCTTGCTGTAGTCCTCTCTCAACTCTACGATATGATGTACCATTGTAGCCGGTACTACTCTATGTTCTGTCATGTATATATAAACATCTATTCCGGTGTCCCTTGCCAACGCTGCTGCCCTCGCTGTTTGCCACTCGGCAGAATTGTAAAACGTCTTTGCCTTTCTATCTCTCTGTGTTCTGTCGTACTCTGCGTTTCGTTCTGCGTTTGTTCTGGCGTGTGCCTCGCAATATGTCTTTGTTGCGTCTATCAGTTTGTTGCACCCACACCGGGCACAATATTTTTTATATGCCATTCCTCCACCTGCCCAAAAAAAAAGCGGCTACTACCATGCAATAATGATAGCTGCCGCCGTTTGTAACTTTTCAAAATTTTCATTGTAATTATCTTAACATAGTTAAACGGACTTGTCTAGGGTGTCAAATCGGGCGTGTTGTCAAGTGCTGTCTGTGCCTCTTTTAACCACTCTGAAAAGTGCCAACCCTCTTGCTTTTCCGTCAATACATTCCTCAATAATCGCTCTGCCCGCCGCCCTAAATGAGAATGGATAAATTTAAGATCCTGCGCTGTCAATTTGTTCTCGCACTCTGCAATAATATCTTTTATAATCAGAAATTCTATTGCATTTGCGGTTTTTATCCCCTCTGCAAATTTCTTTTTATCTTCTTTTGTTAAGTGTATTCTTTCGTCCGTCAACTGCTGCTTGCCTCCTATTTCGTGTTCGTCGTTGTATTTTTTTATCTGTGTGCAAAATGCCGTTCCTATATCTCCATGCGCTATTACTTCTGTTATCGAACATTCCAACCCATTATACTTTATTGCCTTGCCGCTTTTCATTTTCTCTTGATACTGCTTTATTTGCTCCGGTGTATCAAGTGGTATCATCATAGTAAGCAATTCGCCCCTCCTAACAGTTAAACTTGTCTTTTATTTCAAGTATCTTTAATGTGTAATATTCTTTCCCCGGCTCTGCTCCCCATTCTTCCTTTCCTGTGCCTACCGAAAGCGTACACTTCGCAATGAACGACGGGGAATTTTTGCTATAGCCATTGCGGAACATGATTTCTTGTGTAATATTTTTCCTTGCATTTTCAGATTGCAGAAAACGCCTCATGTTTCCGCTGTGATACTCTGCATTTTTCGTCCATACGCAAAATAAATTTGATAATCTCGACGTGTAATAGGGTGTAACCTCCCGGTATTCCTCTTTCTTCTCTCCCGACAAGATCATATTAAACCATTTATTCTTTATTGGTAGTGTCAACATTGCATAACCTCCTAATCTCGTTTGGTTTTGCCATTTGTGCTGCTGCCGCTTTCACTGCTTTAGTAAGTGCCTCCGCTGCCTCTGCTGTCGTCCAACCTACCACACCTGCTGCATTGGCTGAAAAGTCTTTCCCGCTTGCTAAATCTATGCCTATTGTTGTTTCTCTAGGAATTATATAAGCCAATTTCTCTAACCTCTTGTGATCGCAATAATCCTTTTTATCGCAATTCCTACACTTTTTTGACATTCTGCTATAACTTCCTATGTCGCAACCATTGATTTTTGTATTATATTGCGTCTGATCCAAAAAGTAACACCGCCATTTCTTTAATGAGTGCATTTTTATAGTTTCTTACTGTCTTTTCGTTGAGGTTGTCGTTATATCCGTTCTTTCCGGCTAACATTTCTGTAATTTCCTCATAGGTGTATGTGTCCTCTATAAGTTTGCCGCCCTCCTTGCGCTGTTTGCGGCTCAAATACCGCAATTCGATAACCTCATAACCTTTTCTATCCTTAATCTTCTTTAACGCCTTTTCAATGCGTTCTACGTCGTTTAAGCTGCGCTCATAAGACGCTTTGCGATCTCTTAATATGGTTTCTTCGTCCGTGGGGGCTGCCTTATTTTTGGAATATGTAACAAAACTTGTACTTTTTCCATGCAACGCCATTTCCAAATATTCTTTTTCATCTGCTATATGCTCTTTTAACGTCTGGTAGCAATACAATATCTTTTCTGTATTCTTAAATGCCTCCTCTTTCATTGCTCTTTGACGATCTACCCAAGAAATGCTATTCATTTTCTCGAATACCTCGTCAATGGTTGTAATTATCGTTTCCTTAGTTTCCTTTGTCACACTCATGTTATGCCTCCTTGACTTCTCCGAAAAATTCTATATATGTTTCCGGGTAATTTTCGCCTATATATTTCCTCGCCTGCCTTTGGTCTATCATTTCCAGACTTTCCGGTTTGGTGTTCTTTATAAAAATAATACCACCCGGACTTAAATACATTTCCTGCACTGCATAATTAAACTGATTTTTCACGTCACATATTTTCTTGCTTTTGTCCGTGTCAAACATCAAACTTTCTTCTGTTGTATTATCGCCGTCTTTTCGCAACACCGTTAAAACTGCTTTCAAGTCTTTCTGCCTCCTCTGTTATTTTTTGTAATCTCTTTAACTGATCGTTAATTGCAAAATGTTTTAGTTTGGTAGCGTTTAGGATCCTTTCTGTGTATTCTTTTTGCCTCCTCATAGCGTCTATTTGATCTGCCATTACTTCTAACGCCTGCTGCATTAACTGATACTGTTTTTGTTGTTTCTTTTTGATGTATTCATAATGGTAAATCTCTGCGCCCTTTGTAAATAATTCTGCCACCACTAATATTGCAAATAAAATTAAAGCTATTGTTTTTGCTGCCGTGTAAATTGTTCCCAACGCTCTACCTCCTCATTTTCTTTTTTGTGTTCCTCCTGCCACGCCTGCTGCAACTTTTCTATTTTCTTAAATCTTGTATCTGTGAAATATTCTGGTATAACCATTCTTTCAAAGTGTGGCTGCAATACCTTTACAATTTCTAATAATGTGTTTTTCAAGCACTCCCAAGCCTTTTTATACTGTTCTATCACTGCTGCTATTTGTTCCGCTTTGTGTATTGGCATACTCTGTGGTGGATTGTAGCCATATTTCTTTTTGAATTTCTTCTTTCTTTGCCTCTTATTCATGTAACGCCTCCTTTCTTCTCTCTGCCGCCCTGCGCCCTCTTTTGTCCCTGCGTATTGAAAAATAGCAATGTAGTGTTGCTCTTACGTCCTCTAATGCGTCGTGCGCTTTATAATTAACGTAACCATAGTATTTTGCGCAATATGTCAAAGGTTTCCACTTGTAACCGTTATGCTCCTCGTCGTATTCTCCGGCTATATAGGAAAACTCTAACATAACGTCGTAAATTTCCGCTTTTACCGCTGTGTTTATTCCTCTCGCTGCCATAAACGGCAAATCAAAGGCTTTATGATTGTACCCTACAATCAAGCCTGCTTTCTGCAAGATCCGCTCTATTTTTTTCTTTTCGTGTTTTAATGAGGGCGCGTTTCTTACTGCCTGCCACGAAATTTTATTGATCTTTTCCGCGTCTTTCCATTCCCGCTTTCGCTCTGGTCTTATATAGGAATTGTAAAGCGTCCTGCCTCTGCCATTGATAATAGACACCTGCAATATTTCATCTTGCATTATGTCTAATCCTGTTGTTTCAATGTCTAAGCAGATAATTTTACTTTTTCTCATTTCCTCCTTTGCCTCCGTCTGAATGTGTAGAAATGTATGCTACTGTGATACAAATAATTGCTGTAATAATAATCGCTGTCATGTTCATTTGCCGCCTCCTATGCCTCGTAGGTGCTTGTATCTGTCTTTGTGCGCCCTACTTTAATATTTCCTTTATTTGTTATATTGATCTTTGCTTTTACTCCATTTCCAATGTCAACCGTTGCCGCTGCTATGTTTCCCTCGCAAACCGGGTTAATGATACTATGAAGTAATTCCAATACTGCTACATTGCAAGTCACTACTCCGTTACTCTCTCCGAAAAGCATTTCTATACGCTTGTGTGCTCTTTCTTTCTGTCCTTTTTCTGCTGCGTATAATCTAGCCTCTAAACATTCGCAAGTTTCTGTTACTAATTCGTCTTTTTCCTCCTGCGTCCAATCTTCTAAAACTTTTCTTGTTGCCTGCTGCCCGCAAAATCTACATGAACCGTAACCGGTTACAACCCCCCCCCGAATTGTTTTTTTCTGCCCGCTCAATATCGTTTATTAACATTTTGCCGCCTCCTCATATAATTTATAGATTCTCTGCATTACTGCTTTTACTTTCGTTTCTCCCATTCCTTTAATTCCGCTTATGGCGTTTTCAATATCTGCCGGGGAAATATTCGCTTTCTTTGCTGCTGCTAATCCGTCGTTATAACCGTCCTGCCAAAATCTGATTAAAAAGGCGTTCATTTGCTGATGATCCTTTTTCTTTATATCTTTGTACTGCTGCCGTGTTATTCCTGCTTTCTTTGCCATTTCTGCTGCCTCCTGTTTATTTTAATAATACGCCCTCTAAAAAGTTTTCCTTTACCTTTTTTATTACCATGTTTTTGTATTTCCTCCAATTTTCCCGCATTGCTGTTTCATCTATTGCAAAATCAATTCTAAAATTACATGGTAAATCAACCATTAGCGAATATCCGCTATAACCGCTGCGCCACCTTGCAAATGCCCTATAATTTTTCTGTATTGCGCTTGCAAGATCGTTTAATTTTTCCTCTGTTTCATTAGCTGCCCGCTGATAAAAAGCCGGACATTTACAACATGGTGGAAATCTGCCTATTGTGCAATCTTTTCTTTCTTCGCTGTAATGTACGCATATAGCTTTCATTCTTTTTTCCCTCCTCCACTTTTTACTTTGTTGTGTTATACCTCCTCTATGCCTACTATGTAGTAATCGCTTGTCCGCTTTCTTATGTCTGCCATTCTTACTGTTTCTGTCTTTATAACTGTTCTAACTCTGTTTCCCGGTAGTTTGCTTTGTAACTCTGATAGCGAAACTATACATTGTTCCGTATATCCTAATTCCTTTGCCATTTGCCGCAAATGATCCCGCTCGTGTGCCGTTGCTATAATCACTGCATTATAATCATTCGCTAATTTGAGTAGTGCCCGGCTTTTTCCTATTCGTCGTTCCGGTGTGTATATGATGTACTCTTTTGTGTCCGGGATTGATACCGCGATCATCTTTAATGCTTTATCCAGTGCATTGTAAAAATCGTCTACATACTGGCTTATATCCTTTTCGCTGCGTTCCCCTGCTGCCTCGTGTATCTTTTCCCTTGTTTCCGGCGTTATAAATATTCCGTCAAATAATTCCTCTGGTTTCCTCATGCCTGCCGCCTCCCTCTCTCGCTTTCTTTCCGCTGCTTTTCTTTATTTACGGTACTGATCCAAAAGAATGTTGCATAATCTCCAATAAACAATACAACTGCACTTAATAAAACCTTTACCCCAACAAACCCTATCCATATTGCAACCATAGCCCCGACAAAGAAAGAAATGATTGCTATTATCGCTACTGTATTGATAATTTTGTCTATTTTTTCTTTGTTTTTCATTTCCTACCTCCTATCGTTATTATTTTCTTTCCTGCTGCCCTCGCTGCCTCTATTTCCGCTTTCATTCCCTCGCTTATTCCGTATTTCCCGCCAATCATAATATACTTGCATGGTCTTAATAGTTTTAATCCTGCCTCTAAACCCTGTTTTCTTTCTTCCGGGATTTTGTCATTTAATACCTGCGTTATGTATAAATGCGGCGCAATGGGTGCATATCCCATTTTTATAGCCTTTGCCGTTAAATACCGTGCATATTTTCTATTGCGGATCCGTTCAAAAACATTTCCTCGGTATGGGCTGCAAATATAACAACATTCCATGCGATCCCCCCTTATACTTCCCTCGGTGTTATTCCGTTTGCAAATTCATAACACTCCCTTAAATGGTTTATTGCCTCTTTGTATGCTTGTACTGTCGGGTTTTGAAACGCCTCGCCTAAAGAAATATTATGGTTTCTTGCAAACTGCGCTGCGTATTTCCCGCTTTCGCTTAAATACCGGTTTTCTTCTATGTCTTTGTCGTATCTGCTCATTTTCCCGCCCTCTCTTTCAGTTTTAAGGCTATATCCTGCATTACTGCTAATTCCTGCTCTGTAAGCCACATTGATAACCTCGCCAACTCCCTTGCTGTTTCTTTTCCCCAATACGCAACGTCTACTCTCTCTGTTTTGATTTCTATTACCTTTGTGTATATAAGTGCGTCGATCAACTCTACAAGTTCCATTGAGGTAATATTTGCTGTCTGGTGCGCCTCCTGTCTAGTTACTGTAAATCCCTCATTAAAACTACATTCGCACAATTCCCCGGTGCCGCTGCTGAATGTTTCGATCACTCCGGCATACTCTGTTAAAAGGCTCGGTTGGTGTATATCCGGGTTTTGCCACTTTTCCCAAAACTCCGTATCAAATAAATCACTATTTGTTACCGCGTCCATGAAATATTTTATATTCATGCCGTTGTATTCTTTGTTTGGGTTGATCCGTCCGGCAATAATAAGCGTCTTTCTGTCTGTGTTGTCCTGCGTCCTTGTTACTGTTACGGTCGTTTCCTCCTGTGGCTCCTGCTCCGGTATGTTTTCCGGCTCCTCTTGTCTTGGTTCCTCTTGTTTTATCTGCTCCGGTTTTTCTTCTCTTTTCTCCGGTTGCGTCTGTGTTTCTTCTTTTGCCTCCGGCTGCGGCTTTTCTTCCTGCTTTACTGCTGCCGCCTCTTTTTTCTTAATGCTACCGGTTTCTCTGTACTGCTGCCACAATTCCTGCTGCCCCTCGTCGCTTATGCCTGCAATTTCGTTGGCGGTTGCCGTTGGTATCTTCCCGGCTTTATATTCCTGCATAAACTCCGGTATAATATGCCGTCTGATGTTATCCAATCTTGAAATAGTGCTTTTTGATGTATTAAGGATCCCGGCTATAATGTCCCTCTTTCTTCCCGGCAAATCATTATTCTTTGCGTAATCCTCCAACAACTCCCGCACTCTTTGGATCTCGTGCATTTTCTCATAGTCTGACCGCTCCCGCTGCGTAGAGTTTGTAAATATCAATATCAACTCGCGCAATGCACTATTCCCGCTGTAATCAATCTTGCATGGTACAAACTCCGTTACTTTCCCCTCTGCTGCCAATTCCGATACTGCAAGGTGGCGTTTGTGTCCTACAATAATTTCATATTCCCCGGCAAACTCGCCCTCTTTTATCTCCCTCACAACTAAATTTTCTTGGACGCCCACTAACTCAATAGTATCTTTTAATGCCTCAATCTCTTTCGGATCAATGTTATAAAAATTCTGCTTGCTTGGGTGCAGCTTTTTTACGGAAATTTTCTTTATCGGGAAATCGTCTATTACCTCTTTTTTGCTTTCCTCATTCAGAAAATCTTTAATGTTAAATGCCATTTTGTCACTTCCTTTCTTGTGCCCTTGTTGGGCACTTTTCGCCTATTTTTTACGGTTTCTGTATTTTGATTTCATGCAAATTTGTATCTAACATATACCAACCGTCTAACTCTAGCCGAAACTTGCTTGTACCGTTTTTCGCGCTTGTTTCTGTGATTACGTCCGTAATTTCCATTGTCTTAACATTGCCGCCCTTTTCAAACTGTACCTTGTCGCCAATTTCGTATGGGCAATAGGCTTTTACCTTGATTTTCTTTGATCTCATTTGATCGCCTCCAAATATTCACGCACAAATTTTTTATAATCCTGCGACGCTCCACATCTTACCGAATACTCAACAACCGGCTTTCCTGCAAACGTACTTTCATTTACTTTGTTTTCCGTCCGTCTGATCCTGCTTTCAAAAATCGGGTAGCCACTGTCTAATACTTCCGTTCCCTGCTCCTGCACGTCGGCTTTTCGGTACTGTGTTACAAGGCAGCCTCTAAAAGTTAATGCCGGGTTAAAATCCTCTTTTGTCTGTTCTATCTGTTCTATGAGAATTTCCAAGCCGTCAAAGCTGTACTGATCTATCATAATTGGAATGATTAGATCATCTGACACCACAAGGGCGTTAATAATGCTCATGTTTATATCTGGTGCATTGTCAATTATGCAGAAATCATATTGATCGCTCACTGCTGTTAATGCTTTCTTAAATCTCGTCTGCTGCTGCCGTCCAGTGTCTACAATCGTCCTCATGTTAGCCTCTAACAGTTCCATATTTGCTGTTATAATATCCAATGTGCCTGCCTCGCTGTCACTGTATGGCGTTTTGTTTATGATCTCCCGGACGTCTAAGCCTCTTTCAAGCATAATCCGGGCTACGGTGTTTTCGTCCTCTGGATTGTATAGCCCGAATGTCTTTGAGGCGTTCCCCTGCTTGTCATTGTCAATAAGCAAAACTCTAAATCCCTGCTTGCATAATATGTAAGCCATGTTTACGCTTGTTGTCGTTTTCGCCACGCCTCCTTTGAGGCTGATAATTGAAATAACTCTCATTGCGTTTGCTCCTTTCTGTTCGTAAAATAATTTGTTTCCCGCCGTTACTTGTCGCCTGCGTTTGCTAATCTCCATGCGTTTATAATCGTTTCTGCTGTTTCGCACGTCTGTACCGCGTCCAGTGCTAAACAGTTTGGCATACCTGCACTTATTAACTCTTGTAGCCGTCCAAGCAAAACCAAATACGCCTCAAAGCTGTATGAATGTTTCTTGCTGTCTAAAACGTCTGCCGCCTGCTCTGCAAACTCTGGCGACGTAATAGCAGCTATCATCTGTAATGTATTTTGTTCCTGCTGTCGCCACTCCCTTACCTCCCTCTCCAATTCTGCTACTAATGCTGTTAAACTCAATATAGTTTCCCTCCCATAAGTGCCCTTATAATGTCCTCTTTTTCATACGTTCCGGCACGGTTTGGCACCGCCTTAAATCGTTTCTCTAATGTTTTCTTTTGGCAGCCCAATAATTCTGCAATCTCTCCTATGGTGTATCTTGCCTCACGGAAAAGTTTGTAAAACTTTCTTTGCAATTCGATTTTATAACCTACATCTATTTCCCGGCTCATGTGCGGGCTGCGGTTTCCCATGTTGTGATGTTCCGCGCATAGATATTTATAATTCAAATCAATATCTAAGCCGCCCTGTGATCTAAATACTATATGGTGCCTCTGTCCTACACATTTACACCCCTCTACTTCGCATATCTGCATTTTCTTTTCCTCCTTAATATCTTTTTACTTTCGTTGTCCCGCTGCCTCCCGGCGTACCATCATAAATTACTACCATGCTTGGGAATGGTGCCGCCTCTTTGCACTGCTGCCGGGCAATCTCAAACTTTAACCGCCCCTCTACAAACCGTATTTCTTTTGCTTTTCCTAAAATGAAATTATGAAAAGCCTTTGTGTCTGTTCTGGACGGTATTAACATAACAACAGTTGCGCCATGCTCGCTGCTTTCCTCAAAACATTTCTTGATCCAAGCCTCCTGCCCCGGATTTTTCTTTGTTTTCTTGCTATATGGTGGATTGCAAAACACGATTTGCCCCCCCCCAATTCATTTTTAAGCCGTCAACTGCTGCCGTGTAATAATTCTCATGTTTATAGTTGCTTTCATCTGCGCAAGCGTCCAATGTAAAACCAAACTCCTTATTGAGTGTGTCGTATATCGCTTGTGGTGTTCCCCAATCGTCTTTACCGGTACTCATTAAAACCTTATCCATATACTACAAACTCCTTTCTTCCGTCTGTCCTAGAATAATCTTTTTGAAAATGCTTTCAAAAATCGGTACTGCTATGCTATTTCCTGCTTGTTTGTAAAGTGCCATTGTGTAACGCCCGGACTTTTCTTGTACTGCTGCCGCTGCCTCGAAATCTGCGTCGGTGTAGCCTTGCAACCTCCAACATTCGCGCTCTGTCAAATATCTGTACTTTCCGTTTCCTCTATCAATGACTTGCGCCGGTGTCCTGTCTTGCCGTGTTGTGATTGTATATGCAAAATCCGTTATAACTGTCGCTCTCCTTATTCCTTTTTTGCCAATGGCACTTAATACGCTTGGTTGTGTCACGTTATAGACTTCTGGAACGTCGTTATTATCCTCCAAAAACTCTTTTAGGTTTCGCATAGGCGTTTTTATTAAATCATCAAAGTTAAACGGTTCTCCGTTCAATACTGATATTGTGAATACTCTTTCCCTAGCCTGCGGTAAACCAAATTCTCTAGCGTCTAATGTCTGGAAACTGTTCTTGTAACCCAATTTTTGCATTTCCGATAAATAGCGATTGAAATTGTGTATCATGTGTTTTGATGTAACATTCTTTACATTTTCCCAAATAACATATCTTGGACGCCATTCGCCCATTTGTTTAATTATGTTTATCGTTTCCCACATCAGACTTGATCGCGTTCCGGTTCCCTCGTCTGCGCCTTTCCCTCGGTTTATTCTTCCTTTATCCGCTGTTGCTTTCCCTTGATGTCCGGCTATGCTCATATCTTGGCATGGGCTACCATGTATCAATATGTCCGGCTTTAGATTCCACTGTACTACTGACTGTGTTTTGTATTTCAATTCATTTTGAAACATAGCATTGTATGATCTAACTGCATTTTCATCTATTTCTACATAGTCGATAGCTTTTACTGGTATTCCAATATTCCGCAAAGCACAGCGCGGCGATCCGATCCCGCCGAATAACTCTAAAATTTTAATCACTTTTTCCACCTGCCTTTAATTCCTTTTCTGCAAGCTGAATAAATATGTTCGCTCTATTTATCGCTCTTTCATTTGCTTTTATTGCTGCCTCTGCCTTTGCTCTTATCCAATACCAGTGTGCTATATCCTTATTGTTTTGGTATCTCTCTAAGTCTTTCTTTGCTTTGTCTAAAGCCTCCTGCAAATCTCCCGAATAAGTAGCGCGATAGGTATTTTTACTTTCTTTTACCCTCCATGTTGCTTTATCCATTCTGCCGCCTCCTATCCGTTAAGTAATTCTTTGTTGAGGCGTTCATAAAGATCTTTGTATAAATCTCTTTCCCGCTGCACCTTTTCAAATTCTGCCCGGCTTTTAATTTCCGGGGGGTTCTTTTGGCTTTGTCTTTTCAAGCCCTAAAGAAATTTCTAAACATTTGTCAAGCCGCTGCATTTCCTCCGGGCTTAACTCTCCGATCCATTCCCCTATACGCTCGTTATAAACCGTTGTTACCTGTTCGCAAATCACGGTAGACGGTCGCAACGCTTGATTTGTAATAAAATGCGTCGGTAAATCTGTTTTTGGTCTTGTTGTCATATAGCAAACTTCTACTGCCGTACTGCATTTGTTATTTTCGTCATTGCTGACAATTACCGCCGGTCTATCTGCCCATTGTTCCGTGCCAACCTCTTTATGCGTTGATTTGACAAAATATATTTGTCCTCTTTTATATCTTCCCTGCGTGTTCAAATTCTCCATATTGTTCTAGTCCTTTCTATGTATGCGCCGCACACGGCGGCGCGGATTGCAAGATTAACGGATTACGAAAGCCGGGGCTACGCCAAAGCTGCCGCGCGCGTCGGTGTAGCTGGCGCTGCCGTCGCCGTTGACACCGCAAAAGCTGGTAGTGTACGACGCGGACGGCGACGAAAGCCACCCAAATTCCCAACAACCACTTTTACCAATCGTGCGGCTGCGGTTATGCTTGTCTGCGTAATAAGGGAACTGCTTTTCTCCCTCCTGCTCCTCTGAATATTTGCACTCTCCAAACATTTCCATTTCTGACGGTAAAAACAGATAATCTTTGCATTTATAACACTCTCCGTTAATTACCTGCACTGTCTTTTTCTTGTGGATCACTTCTTGTAAATCATCTGGCAGCAGTTTAATAAACTCTTTATTAAGCCATTTTCTAAGATCTGATTTTTTCCAACCTCCGGCGTTGCCTCCGTCCTCATTCATTGGTTTCTTGTCGCTCAAATAATCTCTGAACACAAACACTAACTCATTGTCTTTGTAATGGTTTACTGCTGCCACTGCCAAAACTGCTGTTGTGCCGTCCTTTAATGTGATTTCTGTTTCTGTCCCGGCGTACTTTACCGCCTCGCCTGCTTTTACGTCCTCTAAAATCTGCTGCCATGTTGTCTGCTGCATTACTTTTGTTGTAATCTCCATTTCTCTACCTCCTAATTTTCGTTGTTAAATTCTTGCCTATCCTCGTATGGCATGAATGTAATTTTGTGTATCTGCATGGAAATATAAAAACCTTTCCACAATTCCATATTTGCCGGTTGCTTTCCGTTTGCTTTCCTCCAATCCTGCTGCCGCCATGTTTCCAACCACCCAAGCGCAACGCATGATTTTATATACTCGTTATCCGTATGTAACACTACCTCGCAAGGCTTGATAAGCATTTTCAAAGCCGTAACAATCACTTTTAGGGTTAATGCGTTTTTTGTGTCATTCTCAACTGCTGCCGTCGCTTTCCTTATGTGTGCCTCATTCTTCCGGCTGATAAATTCCAATATTGCTGTTGCCTCGCCTGCGCCTCTCGGATTTCCTTTGTGTTTTGCGTGTATATAAATATCCACTTTCAAATATTCCACCGCCTTACCCCCCTCTCCACCTAATATTTATTAGGCGTTCCGGGTATTTTGATATACTAACCATGCTTGCCGCCTCCTCCGTAATCTAACTTAACCATTGTGTAGCGTTGGTACTCTCTACCTGTGAATGGATCCACGCCGTTATATACTGTGTCTTGATCTATGTAGTAGCCTTTTATTGGCTTTGGATCTGGTAGCCATTTAGTAGCCCTTTTTACAATCTCTGTCTTTGGCGTTGGTATAATCAAATTACGGCTGCAACTATATCTTTGTTTGTGTCCTCCGTCATTTTCCTTGTAAGTCTTTGACGTTTCTTTTATCAGATATGCCGCAAGATCTTTATATTGCCCGGTGTCGTCCAGAAACTTAAAATCCGGTCTGCCAAACTTCCATAGTCGCCTAACCATTCTTGCTACGTCCTGCCCCTCAATATGGTTAATGATTAAGTGGTGGTGTATCGCCTTGTTTTTGTACTCTGTTACGTTGATGTACTTTAATTCCTCCCCGATCTTCTTAAACTCTTTCCGCAAGCTGTCTATGAGTTTTTTAACATTCTTCTTTGCCTGCTCTGGTGTCGGTCGCTCGTCTTTTCTGTATGTCAATGTGGTAAAGAGATCATCTACTCCAAAATTAGCATTGATTTTTAGCCTCAATGTTCTTTCTGCGTTTTTCTCGTTTACCTTTTCCATTTCCTCTGTAGCGGGTTTCTCCTTATCCCTTTTATTTTTTACCCCTACTCTCTTTGTGAAACTTTTTGTTACCTCAATCGTTGCTCCTGCTTTTACTGTTGTCTTAAAATATGCCAATAAAATTACGCCCCCTTTTTCGCTTTGTAGGGATCCTAAAGTTAATAGTTTGAACAAGCCCGAAACGGCACTTTTAGCCGCTTTTCTCCCTTGACTACAAAGCGCAAAAATGGTATAATTTTATTAAAGTTAAATGTGTTTTGCACTTTGTATCTAACCGGTAGCCATTGCGGGGCTATCGGTTATTTATTTGCTAATTTGTATGAGTAGACTAATTCTATATACAAGTCGCAATAGTTGAATTTCCCACAATTCAATTCTGTTATCACGGTTCTTTT
Source organism: bacterium D16-51 (assembly GCA_003612285.1). Classification (GTDB taxonomy): domain Bacteria; phylum Bacillota; class Clostridia; order Lachnospirales; family Lachnospiraceae; genus Butyribacter. The sequence continues at coordinate 1,570 of RAYE01000052.1, read as the reverse complement.
CCCGGTGTCTGGTTCGCGTCTGCCTCTGGCGTCAACTCTCAATGCAAATCCTATTATTTCTCTGTCTAACACCTTTACTGCCTCTTTGTTGTGCTCAAAGCAGCCTTTCCAACCCTTGTAAACCACTTTTGAACCGTCTAAAACTTCTAACATTACTGAATTGTCTATTATCTCTAAATGATCTCTTAATTTCATTTTCTGCCTCCTCCGGCGGATCCTTATTTTTCAAACAATCCCAACTTTCCGGCATGATGTAATACCACCTTGCAATTTTCACATTAAAAATTGCTAAAACCTGTCAAACAACTACACGCTCTCTGGTATGGTGTGCCCACCGTCATTTTTCAATGGTATTCAGATAGCAGCTATTGACCTGCTGCATATCTTTGTAAAGGTTGCCGATCCTTTATCAAATACGCCCTACGGTAGTCGAAACCGTGTTACACGTTTATAAGACGTGCGTTCTAACCGTTGAACTAAGGGCGCATATTGGCGGTCGTTGCCGCCTCAATAAAAACTATCTCTTTGCATTTCTTGATCTACTTCTGACGATATAGGTCTGATGTTTATTTCCTCCTCTGTCTTTTTTCCGTTAAAAAAGTCTATTAAATCGTTTATATATTCGTTAAATTTTTCTAATTCATTTTCCATGTTCTCTACCCCCTAGCAAAACAATGTTTTTTGTGCCTCGTCTGCCTTGTATGGTCTGCCGCCTCTCTCTAATTCTCTGTAAATCGTTGTAATATGCACTTCTGTTTCTTTTGCTAGTTCTTTTGGCGTCGCTCCATCTTTTAACATGATTTCAATTTTCTTCCTATCGCTATAGGTCAATTTTTTGTACTGTTTTCTCACTTTCTTACCTCCTCTCGTGGAAATGTGTAAAATAAAAAATGCGGTAGAGTTTTTACGCTCTACCGCATTTTTTCTAGGTTTGTCCGATATAAAAGAAAAATGCGAAATAGAGTTTATTTAACTCTTTTCGCATTTAATTCTAAAACTTTGCCTCCATGCGCTACACTTAAAACAGTATCACACATTACTTTTACGAACATCATCTGGACGAATGAGCGTCACCTGTTGCACCCCTTCTATAATGTGTTACCCAGTCCACCCATACCACATATTCCACAAAATATGGACAAAGCAGCACAGGAAGACACTATATGTAGATTCAAATTTCAGGTTTCGTAATAGGACACAAAATACTCCACCGCATTCTCCGGGAACATCTCCTTGAATTCTCCGTAAAGCTGCGCCGCAAGCGTCTTGTTGTGGGCGATGACCAGCGTCGGCTTCTGCAATTCCTGAATGACATTCGCCATCGTAAATGTCTTGCCGGAACCCGTAACCCCCAGTAAAGTCTGGAATTGATTGCCCTCCTTGAAGCCTTTGACCAGTTCGGCAATGGCCTGCGGCTGGTCGCCTGTGGGCTTGCAAAGCTGGCGAATAAGCATTAAAATAGCAATTACACGAATGCAGGTCACAAAACCATATTTTTAAAACGAAACAACACTGAATAACACCAGCCAGTACAGATAGTATTATCCAGTCATTTGGTTTTTCATTATAA
>RAYE01000051.1 GCA_003612285.1 bacterium D16-51 | reverse complement strand
GAACATAAAACCATCATTTTCACATCCAAAACTGGTGCAGTTTCCTATGACATAATAATCATTATGTTGTATGGGGTGTTTTTCTGGCTGTGTTGGCATGCGCGGCCAGATGAAGCCCCATTGTATTAACAGAAATTGTATCTAAAGCAGTTTTTTGCCTGCTTAAAAGGAAGGAAGCTGGTGGTCAGGTTGGGGCAGGAAATAAAATTATGTAAGGCTGGCAGAAAGGCGTGTCTGGAACTGTTTCCGCATAACCAGTATGCATATGAGGCTGCTTGCCGTCTGATAGAAAAGGAAGGCAGGGCGGCCGTCATACACCCTACTGGGACCGGGAAGTCTTTTATTGCATTCCGGCTCGTGCTTGATAACCCCGAAGCGGCAGTTCTTTGGCTGTCCCCAAGCTGCTATATTTTTCGGACGCAGTTAGAAAATTTAAGGAAGAGCCTGGGATTGCGGACGCCGGCAGGGGAAACCCTGGAAGAAGGGGAATTTTCCGAAAAAGAGGTGTTTTTAAGGCATGGGCTGGAAAAACTAAAGTTTATGACATATTCACGGCTGGTGCTTTCCGTGGGTTCAATTTATGGGAAAAAGCTGGATTATATTGTCCTGGATGAATTTCACCGCTGCGGCGCTGCAGAGTGGGGCAGCGGTGTGCGGGCGCTTCTTTCGGCACATCCTGAGGCAAAAGTTCTGGGGCTGTCAGCCACGAATATACGTTATCTGGATGGGCAGAGGGACATGGCGGAAGAGCTTTTCCATGGATGCATTGCTTCCAGGATGACGCTTGGCGAGGCAGTGGCAGAAAAAATCCTGCCAGCGCCGCTTTATGTGGTTTCCATGTATTCCTATCAAAAAGAGCTGGTGCGCCTGGAAGAGCGCATTAAAAACGGCAGGGACTTTTCTTTAAGGAAACAGAATGAGGAACTTCTGGAGAAGCTGCGCAGGAGCCTGGAGCAGGCGGACGGCCTGGAGGCTGTTTTTGGGAAGCATATGGGAAATAAGGCCGGGAAATATATTGTTTTCTGTTCAGGGAAAAGCCATATGGAAGAGATGGTTTCCAAGGCCGGTGAATGGTTCCGCCAGGTGGATGGGAAGCCGCATATCTATTGTGTTTCCTGTGATGACCCGGGGGCAGGCGGGCAGTTTGAGGCATTTCGGTCAGACGGCAGTAAGCACTTAAAGCTTTTATACTGCATTGACATGCTCAATGAAGGCGTGCATGTGGATGGCGTGGATGGTGTAATCCTGCTTCGGCCGACCGTTTCGCCGGCGCTTTATCTGCAGCAGGTCGGGCGTGCCCTTGCCGCGGGAAAGGGCACGGAAAGGCAGCCGGTTATCTTTGATATTGTCAATAATTTTGAAAGCCTTTCTTCGGTGGATTCCCTGCTGGGTGAGACTGGGCAGGCGTTGGCCTTTGCGCAGTGCAGGAGGGGCATGGAGGCAGCGTACCGGAATCCGTTTTGTGTGGTAGATGGGCTGTTGGACTGCAGGAAGCTTTTCAATGCCATCCAGAGGAATCTTTCTTCGCCGTGGGATGTTTATTATCAGGAGGCGGAAGCCTTTTACCGGAGGGAAGGGCACCTGGAGGTAAAGAAGAGATATGTTACGGAAAATGGCTTGAACCTTGGCGCATGGCTTCTGACGCAGCGCAGGGTGCGTGCTGGGACAGTGGCGGGAAACCTGAGTGAAATGCAGGTGGAAAGGCTGGACGCCATTGGGATGCGCTGGGGGGATAAAAAGACAGGGCAGTTTGAAAAAGGGCTTGCGGCGTTAACAGCATTTACAGAGGAAAACGGGCATGGAGATACGGGTTCGCATTATGTCACGGGAGATGGCTTCCAACTTGGGAAGTGGCTTAGTGCCATGCGTTCCAGGTACAAAAAAGGAGGCCTGGAAGAAGGGGCTGTTAAAAAGCTGGAAAATGCCGGGATGGTCTGGGACGTCGGCGCATACCGCTGGGAGTTGTATTTTCAGGCGGCAGAGGGTTATAAAAGAAGCTTTGGAAACCTGGAAATTCCCGCCGGCTATATTACAGAAGACGGAAAGAAGCTTGGTGTGTGGCTGAATAACCAGAAGAGATGTTATCGGAAAAAGTATGGGGGAACTTTTCCGGCTGTTAAAGAGGCAGAAGCTGCGAAAGTTTCGGGAAATGAAAGAGAACCAGGGCAGGGACTTACAAGAGAACAGGTACAGAAGCTGGAGGGTCTTGGCATCTGCTGGGAGGGGAAGACAGAAAGCAGTTTTGAAAACCAGACTGGCATGGCTTTGGAAAAAAAGGATTCCTGGGAATGCCGCTGCCGGCTGGCAAGGGAGTATTTCATAAAAAATGGAACCCTTGAGATTTCCCAGCAGTATGTGACACAGGATGGGATCTGGCTTGGGAAGTGGCTTTACATACAGAGGATGCAGTATAAAAAGGGTGTCCTTGAGGAATGGAAAAAGGAAAAACTGGAGGAAGCTGGAATTTGCTGGAAATCTGCCGGAGAACTTGCATTTGAAAAAGGGTGCAGGGCTTTGGAAGAATATTCTGCCAGATACCCCGGAGCAGGCGTGCCAAAGGGCTATACAATGCCGGATGGCTACCGCCTTGGAGGATGGGTGTACCGCCAGAAAAAGAAAAAGAAGGATGGGAAACTGACGGGGGAGCAGAAGAGAAGGCTCGCGCTACTTGGCGTGGAGTGACTGCCAGGGTTTTACACGAAAAGAAAAAGAGGTAGGCGGGATATGGCATTTACCAATAAAGCCGGCTTGACGCCTTTTAAAGACAGGATATGGCTTGCTTCGCCTACGATGCATGGCGAAGAGCTGGCGTATATGAAAAAAGCGTATGATTCTAACTGGATGTCCACAGTGGGGGAAAACATTGATGAACTTGAGCACAAAATTGCAGGGTATATGGGGGCAGGGCATTGTGTTTCTCTTTGCAGTGGGACGGCCGCCCTGCATATGGCTGTTAAATTGGCCGGTGTGAAGACAGGGGATATTGTGTTTTGTTCTGACATGACTTTTGGGGCTACTGTCAATCCGGTGGTATACGAGGGCGGCATCCCTGTGTTTATTGATACAGAATATGAAACCTGGAATATGGCCCCGGACATTCTGGAAAAAGCATTTGGGCTGTATCCCGGGGTTAGGGCAGTGGTTATGGCACATCTTTATGGCGTTCCCGGAAAGATAGGCGAAGTCAGGGATATCTGCAGGAAACATGACGCTGTTTTGGTTGAAGATGCTGCAGAAAGCATGGGGGCGGTTTACAAGGATGCAGGTTTCTGGAAGCAGACAGGGACATTTGGGGCATATAGTGTAATTTCTTTTAATGGGAACAAAATTATTACTGGCAGCTGCGGGGGGATGCTCCTGACAGATGATGCAGAAGCCGCGGCGAAAGTGCGGAAGTGGTCCACACAGAGCAGGGAAGACGCAGCCTGGTACCAGCATGAGGAGCTCGGCTACAATTACCGCATGAGTAATGTGGTTGCAGGGGTTGTAAGGGGGCAGCTTGGCCATCTGGAGGAACATATCAGAATAAAAAGGGAGATTTATGAAAGGTATAAAGATGGCTTTAAAAACCTCCCCGTAAGCATGAACCCTTATGACAAAGACAGATCTGTCCCGAATTTCTGGCTTAGCTGCCTGCTGGTTAACAGGGATGGGATGTGCAGGCAGGTAAGGGGTGAAAAGGAAGTATTGTATGTAAGGGAACAGGGGAAATCCTGCCCTACAGAAATTCTTGAGGCGTTAAAACAGTACAATGCCGAAGGGCGTCCTGTCTGGAAGCCGATGCACATGCAGCCTATCTACAGGATGAATGGCTTTGTGGGGCATGACAGGGAAGGAACAGGCAGTGCCTGCAGGGATGTCAGCATGGACATATTTGACAGAGGGCTGTGCCTGCCTTCAGATATCAAGATGACAGCAGGGGAACAGGAAAAAGTCATTGAGATAGTGAAACGGTGTTTTGGATAGCATAGGTACATAAGGGTGCTGTTTATGTAAATGTGTCTGTTTGGAAAAGGAGCATTGTTATGGGAAGAGAGCAGGGGTTCTATGAAAGATATGTGAAACGCCCAGTGGACATTATCTGTTCTTTGTCAGCAATTATCTGCTTTAGCTGGCTGTACATTATTATTGCTGTAATGGTTAGGGTTAAAATTGGCCCGCCGGTAATATTTAAGCAGCCCCGCCCGGGAAAAGGCGAGAAAATATTTTATTTGTATAAATTCCGTTCCATGTCGGAGGAAGTTGACAGAGAGGGGAACCTCCTGCCGGACAGCCAGCGTCTGGGGAAGTTTGGGAAAATGCTCAGGGCAACTTCCCTGGATGAGCTTCCTGAGGTGTTTAATATTTTAAAAGGCGACATGAGCTTTGTTGGGCCACGGCCGCAGCTTGTAAAAGATATGGTTTTTATGACAGACAGGCAGAGGCAGAGACATCTGGATTCTCCGGGTTTAAGCGGCTTAGCCCAGGTCAATGGGCGCAATGGGATCAGCTGGGAGGAAAAGCTTGAATGGGATTTAAAATACATAGAAAAAGTTACTTTCCTAGGGGACATGAAAATTATATTGGCCACAGTGGTCTGTGCATTTGTAAGGCGGGACGGAATTACAATGGATGGCATGGATACTGCCCTTGACTATGGGGATTACCTTTTAAAGGAAGGGAAAGTCAGCCAGGAGGAATATAACAGGAAGCAGGAAGAGGCAAAGGAGCTGCTGAGGATATGAGTAATGGCTTTAAAGGGGGATTGCCACGGATATGGATGCAGATGATATATCAAATGAAAGGGGTTTGGGGCAACGGCCTGGGATATTTAGGGAAGATAAGGGGATAGATATTGTTGGCGGGCAGATTACAGAATTTGTCGGAAAACCGGAAAATATTACAGGGATGCGCTGTGTTCCAGAGTCAGACGCAGATATAAAGCAGTATATGAAAAAACGCTGTCCAATGAACCATATGACTGTAATGTTCAGGCGTTCAGCAGTGGAACGGGCTGGAGGATATTTAGACTGGTACTGCAATGAGGATTACTATCTTTGGATCAGGATGGCGCTGGCTGGCTGCACTTTTGCAAATATGCCGGATACACTCTGCAATGTACGTGTGGGAAATGGAATGGCAGCCCGCCGTGGCGGCTGGAAGTATTTTAGCAGTGAAGCCAGAATACAGAAATATATGCTGCAAAAAGGGTTAATTAGGTTTCCAAGGTATCTGTATAATGTGGCAGTCCGGTTTGGAGGGGAAGTTATTGTGCCTGACCGTTTACGGTCTGTGCTGTTCCGGGTTGTAAGAAGCAGGAATAAGGCTGGTAAAGAGGAGGGCGCTCTGGAAGCAGGGAAGCTATCTAAGAAAAGTGCAGGGCAGCAGGATGGAAAGCAGTATCCGCCATTTTCTGTAGCGATGTGCGTTTATGGGAAAGATAATGCGGAATGGTTTGACGAGGCGCTTGCAAGTGTCACGGTCAACCAGATATTGAAGCCAGATGAGGTTGTGCTTGTTGTTGATGGCCCAGTTCCCAAAAGTATACAGGATGTGATAGGTAAGTATTCGAAAATTTTGTGGGCAGAGGTAAAAGTAATATACCTTAAAGAAAACCAGGGTTTTGGAAAAGCTTTAAAGGTGGCGGTGGAAAATGCCCGGAATGACATTATTGCCCGGATGGACAGTGATGATATAGCAGTGCCAGACAGATTTAAAAAGCAGTTAGGAAGACTTACTGGTATCTGGTAATGGCAGGAAATATGTATCAGTCTGATAGGGATTGTAAAAACATACACCGGGAAAGGTGATAAAGGATGTTGTTTTATGAAAAAGTATCTAATTAGGGTAAAAAATGTGAAGCCAAAGGATTTATTGGCTCTGCTGCAGTTTTTAATTGCAATTATTCCAGCAATCCTGTGGAAATTGTGGTGTTTAGTAAAAGGCATTTCATACTGGCTGATTTGCGAAGAGGAAAATGAAGCACGGGATAATGGTTTTGTTTTTTTTGAATATATGAAAAGGGAACATCCTAAGTTTAGAACATTTTATGCAATTAACCGAAAATGTGCTGATTACAAAAAGGTTATTCAGTATGAACCATATATTATCCAGTATGGTTCATTAAAGCATTGGATATATTATCTGGCGGCTGATGTGAATATTAGCTCACAGAAAGGGGGAAAGCCCAATGCAGCAGTATGCTATTTGTTAGAGGTAAGTGGAATTTTAAAAAATAACAGGGTGTTTTTACAGCATGGAATTACATTAAATTCTCCTGAGTTTTTATATTTTGATAATACAAAAATAAGGCTGTTTATTACTGGGGCAGTTCCAGAACATAAATATATTTGCGATAAGTTTGGTTATCCAAAAGGCTGGGTAAAACTATGTGGGTTATGCCGGTTTGATAACTACCATAGGATAAAGCCAGATAGAAGGAAAATACTTTTAATGCCTACATGGAGATATTGGCTGAAGCTTAATTTTAAAATGGATGAAGATTCTAAAAAAGAACAGGAAAATATTTCCGAATCGGAGTACGTCCATACTTTCCAAAGCCTTATCAGTAATCAGAAACTGCTTGCTTATCTAAAAGAAAAGAAAGTAGAATTGTTGTTTTGTCCACATAGAAATATGCAGGAATATCTGGATGTATTTACAGCCGAATATCCTGTGGTTTTATGCAGTCAGGATAAGTACAGTATACAGGAACTTTTGATGCAATGCAGTTTAATGATAACGGATTATTCGAGCGTGTCAATTGATTTTGCATATATGAAAAAGCCGGTAATTTATTATCAGTTTGATGTAGACAGATACCGGGGGCAGCAATATAAAGAAGGGTATTTTTCCTATAAGGATAGTGGCTTTGGTGTTGTGGCTGCGGACGAAGAAGGTACAGTGGATGAAATTATCAGGTCAATAGAGTCAGGGTATAGGTTTAGCCAGGAAGCAGAGGATGCGCATCAGTTGTTTTTTAGGCCATATGATAATAAGAATTGTGAAAGGGTATATCAGGAAATATGGAAAATACAAAAATGTCAAAATTTATAATAATATTGTTCTGTATTAGCATATATCCGATTACGCTGCGGTTTTCGCCAGTAATGTCATATGCAGCTATTTACGGGATTCCGTTTTGTTATCTTTTGTGCCATTTCCGTCAATTTGTAAAAATAACAAAGAAGCAGTTGATGGTGACTGTTATGTTATTTTTACTTTTGTTATTAAGCATTTTTTATCCCGCCCTGCATGGGACTGGGGACTATTCTTACGTTAAGGTTATAACATTTATTTTTAGGAAATCTGTTATTTATCTGTTTCTGGTATGTATATTACTAAAATATTATAAGGAAAAGATTAGGGTAGAGATATTTTATTATTATTTTGCATTAGCGAATGCAATTTATGTAGTTGGGACATTATGCTTTGTATTTGTGCCGGGTTTACATCAACTATGGTTTAAGATTTTTAGTGAAAACGTGGAAAATACAAATGTTTTGCTGCAGTCTTTTGGTTATACATTTAGAATTGGATGGCAGGGGTTTTCTGGGTTTAGAATGACATTACACTGCACATTAAGCTGCCTGTTTTTGTTATATATGTATTATTCCAGGGATTCTAAGATAAGAATAAAAAAACATGTATTTTTTATAAGCTATGCGCTTTGCTTTATGGGAAATATGTTTTATGGACGTTCTGGGCTGGCGGTGACAGTACTTTTAACTATAGTTGCTATTGTGGCATGGAACAGAGGGCAGTTAAAGAAAATTTTCAGATTTGTAATAGCGGGGGCGTTTTTTATTATGGCGATTTATATTTTCAGGGATGCCCCGCTTATATCAGACTGGTATGAGTGGATGTCCAGGCCTTTTATAAATTTGCTGAAAAGCGGAAGTTTCCAGAATGCATCCTTTTCGAGTTTATCGGATATGTATTTTTTGCCTGGGGGGAAAACAATTTTATGGGGTGACGGTTATTTTACAAAAAACGGCGGTTATTACATGAATACAGATTCCGGGTTTATGAGGAATATATTATTTTGGGGAATGATAGGGGGAGTTCTTTCTTATTTTACCACTGTGTATTGCATGTGGGATTTAAGGAAGAAAAATATTGTGTTCTTTTTAATGTTTTGTGTGGCGTTTATTTTGTTTGAATATAAAGGTGATACATATTATGAGTTTATAACGCTGTTTTATGTTATTGCCTTTATGGATGCAAGGGAAACGAAGAAATTGCCAGATTTGGAAATGGGATTAGAGAAAAAATGGAGTATATAGACGTTTAATTATTTTATTTAAAATAGTTGATTGCACAAAGGAGGGAATGGAGGAATGGGCAATGTTCCTATGGTTTCTGTGTTAATGCCTGTATACAATGGGGAGCAGTGGCTGGATGCTGCCATAAAGAGTATCTTAATGCAGTCTTATTCGGATTTTGAGTTATTGATTCTCCTGGAATACGGGAGCAGTGAGAAAAGCAGGGGGATGGTGTATGGATATACCGACAGGAGAATAAGAGTAATTGAAAATAAAGAAAGGCTTGGGCTTGCGGCGTCATTGAACATAGGGATTAAAGAGGCAAGGGGGAAATACATTGCCCGCATGGATGCGGATGATATTAGTAAGCAGAAGCGTTTGGAAAAGCAGGTGTCATATCTTGAGAAACATCCTGATATTGCCATATGCGGTACTTTTATGTGGAAATATAGGATAATCGTCCATAGTCTGCCGGTCAGCTCTATGCAAATACGCTTTTTTAGTTTTTATGGGTGTGCATTTGCCCATCCGACTGTGATGTGGAGGAGGGAGCTGTTTCTTCGGAAAAATCTTTTTTACCATGAAGGGATAGAAACAGAGGATTTTGAATTCTGGACAAGGGTGCTGGATCAATGTAAGGGGGCAAATATACCGGAACCGCTGCTGTCATATAGGGTATCGCCCCAGAGTAAATCTGTTAAGTCTAAAGAAATCATGGAGCAGGAGAACGACATAATACTTGAGCCGTATTGGACCAGGCATGGCATGAGGTATTTTGCCCCAGATGGGTATTGCCAGTGCCTGGGGATAGGGAATGAAGCGGTACGGCAGCAGGAATGGAGGCTGTTGGAACTGGTACATAAGACAAGGGCATTTAAGGGGAAAGGACGTATTGTCAGGAAAATATTTTTTGATATTTATATGCCGGAGACAATGCAGGTAGGAGTGTTAGTGAAGCATTATGGCAGGCTGTTTCCGGATCTGTACAAAAATTCTGTACTGGCAGGATTCCAGACTTTTGTTTATGCAGTTTACCGGGTTATAAAGAAACTGGCCCAGCAGATGCTGGTAAGTGCCAGGGGAGGTGACGGGATATGATTATTACAAGGACGCCGTTCAGGGTAAGCTTTTGCGGGGGAGGGAGCGACCTTCCGGCATTTTACCAGAAACATGGGGGATGCGTGGTCAGCGCTGGCATACAAAAGTATATGTACTTGTCTGTCCATCCAGCCTTTGACCCGGAGACAGTTGTCTTAAAGTATTCCCAGACAGAAATAGTAAGAAATGTGGAAGAAATCAAACACCGGTATTTCAAAGAGATAATAAAGAAATTTGGGACGGCTGGGGTGGAACTGGTAAGTACAGCGGACATTCCCGCAGGGACGGGGCTTGGCTCTTCCAGTTCTTTTACAGTAGGGTTGCTGCATGCCTTATACAGCTATACGGGAAAATATGTCTCGAAGGAACGCCTGGCAGAAGAAGCCTGCCAGATTGAATTGGAAAACCTGGGGGAGCCGATTGGGAAACAGGACCAGTATGCCGCTGCCTTCGGGGGACTGAATTTTTATTCTTTCAACAGTGACGGGAGCGTGTTTGTGGAGCCGGTTATCATGCGGGCGGAGTCATACGAAAAACTGGAGGATAACCTGCTGCTGTTTTATACCGGGGGCGTCCATTCTGCTTCAGACATTTTGCGGGAGCAGGGAAAAAATGTCACGCAGGGGGAGAAGGAAGAGAACCAGCTGCGGATGTGCGGCCTGGCCAGGGACTTGAGGGGATACCTGCAGAAAAACGAAACGGAAATGCTTGGGGAAATCCTGGATGAGTCGTGGCAGTTAAAGAGGACGCTGGCCGGGGGGATAAGCAGCCCGGCGATTGATGAATATTATGAAACTGCAAGGAAAAACGGAGCAGCAGGCGGCAAACTGCTGGGCGCAGGCGGAGGCGGTTTTTTACTGCTTTATGCGGATGGGAAAAACCAGGGCAGGCTGCGCAGGGCGCTTCCACTGCAGGAAATACAGTTTTCATTGGACCGGCAGGGTTCTTCCGTTATTTATGTGGGACAGAAAACGGAAAGGTAAGGGATAGGTATTGCTATGGAAAAGGTTTTAATTACGGGAGGGGCAGGGTTTATCGGCTCTAACCTGGCGGAAAGGCTGCTGCTGGAAAACCGTAAAGTCGTATGTGTGGACAATTTTTTGCTGGGTTCAAGGGATAACCTGCAAAATTGCCTGGGAAATGTAAATTTTACACTGTATGAGGAAGACGTCACAGATACAGATAAGCTCTGTTCCATTATGGAAAGGCATGGGACGGAAGAAGTGTTCCACCTTGCGGCAAATTCTGATATTAAAAAAGGCGGGAAAAATCCAAAAATCGACTTGGGGCATACATTTATGACCACTTATTCGGTTTTGGAGGCAATGCGGCGTACAGGCGCGGGGAAGCTTTTCTTTGCTTCAACTTCTGCGGTTTATGGTGAAAAAACGGGTCTGAAACTAAAGGAGGATATGGGGGAGCTTTTGCCGGTATCTTATTATGGGGCGGCAAAACTGGCGTCTGAAGCAGCCATTTCAGCCTATACCGCCATGAACGGCTGGACGGCAACCATTTTCCGGTTTGCAAATGTGGTAGGGCCGAAACTGACGCATGGTGTGGTTTATGATTTTATACAGAAACTTAAAAAGGATCCCTCCCGTTTGCAGATACTTGGGGATGGGAGACAGTGTAAGCCGTATATTTATTCTGGTGATTTGCTGGATGCGGTATTGCTTGCGGACAGAAATGCATCCCCCGGTTTACAGGTTTACAATGCGGGCGTGGACTCTGCAACCAGTGTGGACAGGATTGCGGATATGGTATGTGAAAGCATGCATTTGTCGGGTGTTGTATATGAACATACGGGAGGGGACCGCGGCTGGAAAGGGGATGTGCCTTCTTTTCGGTTTGATTTGGATAAAATCCATGCAGCGGGCTGGACGGCAGAACATACTTCTGACGGGGCAGTCAGGCAGACGTTACGGGACATATTGGGAGAATAATACATGTACGGGGCGTTTTGTGCCAAAAAGAGGAAGGAGTCCGGGAGATGCAGGCAGTAGTTATGGCTGGCGGGAAGGGGACAAGGCTTTTTTCCGTTACAAAAAATGAGATTCCCAAACCAATGGTTCCACTTTGTGGCAGGCCGGTTTTGGAGCATCAGATAAGATGCCTGGGGGAAAACGGGGTTACTGAGGTTTATCTGGTGACCGGGCATTTGGGGGAGGCAATAGAAGGGTATTTTGGGGATGGGAGCAGGTGGGGCATGGAAATCCATTATATCCGTGAGGACCAGCCGCTCGGGACAGCCGGGGTGCTTGGCCGCCTGCGGGGGCGTGTGGCAGGGGATTTTCTGCTGGTATTTGGGGATTTGGTTTTTGACATTGATATCAGGCGCTTTTTGGAGTTCCATAAAGGATGCCGCGCCTTGTGCACCCTCCTTGTGCACCCCAACTCCCATCCATATGACAGCGATATAGTCCAGACAGACGGCAGGGGCAGAGTTGTAAAACTCCTGCCGAAAGGGAAGCCGAGGAAGGGCGCATACAGCAACCTTGTGAACTCAGGCCTGTATATGCTGTCCCCGTGTGTTCTGGATGGGATAAGCGGTTTTGAAAAAATGGACATGGAAAAGGACATAATTGCCCCAATGGTAGAATCAAAGGGCGCAGTGTATGGCTACAAGTCCACAGAATATGTGAGGGACATAGGGACGCCGGAACGGCTGGGGGAGACCGCCGCCGATATACGCTGCGGCATTGCAGCCATGAAGAACCTGGGAAGGAAACAGAAGTGTGTTTTCCTGGACCGGGACGGCACAGTAAACCGCTATGTAGGGCTTCTGGCAGGGGAGGACGGGCTGGAGCTGGAGGATGGCGCTGCAAAAGCAGTCCGCCTGCTGAATGCATCCGGCTGCCTTGCCATTATAATTACAAACCAGCCTGTGGTGGCCAGGGGCATGTGTTCCATCGGCACAGTAAAAAAAATACATAAAAGGCTGGAAACAATGCTCGGGGAGGAAGGGGCATATGTAGATGACATCCTTTTCTGCCCGCACCACCCGGACGGGGGATATCCCGGGGAGGACGCAAGGTATAAGACTGCATGTGCCTGCAGGAAACCGGGGACAGGGATGATAGATGCCTGTGTAGAAAAATACAATATAGACAGGGGGCTTTCCTGGATGGTGGGGGATACGACAGTAGACATCCAGACAGGGAAGAATGCGGGGATGAAGTCTGCGCTTGTGCTGACAGGGGAGGGCGGAAAAGATAAAAAGTATGACGCCGCCCCTGATATGATAGGGGGCAGCCTCCTGGAAGTTGTAAAAAAAATTTTGGGAATCTAAGGGACTGTTAAGGAATTAAATGGGCAAGCTGCAGGGGGCTGGCGGATAAAAGCCTGTGGAGGTTATGCAGGGGATCCCAATGCAGTCCTGGAAGAGAAAATACTGGGAATATATTTCTGGATATGTGAGGTGCAGGATGGAAAATTTTGAGGATAAAATTAGGGCATATATGGAAAAAGAAAAAGAAGTGCTGGAAAAATTACCAACGGAAGACATTAACAAGGTTATAAATGTTTTGGAGGAAGCCAGAAAAAAGGGGGCTGTGGTTTATGTGTGCGGCAATGGCGGGAGTGCGGCAACGGCGGCGCATTACGTAACTGATTTTAATAAAGGAGTCAGTTTAAACCAGGAGCATAAATATAACCTTATATCGCTGAATGATAACATACCCAGCATGACAGCCATAGCAAACGACATCGGCTATGAGCATATATTTGAAACCCAGCTCCAGGGCAGGATGAAGCCGTCAGATATACTGCTTGCAATTTCGGGGAGCGGCAACAGTAAAAATGTATTGCGGGCGGCGCAGTATGCAAAGAGAACCGGGGCGAAGGTAGTTGCATTGACAGGGTATGACGGGGGAGCGTTATATAAAATGGCGGATTATAACCTGCATGTCCCAGTTGATGACATGCAGATTACGGAGGATATCCATATGATATTTGACCATTTGATAGTGTCTGTGCTGATGGGAAAATAAGGCTGGCAGAAGGATGTGATGAAATATGCTTAGATAAAAAAGCAGATATTTATCAGGTTGTTTCTGGGAAGCTTGAGAAAAAAGGAGCATAAAGATGGATAAGGTAATTATTTTTGGAGCCACTGACACAGGGAAACGGATTTATAAGGATATAAAGGATGAGATGGATGTAATTGCATTTGTGGATGAGGACAGTAGTAAATGGGGTACTTCTGTTTATGGGATATCTGTGAAGAAACCGCAGGAAATAGTAGCTATGCAGTTTGATTATATTTATATTGGGGTATTGACGTATTATAAGCAGGTTCTTGCATTGCTAAAAAAATTGGGAGGGGGTATCCCAGCAGAAAAAATAGTTGGAAGGTATGTTGAAATTCCTACCTATGCAAGGATTGAATGTTTAAAAAGCATCCGGAAGTTGTTGGATGAGGATGGAATCAGCAATGGAGCCGTAGCGGAACTTGGTGTTTACAGAGGGGAATTTGCGAGGGAAATTAATAAAGTATTTCCAGACAGAAAATGTTATCTGTTTGATACTTTTGAAGGATTTGGCACAAAAGATTGTGAAATAGAAGTAGAAATGGGTTATGCAGAACAAAACCGGGAAGGGTATTTTTCAAATACAACAGAACGGATAGTATTGGATAAAATGATATACCCTGAAATGTGTGAAATCCGTAAAGGTATTTTCCCAGGCAGCGCAGTTTCCTTGGAAGAAATGTTTTGTTTTGTCAATCTGGATGCAGATTTGTATGCGCCGACACTGGCAGGCCTGGAATACTTTTATCCCCGCATGGTGGATGGTGGGATAATTTTGGTACACGATTATTTCTCAGAGGCATTTCATGGTGTGAAGGATGCGGTCAAAAAATACTGTGGTGAATTTAAGATTGGGTATTTGCCAATTGGGGATACATTAAGCGTTGCGATAAGAAAGAGATGAATTTTCCGGAAAGCGGAGAATGGGAATTGTGAGGAGAAAAAATGAATGAGTATAATAAAGTGTTTTATTCAGAGAATATGAAGGGATCTATATCAAGTGCAGAGCGCATCATTCCGTATGTGATGGATATGCTTTCGCCTATCCACATTACAAGTGTAGTGGATTTTGGGTGTGGAATTGGAGGCTGGCTGTCACAGTTTCAAAAAATAAACCCATCAATAAATATTCTTGGGCTGGACTCTGGGAATCCAGAGGAATCACAGCTTCAGCTGCCTGTGGGGAATTATAAAAAGGCTGATTTGTCAAAAGAGATTAATCTGAATAAAAAGTACGATTTATGTATATCACTTGAAGTTGCAGAGCATTTAGAACCTAAATATGCAGAAATCTTTGTTGGTAATCTTTGCCGGCATTCAGATATTATTTTGTTTTCTGCTGCTCTTACTGGGCAAGGGGGGACAAACCATGTTAATGAGAGGCTGTTAAGTTATTGGGCAAAAAAATTCAGGAAAAGGGGTTATATAATGTATGATATTATTAGGCCATATTTCTGGAATGATAAAAACATAGAAGTGTGGTATAGGCAGAATATGGTTCTGTTTATCGAAAAAGGGGTTGATATTAGAGAGTGCCATTTTAAAAAAGAGGCTTATAAAGCAATTACAGATATTGCCCATCCGGAACTTCTCTATAGCAATAGAAAAGCACAGGCAGATAAGTTGATTAACAGGGATTTTATTTATTTCCGCAGCAGAAGGATGTACTATGCCTTAAAAAAGATAAAACATTTGTTTGGGGGGGGGCATAGGCCTCTTTAGGCAATTGGGGCAGCAGGTTGTCTGCGCATAAAGGAGTAATATGGTTCGGGTATTTAAGAAATTTTATCTTTTATTAAACAGGCATCAGAAAAATAGGGTAATTATCCTGTTTTTTATGATGCTTATTGGTGCGGGGTTTGAGGTATTAGGGGTGTCTATGATGCTGCCACTTGTATCGGCTGTGATGAATGAGAAAATTATAACAGAAAACGAGATTTGTGCATGGATTTGCAGGGTATTTGGAATCACGGACCATATGGGATTTGTGATTTGGTGTATTGTAGCGCTTGTAGTTATATTTATTGTTAAGGCAGTATATTTGACCTTTGAATATTCCATACAGTACAGGTTTGTGTTTAACAACCGTTTTATGACACAGTCAAGGCTTCTTGAGGCATATCTGCGCCGTCCATACGAATATTTTCTTTCTGCAAAATCTGGAGAAATTGTTAGGATTGTACAGGAAGATGCAGGCAATGCATTTGATATGCTTACGGTAATTCTGGGGTTTGCGACAGAGGTAGTTGTATCGGCTGCGGTTATTCTTACGATTTTCATTATAAATCCATTTATGACTATTTTTGTTGCCTTGTCGCTGCTGATTTTAATGGCTGTCATATCCAGATGTATCCGGCCCCTTTTGCGCAGGGAAGGGGAAACATACCAGAAAACTTATGCGGAAACAAATAAATGGCTTTTGCAGTCTATTTCTGGGATTAAGGAAGTGAAGGTTACACAGACAGAGAATTTCTTTCTGGATAATTTTGTGAAATATGGGCAGAAGATGGTTAATGCGGCACGTTGGAACAGTACCCTGCAGAATGTCCCGAGAAACCTGATTGAGCTTGTTTCTGTGTGTTCTATGATGGTAGTGCTTGGGATTATGGTTGCCACAGGACATGCGATGGATTCGCTGCTGCCATCCCTGTCTGCATTTGTAATGGCTGCGGTTAAGCTTCTGCCATCGGCAAACAGGATGGTGGCAAGCGTGACACAGGTAACTTTTTATGAGCCGGCCCTTGACAATATGCTGGAAAACCTGGAGGTGCTGGAGGAAGATTTTTCTGCGGATAATAAAGTGGCAGGAAAACTGCCGTTTACAAAGGAAATCCTTTTGAAAGGTATTGATTACGCCTATCCGGGCGGGGAAAAGAAAATTTTTGACAAGGCAGAGCTTTTGATTCCGGCAGGAAGTTCCATTGGGATTGTCGGGGCTTCCGGGTCGGGAAAAACGACGGCTGTCGATATCCTGCTTGGGCTTTTAAGGCCCCAGGCGGGGCAGATTCTGGTAGATGGCGTGGATGTGTTATCGGATATGCCAGGCTGGCTTGCCCATATTGGGTATATTCCACAAATGATTTTTATGTTAGATGGTACGGTCCGCGCAAATGTCATGTTTGGGCATTCAGATGACGGACATGCAGATGAAAAAGTCTGGGCTGCCCTTGAAGAGGCGCAGATGGCAGATTTTGTAAGAAGCCTCCCAAAAGGGATTGATACAGCAATCGGTGAGCGTGGTGTGCGGCTGTCAGGGGGGCAGAGGCAGCGGATTGGGATTGCAAGGGCGCTTTTTACGAATCCAGATGTGTTGATACTGGACGAGGCAACTTCAGCGCTTGACAATGAGACGGAAGAAGCGATTATGCAGGCTATAAATTCATTGCATGGAAAGAAAACAATGGTTATCATTGCACACAGGCTTACAACAATAGAGGGATGCGACATGGTGTATCATGTTGAGGATAAGAAATTCAGAAAAGAAATCAAATGAAAACGAATTAGAATAATGCAGAGGTTAAAAATAATGGATGAATTAAAGGCGATATCAAAATATGCCGGTATGCGCGAGGATTTGGTGCAGGCAGGCGGCGGGAACACTTCCGTGAAAATATCAGATGAAAGGATGTACATAAAGGCGTCCGGCTGCCAGCTTGCCGATGTAAGCATGGAGTCGGGCTGTGCGCTGGTGAACCCCAAAAAAATTGTTGAATTTTTTATAAATACGCCGCTAGGGGAAATTGGCAGGGAACAGGAAAAGGAGCTTCTTGACATGGCTTTGATAGAAGGCGGCCGCCCCTCAATTGAAACCTTCCTGCATGCGGTTACGGGCAGGGTTACCCTGCATACCCACCCAGTGTTCGTAAACATTCTGGCGGTAAGAAGCACAGGGATGGATGAGCTAAAAAAGTTATTTCCTGATGCGATGTTTGTTCCTTATGCAACTCCTGGTATTAGCCTTGCAAAAGAATATTTTCAGGCCTGGCTGGAAAAGGGAAGGAAAACGTCTGGAGTGATTTTCCTGAAAAACCATGGGCTGGTGGTCAGTGGGGAGACGGCAGAGGAAGCCATAAGCCGGAATGAAGAAGTGGTGGAAACTCTGGCAAAATATCTGGGCATGGAATATTCCCCGTATCAGGCCGCCACACAAATTTGTAACCTGCTGGCAGAGATATATGGTGAAGGTGATGTAGTGTACCTTTCCCAAAACAGGCATGTTTATGAAGCATATCAAAAACTGGGTGGTATGTGGCGCCATGAAATGTGCCCGGACTGTATTGTGTATTGTGGGAAGAAAATTTTGGAATTGTCGGATGAACAGAGGGGCAGGGATATAAAAACATACTGTGCGGCATATGGAAAACCCATCGTGATCAAATGCCGGGACAGCTTTTACATTGTTGCGCCAACCGTAAAAAAGGCAAAGGAAACGGAAAGCATTTTGGCCTTCAGCGCTCAGGTGGCGCTTGGAAATTCAGGGAAAAACATAGATTTTCTGTCTGATGGGGAACAGGATTTCCTGTTAGGATGGGACGCTGAAAAATACCGCAGGAATATAAAGTAAAAAAGGGCACCAGCGCCGGCGGTGCCCTAACAAGAATTGCTTTGCAATTCTTGTCGGCAACCACTACATTACAGCGCAATTGCCTATGGCATATAAAAGTGCAAACAGCGCAGAAACGGGGGAAAACATGAAGGTTATTATACCAATGACGGGGTATGGGTCAAGGTTTGTGGCTGTAGGATACAAGGAGCTGAAACCATTTATCACTGTGCAGGGGATGCCAATCATTGAATGGATTGTAAAAGGGATGTACCCTGGGGAAAAGGACTTTCTTTTTATATGCAGGAAGGAACACCTGGACAGGGATTCTGAAATGGAAAAGAAGTTAAAAAGGATTGCACCGAAAGGGGAAATCTATGCAGTGGATGGATGGGTGAAAAAAGGCCCTGTGTATGATGTGCTGCGGGCTTCGGAAGGGATTGATGACAACGCCCCCTGCATCATAAATTACTGTGATTTTTATATGGCGTGGGACTGGGAAAAGTTTAAGGCAGACGTTGAAAAGCGTGGATGTGACGGATGCATTCCCTGCTATACGGGCTACCATCCCCATCTGATGGCTGCAAAAAATGTTTACGCTTCCTGCCTTACAGACGCTGACGGCAATCTGGTTGAGATCCGTGAAAAATATTCCTTTGAACAGGATAAGACGAAAGCAAAACACTCCCCAGGAGTGTATTATTTCCGGACAGGAGCCATTATGAAAGAATACTGCCAGAAGCTTGTGGAGAATGGGCCGACGTTAAATGGGGAGTATTACGCAAGCCTGCCCTATAACTATATGGTCAGGGATGGACGGAAAGTATGGGTTCCAGTTAATGTGGAAAAATTCTGCCAGTGGGGGACGCCCGAGGATATGGAAGAATACTTATTTTATACAGACTGCGTCAGAAACTGGGATGCTGTATAAAATTTAAGGGGCTTCGGCAAAGCCGGCAGCCCTCGGATGGAGGGAAAAGCAATGAATATTATTATACCTATGGCGGGGGCAGGGAAGCGTTTTACGGATGCAGGCTACACAACCCATAAACCGGCAATCTTTACCACGGACAGGAGGGATGGGAAAAGATATCCTATGGTGGTCTGCGCCACAAGGGATCTGCCAGGCGTTGCGGCGCTGGGGGAAAATGTCACTTACATTGACAGGGATTTCCACAAAAAGAGCGGAGTGGAAAACAAAATTCTGGAATATTACCCCAAAGCGTCATTTATCACAGTGGAACAACTAACGCAGGGGCAGGCGTGTACTTGCTTACTGGCAAAGGAAAAAATAAACTGTGGTGAGGAACTGCTGATTGCGGGCTGTGATAACGGCATGGTTATAGATGAAGCGAAATTTGAAAAACTGAAAAATGAGTACGATGTTTTGGTATTTACCTACCGCCATAATGAAGCAGTCCTGGCTAACCCGGACGCCTATGGCTGGGTGGAGGCTGACGGTAACGGAAAAATTACAGGGCTGTCCATAAAAAAAGCAATTTCAGGCACGCCGATGGAAGACCATGCCATCGTTGCCGCATTTTGGTTTCAGCATGGGCGTGATTTTGTAAGGGCTGCTGAGAAAATGATTGCCGAGGATGACAGGATCAACGGCGAGTTTTATGTGGATGGAGCCATTCGGCATGCTATGGAGCTGGGGCTGGACGCCGGAGTGTTTGAAATAGACAGGTACATAGGCTGGGGGACACCTAAGGACTATGAGCAATACATGGCGGCGTTTAACTACTGGAGGGAATTTGTCGGAAGCGGCAAGATTTTGCCTGGAGGTTGATTAACAATGATTTTGAAGCTAAAAAACAGGGAAGTGCAGATAGATAGGTTCCATGTGTTCATATTGGCCATATCACTTGTGAAGATCTTTTTGATGTGCGTATGCTCTTCAGATTACCAGGAAAAGATGTTCATCCCTTTCCTAACCCATTTTGTAGTGGGGGGGGGTAATCCGTACCAGTATTTTTTTGAAGCGGGAAACACCAGGGCATTCCCTTACCCTGCGGCAATGCTCCTGATAGAATCCGCTGGGGCGGGGATTGTGCACCTCATAGAGCCTGCCAGTCCCTGGCTCTTAAATTTCTTTTATAAACTGCCGAGCCTTTTATTTGATTATATAGGGTTATACTGGCTGGTAAAAATGTTTCCAGACAGGAGAAAATATGCGGCAGTGTTCTATTTTTCATCGCCCATAGTGATTTATGCCGTCTATATGCATGGGCAGCTTGACTTGATTCCCACAGCGCTGCTTTTGGGCGCGGTATACTGCCTGTCTTCAAAAGGGAAACGCAGGCATTTAAAAGGGACGCTTCTGCTTGCCTGTGCGATATTGTCAAAGCTGCATATCCTGGCGGTTCTGCCAGTGGTTTTTTTGTACCTGCATAAAAGGGACGGGATATGGAAGGCGGCCAGAGTCATATCTGTGTCCCTGGGGCTGGTATTTCTGGGAGTTCTGCCTTTTATGTCAGAAGGTTTCCAAAAAATTGTTTTATTTAATGCGGAACAGGAAATCCTTACAAAAGTATCTTTTCAAATGGCTTCGGCTGAAGTTTATATCCCCATCGCAGCAGTATTAATTGTTTACCTGGTGACATACAGTATCAATACCATCAACAGGGATTTGTTTGTAAACCTGTGCGGCATCGTATTTATCGTCCTTCTGGCAGTGTGTCCGCCCATGCCGGGATGGTATGTATGGATTGTTCCGTACGTCACATTGTTTTTTGCCAACATTAATAAGGCGAAATATAAGAACATGGCCATATACATTTTCCTGAATGCATTGTATTTATTGTACTTTATATTTCTGCACAGCAGAAAAGTGGTGGACTTATACCTGTTTGGCATGGACATGTCTTTCATAAAAGTAGAGAATAAACTGTTTTCCAATATATTGTTTACGCTATTGGCGGGGACTTTATTTTACATTATATTTTCCATGTACCGTCTCGGTGTGCTGGACAGCATATTCTATAAACGCAGGAATGTTCCTTTCACGATCGGAGTGGCGGGTGACAGCGGGGTGGGGAAGTCTACATTTATGGGGATTATCCGTGAAGCGCTGGGCGGGAAAAATGTCCTTTTTATTGAGGGCGATGGCGACCACAGGTGGGAGCGTGGGGACAGCCGCTGGCAGGAAAACACGCATTTAAACCCAAAAGCTAATTATTTATACAGACAGGCGTCAGATTTGTTATATTTAAGGTTTGGGATGCCAGTCAGGCGGGTAGAATATGACCACGGCACTGGGACATTTACGGAGGAGAGACGGATAAAACCCAACAGGTATATTGTAATCAATGGCCTGCATTCTTTATACCTGCCGCAGATGAGAAAAAACCTTGACTTGAAAATATACATGGAGGTGGACGAGACGCTCAGGAGATATTGGAAAATACAAAGAGACATGAACTCGAGAGGATATTCAAAAGAAAAGATACTGGAACAGATAGAGGGCCGGATGACGGATGCTGTAAAGTATATTTATCCCCAGAAAGATTATGCGGATATGGCTATACAATATTATGACAAAACCCTTAAGAGCTGCATGGAAGAAAACCATGAAGTGAAGTTAAGCATCCGCATCACTATAAGCGCCGCAGTCAATATTGAGCCGCTGACGGACGAACTTGCAAAAAGCGGTTTAAATGTCTTGTGTGATTATGGGGAGGACCTGCAGACACAGACGGTTGACCTGGACAGTGCCATGCTGGAAAACAGCCCCTTTCCCGTAGAAGCAATTGCGGGAAGGGTAATCCCTGGGCTGGGGGAAATTACGTCAGAAAGCCTTGACAGCCAGGATGCGGTAGATGGGATTCTGAAATTATTTGTACTGTTGCTGGTGAGCGATAAGCTGAGAGGTGAGATATAAATGGTAAAAGCAGTTATATTTGATTTAGACAATACATTATATAATTATGATGCGGTAAATGAGCAAGCCATAGAAGCAGCAGGAAAGTGGTTGTGCGCTGAAGTGCAGATTGCCTATGAGGAATTTCTGAAAGCCTTTCAAAAAGGCAGGGAACAGACAAAAAAGGCTTTAAGAAACTGCGCAGCGCAGCATAATCGTATCATATATTTCCAGAAGGCATCGGAATATCTTGGGCTGAACCCGGTAAAATACAGTCTTGAATTATATGATGTATATTGGGGTTATATGCTTAAATACATGTGCCCTGGACCGGGTGTGTGGGAACTTTTGCAGCGTTTAAACCGAAGTGGGGTTAAAGTTGCCGTATGCACTGACCTGACTGCGCATATCCAGCACAGGAAGCTCAGGGAGCTTGGGATAGCAGATTTTGTGGATGTATTTGTCTCTAGTGAGGAGGCTGGAGCGGAAAAGCCTGACAGGAGAATATTTGACATGACAATACATAAATTGGGAATGCCGCCATCAGAAATGATTTATGTGGGTGACAGCTATGAAAAGGATGTAATAGGGGCTTCAGATGCAGGGATACGCCCAGTCTGGTTTAACCCATACGGCAGGCTTCGGAAAGGCAGGGAAGTTAAGAAGACTTTGGAAATCACCAGAATGGAAGAACTGGAGAGGTATATCTATATGGAGGAGGATGTATGGAAAAAAACCAGATACGGAAGACGGAAGTGCTGCGATTTTTAGTTGGGGGAGGAAGCGCAGTTGCAACAGACTACATTGTATATAATCTTTTATTATATTGGGACGCCAATATATCCATATCGAAAGCTGTATCATACATATGCGGCGCCGCAGTAGGATTTGTCATAAATAAAATATGGACATTTGGAAGTAAAGGATTTTCTAAAGCTGAAATTATGAAATATGCCATGCTGTATGCAGTGTCAGCATGTGTGAATGCTGGAATAAATAAACTGGTAATGCTGCTTGCCGCCATGCGGATAGTGGCATTTCTATGCGCAACATTTGTAAGCACTGTGCTTAATTTTCTGGGGCAGAAATATTTTGTATTTATTAAGAAAGAAGGAGATTTAAGATAGGATGAAATTATCAGTTGTAATTCCCTGTTATGATGAGGCTGACAATATTCCGTTAATATTGGAGCGTTTTGACGGAATTATCAAAAGGGACGATATAGAGGTGGTTTTGGTAGATAATGGTTCCACAGACAGTTCCCCGGAAGTATTAAATACACTTTTGCCTAAATATCCTTTCGCAAAGGCAATACGTGTAGAGGTAAATCAAGGATATGGCTACGGTATTGTACAGGGGCTAAAAGTTAGTACGGGTGAATTTATAGGCTGGACACATGCGGATATGCAGACTGACCCTGCTGATTTGCTTAAAGCGCTGGATATTATTGAGAAAAGAAATTATGCAGAGGAGTTATTTATCAAGGGAAACAGAAAAGGCCGTCCTTTATTCGACCAGTTTTTTACAAGTGGGATGAGCGCATTTGAAACATTGTATATGGGGGTAAAGCTATATGATGTAAATGCCCAGCCTAACGTATTCAGCAAAAAATTTTTCGAGACATGGATAAATCCTCCGAAAGACTTTTCATTGGATTTATATGCACTGTTTATGGCGCAAAAATCAGGATTACATATAGAGCGGTTTGATGTCATGTTTCCTAAAAGGGTGCATGGTACATCTCACTGGAATACAGGATTTGTTTCTAAATGGAAATTTATTAAAAGGACAGTTGGGTTTAGCAGAAAACTGAAGAAAGGCGGCATATCATGACAGAATATATAAGCCACAGGGTAAACACAAAGGAGGAACTGTTAAAGACGCCAGCAGAGTATGGCGTTGAACTGGATCTGCGAGACGGCTTAAACGGAAGAATTTACATCCAGCATAATCCATTTGAAGCTGGTGAGGATTTTGAGGAATACTTGAAAGAGTACCATCACGGTACAATGATTTTAAATATAAAAAGTGAGCGGATTGAACATAAAGCCCTTGAATTGGTTAAGGGTTACGGTGTGGAAAAATATTTCTTTTTGGATTCCACATTTCCTATGATTAAACTTTTGGCAGATGCAGGGGAAAAAAATATTGCCATACGGTATTCAGAATATGAAGGTATGGATACACTAAGGGCAATGGCAGGAAAAGTATGCTGGGTGTGGGTGGACACATTTACGAAACTGCCAGTAGACAATAAGGTATACAGGCAAATTATGCAGATGGGCTATAAAATGTGCCTGGTATCCCCTGAATTGCAGGGACAGCCGGAAAAAATAGAAACTTATGCTGCGCAGATAGCGGCTGAAGGGATACAGTTTGATGCGGTATGTACAAAGTCATACAACATTGATAAATGGAAAAAACTATTTATGCAGCAGGAAGGAGGCAGTGCACAATGAGAAAACAACAGGG
The DNA here is from genome assembly GCA_003612285.1 of bacterium D16-51. GTDB lineage: Bacteria > Bacillota > Clostridia > Lachnospirales > Lachnospiraceae > Butyribacter. The sequence continues at coordinate 19,866 of RAYE01000051.1, read as the reverse complement.
TTTAAAAGATGCCAAACGGATGGAAAACAGCATATCCCAGAAAGAGTATGCCTGGAAAATATTAGTGTTCTTAACTTTACTTGTCGGAATCTGTATAAGGGGCTTATTATCATGGCAGCATTTTACCCACTATGATGATATTGGATTAGTAGCATCATTGTGCCGTTTAGGTGAAAACTTTATAAAAAGACTGAATTATAGAGATATTGGCTGGACTTATGCACCATTCCAAGTGGGAATTATTTCATTACTAATTGATGAAAAATGGGGATATATTGGAAATATTATTTTAGGCCGGCTGCCTTCGCTGGTTTTCTCAATAATGAATATAGTGTTAATTACTTATCTGTTAGTAAAAGTGTGTCATAATAGATTTGCAGTATTTTTTTCAGTGGTTTTAATTACTTTTTCATGGGAAAATATTATATATGCATCACAAGCTGAACCATATTCCATCGGGGTGACAGCAATGCTGTTATGTATGCTTTCCTATTTCTGGATCGTTGAAAAAGGAAAAATAAATGTAATAGCAGCTGCCATAATATGCGCCTGGGAATGCTATGCCAGCTATCAAATGTTTGTTTATGTTTTCTCACTATATATATCCCTATATGTCTATTTTGCTTATCGAAAGAAAACACAGGAATTGATAAAAGCAATTATTTCCAGTGTTTTATCCCTTATTATGTGCATCCCTCTGCTTATGAAATTACAGGAATACGGTCTTTTAGGAAGGTCAATTAATTGGAATACAGGCACCGAAGGGCAGTTTCTATTTCAGTTGGAAGGCGTGGAAAATAAATTTACATATATTATAAATTTTTTTGTTCATAATACGGCAACGCTGATTCGGAGCTTTTTTGTTTATAAGGAACAAAATCTTATCTCTGACATACTTTCCTTCGCGGTATTTTTGGCTGTTTTAGCGGGGATTCTTTGGATACATTATAAAAAACATCTGGCTGCTCCCTTTGTTGATATCTGCCTGTTTCTTACATGCATTATGATTTTAATGGGAAAATTAACCTATAGTCCAAGCAGGCATATGTTGGTGATAGAACCGCTGATATTGTTTCTGTGTGCCATGGGAATAGAGTTTTTTTGGGGATTCAGAAAAAGAGAAGCAGCTATAGCGGCAAAACTGATTTATATGGGAGCTTTATTAGGGATATTTGTCACATTTGTATTAAATTTTCAGGCTGAATTTAGGTTGAGAAAAAATAGAATATCAGAGAAGATGGTTTATGAAATGATAGAAGAATATAACCCGGTTTTCATTACTTTCTATGGGAACACATTTGATTTAGACATTATGCGGATTAAAAATTATGACAAGATGTTACCAGGGGGACTTGGACCCCAATGTATAAAAAGGAGCAGTGCCAAATCAGTAAAAAAGGGCGACTGCGTCATCTTTTATAGCATAGCGGCAGCTATACAGGAGGAAGATATTGAAAATATACGAAGCCTGATTGGCGATGGAAAATTGGAGCTGATTGAGAAAAGTGAATATATAAGTGATACAGATGTCGAATATGCCAAAGGAGAGTTCTATAATATTCCAAATAGCTCATATATGTATGTGTATAAAATAGATGAACCATAGTTTTGCAATTAAATTCTACAAGCTTGTGTGGGTCAACAACCCTGTTCTCCTGTAACGGAGTTACCAGGTTGGTTTGGAAAAGGCACTTCCTTTTTCGGTGTTCAGATTTTTCATTAAAATATGCTTGTTATGCTTGTAAAAGTTTGATATTCTATTGAAAAGGAGTGTGATTTAGATGGATGCAGCAAGAAAAATAGAAAATTATACTATTGACGATATTTACAATTTACCAGACAGACAAAGGGCTGAACTGATTGACGGCGAATTATATATGCTGGCAGCGCCTGATAGAATTCATCAAAAACTTGTACATTTTTTGGATTGGGCAATAGGGAATTATATTCATAGTAAAAATGGAGACTGTGAAGTCTATCCAGCTCCATTTGCAGTATTTTTGAATGCGGATAATGATATTTACCTTGAGCCTGATATATCCGTAATTTGTGACAAGAATAAGCTTACAGATGAAGGGTGCAAGGGTGCACCTGACTGGATTATAGAAATTGTTTCATCTTCAAGCCGTTCAATGGATTACAATAAAAAACTGTTTAAATATAGGGCGGCAGGAGTTAGGGAATATTGGATTGTTGATCCAACGAAACGGTTGATAATGGTTTATAATTTTGAACATGATATCTTTAGACAATATTCCTTTTCAGATAGAGTAAAGGCTGGAATATATGAAGACTTTGAAATTGATTTTGAGAGGATAAGTGTGTAGTTACAGAAAGTCATTGGTAAACCACGTGTCCATCAATACACAGGATGCTTCAATGCCAGCTTCCAGTGTACTCATAAAAACCATCTTCGTTTTCTTCTGCTAATAAATATTAGATTGTCAATTCTTACATTAAAAATTTTCCACCTGTGCGGTTGGACGCTCCAAGGAGCATCCAACCTAACTTCTGCATTCGCGAAACCCGCGCTTATGCGCTCTTTGCATCTGCTTGCGCATCCGCATTTTGCTCATTTGGGAGTGGGTGTTAACAGTATCTTTTAATGCTTTTTCAAATTGCTTATATTGGCAGAATATGGTAATATATTAAAAATGTTGTCATTAGGGGGGATTTTATGAGTCTTTTTATAGATTATTTAGCGGGATTAGGGTTGGATGCGGGAAAAGATTATTTGATTGACAAGAAAAAGGATGGGGAAATCAGCAGGTCTATTTTGAGCTATATAGAAAGGCAGAATAATATAAATGAGATATGTGAGTTGGCAGAAGAAATAGACTTTCAGGGGATTTCTGAATATATCTTATCAGAGTTATTGCTTGACGTTAAAGTCTGCCTGTTTGGAAATAAATCAGACAGGGAAGTGATGAAGGAAACTATTTATTCAAAAGCAATTTCTTATTCAAAAGCAGGCAGTAAGAGGCAGCAGGATAAAGTAAAAAAGCTTATAGATGATTCTCTGGATATTCTTTGTAATTTTTACAGAATGCAGATAGATGATACGGATTTGTTTATGTCTGCCGAAACAATAGATGCAATAGTCAAAGAGTTGAAGAAAGAATTGGATAAGAAGGAGGAGAGTATTTCTGCGAAGATAGAAAGCGGAAATCAGAGGGTAATTGATGAGATAAAAAAGATAAAGAGGGATGGATGTTCAAAGGTTGCTGAAAGTGTTTTACTACGGGAACTTCATGAATTTATTATGAAAAATTATATTAAAGAAAGGTATAGGAAGGAAGAGCTTTCAGAACAGGATATAGAAATATATTCTGATTTGTTTAAGTTATGTATAGATATATGTAATGATAAAGGCAGGGTTGAAGTTGACGGAAATATTTTTGATTTTGTCAAGGATGTTATTTTAAACCAAAAGAAAGGGAATCTGATTAAAATAGCGGGTCCGGATGGAACTGGAAAGAATACGTTTTTGTCAATTTTGTACATATATTTATATAGATACTGCCTGGACAATGGATTTTCCTTTTGTCCATTTTATATTAATTTGCACTTTTATGATACAGTGATTGGAAACTCCGGGCTGGGTGAACAGGAAATGAAAAATGTAATGTACAAGGATTTGGAGAGGCTGAATGTATTGGTGAAGGCACAGCCGGATATTCCTTATATCATTATAATTGACGGCAATGAAAATTATTTTAGGACAACCTTAAAAACTGCGAAATATTTTAATGATTATATAAACGATTTTTCGGCACATAAAAAAATTGTGTGCATTGGCGAAAGAACAAATATTTATGTATACAGGGAAAGAAAAAAATATACGTATATGTATGCAAGGATGCTTTATACATTTAGATTCAAAGCAATTAACAATTATGAAACGGATAAATGGAAAAAATTTATACATTTTTTTACTAAAATTGATGGAAACAGGGATTTGACTGAAGATATAAATAGTTATTTGGATAGATTTGATTTGGATGAGGTAGATTTTAACATTTTAAATGTGTTTAAAAAATGCTATGACAGCGATGTACTGAGTGGTTTGGATTCTATAAGTGATTTGTATAAAAATTATTGTATGGCATATTTAAGGGATACTGACGATTTTGAAGATAGCGCAAGAATGTCATATGAATATTTTATGACCAATAAAAAATTTTCACAGGATGAAATTGCAAGAAATAACAGGGAATGGAATTTGATTCACCAGCATAAGACAATTTCTAATTTTTTAATTGCATATTATTATGTGGGCAAAATTAAAAATTTTAGTGGAAAAGAAGATATTGGTGAATTGGAATATTTATTTCCAAAGGATGTAAATATATTTATTAAGCCTTTGATTAATGAAAGCCTTGAAGTCCAGGAATTAATCCTTGATAAATGTAAGCAGGTATATGGGGAGGGGCGGATTCTTGCAAAGTCCCAGGCTCTTTATATGATGGGGCGGATAACGCATAAGAGTTTGAGGGCAGATATTTTATCAATGCTGGAGAATTATTATAATGATTTGTATGAACAGTTAATCGAGAAAGAAGTAATGCAGACGGAACAGGAAGAAAGGGATGCGCATTTACTGCTGCGGTCTGTAATTATAAGCCTGGTATATCTCGGGAAAAAGGATAAGAGGGAAGCATACTTAAAAATGCTATTAAATTATCCTGTGGCAAACCAGATAAACAGGGGGTTTCATTTAGAATATTATGGGGATGTTCCCAGAAAACCAGACAGCAGGATGTATAATTACAATGATGATGGCACAAATAGTATAGATATTACCTATAATGTCCTTATGAACCGCATAGAGCATTATTTGTCATCTGTAAAAGGTATGGAAGATTTGAATTTTCAAATTAACTTGTTTACATTGTGTTCTTTGGTACAGGCCAGGTTAGGGAAAGATGGTTTAAGTGAAGGACGTATACGGCATTTAAAGGAAATTATTGATATCACCCTGCAAAAAGAGCAGGGTAATATTAATATAGATTTTAGGGCTTATCTGACAATGTTAAAGGAGGATATTGAGAAAAAGACATATTTCCCTTATTTTTTATATGAGAAATTATATGGTGTTAAAAATATTGTACGGAAGGGATGGGAACAGGGAATAATAAATGATGTAATAAATAAACCGTATGAAAATGTTGCAGAGCATATTTATTATACTTGGATGCTGGGAATGCTTTATTTACCGGAAGAACCTCCAAAGGAAATGGATTATAAGAATTATGATAAAAAGAAAGTATTAGATGCTGTTTTAATCCATGACTGGGCAGAAATAGACGTTGGGGATGCTGTTCCAAGTGAGGATACAGAGGAGCGCAGGGAGCTTGAAGATTTCAGGATGCGTGTCCTTCTAATGCATGATACATATAGTTATATAGGGAATATGCTGCAGTGTAAGAAGGTATGGGATGTGTATAATAGGGGGAAATCGGATATTAATGGTAAAATCGCCTATGAATTGGATAAAATACAGGCTTTGTATCAATTTTACCAATATAGAAGCCAAGGTGCAGAGTTTACAGATGAAAAGGTTTTAGATTGGGAAAATGAAAAAAATAAGATAACAACATCGTTGGGGAAGAAAATTTTAAAGGAAATTATGAAGGAAAAGAATGTATAATATGCCGTCTGCCTGGGGCTTTTGGCAAAATACTATTAAAAATGAATTACTAGTACATCGTTTCTTAGTCCCTCATACACTTAGCGCCCGCTATTTACGCCATCGCTGCGTTGTCGTCAGTCAACAATGCCACCGCATTGCCTCCTTCCTCCGCCTTGCGCTGACAAAAATATCAAGTGCTAAGTATATGGGGATTAAGGAAACGCTGTACTAGAAAGTGTGATTTGGTCGGCGTTTCCGTCAAATAGGACAAGTTATGTATTGTAAATTAGACGCTGTTCTATTATAATTTTAATATCTGATATGAACTATAATAGCAATGGAGAAGTGATTTTTTGATTATGGAAAATAGAATTGTCATACAAAATTTTGGACCGGTAAAAGAGGCACAGATAAATTTAAATAAAAATTTTCAGATATTTATAGGTGCCCAGGCTTCTGGTAAAAGTACAATTTGTAAAGTTGTATATTTTGTTCAAAAGATAAGAGATTATACCTTAGATTATTTGATGGATGCATCACAGTTTACACAGAATCATAGGAATGAGTATTTCAATAATTATATGAAATATTTGACAAAACAGTTTATGGGATGCTTTGGGAAAACGAAACATATGCAGAAATTTAATATATCCTATATGTTTGCCGGGAAACATGTTAATATTTTCTTAAACCGTGACGGTTACGTGCGGTTTTCTCTTGATGCTAAATTAAAAGAAGAACTTTTGGGATTGATAAATGAAGCTTCTGAAATGTTTTTAAATAATTTCAATACAAAGAGTCTTTTAGATAATATAACTGCTGTGGGGGTAATGAAACGCCATTTAAATGGACGGTTGTTTTCGGTATTTGAAAACAATGATGAGATTATTTATATTCCAGCCGGAAGAAGTTTGCTGGCAACCATGTCTGAGCAGTTACAGGATGTTTCTACTGATGAGATGGATTTGACTATGCAGGAATTTATTAAACTGATAAAAATAACAAAAAATAAGTTTGGAACTAAAATTCCGGAAATGATTACAGATTATATAAAAACGGTAAAGGGCCAGATAAATAATGCAGCAGTAGACCAGGCGTATGAATTTATTAAGAAAATTTTGAAAGCAGACTATATAAGTGAGAGCGATGGTGAAAAAATTTATTTTGATGAGCATCATTGGGTTAAATTGATGTATGGTTCGTCTGGTCAGCAGGAAGTGTTGTGGATATTGATGCTTGCTTTTGTAATAATTTTAGAAAAGAAAAAATCGTTTATTATAATTGAAGAACCGGAAGCACATTTATTTCCGATTGCACAAAAGGATGTTATGAATCTCATTTCGTTAATGATAAATTCAACGAACAGTAAGGTTATTATAACTACACATAGTCCATATATACTTACTTCTACGAATATATTATTGTTTTCTGAAAAAGTGGAGAATCGGCATACAAAGTTAAATAAGATTGTTATTCCAAAAAATTTAAGAGTGTCTTATGAAAACTTTGCCGCCTATAAAGTGGACAATTCCGAAAATGTGCTGGAATCTTTGTTAGATGAGGAAAGTCATATGATTAATACAAATTATATTGATGAAGTATCGTCTATTACAAATAGTGAACTTGATGCGCTTATTACTATGGAGATAGATGAATGATTTGTAGAAAATTAGAAGAATGTATTAATGGGGAATTGCAAAGCAATTCTTTAGAGAAATGTGATAATAAAAATAGGATGAACTGTATTAAGTCATCGGACAGACGTTCAGCGGTAAAATGTGAAGAGAATAAGAAGAAATATGTGTTTGAAAATACGAAGAAAAACCATGTGATTTTATATAAAATGGATGGTGGTATAATAAAGGAAGACAAGTTTGTTCCATCAAATACGAGTAAATGTGATTATTTATTTGTCATTAGTGATGCAGCTCCGACTGCTGTTTTAGCAGAACTCAAAGGTGTTGATGTGTCCAAAGCGTTGATTCAGCTTAAGGGAACTTTATTATTGTATAGAAATATTTTCTGTAAATTTGGACGTGTATATGCAAGAGCAATAGTGACATCTTCAACGCCAAATTTAAAGGCGAGTCCTGAATATGTTAATTTGGAACGGATGATTCGCAAAGATTATAAAGGAAATATAAAAATTGTTGAGAGACAATTTAATGAAAAGGATATAGAATTATAGGTCGTTACATATAGCTGTTTCTTTCGCTCCAACTGCCAGTTATCAGGTGGTTGGCTATTGAAAATAGAACGGTATATATTTGTTGTCTTTGAAATCCTTTCATCTTTGTTTTAGTTTTATTTTGTATTCATCAAATAGATTAAACACTAAAACTCAAAAATGGAATAGTGCCAGAAAGTCAGAAAAAGGCTCTTGCAAACGGATTCAAGATATGCTATATTATAGGCACAAAGAAAGAGCAACCGCCCATAAGGGGTTGACCTGTGAATTAAGATAGCAATGCCACCCTATCACTCGACCAAAGTACAAGGGTGGCTTTTGCTATGTATGACTACTTACAAAACGTAAACACGATTGCTCTTTTGCGATTATAACACATCTTTTGGCGCATCTCAATAATATTTTTGTTAGGCGCTATTGGTAAGTTATTTCGTGACAGTTCCTTAAAATTTTAAAATGATAAGGAAGGGTGTGGATAAAGAAAATGAAAGTACAGGAACTGAGAGAATTGTTGAAAGCGGCAGACAGGGAATTTTTAGAGAAGGCATTTGTAGAGAGTTATAAGCATTTTACGAAATCCCAGAAAGAAGAGGCAGACCAGATAATTAAAGATATTTTGTCTGGTATAAGTCCAAATAAGGCAAAGAAAAAAACAGAGGTTTCTTTTGAAAACCTGAAACAGGAGATTTTGGTATTCATTGAAAATGCGCGTGCCCAGAATTACATGTTTCCTAATCGGGTTATTCCAAAGAACCAGCGTCCTAAGTGGCGTTTTCTGGTCAAAAACTTTCTGAAGGAATTAGAAAAAATTTCTCAGGAAAATGAAAATTATGGAGAGTCAGTAAATTTGTTAGTAGAATTATATAGGCTGATTTCTGATGCATGTAATTATGTCTTCTTTTCAACAGATGATGCTTTTCGCTCAATTGGGTGGAAGCAGGAGGAGTTTTTCCAGCTGGTGGCAAAGAGAGTGCTTGGCATAGGATATACACGGGAAAATATTTCACGCTTAATTTTATATGCTTCCACAGGTGGATTGAGCGCAGAGTCATTGCACGTAGACCAACAAATAGTGCTTCTTTCAGAGTTAAAGACTACAGATGCAAAGTATATGGCATTGGAAGAAGCAAAGAAGCTGATTGATGAGAATGTGGGGAAGCTTGGGGGCTTAAAAGAATATGCCACAAGGAAATATGCCCTGGAAGATACAATTAATAATTTATGCGATATGGTTTTAATGATACATATTGTTCTGGCAGAGCTGGAAGAGGGGATTTCTTATTATTTTAAAGCAAATAGGCAGCGGGAAAGGGAAATTATTTTGTACAAGGCACTTTCTTTGGCTGAATGGCTGGGTGAGGATGACATTTGGATACAGATTTATGAATATGGGATTAAGAAAAATATAAAGCCAAGGGATAGTTTGGTCAGGGAATATCAAGAACGTAAAGATGTGTAGTCTTGGAAAGCCAATGAACCGTCTGAAGTGTTCCAGTATAAATAATATCTTATATACTAATATCTTGCTTGTCTCTTTCTCCGATAGCACAGACAAACCGTCACTTTTATAGGTGGCGGTTGTTTTTTTGTATCATAGGATGCTATAATGTTTCTATTCGCTGTTTGTTTTTAATAGATGCTATTCAAAAAGTTATAGGGAAAGAGGGGGATAGAATGCCATATAAAATATTGATGGTTGATGATGATACAGAACTTCTTAAAATGCTGAGAAGTTATTTTGAGATGAAAAATTATGAGGTGATTACAGCAGAAAATGGCATAGAAGGATTACAAAAAATAGAATTAAAGCCGGATATTATCTTGCTAGATGTGAATATGCCGCAGGTAAATGGAATTGAGGTTTGCCGCAGAATCCGGGACAAGGTCGCCTGCCCGGTGCTTTTTTTAACTGCAATGGCAGAGGAGCAGGACTGTGTAAATGGGCTGCTGTCAGGCGGTGACGATTATATATTAAAACCATTCAGCCTAAAAGAGCTGGAAGCGAGAGTTACAGCGCACCTGAAACGGGAGGAGCGGCACAGGGGCAGGGCAGAGCGCCATTTCCAGGGGGAGGTCTTGATTGACTATACAGCAAAAACAGTGCAGGTTGGTTCTTGTGAACTGGAGCTGACCAAGCTGGAATATGGGATTATTGAGTTCCTTTCTTTGAATCAGGGGATGGTTTTTGACAAGGAGAGGATTTATGAAAAGGTATGTGGATATGATGCAGAAGGGGACAGCAGGGTAGTGACTGAACTGGTGCATAGGATTAGGAAAAAGTTCCAGGAACAGACAGAGACAGAATATATTGAAACAGTATGGGGGATGGGATACCGATGGAAAAAATAAGAAACCTTTCTTTGAGAAAAACATTTGTATTGTATATGGCGGTTAGTCTGGTAAGTAGTTTTTTGGTTTCCGCATTTATTGTGAGGGCGGCCGCAGGGGTGCAGGAACAGATTTGGTGGAAATATGTTGATGAAGACATTTATTATGGGATGGAAGAATGGGAGGTTATGGAATTTGTAGTAAATGCTTCCAGGCCGGAAGAGGATGAAATGAAGCGGGCAGATTATATTTTATCTGAAGTTTGTGATTTTTTGGAGACATATACGGTACTGGTTTTATCTATTGCAGGAAGCTGTGCCGCAGTTTTCCTTTTTTACAGAAATAAGCTAAAAAGGCCGCTTGCAGAATTGGGGCAGGCGTCCCAAAACATTGCTAACAATAACCTTGATTTTCAGGTTTGTTATGAGAACCGGGATGAGATGGGAAGGCTGTGCCAGGAGTTTGAGAAGATGCGGGGACAGCTTGCGGAAAATAACCGGGAATTATGGAGAATGATTGAAGATGAAAAGGCGCTTAGGGCGGCGATAGCACATGATATCCGTTCGCCGCTGGCTGTGCTCAGGGGATATCAGGAGATGTTGGCGGAATATCTGCCAAATCAGGAAATAGATACTGACAGGGCTTTGGATATGGTATCGGAAAGCCTGAAACAGATTGGGCGGATAGATGTTTTTACAGAGACTATGCGGAAGATGAGCAGTTTGGAAAAGAGGGATTTCATAGCAGAAGAAATTTCGGCAGGGCAATTGAAAGCAGATATACAGGCAGAATTGGAGATTTTAGAAAAAAGGCCTGGGAAAAAAATTGTTTTAAAAATGCCAATAACAGAGGAGGTGTTCTGTGGGGATAAAGAGATTATTTTAGAGGTTCTGGAGAACCTGCTGGCAAATTCTTTGCGTTATGCAAAAGAGCAGGTGGAAGTCTATGTAGAAGTTTCAGCCTCTGAATTAAAAATCTGTGTCAGGGATGATGGGGCAGGGTTTCAGGAGAGCGGCGAAAAGATAACAAAAGCATTTTATCGGAAAAATGTGAAAGACAGCCTGGAACATGCGGGGATGGGGATGTATCTTAGCAGGCTGTATTGTGAAAAGCACAGGGGGAAATTAATCATAGAAAATAGTGGGCAGGCCGGGGCTGTAGTAACAGCGGTATTCCGCCGGATTGTGTAATTTGGTTTTTGTTGATTTTTTATTGTTATTTTCCATTTATAATAAAGAACTGTCAATAACTTTTCATTTTGCGCAGAATACAAAGTTAGACAGTTCCTATGGTATCAAAGAGAGGAGGCAAAGCAGAATGATGCCAATTATAAAGAGGGAAATAATAAATTATATGAAAAGGCCCCTGTTTTGGCTTGGGATTGCAATTGTTGTTTTTGGGGTGTTCCAGAACGTAAGCCCTTATTTGGAGATACATTTTCTGAAAGAGGGGGAAACAATTGTTAACGATTATCCTGATACAGCCTATAAGGGGGATGTAGAGGTATATGAAGGATATGTGCCGTCATCAGAGGAGTATATGCGGAAAAATTGGGAAAAAAGTATCCGGGAAGTGTTGATTTCAGAATTTCAGATGGATAAAAAAGAGGCAGAAGCTGTTATATCAAAAATGCAGGAAATGGATATAGGGCAGGCCGGTGAATATCTTGAAAAAGAATATGGGCTTTATGGGGCAGTTTATGCCTGGCAGGATGTTTCTTACCATAAGGGGACAAGGGAAGAAATAAATTCTTATATATCAAAAAAGCTGGAAAAGAAGCCGTTTTCTTATTATTTTTCCAGAAAATTTGCTGACTTTGCGGGATTGTATATGGGCTTTTTTGCGGTGGTTATGTTATCTGTGCTGTTTTTGCAGGATACCAGGAAAAACACATACGAACTGCTTCATACAAAACCTGTCAGTGCAGGGAAATATGTGGCGGGGAAAATAGCCGGAGGGTTTGCGGTTTGTGCGGCAGTGCTTGTAGCTATGGATATCATTTTCTGGCTCTGCTGTTATATGTATACAAGAGGCAGCGGATTTGAAGTAAGGCTGTTTGATTTTGTGGCGGCAACTGCTATGTATATTTTACCGAATATGTTAATGATTGTAAGCGTATACAGCTTGGTTTCACTGCTGTTTAAAAGCCCGCTCCCTGCAGCGCCGCTTTTAATCCTTTATATGGTATATTCTAATATGGGAAGCAAGAATGCAGAGGGGGTGTATGGATATTATGGCAGGCCGCTTGCTATTATGGTGCGGTTTCCCGGCCAGTTTTTTGATACCGCCCCTCCGCCGCTGGCGCTGCTAAACCAGGGATTTTTGGTTTTAGCATCTGCAATTATCATTTTTATCTCAATACAGCTATGGAAAAGGAGGCGGATATAATGGCTTCTGAAATAAAAATTTCCCTGCCTTTATATAAAGTTTTTTATGCAGTATTTTTTGTTGTGGTTTTAAGCATAATCAGGGGAGTGACTTATACCAATGAGATAGGGATTGCATTAGAACCGCCGATGGCAATGCTGGCTGCGGTATTTTGTGCTGATACATATACACAGGAGATTACAAGCAATAGGTCAGAGATACAGAGGCTGTATCCCATGGTGAAAAGGGTGCGCTCTATTCTGGAAAGATTAGCTGTACAGGGAATTTTCCTGCTGCTTCTTGCAGCGACGGGATATGGATTATTTTTTGCTTTTCAGGCTCCACAGGCTTTTTTTTACCAGGCAGGCGGTGCAAAAGCTGAAATACAGGAATTTCTCCTGTATCTTGCAGCAATTATAGTAACTATAGGCTTTTTTGGGACTTTATCTAATACGCTGGCTGCTTTTTTCAGTAATGTGTGGATTGGGATTGGTATAAGTCTTGGGATATGGATTGTTTCAAATTCCAGCATTGGCGATAAGTATTTTGGAAGCTGGAATTTATTTTCTTATACATTCAGGGATGTGGAAAATGGCAGTAATCTCTGTTGGATTTATGGAAAGGTTATCTGTATATGCGCTGTAGCTGTCATGTTGGCGGTACTTCCTAAAATATTGAGGGGCTGCCGTGGGAGCGCTGGCGGGAAAAAGGAGGGGCAAAAGGATGAGTATTAAAATAGAAGATTTAACAGTGGTGTTTAAGAATAAGGTGACGGCAATAAACCATATAAACCTTGAGATTCCCAAAGGGATTTTAGGTCTGCTTGGGGAAAATGGAGCCGGTAAAACTACGCTGATGAGGGTGCTGACAACAATACTGGAGCCTTCTGATGGTACAGTATCTTTTGAGGGGATGTCTTATAATAGTGGAAATTACGCAGAGATACAGGGAAAAATAGGATATCTGCCGCAGGAGATTGAATTATATCCGAGTTTGACAGTGCAGGAGTGCCTGGAGTATATGGGGGATTTGTCTTGTATTCCCAAAAGAACCTGTAAAGAGCGCATCCAATATTATCTGGAACGCACGAATCTGCTGGAGCAGCGCAAAAAGAAAATGAAACAGCTGTCAGGCGGCATGAAGCGGAGGGTTGGACTTGTTCAGGCGCTTTTAAATGAACCGGAGTTTTTGGTGATAGATGAACCAACAACAGGTTTGGACCCGGAAGAACGTATTCGGATAAGGAATTTGCTGGTGGAATTTTCAGAAAACCGTACGGTTTTGTTTTCCACGCATGTAGTAGAGGATTTGATTGCGACCTGTAACCAGATTGCCGTTATGAAAAAAGGGGAATTTCTCTATTCAGGAAGCATCGGGGAGTTGCTGGAGCAGGCAAGAGGCCATGTCTGGCTCTGTAAAGCAGTAGATGAAAAGACAGCAAGGGAATTAGAGAAGAATTATCATGTTTCGTCAAAGCAATATGTAAATGGCAGCCTGCAAATCAGGCTGATTAGTAAAATGATGCCCCCAATGGAATGTAAACCATGTGAGGCAACGCTTGAGGATGCTTATATTTATATTACAAATTTCTCTGCCTGAGCAAGTATTTTTAACAGTTCCTTACTGTGTAAATGGGAAATTAGAGTGTACTTTAAAAAAGTGTAACAGGAAAAATAACTCTTTGGCTAGAAGGAAAAAGGAGGCAGGCCATGATACTTGAAACAGAAAGGATGTATCTGCGGGAATTAAAGCAGGAGGATTTTGAATCCTTGTGTAAAATATTGAAGGATGCAGAAGTTATGTATGCGTATGAAGGGGCGTTTGATGACAGGGAGGTGCAGGAATGGCTGGACAGGCAGATTGCCCGTTACCAAAAGTGGGGATTTGGCTTGTGGGCTGCGGTTCTGAAAGAAACAAATGATATGATTGGACAATGCGGACTGACAATGCAGCCATGGAAAAGCGAAGAGGTTCTCGAAATAGGGTATCTTTTTCAGCGTGCTTTCTGGCATCAGGGATATGCAGCAGAAGCTGCGGCGGCATGTAAAAAGTATGCGTTCAAAGAGCTTGGCGCAACGGAAGTCTGCTCAATTATCAGGGATACTAATATAGCCTCGCAGAAGGTGGCTTTGAGGAATGGCATGACTGGCAGGGATATGTGGACAAAGCATTACCGGGGTGTGGATATGTCCCATACTCGGTATGTGGTTTGCAGATAAAGATATTACTAAGGCGGTTAAATGTCGATGTTTTTACCCGCCTAAATTTTTATCTGCTGTGTTGGTCTACGCTCCGCTGCGGTTCGTGTTTAACTGATGTCCATCGGACATCTAGCGCCATCAATTGTTGTAGCTCAATCTTCCGTCTTAGTAGTATGGAAATGTTTGGGTTGGTGGTTGAAAAAATTTGCCCTTGATAGAACACCATAAGGGTAAGAGCAAGGGCAAATGGTTGATTTATTATTAACAATTCACTATGATTAGACATAGATAGTATCCATTATTATGCAATCTTCTGCAGCAGGATGGAGGCATGGTTGACGGCCTGGTTATCAATTCCTGTCCCTGCCAGATAATCTTCAGAAGAGGATTTATTCCGCAGCGTGACGGTTGAGCCTGCGGCAATTGGCGTAAAGAACATGCCCGTTATTTCTGTACGTTCAGTACTTGCAAGTTCATCGGCATAAGTCCCAAAAAACGATAGCGGGTTTTCCAGGCCGTTAATGGCTACTGCATAAGCAATATTGAGCAATTTGGAGGCGGGGCGGATTAGCAGCGAATAGTCTATCCGATAAACGCCGCCTGTATTTACTATAATTTCTGCTGAGTTTGGGATAAATGAGAAATCCCCGGATTGAAATGAAAGCAAGAAATTAACTTCCCCTTCTGGTGGAACCGTTTGGTAACCTCCTTGCATAACAGCATTAAAATATGATGGCATTATGCCAGGACCCACAGGCCCTTGTGGCCCGGCTTCCCCTTGCGGACCCATTGGCCCCTGCGGCCCGGCCTCCCCCTGTGGACCCATTGGCCCCTGCGGCCCAGCTTCCCCTTGCGGGCCTACAATTCCATGGCAGCAACAATTACAACATAATCTGGTACGCTTATTATTCATCTTATTTATTCCTTTCGGCATAAAATAGTGTTTCATATCATTTTATGTATTACCGTATAGATATGTGCTTCGCTGGGCATTGATTCAGAATTCTATATGCCCAGCCATTGACTGTGTTAGCAACCATTGTAGTTATTGTATATAGAGTGAAACAGTAACCATTGTAAATGCTGTTGTCTGTATAGATTTAGAAAAATATGGAAGTTAACTATTTTGTGTGGTAAAATAGATTAAAAATGTGAAGGGGAGGTTTATAGAATGGCGCTTATTAAATGTCCTGAATGTGGCAGAGAAATATCGGATAAGGCTGAAGTTTGTGTTCATTGCGGAATTAAAATTTCTGGAATGGAACATCTGCATGAGAAAGCTAGGCTTAAAGAAAAGGAGATATTGAAAAAGAAAAACAAAAAGATGGTTTCTTTGATACCAACGATTGTTACGGTGGCAGCAATCGCTGTGATTGGATGGTTCATTTGGTATCAGGCAACAGCATCCGACAGGGAAGATAAAGAGTTTCAGGATGCTTTAGATAAGTTTAATAATACTACTGATGAACTGGAGGAATTGGAACGGCAGCTTGAATATAATGAGCGCCTGATTGATGAATATGATGAAGAATAGTGATGGCTGCATAATCAGTAAGTAACAAGTGGGGCGTTAACTTGTATGGGTAAATATTTTGTTTGAACAAAGAGGAATTGGAGAATTTGTCATGTATTTTGGAAAGATACACCATATTGCAGTGATTGGGAGTGATTATGAAAAGTCAAGGCATTTTTATGTTGACTTGTTGGGGTTTGAGGTGATAAGGGAAAATTACAGGGAAGCAAGGGATGATTATAAGATTGACTTAAAGTGTGGGGAGCAGGAAATTGAGCTGTTTATTATTAAAGGCAGCCCGGAAAGGGCAAGTTATCCGGAAGCCCTGGGGCTTAGGCATCTTGCTTTTTATGTTGAGGATATTGATGATGCAATAGCATATCTGTCAGAAAAAGGCATTACGGCGGAGCCTGTGCGGGTAGATGAATTTACTGGGAAAAGAATGACGTTTTTTCATGACCCGGACGGGCTTCCTCTTGAAATCCATGAATAAGTTTGAAATTATTCCACCTGTGCAGTTGGACGGTTGCTATTCACAATTTCTGATACCATTGACTGTGAATAGCCAGGTTGGACGCTCCAAGGAGCATCCAACTTGGCTTCCACATTCGTATAGGGGAAACTTATTTCTTTGCTTTTACAGTTTTTAATTTAGACCAGCCAGAGGTGATTTTCTTATTTTTCCCATTGACTTTAATTGTTTTATAAGTGCGTATCCTGAAATAGTATTTTTTGTTTCGTTTTTTAACTGTAATGGTTTTTGAGGTTTTATTCTTCTTTGTGGATACGGTCTTTCTCGATTTCTTTGCAAAATTCTTTTTAGAAGAATATTGGATTTCATAGCCTGTTATCTGTTTGGGCTGTTTTTTCCACTTTACAGTGAACCCTTTCTTTGTTGGTATTATCTTAGATATGGAAGTACCTTTTGGAGTGATGGTATATGACAGGCGGGAAGCGCCTTCATAATTGCCGTCTAATGTTACCATAATATGGTAAATTCCAGGGTTTTTCATGCCTTTTGCATAGGAGAGGGTGTAGTCTGTATTAAGTTTTAGTGGGTTATTGTTACTGTCCTTTACTGTAACAGAAGGGTGTTGTGTCTTGCCATTATAAGTGCCTGTTGTTTTTGACAGGTGTATGTTATTTACTGCATTAATTTCTGTATTGCTGGCTGGGGCATTGCACACCGTACAGTAGCAGATAATGCTTCCGCTGCTTTTGGTTGTGGCTTTTTCAGTTACGGGAACTCCTGGAGTATGTCCGGCTGCCGGTACTATGATGTTATCCCGCATGGTTTCACCACACAGCCGGCATTCAGTATGGCCAAGGCCATCCGTGGTACAGCTTGGGGCATGTTCTTTCGTTCCGCTAAAAAGGATGTCAGGCGCTTCTTCGCATGCTTTTCTGGAAATAGTAATGGTAACAGAAGAAGTGATATAATCCGCGGCACTTCCAGCTGTATATTCAGCGGTGGCATTGACAGAACTGCCTGCAGAGATTGTTTTATTGACGTCTTTTTTGCTCCAGACCCATCCATTCGGAAGAGGGGCTTTTGAAACTGTTTTTACTGTATTTTCTACCTGCAAAGCCTGCAGCGGCATATTTGACGGGACATTTTGCTTAAAAAGAGCGGTTAGTGTCCTGTTTTCCCCGGCTGTAAAAGTATATTCTGCATCTGTGCTTACAGTTTTTCCATCTTCCGTCCATGCTGTAAAGGTGTATCCTGCATTGGCGGTTGCTTTGATAGTGATAGTTTCCCCTGTCTTGATTTCTGATGGCTTAGAAACAGTACCGCCTTCTGCTGGCATAACACCCGTTTGGATGGTAACTAAACGGTTTCCTGCAGGGATAGATGGTTTTCCGGAAGCTGCTGGTTTTTGGATTGTTTCATAGATTTGTTCCAAGGTAACAGCATATGATGGCATAATAAATTGGTTTTCTGTGACAATAACTGTATCGGGTGCTGCTTTCCAGCCTTTAAATTGCATTCCATCCGGCGGCGCTTCTGGCGAAAGGGTTACGGTTTCGCCTTCTGCATAATAAGTTGTAGTATTTCCTGACGCTTTTTTTATAGTGACAGGATAGACTAATTGATAAGAAGTATTGTATATTTTTTCCCCTCTTTTGATGATTCCAGTACCGGTACAGCTCACATTTCCGGCACTTTCCGGCAGGATAAGCGTCCCATTGTTTATAAAAGAGCCATCTGTGGTATTTAGCTCCATATTTTCTGGTATGGTTAAAACAGCATTTTCATGTATCGTTATGGAAGAGCCGGTTGCGGCAGTAAAAGAGCCTGCCTCCGGGAGTGTCAGATTTTCGGTGATTTCCATATTTCCATAGAGCTGTCCAGAATCTCCTAAAAATACAATGCAGTCTTCTTTTGGAATTTGTTCATAAGAAACAATGGAATTTGCCGAAATAATGCTGTTTGAAATTGACATGTTTACGCCTATAATGGCAGGGTAACTTTCTGAGGTGTTAGAAACAGTTATCTGTGGGAGCTGTGTACCGCCTGCAATATGGATATTTTTTGCATAAAGGCATATGGAATCAGCTTTACAGGAAATCTTGCCGCCGGTAATGTTAATTGTTTCATATTCTGGATTATCTAAGCCGGCGCCCTGGATAAATATGCCTGCAAAAGCTGAGTTTAGTGTTATATCTCCGCCAGAGATGTTGACAGTCTGATCCTCGGTTGCG
This sequence comes from bacterium D16-51, assembly GCA_003612285.1. GTDB lineage: Bacteria > Bacillota > Clostridia > Lachnospirales > Lachnospiraceae > Butyribacter. Next base: position 934 of record RAYE01000051.1, on the reverse strand, counting down.
CCGTTGCTTGTGACATAAAAGCCACATTCGCTTGTGGTAATATCAATTTTTCCCCCGCTTATATTTACAGGGCCTTCAATTGTGTAAATTCCGGAGAGTGCAGGGACATCCTCCGGCGTATGGATTTTTAAAGAGCCATCCAGCATAGAAAAATTGTCGCTGATAACAGCAAGTGGAATGTTTGTTTCAATGCTGCCTGATTCAACTGTAACGCTTCTCCCGCTAAAACCATAAGGGGAATCTGTTGTTGTTACCGGGGTGCTGGTCTTAATTTGAAGGCTTCCGTCTCCTTCTTCCCGTATGGTGTAGTCTCCGGCAGTACCTCCTGTGCTGCAGTCGCTGCAATAAATCGCAGCATTAAATGCCTGGCTTGTAGTTTCCAGGATGTTTTTCCCTTTCAGGATAATGGTAACATTGCAGTTGTCTTCTATGGTATTATCAAAGAACAGTAGGTTTGCAGTATCTGTGCGGATGTAACAGTTTGTCAGCGTTAGTGTTCCGCCTCCAGAAGCATTGGGCTGCCATTCCCAGCCTTCTTCTTCGTTTTTATCTGCTGTGCCAGACAGCGCCAGGCGTTCTGTCCTGGTTGGTGACAGCGCTTCTTCGGCTGCTTTGGCAGCCACTGGCAGTGTTCCTATGATAATAGCCAGCGATAGTAGTATGCTGATGATTTTCCTTTTCATAAATATAATCCACCTTTCTGAATCAAAACATAAAATAACAGATTTATATTATACGCCGGTACAGGGATTATCAAGGGGAATGGCTGAATCGGTCGTTTTTTTACTTAATTGGCTGTGGATAGTTACTATTCACAGCCAATGGTATCAGGATAGAAACAAATAAAAAATGATTTTCCCAGATATTTTCCAAATTATGCAGTATGAGAAAATGATATTGTTTGATATTTTCTGCAAAATAACTAAAGTTTTAT
>RAYE01000005.1 GCA_003612285.1 bacterium D16-51 | reverse complement strand
GTGCTTTTTTGCAGGCATCCAAAACAAATGTTATCTCCAGTGTGTCATCCACCTCCCATGCCAGGATAAAGCGGGAATACCAGTCTACAACAGCAGCCAGGTAAAGCCAGCTCTTTTGTATGGGGATATAGGTAATATCAATGCTCCAGATATGATCCGGGCAGGAGGCCTGTACCCCGCTGAGCAGGTATGGGTACACTTTATTGGCAGGGTTGGCTTTACTGGTACACTGTCTTGGATAAACAGCCTGTATCCCCATTGCCTGCATCCTGGATAAGACCGTTTTTTTGTCTGCATGGAAGCCGTAATAATTTTCCAGCCATGCCGTGATACGGCGGTACCCAAATTCAGGATGTTTCGTATAGGTTATGTCAATTAACCGGTTAAGCTGCAGATCCCATTCGGAAGAAGGGCGCGGCTTATAATATAAAGAAGTACGGTTCAATCCAAGCATCCCAGCCTGTGCAGATACCGAAAAAACAGAATCATTAAAATCAACCATGGAGATCCTTTCTTTCCGCAGGAAATTAGATTCCAGATTTTTTTTTCATCCACTCATACTGAGCGGTAAGTTTTCCGATTTGTGTATACAGCTCTTCGATTTGTGCTTCATATTGTTTTGCCTGTTTACGCATTTTAGCATTTTCATTCTCAAAAAGCACATGTAAATTGTTGGCAGCTTCGCTTTTCCAACGGGTAAGCATATTGGGGTGGACATTGTTTTCTGATGCAATTTCATTCAGAAGCCGTTCCCCCTTAAAAACCTCCATTACAAGTTTTGCCTTGAATTCAGATGAATAAGTTTTTCGCATAAAGTCACTCTCCTTTAAAATTAGTATGCGTAACCTAACGAAAAACTATTTAAAATTTTGTCTTAAATCATAGGACCATTATAAACCCAGGACAATAAAAGTCCATCACACACAAGTGCATTGTAGCACAGAAAGGGTACGAAAGCAAATGAAAAATAATACAGTTATGTTAATAGGGACGGTGGTTGAGAATTTTACATATAATCATGAAACACATAATGAAAAGTTTTATAGCGGTTTTCTTTCAGTTAAGAGGAATTCCAGTACAGAAGACATTTTGCCAATTATTGCATCAGAGTATTTGATTGATGCAAATCTTGATTACTCTGGCAAATTAGTTTCTATATATGGAGATTACCGTTCCAGGAATAATCATGCTAGTGGGAAATCAACATTGGATTTATATGTTTTTGTTTCCTGTATAGAAGCGGCGGATAAGGATGTGAACCTAAATTCTGTATCATTCCAAGGGTTTATTTGCAAGACACCTGTTTATCGGAAAACACCAGGAGGCTGGGAGATTTGTGATTTGTTCGTAGCAGTCAATGGCAGTTGGGGACGGGAATATTATATTCCTTGTATTGCATGGGGCAGAAATGCAATTAAAGCCAGTAGATTTACAATTAGGGATATGATACGGATTTCTGGCAGAATTCAAAGCAGAAGATATCAGAAAAAACTGGAAGAAGGGGGGATAGAGGAAAGGACTGCCTATGAAGTATCAGCAAGTGAAATTGAGATAGTAGAAAGTGAGGAATAAATATTGAAAATTAGATTAAAGAATATTCACATTGAGAATTTCAAGAAAATCAAAAATAAGGATGTTGTTTTTGGAAACTTGACTAAGATTTTTGGCAGGAATGCTGTTGGGAAGTCTACAATTGCAGATGCATTTATGTGGTGTCTGTTTGATAAGAACAGCCGCGGTGAAACAAAATTTCAAATCAGGCCATTAGATTCTTTTGGCAACCGGGTTGACCATGTGGAAATTAAGGTAGTGTTGACGCTGGAGTTGGATGGACGTGAAGTTGTCTTAAAGAAAGCCCAGAAACAAAACTGGGTAAAGCGCAGAGGTTCATTAGAGCAGGAACTGCAGGGAAACAATAATTTCTTTGAAATTGACGGCATTCCAAAGAAAGAAAAAGATTATAAGGAATATATTGCAGGCATTGCAAATGAGGATTTGTTTAAACTGATTACAAATCCTCAGGTATTTGTATCAAAGAAATGGTAGGAGCAAAGAAAAGAACTGATGAAATTTGCGCCATCCGTAGAAAATGAGGATGTGATTGCATCCAATCCAGAAGTGTTGCAGGAACTTTCTCTTGCATTATCTATACATAGTCCAGAAGATTTGCAGAGCAAGGCAAAAAAGGCATTGTCAGAATACAAGAAGCAGCAGATAGAAATTCCGGCACGAATTGATGAAGTAAGAAAATCTATGACGGATATTGATGTATCAGAACTGGAATTGCAGCGAAATGTTCTGAAAGAGCAGATTGCGGAGGTTGAAAGGTCAGAGGATGATACGGCTGCCCAGTATAAGAAGTATCAGAAAGAAACAGAAAGCCTTATGGATTTGAAGCTGCAGCTATCAGACATGGAGCGCAGAGCAAATGAAGAGAATATTGCTGCCAGAAGAAAGTATGAGGATGAGATAGCAGATTTTGAGGCTGATATTGCATCTGCCAAACGGAAGATTGAATTATTACAGAGGAATATTGCTGATGGCGAAGGTACGGTTTCAGCATATGAGAAAAAACGTCAGAAGCTGCTTAATGATTGGAAAACTGAGAATGCAAAATCATACTCTGATGTTTTGGAATTTGATGAAAACAGTACAATTTGCCCGGTATGTGGACAAAGTTATCCTTCTGATAAAATCGAACAAATAAAGGCTGATTTTGAGCAGAAAAAAGCTGATGTTAAGAGGAAATGGGAAACAGAGCATAGAGAAAATCTTGGCCGTATTGTTGCTGACGGAAATCAGTGCAAGGGGTTAATTGAACAGCTGCAGGGCAAAATTGCCTATGCGAAAGAAAAGTTATCCGCAGAGCAGAGAAATTTGGAGAGTGCAGAAGTAGAGAAGCAGAAACTTGTTGGTTTGTTGGAGAAATTGCCGGAAAAGATTGATATCTCTGGCAGTGAAGATTATGGAAAATTGGTTTCGGAAATTGCAGAGAAAGAAAAAATGCTTGACGCTGCCAATAGTGGCGCAGGATTACGCCAACAGCTGCAGTTAAAGAAGAATGGGCTGCAGGAAGAGTTATTTTCTATAGAGAAACAGATTGCATCTGCGGATAATTCGGAAAAAGAGGAACGCATTGAGGAATTACAGCAGAAAATGGGTGATATTGCTGATAAGGTCAATGAGCAGAAAAAAATGATTTTTCTGCTGGAAGAGTTTACAAAAGCAAAAATGACAATAATTTCCGGGATTGTAAATGAAAAATTCAGTATTGTGAATTGGAAGCTGTTTGACAGGCAGGTTAATGGCGCTGTTGTTGAGTGCTGTGGATGTATGGTTGATGGTGTTCCATTTTCCGCATTGAATACAGGCCACAGGATTGTGGCAGGGCTGGATATTATCAATGCTTTATCACAATTGCATGGTGTAACTGCACCAATAATTATTGATAATGCTGAGGCTGTCAATGGGTTTAATATTCCGAAAATGGATGCACAGATGGTGTTATTGTCGGTATCAGATGATAAGGAAATAATAGTGGAGGTAGCATGATGGAAACAGAGGTTACAGAAAAGAAGGAAACAAGGGTTGCAGTAAAGCATGATACAGATTTTAGCAAAGGGATTTTTGGCAGTTCGGATAATTGGCTTATGGCTGGACAGATGGCGCAGGCATTGTCACATAGTACCATTGTTCCGAAAGATTATCAAGGCAATCAGGCAAATGCCATGGTGGCTATTGAGATTGCGAACAGGCTGGGGACAAGTCCTCTACTGGTAATGCAGAATTTACATGTTATTCAGGGAAGGCCGTCATGGTCAGCGCAGTTTCTTATTGCATCGGTAAACGCCAGTGGAAAATATGATATGGAATTGCAGTATGAGGAAAAGCAGGATAAGGCCGGAAAGCCTTATTCCTGCAAATGCTGGACAATGAGAAATGGCAGGCGTGTTGATGGAATTGAAATTACAATGGATATGGCAAGGGATGAAGGGTGGCTGGGAAAAACTGGCTCTAAATGGAAGACTATGTCGCAAGTTATGCTTCGGTATAGGGCGGCCTCATTTTTCGCCAGGATGAATTGCCCTGAAATGACGTTGGGGTTCTATACAAAAGAAGAGGTTATTGATGGAGATTTCAAGGAATATCCAATAGAGGAAATGAAACAGGATGTAGAACAGGAAGTTAAGGAAAAAGCCAATTCAGAGGAATTTGTTGAAGAGAATACTGTTGAAGGGCAGGATGCGCCAAAAGGTGAGGGTGCAGAGGAAAGTGAAGGTGAGATACCTGATTTTGCAAAGTAGGTGGTGTTATGGTTCTTAAATGTCTTGGAAGCAGTTCGGCAGGAAATTGTTATCTGCTTGAATCTGAAAAGGAATGTTTGATTTTAGAATGTGGTGTGAGCATGAAGGAGGTCAAGAAAACGCTGCATTTTGATTTGCGGAAAGTAGTTGGATGTATTGCCACACATGGACACAAAGACCATATTGGGTATCTGAAAGATTTTCTTGCAGCCAATATTCCAATCTATACAAATGATGAAACCGCAGAGAAAGCGGAAGTAATTTATGGCGAACTGCTTCATGGAATGCCAGAGAAAAGACCGTTTCATTTAGGAGGGTTTCGCATAACTCCATTTTATGTGCCGCATGATGGCACACCCTGTTTTGCATACCAGATAAGCCATGAAGAAATAGGCAGGCTGCTTTTCCTTACAGATTTAGAGTATTGCAAATACAAATTTAAGGATATCAGTCAGATATTGATTGAAGCCAATTATTCTAGTGAAATCATAAAGCAAAGTAATCCCAATTTCGACCATGTAATCAAAGGACATATGGAATTGCAGACAACACTTGATTTTCTATATACAAATGATAACCCATCGCTGATGAATGTGGTGTTGTTGCATTTAAGCGATTCTAATTCTGATTTGGAGTATTTTAAACAAAAAGCAAAGGAAGTTGTTCCAGGGGCAAATGTCTATGTGGCAGATGCAGGGACGGAGATAAAATTGTGTAAAGAGCCGTTTTAGGAAAGGATGGAGCGAATGGGAAAATCGGAAAAACTGGAGGTTAAGGATTTATGAACAAAGTGATTTTGATGGGGCGTCTGACCAGAGACCCGGAAATCAGATATGCCAACAATGAGAATACTACCTGTATTGCCAATTATATTTTGGCAGTTGACCGTAGGTTCAAACGACAGGGGGGAGAGCAGACTGCTGATTTTATTCGTTGTGTGGCAATGGGAAAAGGTGGGGAATTTGCAGAAAAATATCTTCATCAAGGGATAAAAATTGTAGTAGAGGGCAGGATTCAAACTGGCAGTTATACAAACAAAGATGGCCAGAAAGTCTATACTACAGATGTTTTTGTAGAATCACAGGAATTTGCTGAAAGTAAGCTGGCAAGCCAGCAGAATGGTAACAATCAGCCGTCAGCACCATCCAGACCAGAGCCAGCACAGTCAGCAGGTGATGGATTTATGAATATTCCAGATGCGATTGATGAAGAACTGCCATTTAAAATGTAATGAGTTGACTGAAATGTCATAAAACTATGAAACAAAATCAAAGTGCTTTGAGAAAGTAACTGTCAACAATTTATATAGGAAGGAAAGGGAATATATGGAAATTAGTTTGCAGGATATAGCAGGAGGGGCTTTGCAGGAAAAAGCAAACCAGGCATTTGCAAAGGTGATGCAGAATATGCAGGATCCAAACACGCCATGGAAGAATAAACGTAAAATTAATATTTGTCTGTCATTTGAACAAAATGAGGATAGAACAGATTGTACTTGTGAAATTGCAGTTGATACCAAATTGGCAGCGGTGAAACCAGTAAATACAAAGTTCTGTACGGAGAAAGATTTAGATACGGGGCGGATTTTTGCACAGGAATATGGTCCGGGTATAAAAGGGCAGATGTCTTTTGAAGATATGAATCAAAATTCAGACAGCCAGACAGCGTATGTTAACGGGCAGGCTGTTGATGTGGAAACCGGGGAGATCAAGGATGATAGTATTGTGGATTTCAGGGCAGCAAAGCAGGCATAGGAAAGGGAAGAATGGAGGATTACTATGATTAAAGAAGCATTACAGTATATTGTTAATTTAAGCCAGCCGAGTATCCAGGAGATTGGCGGTGAAATATATTCAGACAAGGCTTTGAGCCGTATTGTACATAACCCGAAGGCAAAGGAAATCAGGCTTGTGACTTTGCGCAGCCTGGTAGATTATATTCGTTCAGGTGCGGACATTATGGAAGAAAAAATGATTATCCATGTTACCAGCCCTTCCAGCGTTAAAATGTATTCCTGCCTTGACCTGGACCGGGAACGGGAATATATGGTGGGAGTCAATGCAGAGCTGCCAAAGTTTCCGTTTAATGCATTCGTGGAACATGAGCAGTTTATCATCGGAGTACAGTCTAAGTTTATCCCGAATAATGATTCTGGCCTGCTTTTGAAATTTGCAGGGACGGTTGAGGGAGGCACGATTGCTGGTTACGGGGATGATGGTGTGACACAGAAGGCCACGGTTAAGACGGGGCTTGCATCAAAGGGCGATGCTGTCATCCCAAGCCCTGTCACATTAATGCCGTACCGTACTTTTACAGAGGTTGAACAGCCGGAAAGCCAGTTTGTTTTCCGCATGAGAGAGGATAAGTATGATGGCGTGCAGTGTGCTTTGTTTGAGGCAGATGGTGGTGCATGGAGGCTTAAAGCCATGGAAAATATCAAAGAGTACCTTGAACGTGAACTTAACGGACTTAAGCAGTTTACGGTGATTGCATAGCTGGAGGCTGGTTTTTGGCTGGGTAGCTGAAAGGCTGCCCTTATAAGCAAGGAGTGATTACATAAATGATACTTCTGGAGGATACAAGAAATCAAATTTCAAAACACAAAATGAAAAATAGCTGGTTTAAGGAAAATGGTATTGAGGTGCATAGGACGAAACTCTATGTTGGGGATTATACGCTTCCGGCTAATCAGAAGATTTGTGTGGACACTAAAGAGAATATTGGAGAAATTGTTAATAATATCTGCGGAAAATCACATGAGAGATTCCGAAATGAGCTGGTTAGGGCACAAAAGGCGGAAATACAGCTGTATATACTGGTAGAGAATGAAGATGGAATAAGTCGTCTTGAAGATGTTAAAAACTGGCATAACCCAAGGCTGGATATCTATGTGAGAGATACAAGTAATCTTTTGGGATATTATAAGAATGGAAGGCCGAGATTCGGCAAAAAACGCAAGTATCCGATGGCAACAAAGGGGATTACACTTTTTAAGGCAATGCGTACCATGCAAGAGAAATATGGTGCAAGGTTTATTTTTTGTCATCCTAATGAAGCAGGGGAAAAGGTGATTGAGTTGTTAGGAGATCGTTATGGTGAAGCAGTATCTGACTAGCAAGCAAAATATGGAATAACGAAGTGCGGCCATTATCAGATGGAGCAGATAAAGTTTTAGAGAAGGTGAAATTCGGTAGAAAGCAGATGGATTTACATATTCTCAAAGAAAAGTTGATTTCGTTTAATGCGCTAGGGGGGAAGGCAGAGCAGTTAGATTGTAAATGAGGCTGGCAGATTTATGTAGGCCAGGAGTATTACTTGCCCTGGCCGGGATTGACAGGGTAACCGTTCCCCTGTTCGTCCGTTGTGATTTCATTCAGATGCTCATTTTTGGTTTTGTGCTCCTTTTTGAGGGTAGTGCTGCCTTCCCAGACACCTTTGGGGGCAGTGTGGACAGGTTTGTCTTTTTCTGCTTGTTTCATAGATACCTCCCATTCATTTGATTGGTTTAGTATAACCAGAAAACAGAAAAATATTAGGAAAGGGGCGGAATTCTGGCCAGGGCAATGATATATCGGTTCCTTTCAAATCAAAGTATGAAAATTGGATTAATAGATGTGGACGGGCATAATTTCCCCAATTTACCATTGATGAAATTATCTGCATGGCACAAACACAATGGAGACACCGTAGAATGGTATGAGCCATTAAAACATGGTTTCCCGGAAAAACCACTGGATAAAGTATATATGTCAAAAGTATTCAGTTTCACGCCGGATTATGAATATTACATAAATGCCAGAGAAGTGGCAAAAGGCGGCAGCGGCTACTGCATCCGGCTGGAGGATGGAAAAGAAGTCTACGACACAAAAAAAGACAGTCTGTTGCCGCCGGAAGCGGAAACAATATACCCAGATTATGAAATTTATTATGACAGGATACCAGAGGTTAAAAACACTGCCTATGGGTTCCTGACGAGGGGATGCCCAAGGGACTGTGGATTTTGCCATGTCGGATGCAAAGAGGGAAAGAAGTCTTACAAAGTTGCTGACCTTGATACTTTTTGGAGGGGGCAGAAAAACATTGTCCTGCTTGACCCAAACATAACAGCCTGCAGAGACTGGAAGCCGCTTTTCCAGCAGCTGGTTGACAGCAGGGCATGGGTTGACTTTTCGCAGGGGCTGGATATCCGTCTGATGACGGAAGAAAAGACAGAAATGTTAAAGCAGATGAAAATTAAACAGGTACACTTTGCCTGGGACAGGTACCAGGATAAGGAGGAAGTTATACCAAAGTTTAAGGCCTTTAAAGAAATCACGGGATGGGATTACAGGAAAATGGCAGTGTATATGCTGTGCAATTTTGATACCACATTTGAGCAGGATTTAGAAAGGGTATATACATTGCGTGATATGGGGTATAACCCTTATGTGATGTTATATAAAAAAGAGTCCATACCAAAGGGGCATAGGCTGGGGCGTTTGCAGAGGTGGGTAAACAACAGGGTAATTTTCCGCTCCTGTGGGAAATTTGAGGAATTTGAAAGAAGGAAGGGAAGGGCATGAGGCAGGTATTGAAATATCCGGGAAGCAAATGGAACATAGCAGGCAGCCTTGCAGGGTATATCCCAAAGCACCATTCTTATGTAGAGCCGTTTTTTGGCAGTGGGGCGCTGTTCTTTTCAAAAGCCCCTTCTGACATTGAGACAATCAACGATTTGGATTCTGACGTTGTAAACCTCTTTGAGTGCATCAAAAAAGATGCAGGGAGGTTAGCGCGGTTAGTGGCGGCAACACCATACAGCCGAAAAGAATATGATTCGCAGTTTGACATCCCAGAGACATTAAAACTTGACCCATACGGGAGGGCAGCAGGATTTTTAGTCAGGTGCTGGCAGGGGCATGGCTTCCGGACAAATGGGAGTAAAGTCGGATGGAAAAATGATGTGCAGGGGCGTGAAAAGATGTATGCGCTCTGGAACTGGTACCGCCTTCCGAAATGGATTATAGAGATTGCGGAACGTTTACGGATGGTACAGATTGAGTGCCGGTCGGCACTGGAGGTTATCAAAAGGTTTGATTACCCAAATGTGTTCCAGTACTGGGATCCGCCATACCTCTTTGGAACAAGAAGTGGAAAACAGTATAAGCACGAAATGTCGGATGGGGAGCACGAAGAACTTTTGAAAACAGCACTAAAAAGCGGGGCAAAAATCATGATATCAGGCTACGAATCAGAAATGTACAATGATTACCTGCATGGCTGGCACAAAGAGTATTTTACAAGCTGTGCAGAGCACAGCGGCAGCAGGGCAGAAGTCGTCTGGATGAATTACCAGGCAGGGCAGATACATATGGATGATTTCATGTAAAGGGGGATGGAAAATGGCAAAGGCTATGGATGAACAGCGGGGAAGGGTGGAGCAGCAACCTAATTCACAATATCAGCACCATTCAGCCCCCCCCCGGCACTCATGGGAGCATTACGGCATAACCAAAGAGCGGTATAGGCAGCTTACAGAGTACATACAGTCCGGCAGATATGACCCTCTCGTCTCTCTGGCGGCTTATACAGCTAATGAAACGATTGCAGAGTGGGTTTTACTGTCCGTAAAAGAAAACAAGTCCTATGACGCTCTTAAGGTGAAATGGGAGCTGAAAGAAATGGAGAGGATTCCGTATTGCCGGACGGATTTTTATGGGATTAGGAGATATTTCTTTAGTGTTTTTAACAAGAAAATGAAGGAGATAGGGAAATGATAACAAATAACATTAGTTGGCTTATGACAACGCCTTCAGGAGATTGTAATTTTAAAAGTGCGCTGGATGATGATTATGAGAAGCTGTATAAACCATTTAAAGTCATTGCATGGAAGATGCTGCCGGAACCATATTTAGGGCAGGTGTAGCATCATAAGTAAATGGATGCCAACCACTTGATATGATGAAAATTATAAGTTTCAGGAAGTATAAAATGATATTGGTTATCAAAAGGAGGTGGGTGGAACGGCAGAAAAAAGAATGTTCTCCAGAGAAATAGTGGAGAGTGATAAGTTTTTAGATTTGCCATTGTCAGCACAGGGATTGTACCTTCATATCTGCATGGAGGCCGATGATGATGGTTTTGTAAATAATGCGAATCGCATTCGCAGGTTAGTAGATGCGTCAGAGCAAGACTATCTGGTTTTGTTTAGTAGCGGGTATTTGCTTCAGATGGAAAATAGTTTGGTAGTTGTGGCGCATTGGCGAATATGCAATACCATCCGCAAGGACAGGTATAGGCCTACTGTTTATCAATCTGAGTACAAAAAGTTGAAAATTTGTGACAATCTTTATACGTTGGATTCCAAGGGGGATAAGTTGCCGGAACCGATTATATCAGCTCCAGCAGAAAATGGGGTACAAAAATTTGATGAATTCTGGGAGGCATATCCACGGAAAGAGCATAGGGCATTGGCTGAACAGGAATATGCTATGCTGATTATGCAGGGAATTTCAGAGGATATGCTGATTTCATCAGCGAAAGCATATGCCAGGGACAAGCAGGATACGGAGCTAAAATATATAAATTGTCCTGACACATGGCTGCATAAAGGGATTTATACGGATTATGAAGTTAAGGAGAATGCATTAGAGCCGGAATTAATGGGACAGGAAGATGATGAGCCAGGGATAAATTTGTGGGATAAAGAGGATTAATGTATGGGGAAATTATATGAGTTCAGGGAAGAAGATGCCTACAATTTTGCAAGGCATGTTCATATCCAGGTAAAAACAAGGGGAGAAGAGCTGCAATTTTACTGGTGCCCATATTGCAAAGGCGGCAAAAACGGTAAAGATAAAGGTACATTTTCTATCAATTTGCATACAGGGCAATTCAAGTGCTTGCGGTCAAGCTGTTCTGTTTCTGGCAATATTATCACGCTGGCAAGGGATTTTGATTTTCATTTGTCGCGGGATGTGGACGAATATTATATGCATAAGACTTCATACCGGCGTTTTAAAAAACCAGTTGAAGCAATTAAGCCACAGCCAAAGGCTGTTGAATGGCTGGCAGGCAGGGGGATATCTAAGGAGGTGGTAGAGCGGTATGAAATTACAATACACAATAGGCAGGAGAATGTGATAGTTTTTCCTTTTTTTGATGAAAAGGGTAATCTGGTCAATATTAAATACCGCAATTCTGAATATAATGGTGAGGGCAATAAGGAATGGTTTGAAAAAGGCTGCAAACCGATTTTATTTGGGATGAAGCAGTGTAATATGAAAAATAAGAGACTTGTTATTACAGAGGGACAGATTGATTCATTGTCCTGTGTTGAAGCTGGAGTTGAGAATGCTGTAAGCGTACCAGGGGGGAAGAATGGATTTACATGGATTCCTTTTTGCTGGGATTGGTGGTGCCAGTTTGAAGAATTAATTGTATTTGGAGATTTGGAGCATGGACAGATTACTCTTTTGGATGATTTGACAAAACGGTTTCCAGGTAAAGTAAGGCATGTACAAATTGAGGATTACAAAGACTGCAAGGATGCAAACGACATTCTTCTGAGATACGGAAAAGGGGCAGTTAAGAAGGCTATAGAGAATGCAATTGAGCAGCCGGTAAAACAGGTTAAGGAATTGGCAGATGTTAAGCGCAGGGATTTAAAAGATATTCCAAAATTTAAAACAGGGTTTGGCTTGCTGGATTCCTACCTGGGCGGTTATTTCTACGGTGGGCAGTTAATTATTCTTACGGGGAAGCGTGGGCAGGGGAAATCTACCGTTGCCAATGAGATATGTGTTGCAGCCTTGCAGCAGGGGAAGAAAATTTTTGCATATTCTGGTGAGCTGCCTGAATGGCAGTACAAGTCATGGATTGATTTTCAGATTGCGGGTCCGGATAATATTGTTGAGCAGCCTGACAGGGATGGTGGCGGGCTAAGGAGGTTTATTACAAATAGTAACCAAGACCTTATAGATGATTGGTACCGACGTAAATTCTATATTTTTGATAATAATGTGGTAGATGATGATGAATTGACAGATTTGGTTACCACAATAGAAAATTCTATTATGCAATATGGCATAGATTTGGTTGTGGTGGATAACCTTATGACTGCTCTGGATGTAGATATGGAAAAGGACGAATACCGCTGTCAGAGTAAATTTGTTAAGAAATTAAGCAGGATTGCCAAGCGGCATGACGTAGTTATCATATTGGTAGCGCATCCAAGAAAAAATAGTTTTACAAAGGATGAAAATGATGCTGTCAGCGGTTCAGGAGATATTACCAATGCTGCAGATGTTGTTATGACGTTCAGAAGAGATGAAAATACAGAGGATCATAATTTTCTTTCTATCAGTAAAAATCGTTGGTTTGGCAGGCTGACAAAGAAAGATGGGATTGATATGTGGTACAATCAGAAGTCACGCAGGATAATAGATAGAAGCAAGCCGGATTTTGATTATGATGTTGGTTGGAAACCAAAAGAAATACAACAGCAGACCATTGATGGGTTTATTGATTTGACAGATGATATGGAAAGTCCGTTTACGATGGATGAATAGAAAAGGAGTGTGATATTTTGCAGGACGAGTTAGAATTTTTCCAAACTTGGTGGAAGATACTGCGGAAGTATTGGAATCTGCCAGCAAAGGAAGATAGAGGACAGGAAGCAAATGCATTTTGGAATGGTTTGTGTGATGAGTGCCGTGTGCTGTGGCGAAAGTATAAGGGTAATACTTTATTTGAGCCTTTTGCCAGAAAGATGTGTCTGGAGCTGATTCATGAAGTGCAGCGCAGGTCTGATGTTATTGAAAGATAATTTGTGGCAGATATTGCATATAGCTGGCACAAATTATGGAAATATTTAAAGAATAAGAAACATATACAATTATGTAAACAGGAAAGTATTGATATGACGAGGTGGTTTCTTTGAAAAAAAGCATAGAGATTCCCGTTTGGGAGAAAGTAACAATCACTAAAGAGGAGGCTGCAGCATACAGTAATATAGGGATTAATAAATTGGATGAACTAATGAAAAACCCGATGTGCAGTTTTGTTATATACATAGGAAAGAAACGTTTAATAAAGAGAAAACAATTTGAGGAATTTATTGAGAAAAATATTGAGATATAATGCGTTATATTGTATTTTAAGCCTTTTTATAGTAATATAGCATTACTGTATTAGGGCTTCTTTTTTAGAAAGGGGCAATAATAATGGGAAAGGACATAAAAGGCAGAGAACTTGGCATCGGCATCAGCCAAAGGAAAGATGGGCTCTATTTCGGAAGATTTGTTGATAAGGATGGAAAGCGCCGGCAAAAGTATTTTAAGAAGCTGCAGGAATGCAGGCAGTGGATTGCAGATGCCACATATCAGGATGAGCATTCCAACATACGGGATATCAGCAACTTGTCGTTAGATGCGTGGTTTGAACTATGGTATGAAATGAATAAGGATAATTTTAGGTATAATACGCTTAAAGTAAGGAAAAGAAGGTATGAGCATGATATAAAACCAATCATCGGACATATGCTTGTGACAGAGATTAAAACAATTCATTGCCAGAATGTAATGCTTTCATTGAAAGGGAAGTTTTCCAAATCAACATTGTCTCAGACGCGTTCCCTGATGAAAATATTGTTTGATTATGCCCTGGATAATGAAATCATAAATTCCAACCCGGTCACCCGGAAAGTTAAAGTTGTAGGCGGGACGGAAGAACATGCTGCAAGAGTGCTGACGGTCCGGGAGCAAAGTAAGCTTATATCCTGTTTGGATGATTATAGCTTTAAAAATCAATATCTTTTTGTGCTGAATACCGGGTTGAGATGCGGGGAAATGATAGCTTTGACATGGGATGATGTGGATTTCAATGGCAGGAAAGTGAGTATAAATAAAACAGCAACGGTAATTTCTTCTGATGGCCGGCTCGTTGTTAATCCTCCGAAGACAAAAAGTTCTATCAGGGATGTTCCATTGACACAGGAGGCTTTAAAGATTCTGAAGGAGCAGAAGACGAAAACAATAGATATTGAGAATTCCAGGTATGTGTTTACAGGCAGTGACGGGAAAATTGTGTCAAACCAGAATTATTCCAGAACTTTGGCTTATATTTGCAAAAAGAATGGAATAGAGCCGATTTCAATGCATTCATTGCGACATACGTTTGCTACGAGATGCATCGAAGCTGGGATGAAGCCTAAGACGTTACAGACAATATTAGGGCATTCCACTTTAGCTATGACGATGAATAAATATGTACATACGACGGAGGATGAAAAACTCAAAGAATTAGAGCGTATCCAGCACGTATTATCATCAGGTTTGTAAAACAATGGTGTAGTAAATGGTGCAGTAACCCCCGCAAATGGGCATGAAAGCCCATAAAATAAGGGGAAAACGGCTTTATGTCAAGTATAATCTTTGTACCTGACATAATAATTCTTGGCAGAAGAGTCATTTGGAGGCCCGTCATGCACAATAACAAATTCTGGGATTACAACACGGCTAAGTACAATTTCACCTGTTTGTGTAACATCTTTGACTTCATCCTCTGGAATTTTAGGAGGGTATTCTCCATACAGGGTATGAGGAGGAATCACAAAAAGTTCTTCGGTGTCAGGTTCTGTCAGTTCTAATGGCAGCAGTTCTGCATTTTGCAGGGCTGTCTGCCCTGACAGGATTTCAGCGCCGGAAATTTCCTGCGGCTCATATCCATCTGCCTCAATCTGGACATTATATACAGAATATGGCTGGCTGGATTCTGGTACCATGCTGTATTCTAGCGGCGGCGTCTGCAGGGTAACTGTCTCTGTCTGGCCGTCTTCATTTGTCGTCAGTTCCTCTATGATATTTTCTGGATTATTAATATCGCTGATAGTAACTTTTGCCCCGCTGATGGGGCGGGCGGAACCCTGGGCGGTAACATTTGCCCGGAAATAACCGGTATCAGGCGTATCCTGTGCTGCTTGCAATGAAGTCATAGAATTCCTTCCTATAAAAAAATAAATTCTTTTACTATTCTATGCAGAAGCATGGCAGGAGGTTCCTGCTGCAGGCTGCCGCTGCAGTTACCAATCCTCCACATCAGCAAATGCATTTACTGCATCGGTTGGTGCATCTGTGCTGTCTTCTTCAAATTCATCCTCAAAAGGCATATCATCCCTGTCATCCAGCAATGTCTGGATCTGTTCCGGCGTAACATCGGCTTTTTCAGAAGATGCAACTGCAGAAGCCATCCTGGAAGGGCGTTTGCCTGCACTGGCTGTTTTTGCCTTTGCAAGGATTTCTTCAATCCTGTCATCTTTATTATCTATCGTAAAGGTATCCGGCTGGTTATAGTAATAAAGATAGAATTTGATGACATGTCCGCTGACAAGCGCTAATTTTTCTATGTTACAGTAGTCGGAATCACGCTCATATGGTAAGTTATCGTACATTGTCACATGAAAGTCAAGTGCTGTATCGTATTTTTGGGAAATGACATTTGATACAAAAGGCTCGCTCATGTCGTTTTCCTCCTTCCCTGTTCTGAAAGATTCTTTTCTTTCTATTTAGTATACCGTATTTTTATACGGGATTCAATATAAATTTCAAGAACCTCTATTTGACTTTTTACTTTGGTATGTTATAATGTTATCCATGCCAAAAGCGTGTTTGAGCCTCATGGGGCGGATTTTGCAGCATAGTACAGCAGAAGGCGGCAGCGGGGGATGTTACTGTTCACAGGATGTATTTTGGGAAATATGGTGAAAATATGGATTTGATTAGATATCAGAAGAATTTTTTTCGTTATAAGTATTTATTGTTTGAGCTGGTAAAGAAGAATATAAAATTAAAATACCGCCGTTCTTATCTTGGAATTTTATGGACGCTGATTGAACCGCTTCTTACGATGATGGTGCTGACATTGGTCTTTGGGAAATTTTTTGGCCGTGATGACCGTCAGTTTCCGATTTATGTGCTGTGCGGGCGTTTGCTTTTTTCTTTCTTTTCTGCCGGCACAAAGGGAGGGTTAAAGGCTGTCAGCGGAAATGCCTCTATGATTAAAAAGGTATATGTGCCGAAATATATTTATGTCATATCTTCCGTTTTATCAGATTTTATTACCTTTTTGATTTCGCTTATTGTACTTGTCGGCGTAGGTATCGTACTGAAGGTACAGCCAACATTTTATATTTTTCAGGCAGTCATACCGCTTTTCATTTTATTCATTTTTACGTTTGGATGCAGTATGATTTTGTCAACGTTTAATGTGTTTTTCCGGGATATTGAATATATATGGTCTGTTGTCGTCTTTCTCCTGCATTATGCGTCCGCTATATTTTACCAGGCAGACAGGATTATTGATACCGGGAATGGATGGGTGTTTGATGTAAACCCTGTTTATATGTGTATTGCAAATTTCCGTAACACGATATTATATGGTACGGGGGTAGACGTCAATTATTGTATGGTTTCCGGGGCGATTGCCCTTGTTACGTTTGTGTTTGGCATAGTTTTATTTATCAGGCAGCAGGATAAGTTTATTTTATATGTATAGACAGGCATTCAGGAAAAGAGTTATCCGTATATTTTAGGATGGGGATGTTTTTGCTGCTGATGCCTGCAGGATGGAGGTCTGGGATGGAAAAGAACGTGGCAGTTCATGTTAATGATGTGGGCATGCGCTTTCGGCTGAACCATGAAAGGGTGGATAATTTAAAGGAATATGCAATTAAATTCTTAAAAAGGGATTTAAAATATAATGAGTTCTGGGCATTAAAGGAAATTAATTTTAAAATAAGGAAAGGGGAGCGGCTTGGAGTACTTGGGATGAATGGTTCCGGGAAAAGTACGCTTTTAAAAATGGTTTCCGGTGTCTTAAAGCCAACGACAGGGACGGTTCAGACAAGGGGGGTGATTGCACCGCTTCTGGAGCTTGGGGCAGGTTTTAGCAAAGAATATACCGGGCGGGAAAATATATATCTTTATGGAGCCGTCCTTGGTTACAGTAAAGAGTTCCTGGATGAAAAATTTGATGAAATTGTGGATTTTTCAGGACTCGGTGAGTTTATTGAAGTGCCGATAAAAAACTATTCTTCAGGAATGAAGGCAAGGCTTGGTTTTTCGATAGCAACTGTTGTAGAACCTGATATCTTAATACTGGATGAAGTATTATCTGTTGGGGATAAGAAGTTTAGGAAAAAAAGCGAAAACAAAATTATGAGTATGTTTGACCAGGGGGTTACTGTACTTTTTGTTTCACATTCCCTGGAACAGGTTCAGCGGCTTTGTAATAAAGCAATTATCCTGGACAGCGGCCGGCTGGTTGCAAAAGGGCCGGTCCATGAGGTTGCCAGTATATACAAAAATATGACAGAATAGCAGGCATGGTTTCAGGGGTTGTAAATAGTATTGTGATAGAATGGAGGGCGTTATGAAAGAACAGAACAGACATGGGAGTTTTTTTATACTGAGGGTTGTTTTATTGTTAGCAGCCGGGATTTTGCTTGGGGCAGGAAGCGGCCATATGAAAGCAGATGCGGCGTCTGATTATCAGATTAAAATTAATAAGCAGGCAAATTGTGTAACGATTTATAAGAAAAATGCAAGTGGGAACTATAAGCCGGTAAAGGCTCTTGTATGCTCTACAGGGTATGCGACTAAGCTGGGGACATTTTCTTTGGGGGAAAAGATGCGCTGGCATGTCCTGGATGGTCCGTGCTACGGACAGTACTGCACCAGGATTTATGGCGGCGTATTATTCCACTCTGTCTGGTATACAGGTTATAATGACCCGTCAACGCTTTCGATTTCTTCTTATAATAAGCTTGGGACTACGGCTTCCCATGGCTGTGTGCGCCTGACTGTAGCAGGGGCAAAGTGGATTTATGACAATGTACCTTCCGGTACGCAGGTGATTATTTACTCAAGCAGTAATCCGGGGCCTCTTGGAAAGCCGAAGGCAATTAAGCTTCCATATACTTATGGATGGGATCCAACGGATACAGGTAACCCTAATAATCCATGGAATAATAAGAAGCCGTCCATTTCAGGCGTAAAGGATCAGACGGTAAACTATAATGCTGATTTTGATGTTATGCGCGGCGTTACAGCTAAAAATACGACAGGGTTTGATGCAAAATCCCTGGTTACGACAAAGATAACATATCAGGGAAAGGCAGTTTCTAAAGTAAATACAAAAATGCCGGGAACCTATAAAGTAAAATATATATTGGTGGATGAAATTGAGCGCAGGGCAGCTGCCACCGCAAAGATTACTGTGCGTGGAGAAAGGAAAAAGCCGGTAATTTCCGGGGTGGAAAAGGTTTATGTTACGGCAAAGAGCAAGCTGACGAAAAAGTTCCTTCTGAAAAATGTTTCTGTTAAGCAGGGAGGGAAAAAGCTTGCGTCAAAATATGTGGAAATTACCCTGAAAAAGGCAGGTAAAAATGTCTATATTGTTACCTATACAGCACAGAATTCCAGCCTTCCCGCAGTCGTAAAGACAAAGGCATATATTGATAAGAAAGCGCCGGTAATTACAGGCGTTACAAATGGGAAGACATATAAGGTGGACGCTTCTAAAAAGATTAATAAGACATATGCAAAGAGTTTGATTAAGAAGGTTTCTGATAACCTGACAAAGGTAAAGAAGTCGGATGTAGCGATTAAACTGACAAAACTGGAAAGCGGTGCGAAGTATAAGGCTGTATATACCTTAAAAGACCAGGCGGGAAATAAATGTGTTGTTACAATTTATCTTGTTCCGGTAAATTTTGTTAAAATTACAGGGCCGTCGTCTATTACAGTAGATTCTACAGCTCTTGGCTATAGCAGCAACGCAACTGCTTCCCAGATAAAAAATGCCTTGATGCACTATCTTTTAAACGAGGCAGGGGTGAAAGCCTACACTTTTGATAAAAGAAATTTAACGGGTGAGCTTTTACTGGAACTGACAGATAATGGGAATGATTCTTATACTGCGCTCTTTACGGTAGAGGATGGGAAAGGCCATTCGGCGAAAAAGAAGATAAAAGTCAAAGTAGTACGGAAGGATTTCTTTGTTTTTGAAGGGGCAGAGGACTGTACGGTTACTGGTTCTGCAATTGGAATCAGCCAGGAAGATGGGGAAGAAGCGGCAAAAGAGGCTGTAAAGAGCTATGTAGAGGGGCTGGGCATTACAGCATCTGCGATATCTTCCGGGGAGGCTGTCGTGCCGGCTGTGACAGAAATTGTTGTAAGGGATAATAAGTATTATGTAACGCTTACAGCGACAGACCAGGAAAAAAATACGCAGTCAGCTGTCTTCTGCGTAACAGTTTCTTTTAATTGATGGAAGAAAAACGGGCATTTTGTTGTGCCGGCGGGGGGAATGATGATGGCAGGAAAGAAAGAGTGGGGCAGGCTGTTAAGCTATGCCCTGCGCTATATCGGGGTGCCGGTGGTTTTAGAGCTGGTGATTGAATCCCTGAACAGGAAGTCGGTAACGGGCTGTATCCAGTATATGCTGGAACGGCCGTTACTCTTTATATTTAATACATTAATTATTATGCTTACGGTATCCATCGCACTTTTTTTTAAGCGGGAGATATTTGTATTTACAACAATATCTGTAGTCTGGCTGATTTTTGGGATTGTCAATTTTGTGATACTGCAGTTTCGGGTGACGCCGTTTTCAGCAGTGGATATTACATTGCTAGAGAGCGCAATCAGTGTTTCAGGCCATTATCTGAACCCTCTGAATATTGCAATGATTTTTCTGGCGGCGGTCGTCGTCGTGGTTTCTATTATCTGCCTGTACCGCAAGGCGCCTAAGCATACCCACACAACACAGAAAAAAATTATTGTTTCATTAATTGCGGTTTCATTAATTGCATTTGCAATATTCTTTTTGCGTTACCAAAGCAATTCTGTGCAGGCGCTGGCGACAAATTATACGAATATTTCAGAAGCATATGAAAATTATGGTTTTGTCTATTGTTTTACAAACAGTATCCTGGATACAGGGATTGGGGAGCCGGAAGATTACAGCGAAGAGCGGGTGGACAGGATTATTTCCAGCCTTCCAGGGGCAAAGGGCGTTACAGATAAAAAGCCCAATATTATTTTTATCCAGCTGGAATCTTTTTTTGATGTGGATGAAGTGAAAAAACTAAAATTATCCAAGGATGCAATCCCAAATTTCCATAAGCTGCAGAAGAAGTACTCCAATGGCCTTTTAACTGTGCCGACAGTTGGCGCAGGGACGGTTAATACAGAGTTTGAAGTTTTGACAGGCATGAGCCAAAGAGATTTCGGGACTTCAGAATATCCATATAAAACAGTGCTTCGGAATACAACGGCGGAAAGTGTTTGCTATGACTTAAAGAAATTAGGGTATCGGACGCATTGTGTCCATAATAATGAGGGAACTTTTTATGGGCGCAATAAAGTATTCGTAAACCTTGGGTTTGATACATTTACCTCTATGGAGTTTATGGATGGGTTAGAGGATAATCCGAATGGATGGAAAAAAGATAGGATTCTGACAGGGGAGATTATAGATACGCTGGATTCTACAAAAGGGCCGGATTTTACGCTTGGCATTACTGTGCAGAGCCACGGGAAATATCAGGGTTTTGAGGTAGAAAACGCCTTAATCCAGGTGCTAAAAGCGCCGGATGAGGATTTAAAGGAGGCATATCAGTATTATGTCAATCAGCTTTATGAAGTTGACCAGATGATTGGTGATTTGGTGAAAGCCCTGGAAAAGAGAAAAGAAGATACCATCCTGGTTCTTTATGGCGACCATCTTCCAAGCCTTGATATGAAAAAGGAGGATTTACATGATTCGAATCTTTATCAGACGCAGTATGTAATATGGGATAATATGGGGCTTTCCCGTAAGGAAAAGAATATTGCGTCGTATCAGCTCTATCCAGAGGTTTTGGAACGGGCAGGCATCCATGAAGGGAATATTACAAGGTTTCACCAGGAGGCAGAATGGAAGACAAAATCTTATCATGAGGATTTGAAGGTTTTGGAATATGATATGCTTTATGGCGAGAAATATGCTTTTAAGGGATTGGAGCCTTACCAGCCGACAGAACTCTTAATGGGGACGGAACCGGTAAAAGTTGATGACGTAGTAAAAAATGAGCAGGGATATCTGATGACTGGTTCAAATTTTACGCCATATTCCCATGTGCTTTTTGACGGGGAAGAACTCTCTATTGACTGGATAGATTCAGGGCATATCCAGATTTTGGACGAGATAGATTATGATGAGGAAGAGGAAGAAGCAGAAGAAACTTCTTCACCGGAGCCAGGCGAAGAGGGACTGGAAGAAGAGAAGGAAGATATTCCAGATGCTTTTTTCGTACAAATCCAGTCGGATGGCGGAACGGTACTTGCTGAAAGCGAGGTTTTGCTTTGGAAGGAAACTTCTGCAGGGAAAACAGAAATGCCATAGCAGGTACGTTAAGTGTATAAATATGACAAAAAGGGCACCGCGCAGCGGTGCCCTTTTTGTCGAAACACAGAATGTAACTCTTTTCCTTTTCTGCCTTCCTTTGACATCTTTCGCAAGAAAGATTGGTTATACTTGCTTTAGAAACAATATAGGGCAGTTTCTAAGGAGATAAATTCGCAGAATACCCCGCTGATACATAAACAGGGAGTAGGAAGTGTGGCGCTGTAAGTATACAGCGCAAAAGGGACGGGAATTTAAATTAGTGGGAAGTAAGCAGCGGCGCAGGGGAACGCGTGTGTTTCTGCTAAGGAGGAAGGGGTTTTAGTTGAAAACATATTTTTATGTTGATTTTTACTTTATCCTGAACTTTATTATGAATTTATTTCTGATTATGGCAGCTGCAATGCTTCGGCAAAAAAGGTGTCGAATGATACGTTTTTTCATCGTATCTTGCGTAGATGCTGTATTTTCTGTAATATTTACATATTTTTTGTGGGAAAATGGGATTTTACAGCTTTGTGCGGCATTTCTCCAGATGGGGGTTTTTGTATTCCTGGCCCTGAGGGGCGAAAGTTTTTTTATCTGGCTCAGGGATATGGTATGTTTCCTCTTTCTGGCTTTTTTTACCGGAGGAGCCGTCGGGGTACTACAGGAGATTTTGATACGGAATTTAAAAATCCTAAAGGTACCGTCTGCAAGATGGCTGTTTATTGCAGTTGCTTTATTGGCAATATTGTTTTTTTTATTTCGGTGGGAGCTTATCTCACAGGGACAGGAAAGAAAAAATATCAGGACAGTCAGGGTAGTGCACCAGGGGAAAGAAGCTGAGGTGGAGGCTTTATATGACACCGGGAATCAGCTTGTAAGCCCTTATACAGGTGAAGGCGTGGTGATTATATCAAAAGGGCTTTCAGAAGAAATAGGTTTATCTTGCGGGCAGAACCCAATCCTGATTCCTTATCATTCCATTGGCGGCAGCGGGTTATTGGAGGCATATCGTCTGGAGTGCATACAAATGCAGGGCGGAATCTGTAAAAAGGGGCTTTTGGCCGCTGTCAGTGAGGAACTGGATTGCCGCCAGAAAATACAGATGATATTAAATATCACATGGTCATAGACAAGGAACTGCGAATGGATGAATCAGTAACAGTTCCCAGGCAGAATGGAGGAAGATATGCTGAAGATATCAATGTCTAACAGATTCCAGTTCCGGATTATGCCGGAATTTCATGGGCTTTTCTGGCCGCATAAGGCAGGGGAAATCCATTATATTGGCGGTGCAGAGATTTTACCTGCGCCATTTACCGCAGAGGAAGAAAAGGAGGTGTTGGAAGAACTTGGCGGGGCGCAGGACCAGGAGGCAAGAAGCCGTTTGATTGAGCATAATTTACGGCTGGTTGTCTATATTGCTAAAAAGTTTGACAATACAGGGATTGGCGTGGAGGATTTGATTTCGATTGGAACGATTGGGCTGATTAAGGCAATTAATACGTTTAATCCCCTGAAAAACATAAAATTGGCAACGTATGCGTCCAGGTGTATTGAAAATGAGATTTTAATGTATCTGCGGAGAAATAACAAGGTACGTTATGAGGTTTCCATTGATGAGCCTTTAAATGTGGACTGGGATGGAAATGAACTCCTGCTGTCGGATATTTTAGGGACAGATGAAAATGTTATTTCCAAGGAACTGGAAGAAGAGGTTGACAAGCGGCTTTTGAGGATGGCGCTTGATAAGTTAAATGACAGGGAACGCGATATTATTGAACTGCGGTTTGGGATTAACCAGAATGATGGGAAGGAGAGGACGCAAAAAGAAGTTGCGGACATGATGGGCATTTCACAGTCCTATATTTCAAGGCTGGAAAAGAAGATTATGAAGCGGTTAAAAAAGGAAATCCTAAAGATGGAACAGATTTAGGGGAGATAAAAAATATGGTGTTTTTCTCATAGGAAAACAGGTATATTTAAGTAAAAATGGTAAATCCTACTTTATATTAGATAATGCTTTAGGAGGCTTATTATGGCAATGTATAAAGTAGAGATTTGCGGTGTGAATACATCAAAATTACCGCTCCTTACTGACGATGAAAAGAAACAGCTCTTTGCGAAAATCCAAAATGGGGATAAGGAAGCCAGGGAGCAGTTTATTAAAGGGAATCTGCGCCTGGTGTTAAGCATTATCCAACGTTTTTCCAATTCTGGGGAAAATATTGACGATTTGTTCCAGATTGGATGCATCGGGCTTATGAAATCCATTGACCATTTTGATGTTACAATGAACGTGAAGTTTAGCACATATGCAGTGCCAATGATAATAGGGGAAATCCGAAGGTATCTTAGGGATAATAACAGCATCCATGTAAGCCGTTCCATCCGTGATACCGCATATAAGGCAATTTATGCAAAAGAAGCTATTATGAAAGAAACAGATAAAGAGCCTACCATAGAAGAAATTGCCAAAAAGATTGATGTACCGCCGGAAAATATTGTTATCGCCCTGGATGCCATCCAAAATCCCGTATCGCTTTATGAACCAGTGTACGGGGAGAGCGGCGATACCCTTCATATTATGGACCAGATTAGTGATAAAAAAAACCGGGAGGACTGCTGGATAGAGGAGATATCATTAAAAGCAGCGATTGACCGGCTATCCCAGAGAGAGCACCGGATTATCCAGCTCCGTTATTTTGAAGGGAAGACGCAGATGGAAGTGGCAGAGGAGATCCATATTTCACAGGCACAGGTAAGCAGGCTGGAGAAAAAGGCGCTGCAGTCCATGAAGCATTATCTTGGGTAAAAGCGTATGCAGCAGTTTATTTTGGGAACAAATGGCAAAATGATTAATGAATAGTACATTGCCGTCATACTATAGTAATAAAAAAGGATGGCAGGTAGGAAGATGCGTCTGTGTGAACTGCGTGAAAAGGAAGTAATCAATATTTGTGATGGGGAAAAGCTTGGCAATGTATGTGATTTAGATTTTGATGTTAAAACGGGAAGGATATGTTCCCTGATTATTCCAGGGCCATGTAAAGTTTTTGGGATTCTTGGAAGGGATCATGAATATATTATTCCCTATGGTGATGTCCAAAGGATTGGGGCAGATGTTATCCTGGTGGAGGTTGAGATGGAAAAATGCCTCCATAAATGTGAATGGAACTGACAGAAGCAGCCTTGATTTTTTTTTCGTCTATTGCTATAATTTATCGGAAGAAAGAGTCTTGGGAGGAAAACAAATGAAATGTCCGTTTTGTGGGGAAGAAGATACGAAAGTAATTGACTCCAGGCCGGCAGAAGAAGGAAACTCCATCCGGCGCCGTCGGCAGTGTGATAAATGCAGCAAGCGTTTTACAACATATGAAAAGGTAGAGGCAATTCCTCTGGTTGTTATTAAAAAGGATTTGTCACGTGAGCCATATGACCGCGCAAAAATTGAGCGGGGAGTTTTCCGCTCCTGCCATAAAAGGCCAATATCTATAAGCCAGATGAACACGCTGGTGGATCAGGTTGAGGCAGAGATCTTTAATCTTGAGATGCGTGAGGTGAAAAGCAGCGATATTGGAGAGGCAGTGATGAACCATTTGGAAGAACTGGATGCAGTGGCATATGTCCGTTTTGCATCAATTTACAGGGAATTTAAGGACATCGGCATCTTTATGGAGGAACTAAAAAAGCTTTTGGATAAATAATTGACATTAGGTTACTATTGTAATATACTATGCATAAGGGGAGCCTCTTTCGGCAGGAGAAAGGGGCAGTTATGTATAGTGTTTCTTATTGCGCAGCCGTTCATGGGATTGAAGGCTGCATGATCCAGGTTGAGGCAGATATTTCGGAAGGTCTGCCTGGCTTTTCTTTGGTTGGTTTTTTATCGTCGGAGGTAAAGGAGGCGAGGGAACGCGTCCAGATTGGCATGAAGAATGCAGGTTTTTCCTTTCCGCCGAAAAAAATCACGATTAATCTTTCGCCGGCTGATATCCGCAAGGGCGGAACCGGATATGATCTTGCCATTGCTGTATCTGTTTTGACGGCATTTGGTTATTTTCCACAGGAATTTATTAAGAATATTGTATTTATTGGGGAACTGAGCCTGGAAGGGAAAGTCCAGGCGGTGCATGGGGTGTTGCCGCGTGTATATACGGCATATGAAAATGGGATGAAATATTGTGTCGTGCCGGCAGAAAATGTACAGGAAGCGGGGATTGTCAAAGGGATTGGGGTAGTTGGAATCTCTAGCTTATCTGAGCTTGTTTCTATGCTTGGGGAAGAGGAGCTTCCTACAGGGGCGCCTTCTTTTGAGGCAGGGAAGGGCAGGACAGAGGAGATGCTGGATTTTAAAGACGTCAATGGGCAAAAGACTGTCAGGCGCGCAATTGAAGTCAGCGTGGCCGGGATGCACAACCTTTTGATGATCGGGCCGCCTGGCTCTGGCAAAACAATGCTTGCAAAAAGGATACCGGGTATTATGCCGGAACTTTCTTTTGAAGAGCAGATGGAGATATCTAAGATATATAGTGTGGCTGGGATGCTTTCAGAGGAGCAGCCGTTTGTGTCAAGACGCCCATTCCGGGAACCGCACCATACGGTTACCCAGACAGCTTTAGCAGGAGGAGGGCGTCAGCCAAAGCCAGGTGAAGTCAGCCTGGCAAATGGGGGCGTGTTATTTTTGGATGAGCTTGCCGAATTTCAGAGACAGACCGTTGAGGTGCTGCGCCAGCCCTTAGAGGATGGTTATGTAACGGTAAGCCGGATGGATGGAAATTACCGTTATCCGGCAAAGTGCCAGCTTGTGGCGGCAATGAACCCATGCCGCTGCGGGTTTTATCCTGACCGGAAAAGATGCCGCTGTACCAGTTTCCAGATTAAGGGGTACTTAAATAGAATCAGCCAGCCGATGTTAGACCGGATGGATATATGTGCGGAAACGGTGCCGTTAACTTACCAGGATTTCCAGAAGCAAAGCAATAATGCTGGGAATGAGCCGTCTTCTATAATACGGGAGCGTGTGGCGAAAGCGCAGAAGATACAGGACAGGCGTTACCAGAAGGAAGCTATTTTCCATAATGCGCAGCTTACGCCTTCGCTTTTGGAAAAATACTGCGTGCTTGAAAAGGAGGCGCAGGAATACCTGGAGGAAGCCTTTTATAAGCTGGAATTTAGCGCGCGTGCATATCATAAGATTTTAAAGGTAAGCCGGACCATTGCTGATTTGGCAGGAGAGGATAAAATTAGGCAGCGCCATATTGCAGAAGCCGTCTGCTATCGGATGCTTGATAAAAAATACTGGGGAAGCGAGGGGGAGTAAAGGATGGATGAGAAGATGTATGCTTTTTGGCTTTGCAATATTAAGGGAATTGGAAGCCAGAAGATAAAAAGCCTCCTAGGGCATTTTGGGTCGCCGGAGGAAGTTTTTCTTGCGAAAGGGGAACAGTTTTTAAAGTTTAATAACCTAAGGCAAGAAGACAGGGAACATATTTTGTCGTCCCGTAATCCTGAATTGTTAAAGAAACAGTACGATTCCATGCAAAAGAGGGGAATCCATTTTGTATCCTGGCAGGAAAAGGCATATCCTGAAAAGCTAAAGTGCCTTAATGATGCCCCATATGGCCTTTATTATAAGGGAAGGCTTCCGGGAACTGCTGCTCCATGTGTTGCAGTTGTGGGGGCGAGGGACGCCTCTTTTGAGGGGAAGGGACTTGCAGAAAAATTTGGCTGTGAGCTTGCACAAAATGGAATCCAGGTAATTAGCGGCATGGCAAGAGGGATTGATATATCGGCACAGCGGGGTGTGTTAAA
The DNA here is from genome assembly GCA_003612285.1 of bacterium D16-51. GTDB lineage: Bacteria > Bacillota > Clostridia > Lachnospirales > Lachnospiraceae > Butyribacter. The sequence goes on along the minus strand of RAYE01000005.1, from coordinate 99,481 downwards.
AACGCCGAGGGGACGTGCATATAGTGTTCTTGGGACAGGGGTGGACATATGTTATCCAAGACAGCATATTGAGGATTATATGATGATGCAGGAGAATGGCGGGGTGATTTCAGAGTTCCCACTAAAGACGCCGCCCCTGCCATACCATTTTCCAATGCGGAACCGGCTGATTAGCGCTTTTTCTGACGGGATACTGGTGATAGAGGCAGGGAATCGGAGCGGTTCGCTGATTACGGCGGAGCAGGGGCTGGAACAGGGGAAGGAAATTTTTGTTATCCCTGGAAATATTATGGACTCTAAATATGATGGAAGCAATGAACTCCTTAAAAACGGCGCTGTTTTAGCGACGTCTGTAAGGGATATTTTAGACGGCCTGGGGCTTTTTTTTGACAGGGATGTGATAGAAAGAAAGAAAAAATCCGAGGTTATGCTTGAAACGGCGGAAAAAATAGTGTATGCTATGTTAAGTTTGGAACCGGTACATCTTGCACAGATTGCAGAAGAGACTGGCATGGAATTGCCCCGTGTTATGGAAATCCTGTTATCTTTGCAGATAAAGAATCTGGTACAGGCAATAGGGAATAACTATTTCATGATAAAGTTATGAATCATGAAAGTCGAAAGGCGGTATAAAAATGGCAAAAAATCTGGTAATTGTGGAATCCCCTTCTAAGGCAACCACCATTAAAAAATTTTTGGGAAGTTCTTATGAGGTAGTGGCGTCTAACGGCCATGTGAGGGATTTGCCCAAAAGCCAGCTCGGAATTGACGTAGAAAATAATTTTGAACCAAAGTATATTACAATCCGGGGGAAGGGAGAACTTTTGGCGAAGCTTCGCCGGGAAGTAAAAAAGGCAGATAAGATTTATCTTGCAACAGACCCTGACCGGGAAGGGGAAGCGATTTCGTGGCATCTTGCAAATGCCCTGAAGCTGGAAGGGAAAAATACACGGAGGATAACTTTTAACGAAATAACGAAGACAGCGGTGAAACAGTCTATTAAGCAGGCGCGGGAAATTGATATGAACCTGGTAGACGCACAGCAGGCAAGGCGGGTGCTTGACCGGCTGGTGGGGTATCAGATTAGCCCGGTTCTCTGGGCAAAGGTAAAGAGGGGATTAAGCGCAGGACGCGTACAGTCTGTTGCGCTCCGCATTATTGCTGACCGTGAGGAAGAAATCAATGCATTTATTTCCAAGGAATATTGGACGCTCAGTGCGGAGTTTCTTGCCGCAGGGGATAAAAAGCCGTTAACAGCGGATTTTTATGGGACAAAGGATAAGAAGATGACAATTGAATCCGAGGGGCAGTTGGATGAAATTGTCAAAGAACTGGAAAAGTCCGAGTTTACTGTTTCAGATTGTAAGGAAACGGAGAGGACGAAAAAAAGTCCCCTGCCATTTACCACAAGTACTTTGCAGCAGGAAGCGGCTAAGAGCTTGAATTTTGCAACACAAAAGACAATGCGCCTTGCACAGGGGCTGTATGAGGGCGTGGCGGTAAAGGGAAGAGGGACGATTGGTTTAATTACGTATCTCCGTACAGATTCGACAAGGATATCTGAGGATGCCAAAAAGATGGCGTATGACTATATTAAGGAAAATTATGGATCAGAGTATCAGGCGAAGACAGAAAAGGTAGAAAAGGGGAATAAAAAAATCCAGGATGCACATGAAGCAATCCGCCCAACTTATGTTGATTTGACGCCGGCTATGGTAAAAGATTCTTTGTCCAGGGACCATTTCAGATTGTACCAGCTTATTTGGAAACGTTTTCTGGCAAGCCGTATGGCGCCGGCCAAATATGCGACGACTACGGTAAAGATTGATTCGGAGCAGTATAGGTTTACCTCTGCAGCTTCCAGGATAGTTTTTTCGGGTTACCTTTCCATTTACCAGACTGAGGAAGATAAAATAGATAAAAAGGTATTATCTAAGAAAATTGCAGTCGGGGCTGCCCTGGCTGCCAGCGGCTTTGAAAAAAAGCAGCATTTTACACAGCCGCCGGCACATTTTACAGAGGCTTCGCTTGTCAGGACTTTGGAGGAACTTGGCATTGGGCGGCCAAGTACTTATGCCCCGACGATATCTACAATTATTAACAGGCGTTATGTGGCAAAAGAACAGAAAAACCTGTATATTACAGAGCTTGGTGAAGTGGTGAATTCTATTATGAAAAAATCATTTACAAGCATTGTTGATGTAAATTTTACAGCGTATATGGAAGGGCTTTTAGACCGTGTAGAGGATGGTTCTGTAAAGTGGAAAACAGTTGTAGAGAATTTTTATCCAGATTTGAATGAGGCTGTCCTGGCAGCGCAGAAAGAGTTAGAGGAAGTTAAGATAGAAGATGAGGTGACAGATGTTATCTGTGAAGAATGCGGCAGGAATATGGTGGTTAAATATGGGCCGCATGGCAAATTCCTGGCGTGTCCGGGATTTCCAGACTGCCGTAATACAAAGCCGTATTTGGAAAAGATTGGCGTTTTGTGCCCAAAATGCAATAGTGAACTGGTCATCCGTAAGACGAAAAAGGGAAGAAGGTATTATGGGTGCATAAGCTATCCTGACTGTGATTTTATGTCATGGCAGAAGCCTTCAGCGGAAAGATGCCCTGACTGTGGCGGCGCTATGGTAGAGAAGGGGAATAAGCTTGTGTGTATGGATGAACAATGTGGCTTTGTAAAAAATATCAAGGCGGACAAAAAAGATTAGGCAGACAGAAAAGCACATGCTGCAGCGGTATCTGCGGCATAAAATTTATGAGTAAGTATGTTTTCGAAGTAAAAATGGAAAATTTCACCATTACAGTGTAAAACCCTGTAAATAGTGGGTTTGTCAGGGGAATGGAAATTCATTTCCCCTTTTTTTCATTTTCTACTTGTAATTTAATCTGAATTTCTTTATAATTAATAGGTATGAATAGGCAAATGGAATTTGAAAGGAGTTTTGAAATGACAGGAGCAGGGGCATTTAACTACATTAACGTTCTTGATAAAGCCTGTGATGCAAGCTGGACGAGGAATTCCGTGATTTCAAATAATATCGCAAATGTAGATACGCCAGGTTTTAAGAGGCAGGATGTGCATTTTGAGGATTATCTGATGTATGAGGTGGGATATACGGATTCGCTGGATTCCCAGGTGGCGGCTGCTGATTTGGATACGTTGTCAGCAACTACATATACCGATTATGCTACGGTCAGCTATCGTCTGGATGGAAATAATGTCGATATAGACACAGAGAATTCTGAACTGGCAAAAAACCAGATTAAATATTATACGATGTTAGATTCCATTACACAGGAGTTCTCAAGGCTAAAGTCTGTTGTTAAGCCGTCATAACATTAACATTTCCGGTACACAGGGAGGTGTCCGGGAATGCGGTTGGGCTTATGGGACTGGGTAAAAAGTGAAAAAAATCTGCAAATGGCAGTGAATGGAGGCAAATGTATGGGTGTTTTTACAGGTATGGATATCAGTTCTTCGGGAATGACGGCACAGAGGACAAGGCTGGATATTATTTCTGAGAATATTGCAAATGTCAATACAACGAGGGATGCAGATGGGAATGTATATAAAAGGAAATCTGTAATATTCCATGAAAAAGGATATCCTTCTTTTGATGAAGTGCTTTTAGGGACAAAAGGATATGTGGGGCAGGGTGTTAAGATTGCGAGTATTTTTGAAGATGATGAGACAGACTGCCGTATGGTTTATGACCCTGCGCATCCGGATGCGAATGAGGACGGCTATGTTACTTATCCAAATGTAAATACAGTAACGGAAATGACGAATATGATTGATGCCAGCCGTTCCTATGAGGCAAATGTGACTGCTTTTAATGCATCAAAGAATATGCAGTTAAAAGCATTAGATATTGGGAAATAGTGACTGAAAATTACATTTCATCCTTAGGGCGTGTTTGGCATGCTCTGGAAGGTGGGTGTTTACATAAGTTAGGGGGACGTTATGAACGTATCATCTTTATTTGATGTTGATTTTGATTCTTTATTTCAGGCACCGAAGATTCAGTCTGAACTGGCAACGGAGTCTGATTCTCTTTTGATTGATGCCAAAGAAGACAGGAGTGCGTTTGGGAGTATACTGGATGCCGCTGTTAATCTGATTAACGAAACGAACGCTTACAGCAATGCGGCAGAAGAAGAAGAAATAAAGTATGCGATGGGTGAATCGGACAATATTCATGACCTGCAGATTGCACAGCAGAAAGCAAATGTGGCGCTTCAATATACTGTGGCAGTCAGGGACGCGTTTATGACTGGCTATAAGGAATTGATGAATCTTCAGTTCTAATAGAAATCAGAAAAATACCAGGGGAGCTTTGTTATGCAAGAGAGATTGAAAGAAATTCCTGCAAGGATAATGGAATTTTGGAAAAAATATTCCAGCAGGCAGAAAACAATAATAATTGCGGTGGTCTGTGTAGTATTAGTGCTGATAGGAGTTGCTGCATTTTTTGTGTCCAGGCCGACGTATACGAAATTTCAGGAATTTAGTAAATTAGACGATGCCAATGCAATGGCCAAAGCATTGGATGACGCAGATATATCTTACCGGGCGTCAGATGACGGGCTGACGTTGTATGTCCAGAAGGGCAAGATGACAGAAGCTCTGTATGCGATGAGTGATAATAACCTGGTTGATACAGGATATACATGGGATAAAGCGTTTGACAACTCCATGTCAACAACAGAAAGTGAGAAGTCGCAGAAAAGGATTCTTGCGCTGCAGACGTCAATCCAGAAAAGCCTGGTTCAGTATTCTTTTATCAGTGATGCAGATGTGTTTATTGATGTTCCGGAACAGACATACAGCATATTGGATGAAGAGGACAAGACATCCATTACTGCCCTGATTGCGGTAAGCGAGACAAAGAAAGACCAGCTTACGCCGGAAGCGGCAGAAGCGCTGGCGGGCTGGCTTGCCAATGCTGTTGGGACGGATATGGAACATGTCATTATCAACGATACAGAAAGCAACTGCATTTACAATGGTGCGACATCTGATTCTTTAGGTGCGGGGATTGCAGGCGGGACAACGGAATATTGCGAAAAGCTCCGTAACAATATTGCATCCAATATTACAAAACTGATGGTAAAGAGCAATTATGACGATATCCAGGTTGGTACGCAGGGAATCCGTTTTAATATGAGTAAGGCGGAGACGCTTAGAAAAACATATTCTGTTGCAGAAGGAAGGGAATATGGCTATCCGACAAATCTTTATACATATAAGTCTGAGGGCGGAAGCGGAAGCGGCGGTGAGCCGGGAACCGGTTCAAATGATGATGATACAGATTATGTATATGATGCAGGGACAACGTCATCCAGCAGTATAGATATTGAAAAACTGCAAAATCTCTTGACGGATGAAACAATTGAAAATATAGTGCAGGAAACACCGGCAATCCAGTATGATGAATCTTCTCTGGGGATTGTTGCGCTGCGTTACCGCGTTTACAATGAAGAGCTGTTAGAAGCAGACGGGACTTTGGATAATACTACATTTGAAGAATTTATGGCTGCAAACAGTGAAAGGACGCCGATTACCCTGACGGATGAAGAGCTTAACGTGATTGCAGATGCATCTGGCGTGAATGCGGCAAATATTTCAGTTATGGCGTATGAGGTTCCAAAGTTTGTAGAGAAGGCAGAGACAGGCAGGACAGTTGCAGATTATCTGATGATTATTCTTGCGGTCTTAATCATTGCGCTGCTGATTTATGTAGTGATCCGTGGAACAGCTCCTGTTAAAGTTTCCGAAGAGGAGCCAGAGCTTTCTGTAGAGCAGCTCCTTGCTACGACAAAGGAGAACCAGTCACTGGATGACATTGAATTTAGTGATAAGTCAGAGACCAGGAAGATGATTGAGAAGTTTGTGGATGAAAATCCGGAAGCTGTCGCACAGCTTTTGAGGAACTGGCTGAATGACGACTGGGACATGTAAATTGAGTGAATAGAAGAGAAAGGATGGATGTGAAATGGCGAAGACAGAGGAAATTAGCGGCGTCCAAAAAGCAGCAGTTTTACTGATTGCGCTCGGACCTGAAAAGTCTGCCAATGTATTCAAGCACTTGAAGGAAGATGAGATTGAGCAGCTTACTCTGGAAATTGCGAATACCCGCAGCATATCTCCATCAATGAAGGATCAGGTGCTGGATGAATTTTATGAGGTCTGCCTTGCACAACAGTACATTGCGGAGGGCGGTATTGCCTATGCAAAGGATTTGCTGGAAAAGTCGCTTGGCGCTGACCGTGCAAAGGATGTAATTGGTAAATTGACAGCATCTTTACAGGTTCGTCCTTTTGAGTTTGTGAGAAAAACAGATGCCAGCCAGCTGCTGAACTTTATTCAGGATGAACATCCGCAGACAATTGCTTTGATTTTATCCTATCTGCCGTCTTCGCAGGCATCTGTCATTATTTCAGCATTGACGCCGGATAAACAGACGGATGTTGCAAAACGTATTGCACAGATGGACCGTACGTCTCCGGATGTAATTAAAGAGGTGGAAAAGGTATTGGAGCAGAAGCTTGCGTCATTGGTAAATCAGGACTACACAGTTGTCGGCGGTGTGGATTCTATCGTAGAGATTTTGAATACAGTAGACCGCGGTACAGAAAAACATATTATGGAAAGCTTGGAGATCGAAGATCCGGAGCTTGCAGACGAGATCCGCAAAAAGATGTTTGTATTCGAGGATATCTTGTCTTTGGATGACCGTTCTGTACAGCGTGTATTGAGGGAAGTTGACAATAACGAATTGGCGGTTGCCTTAAAGGGTTCTAATGAAGAGGTACAGAATTTGATTTTCAGTAACCTTTCTTCCCGTCTGGCAACAATGATTAAAGAAGATATGGACTTTATGGGGCCTGTCCGCATGAAGGATGTAGAAGAAGCACAGCAGAAAATTGTTAATATTATCCGTAAATTAGAGGATTCTGCAGAGATTATTATCTCCAGAGGCGGAGGTGACGAGATCGTTGTCTAATTTGATTAAGTCTGTATATTTTAGTGTAGATCCTTCCAAGGCACGTGTGATTGATTCGGATGAGCAGATTGAGGAATATATTCCAACAATTTATGACAGGGAAAGGGAATCGGAAGAATTTCAGTTCCATGCATTCGGGGAAGGCCTTCCTGATGATGCGGAAGCAGGGGAAGGATATACGGAAGGTTTATCTGTAATTTCGATGAATGATGTTGTTCAGGAAGAACGGGAGAAGCTTTCAAAAGAACTGGAGCAGGAGAAAGAGGATTTATTGCTTTCGGCAAGGCAGGAAGCAGAAGGGATTATTGAGCAGGCCAGGGAGCAGGCAGGAGTTATCCAGGAGCAGGCGCGGGCAGAAGGGGAAAAGCTTGGCAGGGAAGAAGGGAAGATACAGGCTTCTTTAGAATTGGAACAGAAGCTTCAGGAACTGGAAGAAGAATATCAGGGACGTTTTCAGGAACTGGAAGAACAGCGGGAAGAGATGGAGCCTGTATTTGCAAATCTTGTTGCCTCTCTTGTAAGGAAAATTACAGGGGTTGTCTGTGATAATAAGAAAGACATTATTTTATATTTGATTGGAAATGCCGTCAGGAACTTGGAAAAGACAAAACAGATTATTATCCGTGTTTCAAAAAAAGATATGGGACGTGTTTCTTCTAGAAAGGCAACTTTTAAATCAATTGCCCGGGATGTGGAAGAACTGGATATTGTAGAGGATGCAAGCTTAGAAGAAAACCAGTGCATTATAGAAACAGATAATAAAGTAATTGACTGCAGCCTGGACGCCCAGCTTGAAAACCTGGAAGAACATATTAAAATGCTGGCATTTTGACTTATTGGAAATTGCTTGAAAGGGAGCGTATTTGTATGCTGGATATTGATTTATCAAAATATAATATGCTTTTGGACCAGACCTATGAAAAGCGTCTTGGAAAAGTGGCAAAGGTGGTTGGGCTTACGATTGAATCGATTGGACCTGCTGCAAAGATGAATGATTTATGTCGTATTATAACAAAAGACACGAACCAGGTAATCCATGCAGAGGTAGTCGGTTTTCGGGATGACAGGGTTCTTTTAATGCCCTATGACCTGACAGCAGGGGTAGGTTTGGGAAGCCGTGTAGAAAACACAAACGCACCTTTAAAGGTTAAGGTGGGAAATGAGCTTCTTGGGAAAACACTTGACGGGCTTGGTAATCCAATCGACCAGTCAGCACTTGGTAAAATGCAGGGATATTCGGTAGAGGCGGAGCCTCCGGATCCTTTAAAGAGAAAGATTATTGATGAAGTCCTTCCGCTTGGCGTTAAAGCAGTAGATGGGCTGATTACTGTCGGGAAAGGGCAGAGGATTGGGATTTTTGCCGGGAGCGGGGTTGGCAAGAGTACACTTCTTGGCATGTTTGCGAGAAATACAAAAGCAGATATTAATGTGATTGCCCTGATTGGAGAACGTGGCCGTGAAGTACGTGAATTTATAGAGCGTGATTTAGGACCGGAAGGGATGGCACGTTCTGTTGTAGTGGTTGCTACTTCGGATAAGCCGGCCCTGATTAGGAATAAAGCGGCAAAGACTGCTACTGCAGTTGCAGAATATTTTAGAGACCAGGGAAAAGATGTTTTGCTGATGATGGATTCCCTGACGCGTTTTTCTATGGCGCAGCGTGAGATTGGGCTGGCTTCGGGAGAGCCGCCTGTATCAAGGGGATATCCGCCAAGTGTCTACGCCGAAATGCCAAAGCTCCTTGAGAGGGCAGGATGTTCCGAGAAAGGTTCGATTACAGGACTGTATACCGTATTGGTAGATGGTGATGATTTTAATGAGCCGATTACTGATACCGCGAGAAGTATTTTGGATGGACATATTATGTTAAACCGTAAAATTGCCCACAAGAACCATTATCCGGCAATTGACGTGCTGCAGAGTATTTCCCGTGTTATGAGCAGTATTGTAACAAAAGAACAGAAGCAGGCGAGCGGCCAGTTAAACAATGTGCTGGCAACTTATGCAGAAGCAGAGGATTTGGTAAATATCGGTGCATATAAGCCCGGTTCTAATAAAAATATAGATTTTGCATTATCAAAAATTGATGAAGTAAATGAATTTTTAGTTCAGGATGTTTATGATAAGTATAATTATGACGAAATAGTAAATAGATTAATTGCCATTTTTGATGATGCTTCCACATCGCAGGAAGAAAATCAGGCAGTATAGGCGGGGAATGAGGAAGCATGGCAAAATTTATTTTTAAAATGGAAAGTATTTTGTCTATAAAATATAAGCTGGAAGACCAGGCAAAGGCAGAATATGGGATGGAGGTTGCAAAGCTCCGGGAGGAAGAGCGGAAATTAGAAGTGCTGATTGCAAAGAAGGAAGCCTATCAGGACGCGCTTACAAAAGCGGTGCAGGATGCGCTTATAATCCGTGAAATTAAAGTTTTGGAGAATAGCGTGGAAAACGCAAAATATAATATTAATGTGCAGAAGTTTGTGATTAAGCAGCAGCAGCAGAGGGTTGACCAGGCAAGGGAGAAACTGGATAATGCCATGAAGGAGAGAAAAACATATGAAAAGCTGAAGGAAAAGGCATTTGAACAGTTTAAGATGGAAATAGAAGCACAGGAGAGAAAGGAGATTGATGAATTAGTCAGTTTCCGTTTCAGGAGTGCACAGGAAAGTGAGGAGTAGTTCTTATGGCAAAAAAGAATAAAGGTGGAAACGCATTGGCCGGTCAGGAGCAGGAAAGTAAGGGGAGTAAGGCAGTAACGGCACTGATTGCAATTATTATCATTCTTATCTGGCTTGCTGTATTTGCATTCCTTATTAAGCTGGATGTCGGTGGGATTGGAAGTAATGTATTATACCCTGTATTAAAAGATGTGCCGGTGATTAACAAAATCCTTCCAGAAGCATCTGAGGAGCAGCAGGCTTCTGAAGGAAACTATAAATATAACACATTGAAATCAGCAAATGAGCGGATTGCTGAGCTTGAAGGACGGTTAGAATCTGAGACCGGGACTACAACAGCAAATTCTGATTACATAGCAGAGTTAGAAGCGGAGGTAAGAAAGCTCCAGCGTTATAAAGACGACCAGGATGCTTTTGAAAAGCGTGTTGCCAGATTTGATGAAAGGGTTGTCTTTAATGATAATGCACCTGATATCTCTGAATATCGGACGTATTATGAGGAAATAGCACCGGAAAATGCAGAAAAAATTTATCAGCAGGTTTTGGATGAGTTGCAGTATTCTGAAAATGCAAAGACACTTGCAACAGTTTATTCGGGCATGGAACCGGCAAATGCAGCAACAAGACTGACAGAGATGCCGCAGGATTTAGATTTAATCTGTGATATATTGCGGAATATGAAAGAGAGCCAGGCGGCTCAGATTTTAGAAAACCTGGATGCTACTTTTGCAGCCCAGATTACAAAAAAGCTTGCAACGATCGGTACAGACAGGTAGTTACTATTCACGGTCATTCTTTTTCATGCGATAGACCCTCTGCCTACGGCATAGGTCGCTGCCATGCAGCTTTGTCTATCTTATGAAAAAAGAACAGCCTTTACAGCCAATTTCTAGAAAAGAATTAAAATCATATGTGCAAGCACAATGATTTCAGTCTTTTCAGAAATTGACAGTGAATAGTAACAACAGGTAATTAATATTGGTGTCTGCAGAGAAATCTGTTTGACATAGATAAGTTGAAAAGAAGGAGGTGAAAGGATGGCAGGTGTAAATGGAGTGGACCTGGGGGCTGTTTCTATTCAGGAACTGGCAGTAAAAAGAGGCGGTTCTTCTGTTTCAGCAGGCAGTACAAAGTCGTTTGAGCAGTTTTTAAATAATGGCGCGTCTGCCCAAAGGCAGGAAGCAGTTTCAGCAAAGGATTCTGTGTCTTCAGCGAACACATTAGAGAAGCCGTCAGCTTCTGCAAAAAGGGATGACTTAAAGACAGGGGATGTGGCAAAGACAGATGGCATGGCACAGCCTGTTACAGAGGATGGTATGTCAGAAAATGGGAAGGCAGAAGAACTTTTGCAGGAAATCCGTGATATTGTTAAGGAAACGCTTTCCGTGGATGATGAAACAGTAGACGGCGTCCTGGAGATGATGGGGATTTCCATTATGGATTTACTGGACAATGCGACATTGCAGCAGTTTGTATTGGTTGTAAATGGTGGGCAGGAATCTACAGATTTCCTTACGAATGAAGGGCTTCTTCAGGATTTTATGGAGCTGTCCGCGGCATTGGAGGATTTTTCGGTTGAAAATGCAGGCTCTTTGGCAGCTATGATGGAGCAGTTAGAAACTCCGGTTGCTTTTGATGAGTTTTTGCAGCAGCAGGGATTGACAGAGAAAGAAGCAGGAAAGCTTTTGCAAGAACAGCAAAGTACAGAAGCACCAGTTATTTTGCAAGAAGCTGCAGCAGGAGAAACAGAGGACTCAAAAGGGCAGGCTTTACCCGAAATGGTGGAAAAGGTGACAATATCCCATTCTTCAGAACAGCAGGCAGAACCAGTGATGACAAAGGAAAATCTGTCACAGGATTCTTCTCTGGAAAATGACTTTTCAGAAGATGCTTCTATGCTTTTTAGTTCAGAGAGAGGGGCAGAAGAGCCACAGCAGCAGGTAGCTGCGCCGCTTTTTGCTGACCAGCTGAATGGTTTGCAGGATGATATGGCAAATATCTGGAAACCGGAAATAAACGGCGCCCAGAGAATGCAGCAGATGGTGGATATTGTAAACCAGGTTAGTTCCCAGCTCCGCAGTTCGCTCAGTGAAAATGTGACAACAATGGAGATGCAGTTAAATCCGGAAAGCCTTGGGAAGGTGCTGTTTTCTGTTGTATCAAAGGCAGGGGTTATGACGGCGACATTCCAGGTGCAGTCGGAAGAGGCGAAGCAGGCATTGGAAAGCCAGATGTTTACTTTACGGGAAACTTTGGAAGCAAAAAACCTGAAAGTAGAGTCTGTAGATGTCCAGATTTCTGACTTTAACTTTACGCAGAGCAATGAAGCGGAAGCACAGAACCAGAGACAGAATGAAGCGGCAAGGCAGGGCAGGAGAAGATTCCGTTTTGATACGGAAGAGACAGATAAAATGGAAAGTGTAGAGGAAAATAATGCTGAGACTGTCCGCAGGCAGGTAATGCGTGATGCAGGTGGAAGCATTGACTTTACAGCATAGGTGATTTGGATTTATAGATAGGAAAGGAGGAGTAAGATGGCTGGTTTAGTAGCGCCAATATTACGGGATGACCAGGATAACCCGTATGTGGGGATTTCAGAGAGTTCCCAGGCGGAAAAAGAGAAAGCAGAGCGTAAAGTTGGATCAGAACTTGGGAAAGAAGATTTTCTATTGTTACTTGTAACCCAGATGCAGTATCAGGATCCGCTTGATCCGGCGGACAATACAGATTTCGTTGCCCAGCTTGCGCAGTTCAGTGCATTAGAGCAGATGTCTAACCTGAATCAAACAGTGTCAAATAACTCTGCATATGCCCTGATTGGCCAGGAGGTCTTAGTACGTATCACTTCATCGACAGGAGATGTCCAGGAAGTGCAGGGAAGTGTCCAGAAGGTGACGCTTAAGAATGGGGAGGCTTATGTTACAATTGAGGGGAAGGAGTATTCTTATGAAGATGTTGTACAGGTAATTGACCAGGGATATCTGATATCCACATATTTACCGAGTATTATGGAACAGAATCAGGAATATATCCATCATGACCCACATGATATTGAGGTTTCAGGAATCGACCTTGGTTCAAATGGTTATGAAGCAGATAGTTTTGCAGTGATATTGGCAGATGCATCTAATACAGACAGGTGTGCAGTGATTGATCCAAAGTATCTTTCTTTTGATAAAGAAAAGAATGTTTTGACAATTGATAAGACAGTATTGGAAGGTGTCAGTGCAGGAAAATATGTATTAGTGTTTGCGTTTGACAATGCAGGCAAGACAGTAGTAGCAGACAAAGTTACATTGGAGATTACAGGTGTTCCACCACATCCAGAAAATGATATTTTGGCAGGGAAGCCGGAAAAACCAGATGGTTCTGGAAGCACGGGAACTGGAGGCACAACAGGTTCTGGCAGTACGGCAGGCTCTGGAAGCACAGGGACTGGAGGTACGACGGGAACTACAACTAAGTAAGGAAAGCAGAAGGGCTGTAGCGTCTGCATACAGCTTCAAATAAGTTAAAAGAAAGGTGGAATGAGGATGCAGCGTATACAGAAAAATTATTCGTCGATTGATTCGATAAGAGGCCAGTTGCTGAATCATCATCTTAAGACGGGTAATTCCCAGGAATCAGAGCTTTCCTTTCAGGATATATTCCGTTCAACGAAGGAACAGGCAGTTGATGGCTTAAAGTTTTCAAAACATGCCAATGAGCGTTTGGCAACTAGGAATATCAACCTGTCTGCGGAGCAGATGGAACGCCTGGAGAATGGAACGACAAAGGCACGGGAAAAAGGAATTCGAGAGTCTTTGGTGATGGTAGACAATCTTGCATTTATTGTAAATGTAAAGAACAATACCGTTATTACAGCAGTTGGTGATACGGCAGACTCCATATTTACAAATATTGATGGGGCTGTTATTAGTTAAGGATGGATAGATGCTGGACCTCATAAGGAAGCATGGGGCTTTGAATGGCAGAAAAGCCCCGTTGTCCATTCCGTTAAATGAAGGAGGAAAAATTACTATGATGAGATCACTTTATTCTGGTGTGGCAGGGTTAAAAACACATCAGACCAAGATGGATGTTCTTGGAAATAATATTGCAAACACAAATACGGTTGGATTTAAATCGAGCGCCGTAAACTTCTCGGATACTTTTTACCAGACAATTTCTTCTGCTACCGGCGCCAATGCAGATTTGGGGACAGCCGGTGTTAATGCAAAGCAGATTGGTCTTGGTTCCATGGTAGCTTCCATTACAACAAATATTACGGAGCAGGGCGGTCCGTCTACCACAAACCGTGCGCTTGATATTGCAATCAATGGAGAGTCATTTTTGATTGTGCGTTCAGGTTCTGATACCTGTTTTACAAAATCCGGCGCTTTAAATGTGGATGAAGCAGGAAACCTGTATTGTACAACAAATGGCGCAACGGTGCAGGGATGGCTGGCAGATGATGATGGAAATATTATTAAAGATACTGTGCAGGATTTGAAGGTAATGAGTTCTGATAAACAGTATTATGAGCCGGAAGCTACAACAGCAGCTACGATATCTGGTAATATTGATCCAAATGATCCAGATGTGGATGCGACAACAGGGAATGGCGAGATTGTTACCTTTAGCTTTTTTGATAATATTGGTGAATCTTATACAGTAAAGGTAAGGATGAAGAAAGGAACGGCTACTGAACAGACTGCTGCAGATAAGGGGAATGTATTGTATAAAGCGTCTTTGGTAGATGTTTATAATGCAAAAGGAGAATCAATTTTTACTACATGCACCAATGGGATATATGCAATAAATACCAGTGCAAAAGTGACTTTTGGAAATAATACAACACCAATTGGAGGTACAGATGCGTTTGTAACAAAATTGAATACTTTAACAGGAGATTTTGAGTTAGCTTGTCCGGCAGTAAATGTGTTTTTTGATCAGGTAACAGGTGCTTTTAAAACTCTTGAGGAAGGTACTGTAGCTAAACCTAGTGGTACAGATAAGCAGTCTGTGAAGTTTTCGGTAATTGGTGTTAGCACAACTAATACTAGCGAGGGCACAACTGCTCCTGCTGTTACTAGTTCTTTTCCACAGGTATCAGGGACTTCTCCTAATATTACAGGTGGTATTGATCTTTACTTTAACACCCTGACCCAGTATGAGCAGGGTGGCACTTCCAAATTAAACGGTTACAAAGGAAACCCATCCAAGACAGCAGGTGTCGGGAACAAAGCTGGTAAGATGACAGGCCTTTCGATTGATGAAGAAGGCAAGGTATGGGCAAACTATGACAATGGCTTAAAGAAGTGTATGGCGCAGATTGCCGTTGCGACATTTGCAAACCCTTCCGGTTTAGAGGCTGTGGGCAACAGTTTATTCCAGGCAACCTTAAACTCCGGTGAGTTTGATGGGATTGGCGAGGAAGTAAAGCTTACTGGTTCCTTTACCGTTGGTGCGCTGGAAATGTCCAATGTAGACCTTGCCAATGAATTTGTAAATATGATTACTACACAGCGTGGATTCCAGGCAAATTCAAGGATTATTACAACTTCGGATTCCATGCTGGAAGAACTTGTGAATCTGAAACGCTAAATCAGATATTAGCGTTTCCCACAAAACATAACAGTTTTTTGTTGTGTATTATGCTGGGGAGCGATGAAAAGTCGCTCCCCATAGTTTTTGCTTTATAAGGAACGGAGAATAATTAACTTGTTCAATTACTATACAGTTCTTAAGAAAATGAAAAAGGATATATCAAGGGCAGGAGGCTGCAATGATTGATGTGACAAGATTGAATGGAAAAGAACTTACCATAAATTGTGAATTAATAGAATTAGTAGAAGAAACGCCGGATACTGTCATAACTTTGACAACTGGAAAAAAAATAATTGTAAAAGAAAGTAGACAGATGATAAAAAATCTAGTAAAATCATATAAGAGAGAGTGCAGTTCTATGGATATCATAGAATAATATTACATAAGGTGGTGTAGATTGTGAATATTACAACATTAATCGGTCTGATAGGGGGAGCGCTTGTTATCTTCTTTGGTATTGTAACGGGTGCGGATAAGTTTGCCGGCTTGCCTCACTTTGGTGATGTACCGTCTGTAATTATTACATTGGGTGGTACATTTATCTGTATGCTTTTTCAGTCAAAAAGCATTCCGGCTTATCTGGCAAGCCTTAAGTCATTTGGGCTTGTTATGAAGGTACAGACGGCAAATCAGGCGCAGGTAATCGGGGACATTGTAAATCTCTCAAATGTTGCCCGTAAAGAAGGTCTGCTGGCACTTGAGGAAATGGCAAATAATCTGGAAGATGAATTCCTAAAGAAGGGCATTATGCTGATTGTCGATGGTACAGATCCAGAACTGGTGCGAAATATTATGGAGACAGAGCTGGCATCTGTGGACAAGCGGCATAATGACAAAATTGGTTTTTGGGGAAACATGGCAGGTATGGGGCCTGCATGGGGTATGATTGGTACGCTGATTGGACTGGTTAACATGTTGTATAACATGGAGGATATGTCAGCGATTGGACCGAACATGGCCGTGGCGCTGCTTACGACATTATATGGTTCTGTCCTTGCTAACTGGATTTGTGTACCTGTTTCCGTTAAGCTGACACAGAACAATGACGAGGAAATCACAATCAAAGAGATTATGGTGGAAGGCCTGCTGTCAATTCAGGCTGGTGAGAACCCAAGGGTTATTGAAGAAAAACTGAAATCATTCCTGGCACCAACAGAGAGGGAAAATGTTGGGCAGGATGCCGGAGGTGCAGCAGAAGGTGGTGAAGCATAATGGCAAAAGGGAAAAGAGAGAAAAAGGAAATTAAAACCGATGGATGGAAGGATACTTTCTCCGATTTGATGAACCTTTTGCTCTGCTTTTATGTTATGCTTTTTGCCATGTCTAATGTGGATGAGGTAAAATATGCGGAGTTAGTTGCTTCCATGTCGAACAGCTTTAGCATATTCAGCGGCGGTGCACAGGCAATCGGAGATGGAAAGCTGGTATCAAGCGGCGCTACGCAGTTAAATAATCTGGATGATTATTATTCTGATATGGGAAAAGCTGCGGAGTCTGATACACCGACTGACCCTATGTCAGAGTATGAAAAGCAGCAGGAGCAGGCAAAAAAGCAGCAGACAGAAGAATTATACAGTGAAGTGGTAGATAAGACGGAGACGAACCGTCTTCAGGATGCAGTGGATGTCACGATTGACGATGGTTATAGTTATGTCATGATTTCTTTAAGCGGCGGAGTTTTGTTTGAATCAGGAAGCGCCCAGATACGTCAGGGGGCAAAACAAACGCTTAGCCGTGTGGCAAATATTTTAAAAGCATACAGTGACAGGCGAATTAAAATAGAAGGTCATACGGATAATGTCCCGATTAATAATTCACAGTACCGTGACAATATGTGGCTGTCTGTAGCCCGTGCAATTACAGTTCGGGAGTTTATGGTGAAAAATAACCATCTGCGGGAAAAGTACCTGGAGGCTTCCGGCTGGGGAGAACTGCATCCAATTGCCAATAATGGGACAGCAGCAGGACGGGCTAAAAACCGCCGTGTAGAAATAAAAATATACAGCGATACAGAATAGGTGCTTGTTTGGCTTATTGTTATATTTTGTATAGTTGTTACGTAGTTTCCTGTAAAGTGAAAAGAAATGAGGTAAAAAAATGAAAAAAAATATTTTTAGTGTAATTATTACGGCGTTAACTGTAATCAATGTAGTTTTGACTGCAATCATGTTTTTTGTCATGTTACCAACGTTTCAAAAAACAAACAGCCTGATTACGCAGGTGGCTTCTGTTTTAAACCTGGAGCTGGATGCAGATTCAGATGCTGACGCAGATTCTAACTATACGATTGATGATATTGAAGCAGTTCCTGTTGAATTTACAGCAGAACAGACGTATAATTTAAAGGCATCGCAAGGGGACAAAGGTTCTCATTATGCCATGTTAAAGGGATATGTAATTAACTTGAATACAGAATCAGATGATTATGATTCTAAGATGGCTGAGACAATCACAAATAACCAGGCACAGTTTACCGGGATTATTTCCAATGTGATCCAGAGCCATACAAAGGATGAAGCAACACAGGATGTTATTGAAAAGGAAGCATTGGAGAAAATACAGGCATTGCTTGATAATAAAGTAGCTGTCAGTGTAATTTTAAATGGCTATGTAACACAGTAATACAGAGGATACTGGAAATATTAACCTTTTTTCGTTATAAAAGGCAGTGATTTCGTCATAAAAATTACTTTGCTTTCTTGTCGAAATATGGTATGATAATAAAATCTAAAAAAGCTGGATTCTGCCTTTGCCAGAATTCGGGTGTGAGGTGAAAATTATGGGAGATACCTTATCTCAGGCCGAGATAGACAGTCTGCTCAACGCGCTGAGTTCCGGCGAGATGGATGTAGAGACATTAAATGAAACACCGGAAAAATCAGTCAGCAATTATGATTTTGCAAAGCCATCCAAGTTTTCCAGGGATCATCTGAGGACATTAGAGATTATATTTGAAAACTATGGCCGTCTGTTGTCGACAAATCTGCCGGCGTATTTCAGAAAATCGGTGCAGGTAGAGGTAATGAATGCGGAGGCAAATACCTACTCTGAGTTTTCCAATGCATTATCAAATCCCGTTTTATTGGGTGTTTTGAATTTTGCTCCTTTAAGTGGCAATGTTATTATTGAATTGGCGGTAAACCTTGGATTTACCATTGTCGACCGTATGCTTGGCGGCTTTGGCAATCCTTTGGAAAAGGACAGGGATTTTACAGAAATAGAGCTGGTTATTGTAGAACGTATATTAGAGGTTTGTACCAATCTTTTGGTAGATCCGTGGGAAAATGTTGTGGCGATTGAGCCAAGGCTGGAGCGAATTGAAACGAATTCGCAGTTCGCACAGTTTATTTCACCAAGTGAAATGACAGCAATCATTACAATGAATATTAAAATTGGTGATGTGGAAGGCCTGATGAATATCTGTATTCCGTATACTTGTGTGGAAAAGGTAATTGATAAACTGAATACAAAGTATTGGTATTCTGCGATGAAGGCTGATTTGTCTGGGCAGTTCCAGGATTCTATCCAGGATATTATTGATTATGCGAAAATTCCAGTTCGGGCAATGCTTGGCAGAAGTTCCATTTCTGTGAATGATTTTGCAAATCTGCAGGTGGGCGACATTATAAAGTTAGATACGAAGGTTGACGATGAGTTAGATGTATATGTAGGCAATATTAAGAAGTTTACTGCTTTGCCAGGCGCTACTTCAAAATCATATGCTGTCAGAGTCACTTCAATTATAAGGGAGGAGCAATAAGGTTATGGATGGTGGAATGTTATCTCAGGAAGAGATTAATGCGTTGATGGGTGGTGGGGACGATTCTGCTTCTACATCAGCAAAGGGATCGTCGGAAAGGCTGACGGATGCAGAAAGGGATGCTGTAGGGGAGATTGCCAATATTAATATGGGTACGGCTGCTACAACATTATCTACTTTGCTGAACAATAAAGTAGTAATTACGACTCCACGCGTATCATATGTTTCAATTAATGAGTTATCCCAGCAGTATGACAGGCCATGTGTATTTATTCATATTTCGTATATTGAGGGGATTGATGGAAATAACATACTGATTTTGAAAGAAGCAGATGTTAAAATAATTACAGATTTGATGATGGGCGGTGATGGCAGCAACACAGATGGGGAATTGTCAGAACTGCATTTAAGTGCAATCAGCGAGGCCATGAACCAAATGATGGGTTCAGCAGCTACTTCGTTGTCATCAATGCTGGAAAAGAAAGTTGATATCAGCCCGCCTTCTGCAAGTCTGGTTGATTTAAACGATACAATTGAAGATACAGCAATTGCCAATTTCCTAGATGATGAAGTGGTACAGGTTGCTTTTGATATGAAAATTGGTGATTTGGTTGACAGCCAGATTATGCAATTATATCCATTTGATTTTGCGAGAGAACTTTATGACAGGTTTATGGGAAGCAGCAGTGGCGGAGCAGCCGCTGCGACTGTACCTGAGCCGGCACCTGCGCCGGCAGCACAGCCACAGGCAGCACCAGAAATGCAGCCGCAGATGCAGCAGCCAAATATGATGCAGCAGCCGCAGATGATGGATCCTAATATGATGCAGATGCAGCAGCCATATATGATGCCAATGCAGAATGTAAATGTACAGCCAGCTCAGTTCCAGTCATTTAATCCAGGAATTATGCCTCTCCTGCAGCAGGAGAATATTGACCTTATCATGGATGTTCCGTTGGAGGTTACGGTAGAACTTGGGCGTTCTAATAAGTCGATTAAGGAAATACTGGATTTTGCACCAGGTACAATTATTGAGTTGAACAAACTTGCGGGAGAGCCGGTTGATGTATTGGTAAATGGTAAGTTTGTTGCAAAGGGTGAGGTTGTTGTAATTGAGGAGAATTTTGGTATTCGTTTAGTTGAGATTGCAAAATAACAGGGAACTGCAGAGGAAACAGTTCCCCAGATGCTGGAGGTGTAGTTATGCTTTTGATATTATCTGAGATTTCTACGCTTTCCAGCGTTTTTAAATTATTTTTACTTTTAGTTGTTTTCTTCGTACTGCTTTATGGGGCGCATTTATTTACAAAGTGGTATGCAAAGTCGGGGATTGTAAATGCCAGGTCTTCTAATATTTCTGTAATTGAATCGCAGCAGATTTCACCAGGAAAGAGTATAATAATTGCCAAAATTGGAAACAGGTATGTTTCTTTTGTACTTTTTAAGGAAAACGCTGTTTTTTTAACGGAATTGAACGAGGAGGAACTGGTTTTCCAGTCAGAAGATATGAAAAATACGTCTTTTTCTGAGATTTTAAAAAAGGCAAAAGACTTTAACCATAAAAACAAGTCAGAATGATTTGAAAAGATAAAGGAGCAGGCATTTAACCATGTGGAACATTATAGGGAAAAGCAGGAAAAAAACGGTAATTTGTTTTCTGGTTATGGCTGTGGCAGCATGTGTGGTTTTTTTTGCTGTAAGCCCAGCCTCTTATGCACAGGCAACTGGAAATGATAACCAGGTGACAGATAACCGGACAAATGACGATGGTTTTAATTTAAATATTACTTCTAATGCGGGGAGCACAGATTTGGAATCTACCCTGCAGATTCTTATTATATTAACGGTTTTGTCACTGGCGCCATCGGCTTTAATTATGCTGACATGCTTTACGAGAGTAATTGTAGTGTTTCATTTTTTAAGAACGGCGATGGGGACGCAGACAACACCTCCTAATCAGGTAATAGTAGGATTGTCTTTGTTTATTACGTTAGCTGTTATGTCACCGGTTATGACACAGATAAATGATGAGGCAGTACAGCCATTTATGAATGGACAGATTGAGCAGGAAGCGGCAGTAGAGCGGGGAGTAGCGCCTCTTAGGACGTTTATGATGGATCAGACCAGGGATAAGGACCTGGAGCTTTTTATGAAGATTAATGATGCAGAGGCAGAAACTTATGAGGAAGTGCCAATGACGGTAGTGATTCCGGCATTTATTATTAGCGAACTTCGAACCGCATTTATTATTGGTTTTGTTCTGTATCTTCCATTTATTGTAATGGATATGGTGGTAGCGTCCACATTGATGTCAATGGGTATGATGATGCTTCCGCCAACTACAATTTCACTGCCGTTTAAGATTTTATTATTTGTGCTGGCAGATGGATGGAATTTGATAGTTGGTTCTTTGATAGAATCTTTTACATAAGCTAAAATTAATTTGGAGAAATATAGTTTGAAAGTTACTTTTAAATTACTTATTAATGTTTTTCCGATTTGGAGGCATTTAAAGTTGAGAAAGATGGGGTATAAAAATGAATGTTGGGTATGTATTAGATCTCTCACGTGAAGTAATTTGGACAATTGTGAAAGTTTCTGCGCCTTTATTGATAATTTCATTGATTATTGGTTTAATTGTCAGCGTGCTTCAGACAATTACCTCAATACAGGAACAAACATTGACATTTGTTCCTAAATTTCTTGCAATTATGCTGGTTCTGGTTTTGTTTGGCGGGTGGATGCTAAACAGTGTATCAGAGCTTTTGAAAGATATTATGGCACAGGTTCCAACTTTAATAAGATAAAAAAGAAAGAGGGGTGATATTGTGAAATTTACATTACAGGACTTGGATAACATGCTCTTGGTGTTAGTAAGAGTTTCTGCGATTATTATGGTTGCCCCTTTTTTCAGCCAGAGGACAGTTCCAAGGAGGGTAAAACTTATTCTTTCGTTTTTTCTCTCACTAATTGTAATGAACTTAGTTGATTATACCGCTGTATCTTATGACGGAGTCCTTGGATACAGCATTCTTGTTGTTAAAGAGGGAATCACGGGCATACTGATTGGTCTTGGTTCCAGTCTGTGCCTTTATATCCTGGGGTTTTCAGGCCATATGATTGATATGGAGATTGGGTTTGCGATGGCAATGGAAATGGATCCGACAACGCAGATACAGACAACAATTACTTCTACATTTTTTACGGCAATTTTCATGTTGATGTTCCTTGTATCGGATATGCATTATTTCGTAATTGATGCATTATATGATTCTTACAAATTGATTCCAATTGGCGGTGCACAGATAAAACCGTCATTGTACCAGATTTTTGTAAAATATATTACAGATTATTTTGTGATAGGCTTTAGGATTATATTGCCTGTTTTTGCCTGCATATTGATTTTAAACGTAGTATTGGGAATTTTGGCAAAGGTGGCACCACAGATGAATATGTTTGTCATTGGTATGCAGGCAAAAGTGTTTGCCGGTTTGTTTCTTCTGTTTATATTGATGTCTCTCTTCCCTGGGGTTGTAGATTTCCTTTTTGAGGAAATGCAGCTTCTTACAAAGTATTTTACACAGTCAATGGCAGGTTTTTTGGCAGTATTTCCTTAAGAAAAGTATTTGCTATTTCCTTATAAATAGGGTATTATATTTATGGATAGTTATCTGATTGAGTAAAAAAGGTTGGCTGCTATGATGCTATATATGAAGTACGATTTACAGTTGTTTGCGAAGGAAGGTTCCGGAGGGGAAAAGACAGAGGAGCCGACTTCTAAGAAATTGTCAGATGCGAGAAATAAAGGGCAGGTTGCCAAAAGCCAGGATTTGACAATGGCAGTTTCCCTTCTTGTATTTTTCTTTGTCCTGCGGATTTATGTTGGGACGCTTGGAAACAATATTATGGAAGGGATGCGTGATATATACAGACGTATTCCGGATTATGCGGAGGAAGAGTTTACTTTATCACTTGCCTGTGCTGCTTTAGGGGATGGAATTCAAAGAGTATTGATGATTGCTGCCCCGTTTTACATTGTAACCGTTCTAATTGCTGTAATAGTAACACTCTATCAGGTAAAATATAAGATATCTTTTGAGCCAATGAAACCTAACTTTAACAAGTTTAACCCTGTTAGTGGTGTTAAGCGGCTGTTTTCAAAAGAAAAACTAGTTCAGCTTTTAATGTCTATTGCAAAGATAGTGGTTTTGGTTACAGTTATTTATAATTACCTGAGTGACAAATGGAATCTGGTATTAGATATGTATTCCTTTAATTTGATGCAGGCAATTGCTATTATTGGTGATATTATTGTAAATATAGGCTTAAGGATTAGCTTGTTTTTCTTTATTATAGGTGTGGCGGATTGGTTTTACCAGAAATGGAAATTCCATGAAGATATGAAGATGACGAAGCAGGAAGTAAAGGATGAATATAAGCAGTCAGAAGGTGATCCGAAGATTAAGGGCCAGCAGAGGCAGAGGATGCGGCAGGCATCTCAGCGGCGTATGATGCAGGCTCTTCCGCAGGCGGATGTGGTTATTACAAACCCGACGCATCTTGCGGTGGCAATCCAGTATGACAGGGAAAAGTATGATGCTCCGGTTGTTGTGGCAAAAGGGGCGGATTATCTGGCGGAAAAGATTAAAGAGACAGCCAGGGAAAATGATATTGAGATAGTTGAAAACAAGCCGTTGGCGCGGATGCTTTACCATAATGTGGAGCTTGGGGAACAGATTCCGCCGGAGCTGTATCAGATGGTGGCTGAGGTGCTGGCATATGTTTATGGTTTAAAAGGAAAAATATAAAGAACAGGACAGGTGGAGGAAACGATGAAAAAGCAGGATTTATTTCTTGGATTATACATATTGATGCCAATTATCTTTCTGATTGTGCCGGTTCCGACCGGGCTTTTGGATGTATTTATGATATTAAATATCAGCCTTGCGCTTATTATTCTGTTTACGGCGCTTTATTCAACAGAAGCACTGAGCATGTCAGCGTTTCCAACAATCCTTTTGATTACAACGCTTTTCAGGATGTCGTTAAATGTAAGTTCTACCAGAAATATCCTTCTTTCTGGCTATGCCGGGGAGGTTGTTGCAACATTTGGTAACTTTGTCGGCGGCGGCAATCTTATTGTAGGTGTTGTTATTTTCTTAATTTTAATTATTATCCAGTTTATTGTTATTAATAAAGGTTCAGAACGTGTATCAGAAGTAACCGCACGTTTCACCCTTGATGCAATGCCTGGTAAGCAGATGGCGATTGATGCCGATTTGAATACTGGCGCAATTACAGATGCCGAAGCGATTGAACGCCGTCAGAAAATCCAGGATGAGGCAACCTTTTTCGGGGCGATGGATGGTGCTACGAAGTATGTAAAAGGAGATGCGACTGCTGGTCTGGTTATTACAATGATTAACTTTGTCGGCGGTTTGATTCTTGGTGTGGTAATGCAGGGAATGGAACTGATGGAGGCATTGCAGAGATATTCCATCCTGACAATTGGTGATGGTTTGGTAAGCCAGATTCCTTCCCTTTTGATTTCCCTTTCAACCGGTATTCTTGTTACAAAGGTTTCTAAAGAATCTGATTTGGGAAATGTTCTTTTGGGGCAGTTATTTTCGATTCCAAAGGTATTGTATATTGTTGGCGGTACGCTTGCATTTTTGGCGTTTACGCCGCTCCCGACAGTTATCTGCCTGATTTATGCGGTTCTGTTTATTATAGCAGGGCGTTCCATTGAAGCGGCGATGGAAGACTCCCAGATTGAAACAGAAGTGGATGAGGAGGAAGAGTCAGCAGAGGAAATCAGGCGGCCTGAGAATGTGGTTTCCCTCCTTCAGGTAGACCCGATTGAACTGGAATTTGGATATGGTATTATCCCTCTTGCAGATGTTAACCAGGGCGGCGATTTGCTGGACCGTGTTGTCATGATTAGGCGGCAGGTTGCATTAGAGCTTGGATGCGTTGTGCCTATGATACGTCTGCGTGATAATATCCAGTTAAATCCAAACCAGTATGTCATAAAAATTAAGGGCGTCCCTGTTAGCGAAGGAGAGATTCTGTTTGACCATTATATGGCGATGAATCCGGGATATGTGGAAGAGGAGATTACAGGTATCCCGACCTTTGAACCTTCTTTCCACCTCCCTGCTATCTGGATTACAGAATCCCAGAGGGAGCGTGCAGAATCGCTTGGCTATACGGTTGTTGACCCGCCGTCTATTATAGCAACGCATTTGACGGAGGTTGTACGGAAACATCTGGATGAGCTTTTGACAAGGCAGGATGTACAGAATCTGATTAATAATATCCAAGAGGCAAATACAACCTTGATTGCCGACCTGGTTCCAAAGCTTTTAGGAGTTGGTGAGATTCAGAAAGTATTACAAAATTTACTGCGGGAAGGAATTTCTATCCGCGATTTGGTTACAATATTTGAAACACTGGCAGATAATGCCACAATGACGCGGGATACAGATGTTTTGACAGAATATGTGCGCCAGAGCTTAAAGCGGGCAATTTCCAATAAATATTTCCCGTCTAATGAGATGACAAGCGTTGTTACATTAGACCCAAGGATTGAACAGGAGATTATGGGTTCTGTGAAACAGACAGAACAAGGGGCATATATTAACCTGGATCCGGAAAAGACCCAGGAGATTTTGAACTCTGTAAAAGAGGAGATGGAAAAAATGGAAGATCTTGGCAAGAACCCAATTATTGTGACTTCACCGATTGTCAGGATGTACTTTAAAAAACTGACGTCAGAACAGTTTAATGACTTAATTGTTGTTTCGTATAATGAAATTGAGACTGACGTAGAACTACAATCGATAGGGATGGTGACAGTATAAGATGGTTATCAGAAAATATATTGCTATGACAGAGGAAGAAGCAGCCAGGCTTGCAAAGGAAGAGCTTGGTGAATCTGCTGTAATTATGAATGTGAAAAAAGTTGCGCCAAGGGGGCTGGCACGTTTTTTTAAGAAGCCTTCTGTGGAAATTACAGCGGCTGTAGATGAAGTGGAAAAAAATGACAAGGGAAGAGAGCAGGGAAACAGCGCTTTTGTGCAGGATATGCCGGATTTCAGTAAACTGCAGGAGGCAATTCAGGAGACGAATGCAGTACTTGCGGCAGAAGAGGCCAAGAAAGAAACGGTGCAGGATGCCAGCCTGTTTTCCGGAAAGATGCCTACAGTCAGTGAGGCTTTCTCGCAGGGAAGTTCTGAGGCGGGGAAGGGTGCTTCTGTAAAGGAAGAAAATAAAAATGATATTGAAGCGCGTTTGAGCAACTTACAGGATTTATTGGAAAAACAGCTTCAGGCAGATAAGGCGGCAAAGGAAGAAAAGGATGAGCAGGAGAATACAAATCAGGCGTATTTTGATTTAATCCAGAAAAAACTGCTTGATAACGAAGTGGAAGAAAGCTATGTAAGCCAGATTTTGGATGATATTGCTGAGACTCTTGGAAGAAATGCAAATTTGGACAGTATTTTGGCAGGGGTTTATCAAAAAATTGTTTTAAAGATCGGCCAGCCGCACTTAATTGACATTAAGTCAAAAAAGACGAAATATGTTTTTTTTGTAGGACCGACCGGCGTTGGGAAGACTACAACGATTGCTAAAATTGCATCAACTTTAAAGCTGACAAAAAAAACAAAGGTAGCTCTGGTTACATCGGATACCTACCGTATTGCCGCGGTGGAACAGTTAAAAACATATGCCAATATTTTAGGGATTCCATTGCAGGTAGTCTATTCGACTGGGGATATGGAGCAGGCTGTGGAAGAACTGCGTGATTTTGATCTGGTGTTTGTGGATACAGCAGGGCGTTCCCATAATAATAAAGAGCAGCGTGAAGATATTCAAAAGCTGTTAGAGACTGTAGATGAGGAAAGCAGGGAAGTTTTTCTTGTCTTGAGCGCTACGACAAAATATAACGATTTAGTGAAAATCGCACTGACGTATGCAGAGATAACAAAATACACCCTGATTTTTACAAAGTTGGACGAGACAGATACCGTAGGAAATATATTTAATATCCATATGTTAACCGGCGCACCGCTTTCTTATACGACATGGGGGCAGAATGTGCCGGATGATATTGGAAAGATTGATGCACAGTATATTGCAAAGCAGCTCCTTGGGGGGAATGGCTGATGGATCAGGCGCAACAGTTAAGAAATATTGTAAAAAAACAAAATAAAAAGGAGCATCTTGCCAGGGTAATTACTGTTACAAGCGGGAAAGGCGGGGTTGGAAAATCCAATGTTTCCCTGAACCTGGCAATCCAGTTAAGCAGGCTGGAAAAACGTGTGGTTGTCCTGGATGCGGATTTTGGGCTCGCAAATGTTGAAGTGATGCTTGGCATCCGGCCGGAGTACAATCTGGCTGATTTGATATTTCATGGAAGGGATTTGCGTGATGTAGTTTCCCCTGGGCCGGAAAATATTGGTTTCATATCAGGGGGTTCCGGGTTAAGAGAACTTACAAACCTGAATAGCGACCAGATACAAAGCCTGGTACGGATGATGTATGAATTGGATAATATTGCTGATGTGGTGATAATTGATACTGGAGCGGGGATTTCGGATTCGGTAATTGATTTAGTATTAGCGAGTTCAGAAGTTTTGCTGGTAGCAACACCAGAACCGACTTCCATTACAGATGCATATGCATTACTAAAGACTTTATGCAGGCATGAAGAGTTTTATGAGAATAATACGAAAATCAGGATGGTGGCAAACCGTGCCCGTGGATATAATGAGGGGAAGGAGCTTTTTGATAAGCTGGATACGGTAGTAGAAAAGTTCCTTAACATGAAAATGCAGTATCTGGGATATATCCCTTATGATGAGAAATTGCCCAAATCAGTGATGAGGCAGCAGCCGGTCACCGTGGTTTATCCAAATGCTGCAAGTTCTAGGGCGATGTTTGAACTTGCTTTGCTTCTGGATAATGGTTTAGAGGATATGCCGGAAAAGCGGAGCAGGGGGATTTCCGGCCTGCTGACGAAACTATTCCGGTATGGGAGATAAGATTGCTGTTGCCAGGCAGGAGCCGCACATTACAAAACAGGTATATGAAAAAAAGATAAATTACTTTGCATTTCGGCTGTAACATGATAATATTATTTAGTGGAAATTATATTGGGGAGGCGGATGTATATGAAAAAAATACTGGTTGTTGATGACTCTGCACTTATGAGAAGGGTTATTTTTGATATAATTAATTCAGATGAGAAACTCCAGGCAGAACGCTATGCGGTTAATGGCATTGAGGCATTGGATATTTTAATGTCCGGTGAGAAATTTGATGCGATTGTTCTGGATATTAATATGCCAAAAATGAATGGTATTGAGCTGCTCCGCGAATTAAAGAGTAAGGGGAAGAACGAGACAGTTTTAATTGTCAGCACGCTTGCGAAAGAGGGGGCAAAGGAAACAATCCAGGCATTGGAACTTGGCGCATTTGATTTTGTTACAAAGCCTGACAGCCTGGCAGAAGCAAAAGGTCCGGGATTTGGGCAAAATCTCCTGAAAATGCTTCATCTTGCTACACATCTTCCACCAGTGCCAGAACCGGCTGTACGGGAAGAGACGTCTCCCGTAGGAGGAAGGGCAAGGAGGACAATTGCAAGGGAAACTTCTGCTGTTTCCAAAAAACCGCTTCGGGGGGATACATCAAAGCATTCTAAGGGGCCGTTAGGCGGAGGGGCTAAGAAACTGGTAGCTTTGGCTTGTTCAACAGGCGGACCGAAAGCGCTTCAGTATGTCGTTCCCTTTTTGCCGGCAAACCTGGATGCCGCAGTCCTGATTGTCCAGCATATGCCAGAGGGGTTTACTGCTTCCCTTGCCAGCCGCTTAAATGAGTTAAGCCGGATTAATGTGGTGGAAGCAGAACATGGGGTGGCTATTGAGAAGGGAACAGTATATATAGCAAAGGGCGGTTCCCAAATGCGTCTGATAGAGAAGGGGAAAAAAGACCACAACCTTTCTGTAACGGTAGAGGCTGCCAGAAATGGATTAAAGCCATGCGCGGATATTATGTATGAATCACTGATGAAATCATCTTTTGATGAAATCACTTGTGTGGTAATGACTGGCATGGGGGCAGATGGTACGAAAGGGATACTTCAATTAGAACAAACAAATAAAATTTACGTTATTGCACAGGATGAAGCAAGCTGTACAGTATATGGCATGCCGAAGGCGATCGCAGAGGCAGACGCCGTGGATGAAGTGGCGGAACTGAAAAAAATTGCTGATGCAATAACAAAGCATGTGGGGGTGCGCTAAAATGGATGTTAGTCAGTATCTTGAAATTTTTATCGATGAAACAAAAGAGCATTTGCAGAATTTAAGTGACCAGTTAATGGTTCTGGAACAGGAACCAGAGAACATGGATGTAATCAATGAGATTTTCCGTGCAGCACATTCATTAAAGGGAATGGCTGGTACAATGGGCTTCAAGCGGATGCAGCGTTTGACGCATGATATGGAAAATGTTTTCCAGGAAATCCGCAGTGAGAATATGAAGGTGGAATCGGAATTGATTGATGTGCTGTTCCGTGCACTGGATGCGTTGGAGGCGTATCTCAATGAGATTATGGAAACTGCAAATGAAGGGACAGAAGAAAACGAAGAAATTGTAAATACTTTAAATTCTATTGCAGCAAAGGCAACTGGAAAAGAAGTGCCCGAAGGAGCTGCAAAGACAACAGAAAGTGCAAAAGAAGGGACTTCGGCAGATTCTGGAGCAGGAGGAGAAGCGAAATACCAATCTATTTCTATTTCTGATTTTGAGAAGCATACCTTTGAAAAAGCACAGAATGATAACCAGAATATTTTTGGGATTACGGTATATCTGCAGGAGTCCTGTATTTTAAAAGCAGCAAGGGCATTTTTAGTGTTTAAGGCGTTGGAGGAACTTGGGGAGGTTATCAAGGCAGTACCGAGTGTGCAGGATATTGAAGATGAGAAATTTGAAATGGATTTCAGCCTGCTATATTTTACAAAGGAAAGCCTTGAGGCAGTTAAGAATGCAATTGAATCTGTATCAGAAGTAAAGCAGGCTGTTGTTGGCATCTATACTGTGCCTGATCTGCATACAAGTGATTCTGCTGCTGACAAGCCGGAAACAAAACCGGAAGAGCCAGAAGCAAAGCAGCCTGCTGCAAAAGCACCTGCTGCTGCACAGCAGGCAGTAAAGAAGCAGGAAGCAAAGCCTGCGCAGAAGGCAGCGGCGCAGAAGAATGCGCAGCAGAAAACGGCTAAGCCGACAGTGGGCAGAACAGTCCGTGTTGATATTGAAAAATTAGATGTTTTGATGAATCTTGTCAGTGAGCTTATTATTGCAAAAAATGGTATTGTATCAACCAGTTCCGCAGATGAAGAGTCCAGGCTGAATTCTGCACTGAATGAACAGATTGAATATCTGGAAAGTGTTACAACAAATCTGCACGAGTCCGTTATGAAAGTCAGGATGGTGCCAATTGAGAGTGTTGTGAACCGTTTCCCACGTATGATACGGGATTTGACAAAGAAACTTGGGAAAAAGATGGAATTACATATGTCAGGTGAGGAGACAGAACTTGACCGTACAGTAATTGATGAAATTGGTGATCCATTGCAGCATTTGCTCCGTAATTCTGCCGATCATGGACTTGAATCTAATGAAGAAAGAATTGCGCTTGGAAAAGATGAAATTGGCCATATTTATCTTGATGCATACCAGGATGGCAACAATGTTAATATTGAGGTACGCGATGATGGTGCCGGGATTAACGTAGAGAAAGTTAGGAATAAGGCGATTGAAAAGGGAACGATTACTCCGGAACAGGCAGAGGCCATGACGGATAAGGAAATCATTGACCTGCTTTTCAGGCCGAGTTTTTCTACCGCAGAGCAGATTACCGATGTTTCCGGGCGCGGCGTTGGACTTGATGTTGTTAAGACAAAGATTGAAGGTCTGGGAGGAAATATTGAGTGTAAGACAGAGATGGGTGAAGGGAGCAGTTTTATTATCCGTCTGCCGCTTACGCTTGCAATTATCCAGGCATTGATGGTTGAACTTGGAACAGAGAAATATGCAATTCCTTTAGGAAATATTCAGACAATTGAAGATATACCATTTTCAGAGGTAAAGCATGTGCAGACTAAGGAAGTTATTAATCTCCGGGATGCTGTGATTCCTTTAATCCGGCTGGACAAGATTCTTGATGTAGAGCCTGGCGAATTTAAGCCAGAGAGCCTGACAGTTGTTATTGTCAGCAAAGGAGATAAGCAGGCAGGCCTTGTCGTTGATAACTTGATTGGCCAGCAGGAAATCGTTATCAAATCAATTGGTGATTATATTAATTGCAGTAAGCTGATTGGCGGCGCTACAATTCTTGGCGATGGCGAAATTGCACTTATTCTTGAAGTAAATACCTTAGTATAGGGGGATTGGAAAATGGATGATATCAATGATGTTCAAAATGTAGAGGTAGCAAGTGAAGGGAAGCAGTATATTGTAGTCCATCTTGGCAGCGAACAGTATGGTATTGATATTAAGTATATTGATAATATTGTGCGGATGTCCAAGATTACAAGGATTCCAATGTCACAGAAATATTTTAAAGGGGTAATTAACCTGCGTGGCGAGATTATCCCTGTTATGAGCCTTCGTTTGAAATTTGATTTAGCGCCGGATGAATATACAAATGCAACGCGTATTATTATTATTAAGCTGGAGTCGCAGTCTGCAATTGGGATTATTGTAGACGAGGTGAAAGAGGTAGTAACTTTGGATGAGGCTTCAATCGAAAAGCCTAATTCAGCTGATGCAAATGATATCCGTATGCAGTATTTAAGTGGTGTTGGCAAGCATGTAGATGGTTTGATTACACTGTTAAATATTTCATCAGTTATAAATGATAAAGAAAAAGAAATGATTTAATGAGTTTGGTTGCCATGGGATTTGTTTTTGTGCGCTGCCTGGACAGATTCCATTCAGGCAAGGCAGCGTGGAAATGAGGTATTCTATGCAGAAGAACGATGAAAGCATGGATAACTTTGAGTTTGATGTATTAACTGAAATAGGAAATATAGGTGCGGGCAATGCAACTACTGCATTGTCCCAACTTATTAATACCAGAATCGATATGAATGTTCCAAGGGTTAAAATGCTGACTTTTTCGGAATTGGCACAGGTAATTGGTGGGGAAGAAACATTAGTTGCCGGGATTTTATTGAGTCTGGAAGGGGATATTCAGGGTTCATTGTTATTCATTTTAGAGAGTGATGCTGCGCGTGTACTGGTGCAGAGGCTGGTAGGGCTGACTTCTGGGCTGGATTCTGATACGTTTACGGAAATAGAGATTTCGGCACTGCAGGAGATTGGGAATATTATTACGGGGGCTTATCTTAACGCAATTTCTTCATTGACGAAATTGACGATTTCTATTTCAGTCCCTAGCCTTGCTTTTGATATGGCGGGGGCAATTTTGAGTGTCCCTGCAATAGAATTTGGCAAGTTAGGGGATAAAGCACTTTTAATTGAATCGCGCTTTAATGATTTAGATGTAATGGATATCAGTGGTTACTTTATTTTGATTCCGACAATGGAATCTTACACACGTATTTTAAAGTCTTTAGGGTTAAGGTGATTGGGAATGGCTGAGATGATAAAAGTTGGAATGGCTGATTTGAAAATCTGCCGTGCACCAGATGCCGTTACAACGCTGGGACTTGGATCCTGTGTAGGAGTAGCGTTGTATGACAAAGCATCAAAGGTAGCAGGATTGGTGCATGTTATGCTGCCAGACAGTACGCAGGTCAGGCAGAATCAGAACCGGGCGAAGTTTGCAGATACCGGTATTGACTATTTGATTGAAAAGATGATTGCAGCTGGGGCAAATAGAAGAAACCTGACAGCTAAAATAGCAGGCGGCGCACAAATGTTTGCTTTTAACGGCGACAGTGATATGCTGCGCGTTGGTGAGCGCAATGTAGTAGCAGTTAAGAAAAAACTGCAGGCAATTGGGATTCGTATATTGGCAGAGGATACTGGGCTGAATTTTGGGCGGACAGTGGAGTTTTATCCTGAAACCGGGGATTTCGTTATTAAATCAGTCGGGAAGCCAATCCGTACGATTTAGTTTGGGGGAGATTTTGTGAAACTGGAATTTATACCAAAATTTATAATGTTGTTAGCAGGCGCGGTTGTAAGTATTATAACAATCGTAAAAGAAATGGATGTTACTTATAGCCTTGAATTATTATTGGCAACTTTGGTAATATTTTATATTATAGGCTTAATTGCAAAAAAGATAATCCAGAAGGTAATGGATGGAAATATGTTTAAGAGGCAGCAAGGCTCAGCAAAGGAAAATGTGGAGCTTCCAGAGCCGGAGCCATTAAAGGAAAGTCCTGATTCCGGGGAAGTACCAGGAGGGATTGCTGAATAAATAAAAATGATTCAGAAGGGATGTTACAGCCGATGGATGATAAGCAAAAAGAGGACTTATGGAAAGAGTATGAAAAAACAAAGAATCCTTCTGTCAGGGAACAGCTAATCATCGAATATTCCGGCCTGGTTAAAATTGTTGCCGGAAGACTTGGGATGTACCTGGGGTATACTGTAGAGTATGATGATTTGGTCGGCTATGGTATTTTTGGATTGATTGATGCAATTGATAAATTTGAGCTGACAAAGGGTGTAAAGTTTGAAACATATGCCAGCCTGCGTATCCGAGGCTCTATTTTAGACCAGATCCGTAAAATGGACTGGATTCCAAGGACACTCCGCCAAAAACAGAAGAAGCTGGAAACGGCTATGAAGGATTTGGAAACAAAATATGGGCGTCCTGCTTCCAATGCAGAATTGTCAGAAGAACTTGGGCTTTCCATCAGTGAACTGGAAGATTTGGTGAACCAGACACAGATTGCAAATTTGGTTTCCCTGGATGAATATTTAGAACAGGGAAGCGAAGTTAAAATTGAATCTGCTAATATTGCGCGTTTTGAACAGCCGGAAAGGATTGTGGAGCGTCAGGAATTAAAAAACATATTGGCACAGGCAATTGATTCTCTGACAGAAAATGAGCAGAAAGTAATTGCATTTTATTATTTTGAGGAATTGACATTAAAAGAAATCAGCAGGATACTGGAGGTATCAGAATCCAGAGTTTCCCAGCTCCACACAAAAGCGCTGCGTAAAATGCGCGAGAGGATGGGAGATGACCTTTCTGTATTTGGGCTTGGCAGTGTCTGAGAATGACAGGCTGATTTACAAATCTAAGAGCGGATTTTGCAGAAACGAGGGAAGATATGAAGCGTAATGCATTTTTTCAGTTGGTTCATAAAGAAAATGGAATTTTTATAAAGTCGTATCCTGCTTTAGATGGTGGAGAGCCTTTGAAGGCAGATGATGTCTTATCTTATTTGGCTACAAAGAAATGGAATGATGTGCCAACAGAGCAGATTAAGGATTTTGTAGAAAAGGCGGCAAAAAAGACAAATGCAGAGATTCAGATTAGTAAGAAAAGTGCGATACCGGAAAATGAGTATGCAGTGATTACGGTAGAACCAAACCGGCTGTACGCAAAACTTAGGCTGTATCCAAATTCCAGCCTTGGATCAAGGCTGACAGTAGAAGATATCTTAAAACTGTTAGAACAGCATGATGTCTGTTATGGGATTATAAGAAAGAATATTGAAATTATGCATAAAATGCGCCTTTACTGTACAGATGTCCTGGTGGCAAAAGCAACGCCGCCGGTTCATGGGCATGATGCAGTGATAACATATCATTTTGATTTGGATAAGACAAGTAAACCGGCAGTGAAGGAAGATGGAAGCGTTGATTTCCATAAATTGGATATGATTGAATCTGTAACGGAGGGGCAGCTTTTAGCAACCTTAGAGCCGGCGGATTTTGGTACGCCTGGGACAGATGTAACAGGAAATGAAATCAAGCCAAGGACAGTTGCGATTAAACATTTAAAACATGGAAAGCATATTCATCTATCGGAAGATTCTTTAAGTATGTATTCTGATGTGTCAGGAAATGTTACATGTGTAGATGAAACGGTTTTTGTATCGGATTGTTATGAAGTTCCGGCAGATGTTGGGCCGTCAACTGGCGATATTGAATATGAGGGCAGTGTGAATGTGAAAGGAAATGTATTGACAGGATATACTGTTCAGGCAACAGGTGATATTTATGTGGCAGGCGCTGTAGAAGGAGCTACTTTAATTGCTGGCGGCAAAATTGTGCTGAACCGTGGGATTCAGGGAAAAGGAACTGGCAAAATGGAAGCTGGGGGCGATATTATTTCCAATTTCATTGAAAGCTCTACAGTAAATGCCGGTGGGAAAATTGTTACAGATGCCTTGATGCATAGCAATGTGATTGCAAAAGATGCAATTGAAGTAAACGGGAAGAGAGGGCTGATTGCAGGCGGAAGTGTGCGTTCAACCCAGAAAATAGAGACAAAGGTAGCGGGTTCTTCTATGGGGACACAGACAGAGCTGGAGGTTGGGATTGACCCGAACTGTGTTGACCGCTATCATGCGATTGAAAAGGAAATGGAAGAACTTTCTGATGAAAAGGATAAAGTCCTTCAAACAATTGAGGTGCTGAAAAAACGTTTTAAGGCAATTGGTTCTTTAGAGCCGGAAAAGCTTGCGATGTTAAAAAGCGGGAAAATCCGGCTGGATGAGATTGACGAAATTATGGATACCCTGACAGCAGAATATGATGAATTAGGCCATGTTTTGGAAAGTTCCAGCGGAAGGGGTAAAATTGTAGTATATGATATCGCATATAGCGGAGTAAAGCTTACAATATCAAATGTAACAAATTATTTACATAGTGAAGTCCACCGCAGTACGTTTGTGCGTGAGGGGGCAGATATACGTATCCGGGCTGTGTAAGTTGAAAAAGAAGGGGGAGTAGTGTGAAAAATATATTTTTCACACGCAAATTTGTGTCTGCGCACACTTGCCACAAATTTGTTATGCACAGAAAACGTGTGCAGAAATGAGGAGTTTTATGTCCATAACATTTGATTATATTACAATGCCTCCGAAATCACAGGAGGTATCACAGATTCAGACAAATGAGATGAACCGTGCAATGCAGGAGCAGCAGCAGGTGGCGGCACAGTTTCAAAATGACGTAAAAAAGAGTTCTGAGCAGACGATACGCAGAAACCGGGCAGAGAATGAAGAACTGAAAAACGAGGAGCGAAAGAAAAGGCAGCAAAAGAAAAAGAAACAGAATTTTTCTGGGAAAGAGGGAGAACAGGATGATTCTGCCTCAAAGAAACAGGAAAAAGAGGAAAAGCATTTTGATATGACGGTTTAATGTTAAAAACTGGTGCGTGGAGGATAGTAAGGGGAAAACTATGATTTTTTTAGAAATTGCAATGATAGTAATTGGCCTGGCGGCAGTAATTTATAGTGTCCGAATTTCGGATAATACGGGAAAAGTTCCAAAAGAAGATTTTGATGAGCCGTCTTTGGAAGACCAGGAAAAAGAAAGAAAACAGTTACAGGAAATGTTAGATTCTTTTACCAGGAAAGCGGAGACTGTTTATGATAACCTGGATGAAAGGATGAGCCAGGTTTCCAATGAAAAAATTATGGGAATCAGCGAATATTCGGATCAGGTAATTGGAAAAATTGAAAAAAATCATGATGAAGTTGTTTTTTTATATGATATGATGAATGAAAAGCAGGAAGAAGTTAAGAAACTTGTTCATGAGATTGATTCTTTAAGGGCAGATTTGCATGATGAGTCGGCAAGGGAATATCAAAAAATGCGTGAACAGGGAGAACAGCTTGATGAAATGAAAAAGTCAATTGAGCTGGACATTTTGGAACTTCAATCCGGACACAGCAGGGTTCATCAGGAAAATCAACAGCCAGCCAGCACCGGGGATGGTTTCATGGATGAATTTTCGGAAGCAAATCTGGAAGAAGATGAGTTTGATAAAGAATATGAAGCTGTTTTAAATGATGAAGATTTTGAAGGGCTGGAGGATTTTGATGCGCTGGCGAAAGAGGCCTCTTTTATACCAGAACCAGACATAGAGGAAGAAGATGAGGAGGACGATTTGGATGCAGCTTCTGTGTATGATGCGGAGATTGCAAGAATCGAGGAGGAGGAAGCAAGGGCAAAAATGGCTCCTAATGTCAGTGAGCAGTACCGTCCTTTCAGTGAACAGAAAGAAATTGTGAATCATAATGATGAAATTCTTGCATTATATAAAAAGGGAAGATCTGTTTTAGATATTTCCAAGATGCTTTCTCTTGGGCAGGGAGAAGTAAAGTTTGTCATTGATCTATATAATGCCCGTTAACGGCCAGGAATAATTGGAGTCTGGTTATAAAGGACACTATTGTAGGTTTCAGGCATGTTTTAGAATGGAGAGATTGTTATGGATAGAAAGTCATTTTTCAGAGGATTTGGTTCCGGCGTTATATTTGCTTCCCTTATTTTAGGTATTTCTTTTATGGTAAGGACTTCCGACCCTTATGTTACATCAAGGGCGAAGGAACTTGGGATGGTATATGAGTCAGATTCTGGAAAACTCCTTGCAGAAAATGAGGGGACGAAGGAAACGGCGGCTCCAGAGAAGACAAGTACACCTGGAGGGGAGGAAGGGGAGAAAACTCCGGTTCCGTCTGATACAGCAAAGAAGGATGCTTCTCCTGCGCCAACCTCCGAAGCAAAACCAAGCGAAGCGCCAACAAAAAGCCCGGAGGATGAAGCGGAAGATATTAAGAAGCAGTTAGAAAAGGAAAAAGATGATATAGAGAAAGAGGTAAAAAAGGAACAGAAGAAGCAGGAACAGGAAAAAAAGAACCAGCAGAAAAAGCTGACAATAAATGCAGGTGATTGGTCCTCTGATGTTAGTGAAGAGTTAGAACGGCTTGGAATTGTCAGCAATGCGAAGGACTTTGACAAGTACTTAAACGATAATGGCTATAGCAGTTCCATCAGCGCGGGAACTTATGATGTTTCTGTAAAAGATACCTATGCGGAACTGGCACGTAAGATAACAGGCAAATAGGAATTGTTTTAGCTGGATGGATTTTCTACAGATGTAGTGTGGCTATAATTAGGAAAAGAGGTTGGAAATGAAGTTTCGCCCTTGTATTGATATACACAATGGTTCTGTAAAACAGATTATTGGCGGCAGCCTGGAAGATTCAGGAAATCAGGCTGTCGATAATTTTGTTTCAGGGCAAAATGCTGCTTTTTATGCCAGGAAATATAGGGAAGACGGTTTATCTGGAGGCCATATTATTCTTTTAAACCCTAAGGGTTCGGAATTTTATGGGGAAGATGTCAGCCAGGCAAAGGCTGCTCTGGAGGAATACCCAGGAGGAATGCAGATTGGCGGAGGGATGGAGGAGAAAAATGCCGAAGAATTTCTTGCCATGGGGGCTTCCCATATTATCGTGACTTCCTATGTCTTCCAGGGCGGCATGATTTATATGGATCGCTTGAAACGTCTGGTTTCTTTGCTTGGGAAGGAACATTTGGTATTGGATTTAAGCTGCCGTTATGTAGAGGATGATTACTATATTGTTACAGACCGCTGGCAAAAGGTTACAAAGGTGAAGATGAACAGACAGACAATGGAAATGTTATCGGAATATTGTGATGAATTTTTAATCCATGCAGTAGATGTAGAGGGAAAAGCATCGGGTGTAGAGAAGGAAGTTGTCAGAAGGCTTGGTGAGCGCAGGTTTTTGCCGGTTACTTATGCAGGAGGGATCCATTCAATGGAAGATATTGATTGGATTCGGAAGGAAGGAAATGGTTTTGTAGATTTTACAGTAGGAAGCGCTTTGGATTTATTTGGCGGTACAATATCGTATCAGGAGCTTCTGAAGTTTTAAAAATCTTTTATCATAAGGAAAAAGGTGCATCAGGATAGGGGATGCGCCTTTTTGTATACTTTCTGCAAAAAATGTAATAAATCTGTAATAATTATATCAAGGAGAAAAGTTTTTTTCATTTATTTAGAAAAGTACTATCAAAAAGTGATAAAAATATATTTATAATTGTATGGATATTTAGAAAAATTGCATAAAAAATAATGCATCTGTAAAAGCAGATGTTTTTTTGTTTAAAAAAATGTTTCAAAACAGCTTGAAATTTTATAAGACTATGATATAATTATTACATAATTGTTAAGAAATAAATATTTTAGCTTAACAATTCAGCCAGGGATTCCTGGCAAAAACCAGCTGGCTCTTTATAAGGGAGTATTAAGAGGAGGAGGCTGGCAAAATGGAGGTTGTTATGAGTTTAAAAAAATTTGCTATGCTAATACTGACAGTTATTATGATTTCTGGTTTTTGCACTAAGCCGGTATCAGCTTCTGCAAAGGAGGATGAAAACACAGCGCCTGCAGTTGAGGCGGTAACAGTACCAAATGAAGAAGTGATGTCGGCAGAAAGCCCTGTGCCAGAGGAAAGTCCAGCGGTTACAGAAACTCCAGCGCCTTCTGTGGCAGAAAAAGATATACAGGATGCAGGAGAGGCAGCTAAGGCAGGTGCAAAAAGTACATCAAAGAAGAGTAATGATAAGAAGAAGGAGAAAAAAGTATCCTATTCAAATAGTGATTTGCGTCTGATGGCAAGTATTATTAATTGTGAAGCAGGCTCAGAAGGATATCAGGGAAAACTTGCTGTCGGTATTGTAGTAATGAACCGGGTTGCATCAAAGTCTTTTCCAAATACAATTAAGAAAGTGATTTATCAGAAGTCACAATTTTCCCCAGTAAGGAATGGTTCCTTAAATAGAAGGTTAAAGCAGTATGATGCAGGAAAGACAAAGACAAAACAGTGGAAAGACTGTATTTCTGCTGCAAAAAAGGTTTTAAAAGGGCAGAGGACAATTATGTATAAAGGGAAAGTGAAAAATATGAAGGGCTATTACTATTTTAGTGTGGTCTTAAAAGGGGCAAAGTTTAAACTGGGCGGCCATCGTTTCAAATAAACAGAATATGGTATTTTAAGGATACTTTGTTGCCGTTTCTATGGCAACAGGGTATTTTTTGCTTTGCTATTTTGTTAAAATGTGATATGATTAGTAATGTATGTTTGCGAAACACTAAAGGAGGAGACATAGTGAATAATCTGGAAATAAATATGGAGAATCAGGAGGAAACAGAAGAAAAGGTTTCCCGTAATTTTATTCAGAATATTATTGACAAAGACTTAGAGGAAGGGACATACCATAAAATAGTTACAAGGTTTCCGCCAGAGCCAAATGGTTATTTGCATATCGGCCATGCAAAATCCATCCTTTTAAATTCTAATCTGGCAAAGGAATACCAGGGGGTGTTCCATCTCCGTTTTGATGATACAAATCCAACAAAGGAAAAGACAGAATTTATTGATTCTATCTTGGAAGATGTAAAGTGGATTTGTGGTGATTTGGATACGGAACAGGTGTATTATGCTTCTGACTATTTTGGGCAGATGTATGAATTTGCATTGAAGCTGATAAAAAAAGGAAAAGCATTTGTCTGCGACCTGTCTGCCGAGCAGATGCGGGAATACCGCGGCACATTGACAGAACCTGGGAAGGAAAGCCCATACCGTAACCGTTCTGTTGAGGAAAACCTTGATTTGTTTGAGCGTATGCGTGCAGGGGAGTTTGAAGATGGTTCCAGGGTACTCCGTGCAAAGATTGATATGAGTTCACCCAATATGAATATGCGGGATCCGGTAATTTACCGTGTGGCCCGCAGGGAGCATCATAATACAGGGAATCAGTGGTGCGTTTATCCAATGTATGATTTTGCCCATCCAATAGAGGATGCGATTGAAGGGGTTACCCATTCGCTTTGTACGATGGAATTTGAAGACCACCGCCCGCTTTATAACTGGGTAGTTCAGGAGCTGGAGTTTGAGACCCCGCCAAAGCAGATTGAGTTTGCAAAGATGTATCTGACAAATGTTGTGACAGGGAAGCGTTATATTAAGAAATTAGTGGAAGACGGCATTGTGGATGGATGGGATGACCCGCGCCTTGTCACGATTGCTGCGCTCCGCAGGCGTGGATTTACACCAGAGTCCATCCGCATGTTTATGGAACTTTCCGGCGTATCAAAGGCACAGAGCTCTTCTGATTATGCGATGTTAGAGTATTGCATCCGTGAGGATTTGAAAATGAAGCGTCCAAGGATGATGGCAGTTCTTGACCCGATTAAACTTGTAATTACAAATTACCCGGAAAATGAGATAGAATATCTGGATGTTTCTAACAATCAGGAAAATGAGGCAATGGGAACAAGGAAGGTTCCGTTTGGCAA
This sequence comes from bacterium D16-51, assembly GCA_003612285.1. Taxonomy (GTDB): domain Bacteria; phylum Bacillota; class Clostridia; order Lachnospirales; family Lachnospiraceae; genus Butyribacter. The sequence goes on along the minus strand of RAYE01000005.1, from coordinate 58,102 downwards.
AGTCCTTTATATTGAAAGAGAGGATTTTATGCCAGAGCCGCCAAAGAAGTATTTCCGCCTTTATCCAGGCAATGAAGTGCGCCTGATGAATGCCTATTTTGTAACATGTACAGATTATGCAGTTGACCAGGATGGCAGGGTTACAACGGTTTACTGCACCTATGACCCAGAAACAAAGAGTGGTTCTGGTTTTTCTGGCAGGAAAGTGAAAGGGACGATCCACTGGGTATGTGCCGAAACGGCAGAGAAAGCAGAAATTCGCCTTTATGAAAATATTGTAGATGAAGAAAAAGGGGTGTATAATGAGGATGGAACAGTTAATGTCAATCCAAATTCCCTGACAGTGCTGAAAGATGCTTTTATAGAGCCTGCATTGGCAGAGGCAGGGGCAATGGACAGCTTCCAGTTTGTCAGACAGGGCTATTTTATTGTAGATTCTAAAGATTCTGCAATGGATCATATGGTATTTAACAGAATTGTTTCTATGAAAAGTTCATATCGACCAAAATAAGGAGGTAATAAAAATGAGTTTATTTTCTGGATTGAGCCAGTTTGGTTTAGGTAAGCTGGAAAAAATGGATGTTTTTGAAGAAGAAGGACAGAAAGAGGGAGCGTCTGCGTCAGATGCAAAAAAGGCAGAACCGCAGGTAAAAGAAGAAGATGTTTTATTTGATAAAACCTATACCTGCCCTGTCTGTGATTCAGAATTCCATACAAAGGTAGTGCGTACCGGCAGGATTAAGCTGGTATCGCAGGATACGGATTTGCGTCCAAAATATAGTATGGTGGATTCTTTAAAATATGATGCGGTTGTCTGCCCTAAATGCGGATATGCAGCATTGAGCAGGTTTTTCAAGTTTATGCTGCCTGCACAGGCAAAGATGATCAAGGAAAATATTTCTGCAAACTTTAAAGGATTGTCAGATTCGGGCAACATTTATACATATGACGATGCGATTGCACGCCATCAGCTTGCCCTTGCAAATACTGTTGTGAAAAAAGCAAAAGATAGTGAGAAGGCATATACCTGCCTGAAACTTGCATGGCTTTGCCGTGGAAAGGCAGAGAGCCTTCCAAAAGAGACGCCTGATTATGAAAACCAAATCAAACAGCTTCAGAAAGAAGAGACAGAATTGCTTTCTAATGCATATGATGGGTTTATGTCTGCATTTTCAAAGGAAGATTTCCCTATGTGCGGTATGGATGAAACAACAACGACATACCTGATTGCAGATCTTGCGCGCCGCATTGGCAAATATGACGAGTCAAGCCGCTGGGTTTCCAAGGTGCTGACTTCCAGAAGTGCAAGTGACAGGATTAAAGATAAAGCAAGAGATATTAAGGAAATGATTAATCAGCAGAAATAATATGCAGGGCGTTATCAGTTAAGTCTGGTAACGCCTTTTTTCATGTGTTGGAATTTGGCTGTTATATAGTATTACACCAATAGAGAAGGGATGATTTTGTTTGATAAAAAGAAAAAGTGAGAAAAAGTGAGAAAACAGGAGATAGAAGTAATTATTTTTTGAAATAGGGTGATTTTGCGGTTTGGCGTATATTGCTAAATATTTCTAAATGAAATATATTATGGATATGGTTAGCACTCAAAATGAATGAGTGCTAATAAAAAGGAAAGAAGAAAACAGACAGAAGGAGGCATTCTTATGAAATTATCACCATTAGGGGACAGAGTTGTATTAAAACAGTTAGAAGCAGAAGAGACCACAAAATCAGGAATTGTATTGCCAGGCAATGCACAGGAAAAGCCGCAGCAGGCAGAAGTGGTTGCAGTAGGCCCTGGCGGGGTAGTGGATGGAAAAGAGGTTGAAATGCAGGTTTCGGTAGGTGATAAAGTAATTTATTCAAAATATGCCGGAACAGAGGTAAAGCTTGAGGACGAGGAATTTATAGTTGTCCGTCAGAATGATATTGTTGCAGTTGTTGTAGACTAATTAGATTGAAGCAGAATTGGAGGAATAGAAATGGCAAAGGAAATTAAGTTCGGAGCAGATGCAAGGGCGGCTTTAGAGGCAGGCGTAGACAAGTTGGCAGATACTGTCAAGGTTACATTAGGGCCAAAGGGAAGAAATGTAGTATTAGATAAGTCCTTTGGCGCACCGCTTATTACAAACGACGGTGTAACAATTGCAAAGGATATTGAGCTGGAAGATGGCTTTGAAAATATGGGGGCACAGCTTGTGAAAGAAGTTGCCACAAAGACAAATGATGTTGCCGGGGACGGTACGACAACAGCTACTGTTCTTGCGCAGGCAATGGTAAATGAGGGGATGAAGAACCTTGCAGCAGGCGCTAACCCAATTATTCTCCGTAAGGGGATGAAGCAGGCATGTGACTGTGCTGTAGAATCTATTGCAAAGATGAGCTCCAAAGTAACAGGAAAAGAGCAGATTGCAAGGGTGGCAGCTATTTCAGCCGGGGACGATGCAGTTGGTGAAATGATTGCTGATGCAATGGATAAGGTTTCTAATGACGGCGTTATTACGATTGAAGAATCCAAGACAATGATGACAGAGCTGGATTTAGTAGAGGGTATGCAGTTTGACCGTGGATATATTTCAGCATATATGGCTACAGATATGGATAAAATGGTTGCAGAGCTGGATAATCCATATATTCTGATTACAGATAAAAAGATTTCTAATATCCAGGAAATCCTTCCTCTTTTAGAAGAGATTGTACAGAGCGGCGCAAAGCTTCTGATTATCGCAGAGGATGTAGAAGGTGAAGCTTTAACTACATTAGTAATTAACCGTTTAAGAGGTACATTTAACGTAGTTGCTGTAAAAGCTCCTGGCTATGGCGACAGAAGAAAGGCAATGCTTGAAGATATCGCTATCTTAACAGGCGGGCAGGTGATTTCAGAAGAAGTAGGGCTTGATTTGAAAGAGACTACGCTTGATATGCTTGGCCGTGCAAAATCTGTTAAGGTACAGAAGGAAAATACAGTAATTGTAGATGGCGCGGGGGATAAGGAAGCAATTAATTCCCGTGTTTCCCAGATTAAGGCCCAGATTGAAGAGACAACTTCTGATTTTGATAAAGAAAAATTACAGGAGCGTCTTGCAAAACTTGCTGGCGGGGTTGCAGTGGTACGTGTTGGCGCTGCTACCGAGACAGAAATGCAGGAAGCAAAACTCCGTATGGAAGACGCCCTGGCAGCTACAAGGGCAGCTGTAGAAGAAGGAATAGTTGCAGGCGGCGGTTCTGCATATATCCATGCAGCAAAAGAAGTTGCAAAGCTTTCTGGCAGCATGGAAGGGGATGAAAAGACTGGTGCAAACATTATCTTAAAGGCACTGGAATCTCCATTAATGACAATCGCTTATAACGCAGGGCTGGAAGGTGCAGTAATTGTAAATAAAGTGCGCGAGTCCGAAGAAGGGGTTGGATTTAATGTATTAAAGGAAGAATATGTGGATATGGTACAGGATGGTATCGTAGACCCGGCAAAGGTTACAAGAAGCGCCCTTCAGAATGCAACAAGCGTTGCTTCAACGCTTTTAACAACAGAGTCTGTTGTATCTACCATTAAAGAAGATACTCCAGCTATGTCGGCAGGCGGCGCTCCAGGAATGGGCATGATGTAAACGAATAAAAAACGATAGATTGCAGGAACCGGATGTTTCCGGTTCCTGTTTTGGATTGGAGTATTTATTATGGAAGAAAATTATTCAGAGACCTTTTTAAAGGCAAAACTGCCTGCAAAGCGCAGAATGCTGCGGACCGGGCTGATTATACTGGCTGTATTTGCACTGCTGTTTGGTATCTGCTCCATGCTTTTGATGGGGACTTTTCTAGTTTTGGCGGTTATGGTAATTGTTACGGTAATTATATTTTTCCTGCTGCCGTCCAATGATATTGCATATGAATATATCTTTGTGGATGGACAGATTGATTTTGACTGTATTTATGGCGGCGCCAAAAGAAAGACACTGAAACGGATTGATATGAAAGATATAGAGGTGGCGGCGCCGGAAACTTCCCACAGGCTGGATTCTTATAAGAATCTCCCATTGGTGGATTATTCTTCAGGGATGCCGCAGGACAGGCATTATATCGCTATTTTTGTTGGGGAAAAGGGTTCTGAGCGGATCCGCTTTACGCCGGATGATAAAATGGTACAGATGATGGAGTTTAAATCCCCAAGCAAGGTGGCAAAAGAGTAAAGAATTGTTACCATTGGCCGTAGATAGTAACAAGGAAATGTGTTGTCCTGATAAAAGGGGAAAAAATAGTTGACAAGAAAAGCAGATTTGGTGTATACTCTTTAAAATTTACATAAGGAGGACACTAAAGTGGGCGAAATTATCGGTGAAGGAATAACATTTGACGACGTATTATTAGTACCTCAGTATTCTGAGGTGATTCCCAATCAGGTTTCATTAGCAACAAATTTAACAAAGACAATACAGCTGAATATTCCTATGATGAGTGCAGGGATGGATACAGTTACAGAGTACCGTATGGCGATTGCGATGGCAAGGCAGGGAGGCATTGGCATTATCCATAAGAATATGTCAATTGAGGCGCAGGCTGATGAGGTTGATAAGGTTAAGCGTTCAGAAAATGGAGTAATCACAGACCCATTTTATCTTTCTCCTGAGCATACATTGGAAGATGCAAATAATTTGATGGCGAAATTTCGGATTTCCGGCGTTCCGATTACGGAAGGGAAAAAGCTGGTAGGGATTATTACAAACCGGGATTTAAAGTTTGAAACAGATTTTAGCAAGAAGATTAAGGAATCTATGACGTCAGAATCCCTGATTACGGCAAAGCAGGGAATTACTTTGGATGAAGCGAAAGAAATTCTGGCGAAATCCAGAAAAGAAAAGCTCCCTTTAGTGGACGATGAAGGAAACCTGACAGGGCTGATTACAATTAAGGATATTGAAAAGCAGATTAAATATCCATTGGCTGCCAAGGATTCACAGGGACGTCTTCTCTGTGGTGCGGGAGTTGGGGTCACAGCAAATATTTTAGAGCGTGTAGACGCCCTTGTGGCAAAGCATGTGGATTGTATTGTGGTCGATTCAGCACATGGACACAGCGCTAATGTAATTAAATCAGTAAAGATGGTACGTGATGCATATCCTGATTTGCAGATTATTGCCGGGAATGTTGCTACGGCAGAAGCAACAGAAGCTTTGATAAAAGCCGGCGTCAATTGTGTTAAAGTTGGAATCGGGCCGGGTTCTATCTGTACGACACGTGTTGTTGCCGGTATTGGCGTCCCGCAGATTACAGCGATTATGAATTGCTATGAAGCTGCAAAGAAATATGGTGTGCCAATTATTGCAGATGGCGGAATTAAATATTCTGGTGATATGACTAAGGCGATTGCGGCAGGAGCAAGCGTCTGCATGATGGGAAGCATTTTTGCAGGATGTGATGAAAGCCCTGGGGATTTTGAGTTATTTCAGGGACGTAAATATAAAGTATACCGTGGCATGGGTTCTATTGCGGCGATGGAAAACGGAAGTAAGGACCGTTATTTCCAGGCGAATGCCAAGAAACTTGTCCCGGAAGGCGTAGAAGGGCGCGTGGCATATAAGGGGACTGTTGAAGATACGGTGTTCCAGCTGATGGGCGGTCTGCGTTCAGGAATGGGATATTGTGGTGTGGCAGATATAGAAAGCCTGCAGAATAATTCTAAGTTTGTTAAGATTTCAGCAGCATCCCTGAAAGAAAGCCATCCGCATGATATCCATATAACGAAAGAGGCTCCAAATTATAGTGTGGAATAAATTGTATAAATTTATAGATTAGGCATGTACTAGCAAACAGGCAGATGATAAAACAATGAAAAAACTTACCAGGGCAAAAAAAAGAAAGATTAAGCGTGTACTTATTATTGCAGGGGCGGCATCAGCGGTGTCGCTCCTGGTTATCCTTATTTTCATTTTGGTGATACAGAGGATTTCTTCCAAACCTTCAGAACAAGCCAAAGAAGATGAATTGGATTATACATTGATAAAAGTGGGGAAGCCGGTGATTTCAGAAAAATTTCTGACAAAAAATGTTAACTCCAGGCCAGGGACGCCGTTGGAAAGCGTTAGAGGGGTAGTAGTTCATTATACTGCAAATCCCGGCACGGATGCAAAGGCGAACCGCAATTATTTTGAATCAAGGAAAGACTGCCCGGATGAAGGGCAGTATAAAGTGAGCAGCCACTTTATTATTGGATTGGATGGTTCTATTATCCAATGCATTCCGGAAAATGAGATTGCCTATGCTTCTAATAAGAGGAATAGTGATACGATTTCCATAGAGTGCTGCCATCCTGACGACAGCGGGAAATTTACTGGAAAAACTTACCATTCGCTGGTACATCTCGTTTCTTATTTGTGTGCTAAATATGAAATACCGATTGAACAGGTAATACGCCATTATGATGTGACACAGAAAGAATGTCCGAGATATTTTGTAAAACATCCTGAGTCATGGCGGAAGTTCAGGGAAGATATTACAATATACTTGAAAAAGAAGGCGTCGGAAAAATAATTTTAGTGAAAACAGAGATTTTATCTCTGTTTTTTTATTACATTTGTATATTGCTATTTTGGGTATAGATGCTATAATGGGATTTACAAACAGATTGACAGATACATATGTGGTAATCGGTATTTTAGAAAAATGTGGAAACAGAACACAGAAGGAGGAGAGAAAAAGCAGAAAGGGACGATATGAAAAAATACAGGATATGGTTTATAGCTGCCATTATGCTCCTGATAGGAGGAGTATACTTTTATGGCGGGAGGTCGGAAGCAGCAACTTATACAAACAATGAAATTGGGACACTGGATAAGATTGGCTCCTTTGAAGATAAAGAAGGTGGATATTCCCATTGCGGGGTAAGGTTATACTGGGATGATAAGCTGGTGGCTTATGCCCTGGATACCTACCGTAAGGAGAATGGCAATTGGGTATATCTTGCCACAAATTATAATGGGACAATTTATAATCTGACAACAGATTATTTTCCGTCTGATTCTTTAATCCGTGTATATAAGACAGGGGCAAGGTTTGGTGTTCCGATTAATGCTTTCCGAAATGGGAAGTCAGAGTACAGTGTGACCATTGAGGAAACACAGTTTGGGAAGTTTAATTATAAGTCTCTGGAGATGGCAAATATCCCAGCGGGGACATTTGGCACGACAAAAAATGTTTTTAGCTATACTTTCCTGCCGACAAAGTCAGAGCAGATAGTATGTTCCAATACCGGGAACTCAAGGTCTTATACGATTCGTGCCTATAGTGTCCGTAATATAAAGCCTGGGGAAGAGATTCCTGCAGATACCGGGGGCGGACAGATATCAAGCCCAGGTAAGGCATATTATAATGGAAGCGGTTACTGCCTGACAAAACTCCCGGAGGTTACCTATGGGAAGGCTGGCTACAGCGCTGTGTTCCAGGGCTGGCATAGTGCAAAGTCCGGTGGAAAACAGTATCAGACCGGGGATGTCCTGCAAAAAGGAGATACACTATATGCAAGGTGGAACGTTACAGCAAATGAGTATACTGTCAATTGTGTGGATGTCCTTGGTTCAAGTGCAAATGGAACGGTTTTAGGCAGGACGACATGGAAGGCAAAATGTGATGAAAAAGTAAGTGGTGAAAAAGCTGGGACAGATAAAAAGCCGGGTGCGTATTACCCAGACTGCCATTATACGGGCGCGACGACAGCGACGGTAACGGCATCTGGCGCAACGGTATATCGCTATTTCTCCTATGAAAATTATCCAGTCCGCTATATAGACCAGATTGAAAGTGGTACACGGAAAGGAGAGATGCTTCACAGCACATCAGAGGACAGGGAATTTAATGCGGCAGTTTCCGGTGCAGATTTAGGAGATGACGCGCAGGCAGGAGCTTATTATAAGGGGTATTGTTATAGCGATTGTACTTCTTCTAAAGTAACAGCACAGGGGACGACGGTTTACCGTTATTTCCGGCCGGCTGGGTATTCTATTGTGCTTGATGGAAATGGTGCGACGGGTGGCACGATGGAGAAATTGGAGGGCTGTTTGTACGACGATATGGTTACGCTGCCACGAAATGCATATCAGAGGGTAAGCCAGGTTTTGTTATACCGCAATCAGGAAAAGCTGCCAGAGGAGACAACGGAAATGGCAGTATCCCATAAATTTTTGGGATGGGCAGAAGAACCAGATGGCGTGGTAAAATATTCGGATATGGATTCATTAAAAAATATAACAGAGCAGGAGAAAGAAGTAGTTTTATATGCTGTCTGGAGTGAGGAGATAGTTGTGCCTCCGAGTATTTCTTCCCAGATAGGTTACCGTTTCCTGGGATGGGCAAAGGAGCCGGACGCCCAGAACGCTATGACGCAGGTTTCTGTAAGCGGTCCTATAGAGTTATATGCTATTTGGAAACAGGAAGCAGTGAAATACCATGTAGAATATTATAAGGAAAATTTGAGTGGGGAGTATGAGCTTGCTTCCAGTTATGAATTTGAAGGCTATAGCGGAGAAGCGGTAACACTTGATTCTGTTGATAAGATTTATCCTGGTTTTACCTTAGATGGGGCGTCTTCACAATTGAGTGGACAGATAAAGCCAGACGGCAGTCTGATTCTGTGCGCCTATTTTAAAAGGGATGCATATGAGCTGTCTTATGATTTAAACGGTGGGAAAGCGCCTTTAGAAGGCGCAGGTTTTGGGAAAGAGAAGATAAGGTTTGGCAAAAACATTTTACTGTCTGCAGCAGTGCCGCAAAAAGAGGGATATATTTTTCAGGGATGGTCTTTGGAGGCAGATAATGATACAGCGCTGCTTAGCCCAGGGGATAGTTTTGTAGCCCAGAATCATGATACGGTGCTATACGCACAGTGGAAGCCACTTCGATTTCCTGTAAAGTATGATAATAATGCAGCGTACAGTAAAGTACCAGGGATTAGCGGTACAGTAGAAGATACAGAATATGTTTACCAAAAGGACTCATATGCCAGCAAGGTTTTATTTAAAGCTGCTGATGCAAAGATGGCTGCATGGAATAGTAAACCAGATGGGAGTGGAGTTTCTGTATTGCCTGGAACAAATATGAAAGGGCTGTTTGATTCCTGCAAAAATCTTACTTTGTATGCAATCTGGGAACATGACATGAAAAATGCAGCGTCTTTTCAGCTTACCATATGGACAGAGATAGAAAAAGATGGGAAAGCGCAGAAGGAACAGATAGATACGCTGCTTTTACAGGGAAAGGCAGGAGAGAAAATTAGTACAGCGCTTCTTAGGCTTTACCAGGATGTATTGCAGGGAGAAGAGGCGGTATACTTTTATAAAGGTTATGAAGTGGTAAATGTAAAAGAGTTGGAGCAGGTGATTTCTATGGAATCGGATACGGATGTTGCCTTAACCGTAAAGAAGAGGAAATGCAGCGTATCGTTCCCTGAAACCCCTGATAAGCCGGAAAACCAGATACAGGGCGTGACAACGGAGTTCGGGGAAAAAATAACGCTGCCTGAGAAACTGCCGGATGGGGTAAAAATTGACCGCTTTGAAGACAGCAGGGGGAATGTTTATATTCCGGGAAGCACTGTTGCATTAGAGCATAATTTAGCATTATTTATCCAACACGCAGTATATTTACATGATGAAACAGGAAAGGAGAAAGAGAAAGTTGCCTATGTAACAAGAGGGAAAGACTATGTTTTGCCAGAACTGAAAAGAACGGGATATCGTTTTCTTGGGTGGTATGACGCGGATGGAAAGAAGGCTGGAGATGCAGGCAGTACGATAAAAAATATACTGAAACGCTGCGACTATTATGCTAAGTGGTCGGATCCGCTTACCTACCATATTTCTTATGATATGGAAGGCTTTGATATTAAGATATTGGAAAACAATATTTCTTATTATCAATATTCCAAAGAAACCATACTGCCGAATGCAAGCCAGGTTTCAGTACCAGAAGGTTATCAATTTGCAGGCTGGTATTACAGTGGTGATATTGACAAGAAACCAGTTGCTGTTATTTCTGCTTTTGAACATGGCGATAAAATTTTAAAACCGCTTTTAGTAAAGAAATCGGGCCAGGATGATGATAAGGACAAAGATGAAGATAAAGATGATAAAAACCCTGTACAGGGTGGTGACGGAAATACAAATACGCCGCCCGATACAGATAAAGATCCTGGCAGTTCTGATTCAAACCAGGAAGATAAGCCTGGAGACAGCATCATAAATAAGGACAAGGATTCGCTTCATAATAAACAGCAGTCCTCCAGAAAAGAAAAACTGGTAAAGGGAAATACTTTTTGGAAAGGAAACTTAAAATATAAAGTAATATCAACCGCAAAGGGAAAAGAAAGTGTAAAAGTAGTAGGAAGCCGTCAGAATGGGAAGAAACTTTCTGTGCCAGCTAAAGTGTCATATGGGAAGCAGGTATTTGCTGTTAAAGAAATTGGGAAAAAGGCATTTTATAAGGCAAGTAAACTTACGACAGTTGTCCTTTCTAAAAACATTACGAAAATTGGGGAAAAAGCCTTTTCACAGATGAAAAATTTGAAAAGTGTTACAATTGGAAAGGGGATTAAGGAAATTGCAAAATCAGCATTTCAAAAAGATAAGAAACTAAAAAAAGTTGTAATTAAGGGGAAGAAGCTTGCGAAAATTGGAAAGAAAGCTTTTGCGCAAATTCATCCAAAGGCAATAATTAAAGTAGCAAAGGGTAGTAAGAAAACCTCTAAAAAATTTTTAAAGGCTTCTGGTTTGAGAAAAACAGTTAAAGTTTGTTGATTAATTCTTATTTACAGACAAATATCCGGACATGGCCATATGCGGCCATGCCCGGATGCTTGGTTTTACTTTTTCTGCTAAAATTATTCACAGCCAATCGCAGCGAAATGTAATTAAAAACATTAAAGTTCCAGTGATAATACTTTATTGGCCGGCTGATACTGGGTATAGTTTATGCCGGCTGATTTCATCATTCGTTTTGCAGCAATTACAGAGGATGTATTTGAATATTTGTCACTTAAATAAATAACCTCAGCTATGCCAGCCTGAATCAGGGCTTTCGTGCATTCATTGCAAGGAAACAGTGTAGTATATATTTTTGCATGAAGCATATCAGTTCCTGTATAATTTAGAAGTGCATTTAGTTCTGCATGGCAGACATAAAGATACTTACTGTCTAAATCAGAAGAAGCCTCCCGTTCCCACGGATATTCGTCGTCAGAACAGCCCCGCGGCATTCCATTATAACCGACAGAAAGAATTTTGTTGTCCTGGCTGACAATACAGGCTCCAACACTTGTGTGCGGATCTTTGCTTCTCAGTGCAGATAACAGGGCAATTCCCATAAAATATTCGTCCCATTTCAAATAATCTGTTCTTTTCATAATAATCCCCATGCCGCGCCTTTTGCGGCTCAAATAGCTATGTAAAACATAAGCTGCTGGTTTTGCAGCGTCCGACAGCCTTGCTGGCAGGTTTATACATGTTAGCAATAGTAATATATAGTGAAAAAGCTGCCCACACCCTGGCAGCTTTCTGGGTTAATTATGCAATTTTGTTGACAGCTAATGTCATACGTGAAATCTTTCTGGAAGCAGTTTTTTTATGATAAACGCCCTTGCTTGCAGCTTTATTGATTTCAGAAATTGCTGCTGTCAACGCTGTTTTAGCAGTAGCTTTGTCATTTGCAGCGATTGCAGCATCTACTTTTTTAATAGAAGTCTTTACTTTAGACCTGATAGCTTTGTTTCTTTCTGCATTTCTGCGGTCAACTAAAATTCTCTTTTTTGCTGACTTAATATTAGCCATTTTTACACCTCCCTGCTTGATTTTTTATTTTTGCAGTGCGAATATTTAAATTTCACACTGCACACCCTATATATAATATAGAAAGAGACAACTTTTGTCAATACAAAAATAGAAAAAAGAAGGGCTATGGACAGTAACTGAATAGTAACAGGAAAAGGGGGATTAGTTTATGTATGAGAAGCGGACAGACCTTGCCATTGAGGTGAGGGAAAGTTTTCCTAAAGATGATGTTGAGATAGAGGGGGTTCTCCTTCAGAAAGAGCGGCATGGGCAGGTATGGGTGACTACTGTGGAAATCAAAAATGAAAAAGGGGCAAGTTATATGAAAAAGCCTGTTGGGACATATGTGACATTGGAGTTCCCAATGGGGAGTTATCAGACGGACGACTTAAAAAAAAGCAGGGAAACTGTTATTGCCCAGATAAAAAAAGTGATACAGAAGATGATTCAGCAAATTGAAAAAGAAGAGAAGAAGACATGCCCATTGCTGCTATTATCTGGGCTTGGAAACCGTTTTGCAACACCAGATGCGTTAGGTCCATATGTTTTAGAAAATGTAACAATGAACCGCCATGTAAAAAGAGAATTTGGAGACGTCTTCGATACGAAAGGAAAGGTATTATGTGGTATTTCCCCTGGGGTAATGTCTCAGACAGGGATGGAAAGCCGTGAAATTTTAGATGGGATTGCAGCGAAGGTGAAGCCTGATGTACTGCTTGTTGTGGATGCCTTGGCATCGCGCAGCGTTAACCGCCTTTGCAGGACAATCCAGATTACAAATACCGGGATTTCACCAGGAGCCGGGATTGGGAACAACCGGAATAAAATTAACAAGGAAACAATAGGCGTCCCTGTAATTGCAATTGGCGTTCCTACTGTAGTAGATGCTGGGACGATTATTTATGAAGCATTGGAGAATGCATTATCAAAGGAAGGGTATCAGGAAGAGGAAATTTTTCAGTTTTTTCAGTCAATTGCAAGTAAAGAAACAAAGGATTTATTTGTTACGCCAAAAGATATTGATGAGGAAATCCGCCAGGTAGGGATGATGATAGCAGAAGGGGTAGCTGCTTATGCAGGAGAAAATGAATGAGAATGAATTTTCAATACACTTAAAGACAGTGAAATAGAATTTCCAATAATTCATATAGAAGATAAGGGCAGCATATAATAATACAGTGTGGGAATGGGCAAAGTGAAAGGTTTGGGAAAATTATGGAAAAATCAAAGAACAGGAAACATGTTTCTGGCTTTTATATTTTCTTAGTTATTGTATTTTTTATTTGGACAGGTATACTTTTGTGGTCTGGTTTAAAACAGTCTCATGTCAGTGACAGGCTGCAAAAAGAGGTTGTGAAACTTTTTATAGAAAAAGGGGGTTCTAAAGCTGACCTTCTGGATTATTTACAGGCAGACAGCAGTACATCTGTTTTTGCCAGAAGGTCGTTGTCCCAAACAAGCGCTTTGGCTTATTTAATCCAAAATGAGGGAGAAATCCCGGAAGAGTCCGAGAATCAGGTAGTGGAACTAGTTTCGCTCTTTTCAGGAAAAAATACAAATGAAGTTTTTTGGAGTACTGCTGCCAGCCAAAAGGCAAAGGAAATGGAGCTTTTTTGGAAATCAGACAAGAAAATTGCACAGTTAGAAGGGGAAGAAAAGATTGTGGCGTCCAAAGAAAAAGAAAATGATTCTGGGATAAAGAAAGAAGAAAAGGAAACGGAGGAGGAGACAGAGACGCCGCAAACAGAAAAACTAGCAGTACCGGCGCAAAGTATTGTTCTCTTCCAAAATGGAAGCCCGGATATTACTTCTAAAAACAATGGGGTGCTTAAACAGGAAAATGAAGACAGCGATACTGTAGCTTGTGATGGGAAAAAGGAACTTGCGGCAAATTTGGATATGATTCGTAAATTAGAGAAAAGTTACAGCCGTTCTTATTTATTACAGAAATTTTTTATAACTGATTCGTCTACTTCGATTGATAATGCCATTTTTCAGGCAAAAGAACTGTTAAATATGGATTTGACGGTAAAAAAGAAAAAAGAGCCGCAGATTTTGATTTTACATACGCATGGTGCGTCGGAAGCATTTGTAGACAGCAGGAAAGGGAAAAAGGAGGATTCCATTATAGGAGTGGGAACAGAGTTAGCCAGGATTTTATCAGAAAAATATGGCTACCAGGTTTTGCACGACAAGACAGAGTATGATAAAATTAATGGGAAAATTGACCGTAATAAAGCATATAACAATGCATACAACGGATTGCAGAAGACCTTGAAAAAATATCCTTCCATTGATATAGTGATTGATTTGCACCGGGATGGAGTTGGGAATAATGTAAAAAGGACAACAGTAATTGATGGGAAGAGGACGGCACAGGCTATGTTTTTTAATGGATTGTCACGCAATGCTTCTGGTGATATTGCTTATTTACAGAATGATAACCTGCAGGGAAATCTTGCCTTTAGCCTTCAGTTAAAGATTGCTTCCATGAAGCGCTTTGCCGATTTTGCACGCCCTGTTTATTTGAAAGGCTACCGTTATAATATGCATTTCCGGAAGCGTTATACATTGATAGAACTTGGCAATGAAAACAATACAATCCAGGAGCAGAAAAACGCTGCAGCCCCTCTTGCTATGGTGATTGATGCTGTTTTACAGGGGAAGTAGTTGTTTGGGAAAAAGTTTTATGCTACAATATAGCGGCGTGGAAAAAATGAATGATTGGAAAGGACAAAAGAATGGAAAGAATAGAGCAGTCGCATATCCGGAATTTTTGCATTGTGGCGCATATTGACCATGGGAAGTCTACGTTAGCAGACCGTATTATTGAAAAAACGGGGCTTTTAACAAGCCGCGAGATGCAGGCGCAGGTTCTGGATAATATGGATTTGGAGCGGGAGCGCGGGATTACGATTAAAGCGCAGACTGTCCGCATTGTATATCAGGCCAAAAATGGTGAGGAATATATTTTTAATCTAATAGATACGCCGGGACATGTTGACTTTAACTATGAGGTTTCCCGCAGTCTGGCCGCCTGTGAAGGGGCAATTTTGATTGTGGATGCAGCGCAGGGGATTGAAGCACAGACATTGGCAAACTGTTATCTGGCTTTAGACCATGATTTGGAAATTATGCCCGTCATCAATAAAATTGATTTGCCCAGTGCGGAACCAGACAGGGTAAAAGAGGAGATTGAGGATATTATTGGACTGGATGCCTCTGACGCCCCACTGATTTCGGCAAAGATGGGTACGAATATTGAAGAGGTATTAGAGCAGATTGTTACAAAAATTCCGGCGCCCTCTGGTGATGAAGGCGCACCGCTTTGTGCATTGATTTTTGATTCTATTTATGATGCATATAAAGGTGTTATTATTTTTTGCAGGCTTTTTGACGGTTCGGTAAAAAAGGGGCAGGAAATTCAGATGATGGCGACCGGTGCAAAAGCGGAAGTTGTAGAAGTTGGGATTTTTGGGGCAGGCCAGTTTATTCCGGCGGATGAATTATCTGCGGGTATGGTTGGATATATTACGGCAAGCCTGAAAAATGTGCAGGATACGCGTGTAGGCGATACTGTAACGCTTGCAAAGAATCCATGTAAAGAGGCGCTTCCAGGCTATAAGAAAGTGCTTCCTATGGTGTATTGCGGGCTTTATCCTTCTGATGGGGCAAAATATAATGACCTTCGGGATGCTTTGGAAAAACTGCAGTTAAATGATGCTGCTCTGCAGTTTGAGGCGGAAACTTCTATTGCATTGGGATTTGGGTTCCGCTGTGGCTTTTTAGGGCTTTTACATTTAGAAATTATCCAGGAGCGTTTGGAAAGGGAATATAATCTTGATTTGGTGACGACAGCTCCAGGGGTTGTTTACCATGTCTATAAGACGAATGGGGAGATGTTAGAGGTAACTAATCCGTCGAACCTGCCAGACCCATCAGAAATTGAGCATATGGAAGAGCCTGTTGTTTCGGCAGAAATTATGGTGACAACAGAGTATGTTGGGGCGATTATGTCTCTCTGCCAGGAGAGGCGCGGCGTCTATCTTGGCATGGAATATATGGAAGAAACCAGGGCTCTTTTAAAGTATGACCTGCCATTAAACGAAATTATCTATGACTTTTTTGATGCGTTAAAATCGCGTTCCAGAGGATATGCTTCCCTGGATTATGATATGAAGGGCTATGTTCCGTCGAAACTCGTAAAACTGGATATTTTAATTAACCGGGAAGAGATTGACGCGCTATCCTTTATTCTGCATGCAGATACTGCCTATGAGAGGGGCAGGAAGATGTGTGAAAAGCTGAAAAAAGAGATTCCAAGGCAGCTTTTTGAAATACCGATTCAGGCGGCAATCGGAAGTAAGATTATTGCAAGGGAAACTGTTAAGGCAATGCGCAAGGATGTACTTGCAAAGTGTTATGGGGGCGATATTTCCAGGAAAAGGAAGCTTTTGGAAAAACAGAAGGAAGGGAAGAAACGTATGCGTCAGTTTGGGAATGTAGAAATCCCACAGCAGGCGTTTATGAGTGTTTTAAAGCTGGATGAGGAGTAATACAGAGAGACGGGTTAATAAAAAAAAGCCATTGTCGCTTTATATCCATATTCCATTTTGCGTCCAAAAGTGCCTGTATTGTGATTTTCTGTCAGCAGAGGCTTCCGGGCAGGAAAAAGAAGCCTATGTAAAAAAGCTGTTAGAGGAAATGGAGTATTGGAAAAAAACGCTTCAAAAAGAATATGTTATACAGACCGTTTTCCTTGGCGGCGGTACGCCTACCTGCCTTAGTGCAGAAGAGCTTTTGGGGATTGGGAGAAAACTGTCAGAATTGCCATTGGCAGTTTGCGAAGGCAGGGAAGGAAAAGGGGATAAGCTTTTTTTTGAATTTACGGCAGAGGCAAATCCTGGGACTCTTACAAGGGAAAAAGTGCAGGCTTTAAAAGAAATTGGAGTAAACCGTGTAAGCATAGGGCTTCAGTCGGCACAGGAAAAGGAACTAAAGGCGCTTGGAAGAATCCATTCTTACCAGGATTTTCTGGACAGCTTCCATCTTTTACGAGAGTGTGGTTTTAATAATATTAATGTAGATTTAATGGCAGATATCCCAAATCAGACAGTGGAAAGTTATCAGGAAACTTTGTCTTTTGTAACAGAATTAAGTCCAGAGCATATTTCTTCTTACAGCCTGATTGTGGAAGAAGGGACTCCTTTTTATAAAATGTGGGAGGAGGGCAGGCTGCAGCTTCCGGACGAAGAAGCAGACAGGCAGATGTATTGCCTGACGCAAGAGATGTTGTTAAAAGAGGGATACCAGCGGTATGAGATTTCCAATTATGCAAGGCCTGGAAAAGAGTGCCGCCACAACCTGACTTATTGGGAACTGGGGGAATATCTGGGCTTTGGCCTTGGGGCTTCTTCTTACTTTAAGGGATGCCGTTTTTCTAATGTGGACAGGCTGCAAGAGTATCTTTCCCTGGCTGTCCGGCATTTGCAGAAGGAGAAGAAGCTGCTTTCTAAGAAAGAGGAAATGGAGGAGTATGTTTTTTTGGGGCTCCGTATGAGGAAAGGAATATCAGCGGAAGATTACAAAAGACGTTTTGGAATTAGTTTTTACGAATGTTATCAGGAAGTACTGCCTGTTCTTTTTGAGAACTTCCTATTGGCAGAAGATAAGAATCATGGTAGAATCTATTTGACAGATAAAGGGATTGATATCAGCAATATGGTACTTGCAGAGTTTTTGTTATAGATCTGCAAACCTATGTGCGACAGCAGCCTTGCCTAATGAGGTGTTTTCGAGCCTGGAAAGGCTTCGCACCTTTTTTATTTAATAGGAAATTGTGCTGTAACGTAGTGGTCAAGGGCACCAGCGCTGGCGGTGCCCTTTTTATATCATAGCAGATAAAGGAGGATTATATACGATGGCAAAAGTAGGAATTTTAATGGGAAGTGATTCAGATTTACCGATTATGAGTAAAGCAGCAAAGATGTTGGAAGATTTTGGGATTGCATATGAGATGAAGGTGATTTCTGCACACAGGGAGCCGGATATTTTTGTGGAGTATGCAAAAAGTGCAGAAGAGCGCGGTATTGAAGTAATTATTGCAGGTGCGGGCGGGGCTGCGCATCTTCCGGGGATGTGTGCGGCAATTTTTTCTCTGCCTGTTATAGGGGTGCCAATCCATACAAAGACATTGGGCGGGGTAGATTCTCTGTATTCGATTGTACAGATGCCTTCCGGCATCCCAGTGGCAACGGTAGCGATTGACGGTGCGGCAAATGCGGCGATCTTAGCGGCAAAAATGCTTTCTATCAGTGATAAAGCTCTTCGCGATAAACTGGCAGAATATAAGGAATCCCTGAAAAACCAGGTTGCAGCAAAGGATGAAAAGCTCCAGTCTGTAGGATATGAAGCATATCTGGAACAGATGTAAAAAAGGTGCGAAGACTTTCAGGCTCGGGAACACCTCGCCAGGTAAGGCTATTGTCGCACCTAAGAAGAACGCAAAACCAGCGTTCTTCTGACGCAAAATCAGCGAAGCTTTTTGCAAGGGCGCCGTCAGCACGGCGCCCTTTTTTTTAGTTAATTTTTCTTAAATTCTAAAAGTTCCAGTCCTTCATTATCTTCCAGAACCATTCGGATCATCCAGTCATTGACAAAGAGGAGGAGCGGGTTGCCTTTCATATCCTTTACGGCTTTGACGTTATTTAAGCGTTTCAGTTTGGTAACATCTGTGGAAGGGTCTCCTACCCAGCGGATATAACCATATGGAAGGGATTCCAGGCGGATTTCGCAGCCATATTCATTTTCCAGGCGGTATTTTAAGACATCAAATTGAAGGACGCCTACTACGCCAACAATGATTTCTGACATTCCGGCCGTATATTCCTGGAAAATTTGAATAGCGCCTTCCTGCGCAATCTGTGTAATCCCCTTTACAAATTGTTTCCTCTTCATAGAATTAAGCTGGACAACACGGCAGAAATGTTCCGGGGCAAATGTTGGGATGCCCTCGTATTCAAAATGACTGCCGGGAAGTGTGATAGTGTCGCCTATGGAAAAGATGCCAGGGTCAAACACACCAATGACATCTCCGGCATATGCTTCGGAGATTACCTGGCGTTCCTGTGCCATAATCTGCTGCGGCTGGGAAAGCTTAAGCTTGCGTTTGCTCTGGACATGGTAGACTTCTTTGTCTGCATCAAATTTACCGGAACAGACACGCATAAATGCAATCCTGTCCCTGTGTGCTTTATTCATATTTGCCTGGATTTTAAAGACAAACGCTGAAAAATCATTTTCCAGAGGGTCGATTTTCCCTTCATTGGAAAGCCTTGGGAGCGGGGATGTAGTCATTTCCAGAAAATATTTTAAAAAGGTTTCCACGCCAAAGGTAGTCAGTGCAGAGCCAAAAAATACAGGGGAAAGTTCGCCGTTTTGCACGAGCTTTAAGTCAAGCGGGTCGCTGGCGCCATCAAGAAGCTCGATTTCCTCTACAAGCTGGTCATATAAATCTTCTGTAGCAAGTTCTTTTAAGGCTGGGTCTGTAATATCATAGTCGGTTTCAGCCGCTGATTTTGAACCGCCTGTTGAAACTGCCTGGAAGGTGCGGACCGTTTTTGCCCTGCGGTCATAAATCCCTTTAAAGCTTTTTCCAGAGCCAATCGGCCAGTTAACCGGGCAGGTACGGATGCCAAGGACAGATTCAATATCATCTAACAATTCAAAAGAATCCCTTGCATCACGGTCCATTTTATTGATAAATGTAAATATAGGGATATGGCGCATCACACAGACTTTAAATAATTTTATTGTCTGTGCCTCAACACCTTTCGAGGCGTCAATTACCATAACAGCAGAATCTGCTGCCATCAGGGTGCGGTAAGTGTCTTCAGAGAAGTCCTGATGTCCTGGTGTATCCAGGATATTGATGCAAAAACCATCATAATTAAATTGTAAAACGGAAGATGTAACAGAAATACCACGTTCTTTTTCAATTTCCATCCAGTCCGACACGGCATATTTGGAGTTTGCCTTTCCTTTAACAGAGCCGGCAGTATTAATTGCACCGCCATATAACAGGAATTTTTCTGTCAAAGTTGTCTTGCCGGCATCGGGATGCGAGATAATTGCAAAGGTTCTACGTTTTTTTATTTCGTTAGTAATGGAGCTGTTTGCCATAATATTCCTCATTTCTGCGTCAGAAACGCAATTTTTAATTCATGTTTAAAACAATCGTGGATAGTAACGACAAAGATTATAATATATTTTGATATTGCTTGCAACTTTTTGGAAGTTATATTATACTGTGGAAGGTTATTGAGTGATACTGATGAAAGAAAGCTTATTGATTGCATTTTTAGGAGGAGGTTTGTAATGTGGTGTCCAAAATGTAAAATAGAGTACCGCAAAGGAATTACAGTTTGTGCAGATTGCGGGACAGAATTGGTGGAACGTTCAGAAAGTGGGACGGTTAATGTCTGTGAAATAAATGATGAAAAGACGGCAGACGAGATTATGGAATATTTGGCTTATTCTGGGATAAAGGAAGCTGTAAAGGAACAGGACGACAGAGGCGGTTTTAAGATTACGGTTCCTCAAGCGTTGGAAAAACAGGCAGAGAGGTTGTTCCGGGGGTATCTTCTGGCAAAAGAGGAAGAAAAAGAAGGGCAGGATGGGGAGGCTGAAACAGAGCAGGAGTTGTACCAGGACGAGGCAGAGTCTTCTTTAGAAGAAGAAGAGGAAAATGTTCTGACTGCGGATGAAGTAGAAGAAGATACGGTAGATTTGTTATATACTTCAAATAAAAAAGAATATACAAAATGTGCTGATAAATATCATGATTTGAAGCTTTCTGGTATTACTTTTATAGTTTTTGGGCTGATTGGGGGCATTTACCTGGTTTTGTCCAAAACAGAAGTGATTCCAATTCAGTATAATATTGTGGTTTTCTGTATTATAGCAACGCTTTTTGCTGCGTTTATTGTTTCAGGAATTGTGTCTGTTGTAAAAGCATCAAAGATGAAGTACTTGATTCCAGAGGAAGAAGAGCGTACAAAATCCATTAAGGAATGGCTTGATGAGAATCTGACAAAAGAGATGGTAGAGGGCTGGTCAGATAACAGTGCATCAGATGGTGAGAATGATTTACTGGTAGCGGCACATATCCGGGCAATGTTAATAAAAGAGTATAAAGAAGAGCCTGTAGAATATCTGGAAATGATTACAGATGAATATTTTGAAGAACATTATCTGGAAGGGTAAAAGGGGGAATGCGCTGGCATTCCCCCTTTTACCTATAAAGTAATGCCATTTTGTTTAAGGAGCCTGCGGGCGCTTTCTACTGAGTCAATCCCTGTTTTGTTTTTGATTGGGGCAAATTCTTTTTCACGTTCCACTTCAAATGGAAGGCAGGAAGAAAGCAGTTTGATAAAATCTAAAATCAGGGTTTCAAATTTATAGCCATTCGGTTCTTCTGGCTTGCAAAGTCTGCCATTTTCATCTAAATAAGGTATTTTCTTTTTCACGATATGGAGCGGGAGTTCACGGCTGACAATGGTCTCAAGGCTTTTCACTTTAAACAGGTAATTTAATATAACGCCAAAATTATATGCCGGTTCCCCATCTTTTGTCATAGTATTGCGGAGCATATCTGTTAATTCATAGTATTCTACAATGGAGGGATGTCCATCTTCCAGGCAGATAACGCCAACTTTTTCATCTGGGTTGTTTTTCCGCACAACTTTAGCGCCAACTTCACAGTTTTTTGCAAGGGCAGCGCCAATAAAGCATGGGTCTGCAACTTTTTGCAATACATTGTCAACAGCAAAGACATTGAGCCATTCAATCCCCTCTTGTTTCATAAATGCAGAAAGGCCTGCATTTGCCATTGAGGTATACCACCCGCCGTTTCCATTTGGGGATGTGGCGAGTTTTCCTTTTTCTTCGAGATAAATATTTCCCTGATAGTCAGAAGCAGGAGCCATATCCTGCCGGAAAAAATGGATATGGTTTTCATCATAGCCGAAAAATTGTTTTTCCTTGAAAAAGGAGACTGTCATCTCGTGGTTTTTTTCACTTGTCATAATAAAAAGATGAATCCATGTTTTTACTTCATCAACTACTTCAAAAAGGTTTTCTATAATCCGCTGGAAGATATATACTGGCTTTGTAATTCCAATATTATACATGCCTTTTGGCGCGTCAGAGCCAAGCCGCGTCCCCATGCCTCCGGCAAGTAAGACGGCGCCGACTTTACCGGCGCGTATGCACTCTTTTCCTGTCTGTGTAAAAAATTCCTGGTTTTGTTTGATTTCACTTAACTGCATTACGTCAATTGGAGAAATTTTGCCTTGCTTTTGTTGTTCTTCTTTGTCGGCAATGCGCGTTACAGCAGAAAAATCAGTTTCTTCAATTTGCTGCAATAGTTGTTCTTTCTCATAATCTGTTAATTCTCCAAAATATTTTAACAGATGTTCCTGCTGGTATTTGGATAACTTCTGTTTTGCCTGTTCCAAGTCCATAATTTGCACCAAGCCTCAAGCGCAAATGCCTGCATTTTCATTTGAGGCGCAAACACAAAAGGGTGAAAGTATCTGTGTTTGCATAGTATCCTTTCCTCTTTTTTTTCTTTTACCCTTTTCCTCATTTTTTTATTGGCTGCTAATTCATATAATTTTTCTTGTTATAGTGTCTATTATATAGTAACTGTGGCATGGCTGTAAAGGTTTTCTTATATTGACTTAAATACGCGCGTTTGTTAGAATAGTATCATAGGTGGAATACTGACTCTATACAACAGATTACAGAAAATCACAGGGAGGAAATAGGTATGTATCATTGCCATCTTCATTTCTATTTAGCAGGCCAGGCTTGCGAGGTGTTTGGGATTATAAAGGAAATGTCCCCGCTTGAGCAATTTACGCATGAATTCTCAGAAAGTGGCATGCCGAAGGCGGAAATGGCGGCAAAGGCGGATGTGATTCTGGCAGATTTACAGGATATAGATATAAAAGAAGCTTTGCAGGTTCTGATTTCGGGAAAAAGAAGTGGGACAGAATTGATTGTGCTTGTAAAAAAGGAACAGATTGCGCTTCTTGCAGATAATTTAGAGGAAATTAAGGATATATGGATTATGCCGATGTCAGGGGAGGAAGTGCGTTTCCGTTTCCTAAGATGGCAGCAGGCCTGCAAAATCAGTAAAGATTTCCTTCAGTCCAGCCATTTTCTTGAGGCAACGATTAACAGTGTCCCGAACCTTGTCTGGTACAAGGATAAAAAGGGAATCCATACAAAGGTAAATGACAGTTTCTGCAGGACGGTAAATAAGACAAAAGAACAGGTAGAAGGGCGCGGCCATGCTTATATCTGGGATGTGGAGCAGGATGATCCTGCCTGCATAGAATCTGAGCGGGTGGTAATGGAAACAAAGGAAACCTGTGTTTCAGAAGAAGTAGTCCAGACAGGAGCCGGAAAGCGCCTGCTTACTACCTATAAATCCCCACTATATGATTTGGATGGAAGTGTTATGGGAACCGTTGGGGTAGCGATTGATGTGACACAGGAACGTGCCTATGAACGTGAGATTTTAAGGAAAAACCATACGCTGGAGATGATTTTTACTTCTATAGACTGTGGTGTAATGTGCCATACGCTGGATGGTTCCAAAGTGCTTAGCATTAACAAGGCTGCACTGAAAATATTAGGTTATGAGTCTCTGGAAGAGTTAATGGAAACAGGATTTAATATGATTGCCCCATCTGTGATGAAGCCAGACAGGCAGAAGCTTAAAGATGCGATTGGGCAGTTGAAAAATAAAGGGGACAGTATTAGCGTTTCGTACAGAGTACAGCATAAGAATGGGGAAATTTTACATATTATGGGTAATATAAAGCTCTTAGAGGAGAATGGAGAGCTTTACTACCAGCGTTTTCTTTTAGACTGCACAGAGCAGAAGCTGGAGGAAAAGAAGAAAGAAAGACGTCAGAAAGAATTGGTGCAGGCTTTAAGCATAGATTATACCCTTGTCTGTTTTTTTGACCTTGATACAGGAAAAGGCAGCCTGATTCGGAATTATGACAGCAGTGAAAAGGTTTATAGCCCTATTTTTGGCGGAAAAGAAATTTTTCTTGAGGAAAGCATGGGGCAATATATCCAGAAATTTGTGCATGAAGAAGATAAGAAAGAAATGCTACAGGCATCTTCCAGGGATTGGATAAAAAAAGAGCTGGCAGAAAAGGATTTTAACTGCGTGAATTACCGTATGTTTGTGGATGGTGAAGTGAAATACTTCCAAATGAAAATTGTACGGGCAGGGACATGGGAAGGAAGCCACGGGGTTGTTTTGGGGCTGCACAGCGTAGATGAGGAGACACGGGACGAACTTCATAAAAAAAGCATGTTAGAAGATGCCCTGATGCAGGCAAACAGGGCAAGTAAGGCGAAAAGTGTATTTTTGTCAAATATGTCACATGATATCCGTACCCCGATGAATGCAATTGTAGGGTTTACCAATCTGGCGATTACCCATATTGACCATAGAGAACTTGTAGAGGAATATCTCAAAAAAATTGAGACATCAGGAAACCATTTGTTAAGCCTGATTAATGATGTGCTGGATATGAGCCGTATTGAGAGCGGAAGGATGCATCTGGAGGAATCTGCATGCAGCCTGCCTGATATTTTACATGGGCTTTGCAATATTTTACAGGCAGATATCCATGCAAAGCAGCTTGAACTTCATATTGATACAGTAGACGTTCTGGATGAGGAAATTTTTTGTGATAAGCTGCGTTTAAACCAGGTACTTTTGAACCTGGTTGGCAATTCTGTGAAGTATACAGGCGCCGGAGGCACTGTCAGCATGAGGATTACTGAAAAAGGCGGTGCGTCGGAAGGATATGCAAATTATGAGTTCTTAATTAAAGATACCGGGATTGGCATGAGCGAGGAGTTTGTGGCACATATTTTTGAGCCGTTTGAGCGGGAAGAAAATACTACAATGAGCGGGATTCAGGGAACTGGCCTTGGGATGGCAATAACAAAGAATATTGTCGATATGATGAATGGTACGATTGAAGTAAAAAGTAAACAGAATGTAGGAACAGAATTTATTGTTTCATTTACATTCCGCCTGAATTCTGTTGCAAAAGAGCCAAAACAGATACCTGAGCTGAAGAACAGCAGAGTATTGGTCGTAGATGATGATTATAATACCTGCGACAGCGTATCTTATATGCTTCAGCAGCTTGGGATGCGTGCTGAGTGGACTTTATCAGGAAAAGAGGCGGTGCTCCGTACCCATCAGGCAGTTACAAGGAATGATGATTACTGTGTTTATATTGTTGACTGGCTTTTGCCGGATATGAATGGCATTGAGGTTACAAGGAGAATTAGGAAAGAAGTAGGGGAAAATGCACCGATTATTGTCCTGACGGCATATGATTGGTCGGATATTGAAGAAGAGGCCAGGGAAGCCGGAGTTACGTCATTTTGCACAAAACCGTTATTTTTGTCTGAGCTGCGGAGCTGTTTGGATTCTATTGTCAATATCGGGGAAGATGGTGAAGGTGATAAAGAGGACAAAGTAGTGCCGTTACATACAGGCCGTATCCTGCTTGCGGAAGATGTTGATTTGAACCAGGAAATTGCAGTAGCGATTTTGGGGGATGCAGGATTTCAGATAGAAGTTGCCGGAAATGGGCAGATTGCAGTGGATATGCTGAAAAAATCAGAACCTGGATATTATCAGACAATTTTAATGGATGTCCAGATGCCGGTAATGAATGGCTATGAGGCAACAAAAGAAATCCGGAAGCTGGAAAACAGGGAATTGGCGTCTATACCAATTATTGCAATGACGGCAAACGCCTTTGAAGAAGATAAGCGGGAGGCAATAAAAAGTGGGATGAACGGCCATATCGCAAAGCCGATTGATGTAAAAGAGCTGTTCCGTACATTAAATAGTATTTTGGAGCATGTTTAGGATTTGCTGTACTGGAGCCCATAAGGGGAAAGGAGGGGGAGGCGTATGCGTAGTGGGAAAAAAGCGAGGGAAGAGGAGCTAGAAGAAAGATATCTGGAATCCCTGCGTCATGTTGAAGTTCCGCTGTTGACTTTAGACCCGAGATGGCATCAGCTTTTTCCGGAGCATTTAAAGACAAGAAAGCTGGCGCATCTGGAGAAACAGTTAAATAAGCTGATTCAGAAGCAGGGGCAGGCGAATAGCGATTTAAAGGAATATGAAAAGACAAAGAAAATTCTAATGAATAATGTCCTGAATAATATGACAGACGGCTATGAGATGGACAGCCCAATCCGTTCTAAAAAGCAGGATGCTAACCAAAAGCTTTTGGAGGAGCTAAAGCAAAAGACGAAAGAAACAAGAGAATTATTAAAACGCCTGCCAGGGGAGATTACGCTTGCAAACCAGGAGGTTTTAATTGAAAGCATGCGTATTTGTTATGAAACACTGATTGAGAATACAGAGTATATTGAGTGGGAAGAGCAGTGGATTAATAGAGCAAGGCAGGAATTGACAGAACATATTCTGGCTAAACAGGAAAAGGAATTGCGCAATACAGAAACCTATAAGTATATGCACGATTTACTTGGGGCAAAGGTTGTAGAAATCTTTGACAGGGAACATGACGTCTGGAAAGGCGAAATAGAGATGGAGCATAAAACAGGGGATGAAGTGCCATAATAAAGGTATAAAATATAGTTTTGGGCTGTAAGTGTTTTAGAGGGAAAGAGGATGGAACGGGTTATAGGGATTGGCGTGGATCAGATTGAAATAGGGCGGGTAATAAAAGCGGTTCAGAAAAAGTCTTTTCTTTGTCGTTACTATTCTGTAAGGGAGCAGGAGATTATAGAAAAGAAGCGTACAAGCGCGGCGACTAATTTTGCAGGGAAGGAAGCTGTAGTGAAGGCGCTTGGTACGGGATTTGCCGGTGTTTTGCCGGTGGAAGTGGAAATTCTTAGGGATGGCAGAGGTGCGCCATATGTAGAACTTTCTGGCAGTGCAAAAGAAATTGCAGGCAGCCTTGGGGTGGAAAAGATACATATTTCTTTGTCAGATTCCAAAACGATGGCTGCCGCATTTGCTGTTGCAGTTGGAAAGACAGAAAAGAGGCAGGAGGAATAGATATGCAGTTTATTGCAGATGCAGATGAGGCAAAAGAAATAGATGGGATTTCTATTCATGAAATAGGGATTCCATCTTTTGTTTTAATGGAGAGGGCCTCTTTAAGCATGGCTGATTGTGTCCTTGCTTTTGCAAAACAGGGGGCAGAGCGCATCCTGGTTGTCTGTGGGATGGGGAATAATGGCGGTGACGGCGCAGCATGCGGCCGTATTCTTGCAGAAAAGGGTTTTTCTGTTGAAATTCTCCTTCTGGGGCAGGAGGAAAAGGCAAGTGAGGAAATGAAGAGGCAGCTTTTGATAGCAAGGAATCTTTCTGTCCCGGTTATCACTACAGCTTTGCCTTCTGAATATACTATTATTATTGATGCTATGTTTGGGATTGGCCTGTCCCGTGAGATTACCGGGGAGTATGCAGAATGGGTCAGGAAAATAAATACATCCGGGGCAGTAATTGTTTCTGCAGATATACCTTCCGGGATTGATGCGTCAACCGGGAAAGTCCTTGGGAATGCAATAAAAGCGGATTATACTGTGACGTTTGGCATAAAGAAGCGGGGGCTTGTTCTTTTTCCCGGAATGCAGTATGCCGGGCAGGTTATTGTGGCAGATATTGGGTTTCCGGCAGCAGCAGTTGAAAAAGTGAATCCAAAGGCTGTATCCTATGGGAGGGAAGATATTTTCACGCTTTTTCCAAAGCGGATTCCAAGAAGCAATAAGGGAAGCTATGGTAAAACACTAGTTATTGCAGGTTCAGCGCAGATGAGCGGCGCGGCTTTTTTTGCGGCTGCGGCTGCATACCGGATGGGAAGCGGCCTGGTAAAGATATTGACACATGAAAATAACCGTACAATGCTGCAGGCAAACCTTCCAGAGGCGCTTCTTTCGACATATGATGGAACGGAATTTTTAGGTACAGCAGAGGCGGCAGACAGGGAGGTTTCTGTTTTCGGGAAAAGGCTGGCAGAAGAACTACAGTGGGCTACAACAGTAATTATTGGGCCTGGGCTTGGCCAGTCAGATATTGCAGATTTTTTATTAAAGCAGGCGTTAACTATACGGGATATTCCGGTTTTAGTGGATGCGGATGGTTTAAACCTGTTGGCAAAGGTTTTAGAAGAGGGGGCTTACCCTGCCAAAAATAATGCCGAAAATAGCAGCGAACTTTTTCATCTGCCAGGGAATTTCCTGTTAACGCCTCATTTAAAAGAAATGAGCCGCCTGGTAAAAAAGGACGTGGAGCAGATAAAAGATAACATACCTGCTGCCTGCCAATATATTTCCGGGGCAGTGCTTGCTTTAAAGGATGCGCGCACAGTTGTGTCAGATGGGGAACGGCTTTATATTAACCAGTCGGGTAACAATGCGCTGGCAAAAGGCGGTTCCGGCGATATATTAAGCGGCATGATAGGTGGGCTTTTGGCCCTTGGGATGCCATCTTTTGAAGCGGCCTCGCTTGGCGTATACCTTCATGGGCTGACGGCAGAGGAATATGTAAAAAAGAGAGGGTTTTCCTCTATGCTTGCTTCTGATATCCTGGAAGAATTAAAAAACCTTCTGCCATAGCCATATGGCAGGAGACTGCGCCAATTTTCAGTGTGGAGTATGCAGAACAAAAGGGAGAGAATGATGAGAGAATACTACAGAGTTCAGGCAAATATTAACCTGGATGCCATTTATGATAATTTTTTACATGCAAAGCAGCTTTTAAAACAGGATACAAAGCTTATGGCAGTGATTAAGGCAGATGCTTATGGGCATGGCGCTGTTGAGGTGGCGCATACGATTGATAATCTGGCAGATGCCTATGGGGTTGCAATCCTGGAGGAAGGAATTGAGCTGCGCAGGGCGGGGATTACAAAGCCTATTTTAATCCTTGGCTATACAGCAAGGCAGCAGTACCCTGCAATGATTGAATATGGGATAGATACGGCAGTATTTACACTTGAAATGGCGGAAGAAATGTCAGAAGCTGCTATGAAAAAAGGGGAAAAAGCGGGGATTCACCTAAAACTTGATACAGGGATGAACCGAATTGGTTTTGCGTTAAATGATAAGAGTCTTTCTGACATTATAAAAATTGCGGCTCTTCCAGGCATCCGTATTGACGGCTGTTTTTCTCATTTTGCCAGGATGGATGAGGCAGATAAGGCAAAGGCAATGCGCCAGTTTAGGCGTTTTTGTGAGTTTACTGAAAAAATAGAAAAGGCAGGCGTGGCAATTCCTGTAAAACATATTTCAAATAGCGCAGGGATTATGGAAGCGCCATCTGTGCATCTTGATATGGTTAGGGATGGGATTTGCCTTTATGGGCTGTATCCATCAGAGGAAGTGCAGAAGGAAAGGCTTTTATTGGTTCCTGCAATGGAATGGAAAGCAGTTGTTTCATTTGTCAAAAAACTGGAGGCAGGGGAAGAAATTGGTTATGGGGGCACTTATACAACAACACGGGCAACAAAGGTTGCAACAATCCCTGTAGGTTATGCAGACGGGTATCCACGTTCCCTGTCAAACAAGGGACGCGTCCTGCTGCATGGAAAGAGCGCGCCGGTAATTGGGCGTGTCTGCATGGATCAGTTTATGGTGGATGTGACGGAGATTCCAGATGTGAAAATAGGAGATGTTGTGACTTTATTTGGGAAAGATGGGGATGAGGAAATTAGCATAGAGGAAATTTCAGAATTATCCTATTCTTTTAATTATGAATTTGCCTGTGATGTCGGAAAAAGAGTTCCACGTGTATTTTATCGGAATGGAGAAGCAGTTTCTACAAAAGATTACTATCCTGAATAAGGAGCTGCAAATAATTTTTGAAAAATAAAGCGTTTACGAATATTTCTCCCCTAATATGGAAAGGATAGGAAATAGGAATAAAACTTACATAACCATTTTCTGTCGGTGTCCGTGATGTAAGGAATTTAAAAGGATTGGAGAGTGAACGTTTTGGTAATCAAGCGTGGAGATATTTATTTTGCGGATTTAAGGCCTGTTGTAGGTTCAGAACAAGGAGGGGTCCGCCCGGTACTTATTATACAGAATGATATGGGGAACCGCCATAGCCCAACTGTAATTTGTGCGGCAATTACATCAAAGATGAATAAGGCGAAACTGCCAACGCATATTGCCCTGGAAATGAGTAAGTACAATATTATAAAGGACTCTGTTATTTTGCTGGAGCAAATCAGGACAATTGATAAATCCAGGCTTCGGGAAAAAGTATGCCATCTGGATGATGAAATTTTGGAGAAAATTAACCATGCCCTGTGTATCAGCCTTGCACTGGAAAACGGCGCAGCATGCCTTAGTTCCTGATTGGGATGGAGGGACAGATGAAAATTACAATACTGGCAGTAGGGAAAATTAAGGAGAAATATTTGGCAGATGCAGTAACGGAATATAAAAAGAGGTTAAGCCGTTACTGTAAGCTGGAAATTATAGAAGTGGCGGATGAAAAAACACCAGATAAAGCCAGCGGGCAGGAAGAGGAACTGATTCGCAGGAAAGAAGGGGAACGCCTGAAAAAATACATAAAAGAAGGGGCATATGTGATTTCCCTTGCGATAGAAGGGAAACAGTATTCTTCCGAGGTGTTTTCCCATAAAATCCATCATCTTGGCCTGCATGGTGAAAGCCATATTATTTTTGTAATTGGCGGCTCGATTGGACTGGCTTCTGATATCTTAAAAGAATCAGATGAACTTTTGAGCTTTTCTGAAATGACATTTCCCCATCAGTTGATGCGCGTGGTGCTGCTGGAACAGATTTACCGGGGATACCGGATTATGAATGGGGAGCCGTACCATAAGTAAGGATGATTTTTCTGGGAGATATTGGCATCGCTGGTATAACCATATAAGATGTTCCCAAGCTGATTGCTTTTTTTCAAAGTCGGGATAGCAAAAAACGAAAAACGGGAGAAGGAATGAAAGGCAGAACCTGAGATAAACAAGCAGGGACACAGATATTGAAGAGCTGTGTCCCTGCATTAGAATGGAAAAAGGAAAAAACGAACATGGGTTAGATTATAGTTTTCTTGCCCATATTATTGCCCGGTTGGTATCCTCGCTAATAGGATTCTTCTCATAATCGCCCCATGCACCTTCAATAACAAAACCGCAGGCTGATAGCCACTTCTGGATTTGTATAAGGGTTGCAAAATGTTTTGACGTTGGAATATTTCGTACAATCGAATCTCCATTTTCGGAAATGATTTCATATCGGCGAACAAAAGTGCATGTACTATTCGTTTTATTAAATTTGTTATCAAGTAAAATCATCTTTCCAGTATTTCCGTGGGAATCTGTTCCTTCCCAGATAAGGTTAGGTTCTGGATTATCATACCATTTTTCAGGATATAGGGTGTAACTGTAGTCAATCAACAGATGTCCATCAGGAAGCAGGGAATTTGCCGATTTTTCAATTAAGAGCTTCTGGGCTTTTTCATACTCCATATCAGAAACAATATTAAAGAGTATATTGGCGGCAAGTAAAACAACATCAAAGCCAATTTCCCATTCTTCTTTAATAATATCTGATTTTCTCCATTTAACATTATTTTTGTCTTCCAATTTTGCGTCAATCTTTTTTAACATAAATTCATCAAAATCAAGACCAACAACCTTGTGTCCCGCTTTTGCCAAAGGCGCCAGATAGCGTCCGCTTCCACAGCCAATTTCCAAAATTCGTTTCGAAAACGGTCCTATGATTGACATTGCAAAATTAACATCTGTTATGTCTGTTTCATCTAGGTCATACATATCTGCAGACCACATTGAAATAATTTCATCTTCACGATGCATAGTTTACCTCCATTTTTAGCGGAGGGTTAATTGTTAATTGCCCTCCTGTTCTTTTTGATATTCAAATATATTATTTTTTTCATACTCATCACACCTTTCTGCTAATTGAAATACACAATGCTACAGACAACATTTTAACACAATTTTCCTTCCTTTGCATTAATATTGTATTTTATTTCGAAAGGATATTTAAAACAAACCATAAAATAGTCAAGACAGTATCAAAAAGAGATGATATACTGTTATTGCATCGCGATGGAAAGCAGGTAAAAATATGAGTTTTTCAACTATAATTGCATTTGGGCTATTGCATTCTGATAAAAAAATCCTTACGGTTGCTCTGAAAAGTGGAATCTCTGTTGGACTGTGCTTTTCCGGATAAAATAGAATCGCGTGATTATCCAACCTTATACAGATAATTGTTTTCGTTATAATAAATATCATTTCCGATTTTGTAATATTTGTCAGGAGTAAATACTGCACTATTGCCTTTTATCATGGAGTAAATTAGGCATGTATTGTAATTGGCTAATTGTGGCACACAGACAAATTTTGAATTTGTGTTTAGCCCTTTGTAACTGATATAAGTATCTAATGGACAGGAAGTAGAATTCCAAATAAGATTATATAAATCATTTTTTTCACGGATGAAAAAAGGATGGTTGGAAATTGATTTTCCGAACATATAAATATCAGATGAGGTAATTAAATTTTTTCCTTTTGCAATACTGATTAGTGGTAAATTACCATATGGGTTGTCAGATGCACCGAGGTAAATGCTGATATGGTTAGAATCTCCACGTACTGTAATATTGTATTCTAATTCGGTATATGGCAAAGAGTTTATATTTATACAATTGGTATTACAAATACTGCTATTATAACCATATGTAAATATATTAGTTGCGATTTTGTTGGTTCCATTTATGAGGACAAAAAGTTTAAAGCCTAAGACAGTTATGGAATAGTCATCATCGTTTTTTATGGCGTCATTATATCCGGCATCAACAATTATTTTATAGAGTGCATTTAGAAAATGAAGGGATGCTTCTGGGTTCATATAGTTAACATTTGTAGTCGATGTCTCTGATGTTAAGCCGGTAATAGTATGGCTTTGGTAGCTTGTTGTTAGAGCAGGGGATGCGCTTAAAGTTCCTGTAAATGTATTTCTGATTACTGACATAGTTTAGTACCTCCGTTTAAAAAGAATAGTTGCTGCTTACATCTTCAATATCTTTTGCTGATATGTTGTTAGAAGGGAATGCTTCAAAAGAAGTGAATGTAATGCAGTCAAATGTGTCCAGGTTATCAATTTTTCCGATAATAACCAAGTCGCTTATATCATTGATGTCTGTTTGCTGTATGTCGACTTTTGAAAAGCTGTCAAATTTTTCGAATTCATAATAATCTTGGAGGTTAGAAAGACCTCCTTTTATTTCACGGATTTTGTCACCGTAATATCCCAGTTCAATTGTATTATCAACTTCTATGCCTTTTTCATTGATGGCGGCTTGTATGTCATTTACCGCACTGTTTGTATATTGTAGTTTTTCTGTTATTGTTTTCAAGTGGTTCACCTCTTTTCTTTTTTTGTAGATTTAGTAGAGGAATAGAATGAATGCTTTATTCTCGCGTATGCAACGAGTCAAAAGCAATGCTTGCAAGGAACTGAAAGTTCCTTTGCACTTAGCGGCTGCGAGCGGGTCAAATATCCCGCCCCTCTGGGGCGAAACTTGCCAAGGAACCGGAGGTTCCTTTAGAGAAACTAGGTCATGCCCCATTGCTCTGCAGAGGAGTGTTTGTCTAATGTAATGAGAGTCTAATTACTTCAAAATTAAAATAGTATCCTTTTGGAATAGAGACATGAATTCGCAAACATCCATCACCTAAATCTTTGTCTTTCATATAAGCTGCAAATGATTCTGATGTGAAATGTGTTACTAGTGAAGTGTATTCAGTGGAATTTTTAAATTCTTCTGAAGAAAATATAGGGATATTTCCTAACGACATAGTAATAATATCATCCTTTAATGGAAGATTTGTTTCAAGTGTATAGACCAATTCAATATTGGAATATTTTTTAGCTATTAATTCGGAATATCCGAATCCGTAATATATCAAAATACCATTGCCATCATTATCTAAATTTGAATCTGATTTAAGTATATGGCATTGTGGGTTTTCTAAAGGGTGATTTATATCGGTAAGGTAGCATAGTGTACCATTTGGTACTGCATTGTCTTTAAGAAATAGAGAACATTCTTCTGATGTAGTTATTGATACAATATTAGAACCTTTTGATAGGAACTTTTTTTCATTGTAATAATCATCGTAGACAATATATGCTCTAAAATAATATGTTGTTTTATTTGTTAATTCGGTTACTTCAACCATGTTGCCGATTATAGTAGCTATGTTATCAATAACAAATGGTGATAATCTGTAGTAACTGACGTATGACGAGTCAGAAACTGTTGGGGTTGTATTATAATAAATATAAAGGGATTTTATATATTGGTTTTCCTTATCAAAATCTGAAAAATTGGGGAAAGTAAATGTAAAAGTGGCGCTGTTAGAATTGTAGCAAACCGGGCTGCAATTTGCAATGATATTAGAATTGTTAATAAATATATTTAAGTCAGAGATAAATGGAATTTCATCCTTATCAGAATTATTTTCAGTTGGTTTTCTGTTAATTGCATCCAATATCTCTGCAATGCCACCGACTAAATCATCCACATATTTTTTTGTCGCTGGATTATAATCATCTGTTGGTGTGAAAGGAGTAGTATTTGTTTTTTGCAGACAGCCTTCATGGCTTCTGTCTCCGCCATTTACACGGACAGTCTTACTATCTTTGGTTTTATATAGAATCATAATTTACCACCGCCTTTTTATTAAAAAGAAGTATTGCCTGATTGTGTAAGCAATACTTCTTATATTTAGATACAAAACCCTGTTGCCACCCCTACAAAATCACTGCTGCTATCACAGAAATCAACCAGTCCATTATATGTAATAATAGAGAATCCGATAGAAGAATCTTTAAGTGGAGACGCTGTCCAATAAGGCGCTCTTATCCCATTAGAACTTGAATTAAAACCATGGCCTTTAATTCGATATCTTGATGAAAATTGATATAATGGCAATGGTCTTGTTCCTCGCTCAAAATAATCATCTGCTTTTATTGAATACCCATTTATTTCTGTTTCAGATAGTAAAAATAAATTACGGGTAGCCCAGTCCGCTTTGCTTTTGTTATTTTCCAACCTATCAAGAGGACGTATAACATTTTTCCATTCTTCTGGGAACCTTTCAAATACTTTTTCCAAATATGTTGGCATGAGGGAAGCAGCATAGCCTCCTGTATTATCATCTGTTTCGTTCATTTTCATGGTTCCAAACATGCAATCAACAGATGTCATGATAATATGATTATTTGTAAGAATGTTATTTTTTCCATAATTTAAGTATGTATTAAACCCGGAAATGACATATTTGATTGTTTCCCCATCTCCCCATGGGTGATTGGTATTTTCTTCGTCTCCTGATAGAGTTATTTCGTAATAGTCGCCAAGTTCTAAGTTGGTAAAGTCACCATTTGATATTTTCTCCTTAAACTCTGTTGGTGTGTAAAAAGATTTTAGGTTTTTTCCATTATAATTTGCAAGTGATTTGGCAAGGTTTGTGTTAGAATTTTTTAAATCTGCAACAGACTGGTTTAGTTCAGATAATTCGGAATCTACAGCAGGTAATGTGTTTCCTGCAATTTGCAGTAATCCATTTTCTGTTTTTACATTTACGCTCATTTTGATTGTTTGTTTCCTTTCCGGTTATAGTTTAATTGTATTTAAATAAACCTAATATTTCTATGTTATAGTTTGTACTTCCCATAATAGTAATTTTTCCAGTGGATGGAGCATAATTCATTTGCCCAGCATTAGGAATTTGGCAGTTATTAGCGGATACAGATGGAGTCCATATAATTGTAGCAGTTTGATTTCCTCTTGTTTCCTTTGCATTTTTCCATGTTCCATTATAAGCGTTTATAATAAGAGCTGCATAATCAAGAAAGTGATAAACAGAATTGTCGTACGAATCTCCTCCGCTTAACTGTTTATTTAATATGGTATAAATTGGAGCTGCTCCTACTATTGGACTTGAAACTGAAAGCCTATGATTAATATGGGCATTATTAGCAACTAAATCAGTCCAAATATTTCCATAATTTGCTTCATTTGATGGAGGCGTTGGTAATGGCATTACTGTTTCTCCATTAACTTCAAATTTGTCTGTAACTATTTGGATGTTGTTATAGAATCTATATGATGTCCAAACAAAGTATTTTCCTCCGCCTCTCAAGTATAAAACAGGGTAAGAGGAATTATGAAGTTGTTTATATTTTACAGGAGGCTTATTATCTGATACAAATCTAAATTGGTCATCAAGATACATAACTTTGGCTGTAGTTGCACCCCAACCTCCACCAATTGTTAAAATGTCCAAATGGCATTGGAATCCTTCAACATGGTTTGACCATGATGGCACAGAAGCATTTCCGCCCCATACTCCAACTTCAATTCTTGATTGCCTATCAGTTGGAAGGTGTTCTAAAATGCAAGGATACCAAGTATTATTATCATATCCGGAAGAAAGATCTATTGTATGATGATAATCAGAAACGGCTGAAATATCATATGGATGTAATTCAACATAACCCCTTCTATAAGAAGATTCTTTATCCCCCTTAAATCCATTTACTATATCTTCTGATAAATTTTCACTATTAAAGGGGCTTATCCATTCGCTCCAAGAATTACTACCATATTCTTTATGTCTTTTTTTTATTCCTGAACTTCCAAATGAATATTGACTTCCAAATGAGTAATTTCCATACTCAATTCCAAGAACTACATGGCTTCCTCCATTTTGCAGATAATCGCCTTCTGCGATAACTTTGGGGTGTATTGATAAGATGTAAGGTTTATTATCAGTCACGTTTAAGTCTTGGGCAATAGTATCAAGTTCTGACTCGTAAATATTGAAAAATCCAAGATAAAGGACATTCTCTTTTAAATAATTAGTTATGATCTTATTTTGCACTGGGTTCTCACTTTTAGATGATAGTATATTATCGATTTCCACATTTTTGTTTGAAATTTCTTGATAGTCATCTGTGATATTTACAATAGTCCCAACCTCAATTTCGCCAGCCAAAGAAGCAGCTTCAAATTCTTCCATTGTTCCGGTAAAACTAGAAGATGCACCTACGATTTCACCATCTTCACTTATCTTAATTGTTTTTCCATCTGGCTTAACAATTCCAGCTTTCTCAGTGGTTGCTATTTCTATTTCATTACCAGAACAAATTTTAATCTCACGGATTTTGTCACCGTAGTATCCAAGTTCAATACTGTTATCTACTTCTATGCCTTTTTCGTTGATAGCGGTCTGGATATCATTTACTGCATTGCTTGTATATTGTAGTTTTTCTGCTATTGTTTCCATTTGCTCACCTCTTTTTGATTATTTTTCGTATTTATAAAGGCCGAAATAGAGGAGTTCGTTTCATTAAATTAAAAAGTTCAATTATCAAAGATTCTACAATTTTTATGACTCCTCTGTGTTTTCTTCCTTAATCCATTCCAAACTTATTATTTTTAACTCTGTCTCTTTTTGGGAATTTGGCACTTTGAGATGGACTCCGATATGTCCATAGGGATCTTTATTGAAAGAAGAAGGGTTATAAAAGTCTGATAGCCGGATTTTCATTGTTTCCTCATGTCCACTGTTTTGGAAATAATATTGATCATGAAGGTATGCATGGCTTCTGCCACTGTCATGAAATCCAACATAGGCACAATATTTTGTATTATCATTTGATAATGCATATTGCAGATCGCCTTTATAAACATATTTGATAACTAAATATCTTGTATAGGAATCTTCGGGTGAGTCAGGATACCATATGTCTTGTGTTGAATAAAAGTTTATTTCATTATATGGCAATGCGTCAATTCCGTTATGATAAATTCGTAATATATTATTTTCTGAATTTATTTCATAGTTTAATGTTGTTGAGGTGGAGTCGCTGCTGTCAATATTCCATTCAATTTTTTTGCCAGGAGTTTCAAGTTCTACGATATTTGAGTGTCCAGTTGATATTATGGAAGGGTTTACTGAATCATTTACACCATATGCTGTGAAATAGATATGCCCAAAGATAGGTACTGGTGATATACTGGTGCATGGATTTTTAGATAAAGTGTAATATAATATAGAAGTTGCATCATTTTTTGACACAGAATTGCTTGTCCCACAATATAAATCAGCACAGGTGACATCTGCACCAACTTTAGTATATGAAGCTGTTAATGAGCCTCTGTTATCTGGATTGTAAGAATATATTCTTAAATCTTCTATTTTTAGGCTGTCATCTGTACTGTCTTCGCCGGAGTCTTCCCAGCTGGGTTTTCTGTTAATTACATCTAATATTTCTGCAATGTTTCCGACTGAATCATCCACATATTTTTTTGTTGCCGGATTATAATCATCTGTTGGTGTGAAAGGAGTAGTATTTGTTTTTTGCAGACAGTCTTCATGGCTTCCGTCTCCACCATCCACGCGGACAGTTTCACTATTTTTGGTTTTATATAGAATCATAATTTATCACCGCCTTTTTGATTGAAAAGAAATATTGTCTGGTCATATCTGTTTATTCCCACGAAGGCAAGGTGCAGACCAAATACCTTGTCTTCGTGGGGGACTTGTTAAGGAACCGAACGGTTCCTTTAGAGAGGTTAAGTTATGTTCTTCATTTTACAGAGGGATATTTGATTATTATAAAATAGGAACCAGGACTTTATAACGTAACATGTCATGGTTTTCAGTGTAGTTTGAAACGTTTTTCCAATTTACGATATCAGAGGACTTATATAGATTTGTACTAGTCCATGTATCTGATGCATATAATTCATTTTTAAATTCAATTAAATTTTGGAATTGGAGTTTACTTGGTGAAATACTGAGTAATGCTTTTATATTTGGCTCTATCCAGTTTAAAGAATTTGTATTTGTATCAAAAACCGCTAATTTAGGTAGTGTTCCGAAGACAATTTTATTATTAATACATGCATAAATAGTGTCGGCTCTTCCTTCAAATAGAAATCTGTATCCGGATGCTGCTTCAAATATCTTATTCCAGGATATACCATTGCTTGAACTGTATATCCTTATTTTTCCATCATCTATTTCATCATGATAATGCATTAAAAATCCAATTAAATAGAATGTTTCGTTAAAATATATGGCAATGTATTGGTTGTTTTCATATATTCCAGCAATTGAGTTCCAATTTCTTCCGTTATAAGAATAATAGCAATGTCCGTGATATCCTCCTGTAACATACATGGAATTATTTTTAGAAGTACAGAAATTTAAAATATTATATTCAGAAATAATAAATGAATTGTTGCCAATACTTAACCGCCTTTCTTTATCAGAAAAAGGTAAATCTGTTTGATTCCATGTGTTTCCTCCGTCAATTGAATATAAAGAATTATTATTATATCCGCCGAGCAGCATTATGCCATTGCTATAATAGAATGTGTTCATGTTTGAGAAAGAATTATTTTGGCATAATACTGTCCATTGCTTTAATGTCTTGCTTTGGTAAATGCTGGAATCTCTTTTCTCAAAGAATAAATAATTATCATCACATAATTTTATTATATTAAATTTTTCATTATTAAATGGAGGGATAAACGAAATATTTTTTAATTTATTCCATGTTTGTCCATTATCAGTAGAATAGCAGGTAGGTGAAGTGTTGTTAAACTGTGTATCAGTATAGCCTAAAGCTACTAATGTGCCAGGTTCAAATGGAGTGTCTGTTTCGAGTGCTTCAATAACAATTTCCACACTATCACTTGCATACAGGCTGTCAGTCTCTTTATACCTCACATACCATGTCCCGTCTGTTACTGTTGTATTCCCATCTGCACATCCTGTCCAGACAGAAGCAGCAGGAGAGGAGGCGTATTCCATAGCTGCTGTTGTGCCATTAATTTTCAGTCCACCATCACTTAACCCTGTTGGTGGCTGCTGTGTTGATTTGGCTTTGGCTGGTGGCGCTAAAGTAATCTGTGTGTCAGCGGTTGGTGTCCCGGATATAGTAATCTGGCTGTCGCTGTTGCGTATGGTACTTATTCCATTCTGGCTGGCAATGTTATAGTCCGAAGGAAAATAATATCCGCTGTCTGCATGATAAATAACAGGAATCATAGCATTTTCAACGTTATTTTGGATTTCTTTTCCAGAAGAATTTTCCCAGGACATGTTATCCGCTATTGTAATTTTAACAGAAAAATACATTTTTGATTCCTTAATACAAATCAAAGTTTCATCCGGGATATTCCCTGCATCCAAGTCAGCTTTAAATTCCCCATAGGTATCATAATACAATATATTAGAGCTGCCTGTTCCGCCGCTGGCAGAGCTGTTGTTAATTAAATCCTGGATTTGTTCATAATATTCTTTGGAGTCATCAGCATAATTTTTGGAGTCGTCGGCGTGGCTTTTAGAATCGTCAGCAGATTTTTTGGACTGTTCATAATAATATTTGGAGTTGTCGGTTTTATCACCGTCCCGCACTTCATTGTCTGTGCCGACAGCATAGGATTTTGACTGCATTGCCCATTTTTTTGCTTCCTCTACCAGGGCGGATACAGTTTTAATATCATCTGCTGTATTGCCTCCCGGGGAGTTGATTACTTTAATGACAAATGGGAACGTGGTAAGCTGTGTGCTGCTTTCTGCAAATACAAGGACAAGTTTTAGAAGCCCGTCATACATAAGCATATCTTCTGTCAATGTAAAGGCAACTGTATTTGCTGTATGGCTGTCCACATTTTTTTGGATTGTCAGGCCAGCGGGGTTTTCCCCTTTGATTTTGATGTTATCTGTATTAATGGTATATAATTTATTGGTGTCATACAATGTGGCAGTGATTTCAAATGATTTGTTGTCCCCCTGCATGGCGCAGAGGAGCTCAAAGTTATTCGGCTGCCCGACATTTAAGGATATCTCTTTTTTTACAGTTGTTAATGCCAATTTTTTCACCTCGCTAAAAGAGGGCTGTTTCTGAGACAGCCCGTCATGGACTGCCCATAAATTACTTGAACAGTTTGTTCAGTTCATTTATGGGCAGTTTTTAATTTAAAATAAGTTTCTCCAGTTTTTCAAGCCTTTGTGTTAAACCGTCAATTTTCCTGCTTTGTTCACGGATGATTGTTTCTTTTTCTTCCAAAGCCTTCCACTGTTCTGTTACCATTTCATGGAGGGACTGGATGGCCGCTATGGCAGGTGCTTCAAATTCGTTATATTTCAGGCACCAGGACAGGTTTTCATCCCCAATATTTTCCCTGTAATAGCCTTCACTTCCATCATCTTTTACAACAGAAGCTTCGTACAGTGCAAGGTCGCCCATATTAAGGTCTTTCGCTGTCTGCGCGACATGCTGTGCGCCGAACCCCATGTGTACCCTTGTGCCACTGCCTTTGAAGGTATACCTGATTGGGTTCAATGCAAGTATGAAATCCAGGGATTTCTTTTTGTCCAGTGTGCCAATCACATTTTTCTTTTTCAGGTCGGAAGTTGTCACGTAATCCCTTGCAAATGCTGCCTCCCATGGGAAAGTTGATGTCCCGAGCACCCCGCAGTCGCACGGTTCATTATCTATGCCGTTTTCAAAATCATCATTTTTTACGTCGAAGCTCCTAAAAACCATCCTCCGTTTCCGCTTCCCGGAGTAGTCGTGCTCGTCCTCTTCGCCAAATACGGCGATGTGGTGGGAGGAGCCGTCCCCGGTAAACACTTTGCAGTGGAGGGCATTATTGTGCTTCCCGATATATTTATTTTCACAGAACAGTGCGTCACCTGAGCCGTGGTTTATAAGCTTTAAGGACGGGGTGTCCGTATGCCCTGTTATTTCCACGTCGTCGTGGATGGTGTCAACTTTTAACAGGTATCTTGATTCCCCTGCTTCCTGTGCAGGTTTGCTTGCAGCATAAAAACCTGCCTGTGAGATATCAATGTACCCGTGGTTTTCCACAAAATTATGGCTGGTGTCGTCATACAGCCCGAAAATATACTTCCCGTCCAAAAGCCTTGCCGCATAGTTCTCCATCAAGTTACCAGTGCCGGACATATAGCTGTGGAT
Source organism: bacterium D16-51 (assembly GCA_003612285.1). Taxonomy (GTDB): domain Bacteria; phylum Bacillota; class Clostridia; order Lachnospirales; family Lachnospiraceae; genus Butyribacter. The sequence continues at coordinate 16,133 of RAYE01000005.1, read as the reverse complement.
ATTGCCGTCTGCTGTAAGCTCCACATGCCTTGTGCCGGGGTTCTGTGGGGTGGAAGAGTATATTCTGTCCTTTGAGATATTCCATCCGCCAATCCTCATGAGCTGGTTCCCGCCAAGGTTAAAGCTGAGCAGTTCCTCAGATTTGTCGTTATATATTTCCATGGATTTATTTTCCAGGTTGATGCACATGCCACGGCTTCCGCTTACATAATCCGCTGACTTTAAGATGCCGGTAATGATTCCTGTCGTGATTTTCAGGAAGCCGAGGCCGTCGGAGTTAAAGTCAAAAATATTTTCGCCATTTTTACGGATTACCATGGAAGGGTTTGCAGGGTCAAGCTTGATATGGTTTCCGGATTCATTTCCAACAAGCACAAAGCCGGAGAACCTGCCTGTGCCGTCAATAATGAGGCCGTCTGCAGGAGAGTAGCGCAGGTAAATGTGTCTGCTGCCGTTTACCATTTTTGACATGGTGACGGATGGCTCCATTGCATTGATTTCAATTGTATTGTCCTTATAGTTAATAAAAAAACCCTTGTCTGTAATGCTGTATGTGCCTGACTTATTATAGATTTTTAACATTTCGGACATGATTAAATTGGCAATCAAAACTTCTGCATTCAGCCCGTATGCCCATTCCCACTGGCTTGCTTCATCGTTATAATAAAAGATTTTCCCAAGCGCAAGGCGGGTATGTTTCCAGCCGTCGGAAGTGAAGCAGAGGAGGTTATTGATGATGCGGAGCTGTTCATCATCAAATGCATTTTTCACATCATCCCACATACGCCCGGTCAGGCCGTACTGGTTTATGACGAAATCCTGGTTATCTGCGTTGGTAATCATGGTGTTTGCCACATCCAGGCCGGCTTCTTTCATTATGGAAAATTCCTGGTTTGTCATATACCCTTTTTCAGCCTGGCGCGATACGGAATTAAAATTGGAAGAGATGGAAGCCGCCTGCTGGAAGATGCTTTTTAAGTCTGCCACGGCACTGTTTGTTTTTGTAACATCTGAAAACTCCACATCAATATGGGAAACATCCGTGTAGTCAAATGATACAGAAATCAGGCGGAGGCGGTAAATATCCCCGTCTATCTGTATCCGGAGCCAGTTGCCGATGCAAAAATCATCCCAGAGCGGTTTAAATTCCTCCATTGTCAGCAGGTTTCCAATAGTTGTATTGATGGAATAATGGACTTCACAGGCGTCTGCCAGTTCTTCTTCTGCCCGCTTGATTAAGCCTTCTACATTTTCTGTGACAGTGGCGTTGTCATACCCATCCCCGGCGTAATTGTCATTCTTATAGGTGTCCTCGCGTTTAAAGGAGCAGAGCTCATTCCACAGCCCGTTCCCATAAGCCCCGTTTTGGTAGTTTTTGAGAAAATTTTCCATGCTGCACAAATTTTTGATTTCCTGTATCTGTGCTCCATAAGTTTCTATCTGCTGTTTTAATCCAGAAACCTTACTTTTCAGGTATGCCATCCTTGCATCAATACAGGCAATATATTTGTAATATTTCCAAAGCAGGTCTTCATAAATATTGGAAGTGCCGCCGCTGCTGTTGATATACTTTAAAATTTTGCTTGTGTTCCCATTGCTGTATTTTGGCGCGCCATCCTCCCCGTTAATAATCTTGTCGGCATCGGAGACAATGCCGGAGTTTAATTTTGCAACGATCTGGCTGCATGCTTCATAGGCGTCCCGGAATGACTGCAGCCTGTTGATACAGTACATGGTATAATGCGTTTGAGGGAGTTTCTGCGGGTTTGCTTCATTGTCATATTGTGCATATGCCAATGGGTTATATGGGGCGGAAGGGCTGGTGACTGGCGGGTCAAAGGAAATAATGCTTTCAGATGCCTCGCTGTTTTCCAGCGATAGTTCAAGCTGTTGCTTTAGGTATAGGAAATAATCATTTGTAAAGACAGGGTTTTCCTTTGTACTGGTGCTTGCATAGATAATGTTTCCATATACATTTTTTAAAGGCAGCGTTTTTGTGGCGGCATATTCATCCTTTAATGTTACATTATCTTTTTCATAGGCGTTTTTCAGGTAAATATGGACAGAAAAAGTTATGGAAGAATTACTTGAGCCAGATAATGACATTTCAACAGAATATGTTTTTGGCGCGGCCATTCCGGCAAGCCTGTTAACAGAGCGGAGTATGCTGTCGGCAGTCTGGTGCTCTGTTGTTTTGCATGCAAACGTTATTTTGGTGAAGATTTCATGGAATACAGATTGGGCTGCTGTCTTATTTTCTTTTTCTTCTGGCATCAGTCCGGATTCATAATATAACTTTTTTTCCAGGGATGAAGTGTAGCTGTCCCACAGGCTGTTATATCTGCCCTGGTAAGAGGAAACCAGGCGTTCCCTGTCCTGCAATGCTTTCTGTAAAGACAGCGACATCTGCGATACCTGGTGGCTGGAAAATTTCCAGATATAGTTCCCGTCCATCAGTCGGATATTTAGCAGGTTGGTAATCAGCTCATCTGCCCCTTCAATTTTAAAGCAGTTTTTCACAGAATCTTTATTTCCTGACAAGGTAACAGATTCTGTAAGGTTATAATGGTCTAAGAATATCCCGGTATCTTTCCCATAGCCATAAGATACATAATCAGAGGAATTGCAGTGTCTGCATACCCCATTTTCAACATTCCTGTAATCGCTGCTTTGTATGCAGGAAGCACGGCTGCAGTGGTCTTTTAAATCATAGCAGTTGATTTCCCTTTTAAAATTGTCAAAAATAAAAATACATTCCAATTCTTCAGCAACAGTCTGCAGGAAATCATATACTGTTTGGCCGTCACAGGAAAATGTCCTTTGTATGCACGCTACGGATGCATCTACATGTCCGATTGTATAATGCGGCATGGATTGGAAGATTCTGTGGAGCAGGGAACCTTCATGGTTTGAAGGGTTATATAAAATAGTTTCTGCATAATCATCCCGTGCAATGTCTTCTTCTGTATTGATTTGCAAGGTAATATTTGTCTGGGAAGTTTCTGCTTCCCCCAGAGAGATTCCGGTTACTTGTTTGTAAGTACATTCTTCTGTAGTAACAGGGGCGGCGATTTCAAAATATCCTTTCCCTTCTACAAGGATAACCTGGATATTGTCTATTTGCGTCCAAAATGGGTTTTCTTCCCCATTATTGTATTTGTATATTTTAAAGTTTACTTCGTCGTTCTGGTTTAACCGCATAATCGTATGCAAATCTTCAACAGGATATAATTCGCCCAGCCTGTGTAATGACCTGTCGCAGATAAATATTTTATCCTGTTCCACAGAACCGTCAATATTTACTATAAATTGGCTCATACTATGGCAACACGCTCCTTATCGTCCGATAACTGAAAGACAGGCGGCAGCTTCCGCCTGATACAGTGTAAGTGTTTTTCCTGGTTTCATTGGTTTCTGAAAAATTTATCAGCCTTGGGTATTTAAAATTAAAGTCGTTATTAATATTTTCCCGTGTGTGGCTTGTATTTTTAGAAGTGCTGATCATATGGCTGGCGATGGTGATATGTTCCCCGTTTTTGCAGTTTTTAATTTGCGTGGTATATTGGATAGTGGGAGAGTAGAGGGCGTCCAGGCTGTTTTGTATCTGGAGGTTTGCAGCGTCAGAAGCCATTACAATGTCAATTTCGTCAAAATATAGCGCGCCGGGCCTGTCGCTGTCATCATAAATTGTGAAAGAACCTCCGTTGCTGCAGGAAGTTTCAAAAACCTGCATATCACTATACCCAAAGGGCGCATCGCAGGTAATGTCAAGCTGCGCGCCAACAATCATCCCGCTGTTGCGGATCCATTGTAATGTATTCTGCGTTCGGAAATAGGTGTGTTCGTATTCTTTATATCCGTCCAGCAGAAAACGCAGCAGCTTGTAGCCGTCGGACCGTACCAGCCATCTAATCAGAAAGGCGCAGTCCTGTTGTGACAATTCATAATTCCTGTCCCTGTTTTTTTGGCAGTCAAATTTCCCAATCTGGAAACTTGCCGTTAGCGGGTTTTCATATTTGCTCCCATGGAAATTCCACCGGGATGTATTGGGCGGCTTGGAAGTGGTAAATGTAATCTCATTTCCTGCTGTGCCAACGCCATCATTTGAAAATCCATCAAAATTCATAATGTAGTATCCGATATCTGAGGATTTTATTCCGTTAAATTCAAAGCTATCAGCATACATTGGTATTACCTCCAATCTTTAAGGGAATTATAATGCTAAAAAAGCAGGGATTCCCCTGCTTATGATATATGTTTAATGCTTTCTTAGGAACTGTTAATCATTAATGCATTAATAGTTCCTTAACTTTTAGTTTCCAGAGCATTAGCCTGTATTTTAAATGGCTTTGTATTCCAATGAATTTCAGCTTGTTTAGCTCCTGGTATTTTTCATGTAATTTCTCAATAATATCAGAATATTGCCCCATTAATGCAAGCATTTTTTTATTGATTTCTTCATTGTTAATGGCATGCAGCATTTTGTTTTCATCTATTAGCCGTTTATTCTCTATGGTTAATAATTTAATTTTTCTGCTTTTTGTCATTGTGCCTCCTTATATTATTTTTTGTACAAATCTGAATGAGTCCCTGTATCAATTAACGTCAGTGTTAATATATCATCTTCAATAAGATATATTAGCAGCCAATCTGGTTTTGAATGTGACATTCTTTAAATCCATCCCAGTTTCCCTTTAATGGATGTTCTTTGTATTTTTCTTCAAGTGGGATTCCTTGAAGTAATTTATTCACAACAAAATCTAACAGAGAAATATCTAACCCCCGTTTTTTTGCAATTTTTAAACTTTTTTTAAACTTTCCAGATAAGATTAATTTATATTTCATATGTCTAAATCCTCCAGTGCTTCTGAAAAGCTGTTATAGCGTTTTGTATTGGGATCTCTGCTAATTTGTTTTGCTTCTTCCATAGCTTCTATAACCTCTGGTTTAAGTGAAGGATATTTTATTTCAAAAGGAATTCCATTGTGCAAAATTACTTGTCTAAGAAACATGTTCACTGCATCAGATAAATTAAGCCCTAATCCTTCTAAAAGTTCCACGGCTTGTTTTTTTGTGTTTTCTTCTATTCTGATTTGGGTTGGTGTAGTAGTTGCCATAGTATTACCTTCTTTCATTTTTTCCTTATATTACTACGGATGGTATACAATGTCAATTGTTTTATAGAAGGGGCAGTAGGGCAGCAGTAGCTGCCCTGTAATTCCTAAAACCTTCCCAATGTATTAGAGTATGCTTTTGTCATTCCTTTGGCTACGGATTCGTCAATAGCGCTCTGGATCATGGTGGATCTTTTAAAGGTATCAACAAATGAGTGTTCATCTACAATTCCACTTCCATCAAGGTGGATTGAAATGCCGCCAACGTTTACATTTTGGGAGTTGGTGAATGAATTGGTTATTTCTGGCGTCTGTGCCAGTTTTGTGGCATTTTTCATGATATGGCTGGCAGCAGGTGTGATTTCCAGGAATTTACGGAACTGCTTTGTCTGTTCAGATGTAAGGACGCTTTCGCCTCTCTGTAATGTGGCGATGCCATCGTCCCCGTTTTGGATGGCGGCTTCATTCAAAACAGAGGCAATCCCTCCATTTGCAAAGCCAGCATTTTTCAGCGCATCGCGGATTTTCTTCGCTTCTTTTGAGGTAGGTTTTTTCCCAGAGACTTTTACGCCAAGTATTTTTGCAAGTTCTTTCATATCAGCCCATGAGGTATAAACCTTGCCGTATTTTTCTGCAAGGTATTGGTTTAATTCGTTTCCATATTCCCCAAAGGTATATTTATTGATAAAAGTTGTGGACTGGTTTTTCAGTGACTTACATTTGCTCAGGCTTCCTTTGATTTGGAGGTTTAGTGATTTCAAATAGGCGCCGCTTAGGTCTGCGTTCTTATCTATTTTGGAAGCATTCGTTCTGTCAGGGGTGTGCCCATTGATATTTTCTGTCAACAGAGGGTTTTTGTCAACGTAATGTGGGCTGCGCTCAGAACGGTTCATGGAATTTTTTACAGACTCAATGGTAAGTTCAGGCTGGGCAGGTGATTTTACCTGGCCTAGATTGCTGCCATATGCATCGGTAGTAATCTGATATTGTTTTCCGTTGTAATCTGTATAAGTGCTTGTATAAGTGCCGTCTCCATTCTCTTTTGTGCGAAAGGAGTCAGCATTCCCATAGCCGGTTTTTTCCAGGGTATCTGCAATGATATAGCCGTTTTCGTCAATTGTCTTGACAACTGCCTCTATCAGGCTGTCCGTATTTTGCAGTGCGTTTTCAAAAAAGTTTTCCATGTCTTCTGACAGGTTGTCAAGAAGGTCTTCCTGGTCAGAAATCCATTTATCATATTCCGTATCTTTTAGGTCCTGCTGTGCTTCCTCAAGGTTTACCTTTAGTTTCTGCAGCTTTGCACGGGCTTCCTCGCTGTTATCCCCTGTTAATGCGGCAATCTGCTTCTGGATGTTTGCGATTGATTTTGTCTGGCTTGCAATTTTACGCTGGTAATCATATAAGTCTTTTTCCGTTTGCAGCGCCTTTTTGCGTTTTTCAATCAATTCATTCAGTGCGTCAAGCTGTACGTTAAATGCTTCCTCTACAAGGCTGACAATGGATTCTTTCAGTTCTTCGTCAGCAAGGGCTGCATCGCGGATGGTCTGAATCCATTCCTGCATTTTTTGGTTCTGTGTCTGGAAATCATCCCCGGTTGTGCCTGCTGCAATCTGCTTTTGGTATTCAGCCATTGCGTTTTGGGCATTTTCAATGGTCTTTTTATTGTTTTCCATCTTATCAATCCATAGGGAAATGGAGGTCAGGCCTTCGTCCGTCAGCCCGCCGGCGTCTTTGCTGGTCAGCTTTTTGTGGGAGAGTATGTCAGTCAGGAAGTCAATTTGGCTGTTTGCGGATGCAATCTGGTCTGCAATGATCGAATATTTCTTTAAATCCAAAGCATTTAACGCCTTCTGCCACTCAATTGTCTGCTGTGTGCAGGATTCTATCTGCTGGTCAATGGACAGTAAATCATTCTGCAGGCCGTACCATTCCGGGGAGTAGTATTCAAAACGTTTTCCTGCCTTTTCCAGTTCTGCACGCTTTTTAAGTAATTTCTTCATCGTATCGGAAGAGGATTCCATCATGTCAGCATACATTTCTTTTGCAGCGTTTTTTCCGGCTGCTTCCAGCGTTGCAATCTGTGCCTGGATTGTTGCTATTTTTGCATCATTTATGCCAGTTTTGTTGTCATATTCCGCCTGGATGTTGTCATACATTGTTTTGTATGATTCCGCGATTTTTGCCTGTTCTTCTGCCTGGAGCCGTTTTTGCTCCGCAGTGTTTCCTTCCAGTTCTGCAATTTTAATAAGATGCTCATATTGCTTTTTTAGGCAGTTGAGGCTTTCGGCTTCATATTTGTTTTTGGTTTTAGCATCTATAGCGTTTGCTTCATACTGCTGGTAAAGATTGTACCTTGCTTCGGCAGAATCTGCACGGTTTTGGTGGCGTTCCACATTTTTTTCCCGGATTTTAGAAATTCTTTCTTCCTTTGCAAGCTTTTTGTCTCGTAAAGCATCTGTTACAAAATCAACACTGTTGTTGTAATCCACAAGCTTCTGGTATACATATTTATCAATGTTTGATACCTTTTTTAAAAGGGATTTGGGGATTTCTTTCTTCTGTTTAATTTTATTAATAATTTTCTTTTTGACAGATTCCGGGATCTTTTTTGATTTATTTACAGACGTTTTTGCTTTTTTGCCGGCCTGATTTCGGAATCTTTTTGCCCGTGTATAATAATTGTTATATGCTTTGTCTTCAGCAGGGAATGTGTTTATTTCTTTTCGGAGGATTTTGTTCTTTTGGTCTGTGGTGGTGGCATTGGCGTACCGTGCTTCCAGATAGGTGCGTTTCCTTTCATTGCTATCTAGCTGCATTTCTAATTTCTGTTTTGAAAGTTCCCTGATGGAAGCAGACAATTCAAGGGTTGCTTTTCTGGCATCCTGTGCTTTATCATAGTATGCCTCATATGTCTGTATGATGTTGGCAATGCTTGATTTGTAAGATCTGATATTATATGAGCCGTTTTGGAGCATTTTAAGAGAAATGCCATTTTTAGTCAGAACTTTTTTGTTACTGTTATAATAACTGCCTGCTTTTTTTTGGTATCTTGCAGATGCTTTTTCTTGTGCTGTAAGAAGTTTTGAGGTTTCCTTTATCTGGTTGTTGAGGTTTCTATTCTTCTTTGGTGTTGAAAACAGGTTTTCAAATTTTGTTTTCAACATATCCACTTTATCTTGCAGGAAGGTAAGTTTTTGTGACAGCCAGTCAATTTCCTGTTTGGATTCCTTGACGGGCTCTGGTTTTATAGAAGAATTTTGGTTATTTGATTCGGGAATTTTTGGGGATTTTGGTGAAAAGACAGGTTTTTTAGATCTGGCAGCTTTTTCTCTGGCAGTTTCTATCTCCTTTTTGGATTTGCGTTGTGCTTCTGCAAGTTCTGAAGTGGAGACGCTGCTTGGATTTTCCATTAATTTACGATATGCAGAAAGGGCAGTTGTAGTTCCGCCGATTGCATCAACTAAAGCTATCAGGTTATCTATGTCTGATAATGAGTCTAGAGAAACGCCATTTGCTATTTGCTTTTCAAGAGCCAGTCTGTATAATGCATTTGTGGTTTCATCGGACCATTTTTGTTCTTCTGCAAGTGCTGTGATTTCATTGTAAGTTGCATTTGCAAGGTCAAGTGTTGTTGCCTTTGCCCACTGTTTTTCTGCACTTAATTCTGCTTCCTTCTGTATTAGCATGCTTTTTACAATAATATCTGCATTTTCAATTCCCATTGCCTGCAATTCTGCAATATAGCATTCTTTATTAGAGCTAGTCAGATTGGCCAGGAAGTTATTGCTGTTTATATATGCATTTGCCAGTTGGCTTGCTGCTTCCCGACAGTCAGCCATAGTAGATGAACCGTTCCCCAATACTTCATAAAAGTTTTCATATGCTTCTGTACAGGATTTAATATCGTCTGGCATAGAACTGAGTATATCAGAGCCAATGCCGTTTTTTTCGGTGCTTTTATCACTGAGGTTTTCCTGCTTCTGGCTTAATATATCGGAAATGGAAGAGATGCCTGTCTTCATGGAAGCCAACTGTTCAACAGAGGAAACTTCTTTTAGCTGGTTGATATGCTTAACGGTTTCTTTTGCAGAAAGGCCAACCTGGTTTAGCCATGACTTAGCGCCAGTAGTTTTATTAAATGATTCTTCTGTAAGTTTTCCTTGTTTTGCCAGGGCTAAGAGTTCATCTTTAAGATTTTGTAAGGCGGCATCCTCTGGATTGTCCAGGGCGTCCCAGGCTTTGTCAAACCCAATAGCGATGTCATTGTTAACGCCCTTTTTCCAGGCTTCGGCATACGCCTGCCCATATGCTTCTGCTGTTTGAAAATCATTGCGGTCCGGGAGCGGGAAATTAAAGTCAAAATCATAATATTCGCCTAAATCTTCTTTTTGTATATTTTTTAGTACAGAGTCTGCTTCCTGCATTGTCAGCCCTTTTTCCATTAATTTATTATGGATAATAGAACGCTGCTGTTCTTCTGTTAACCCCTGGAATCTTTCTTTAGTCTGTTCAAGGGTGTAGGAATAGAGCAGGTAGGCATCCTGGGCTTTTAAGGCAGAGTTGTATTCTTTTTGTTGTTCAGATGTTAAAGTGATTCCTGCATCTGTAAGCGATTTGTATGCGTCTATAAGTTTGCCAACAATTTTTGCATCCTTGCTGACCTTTTTATTAAAGTTTTCTGCATTAAATCTATCTTCAGTTAAATCGCCATGGCTGGCCATATCCTGGTAGGCAGTAAGATTATCTTGCAGCCTGTCTATGGCATTGCCTTTTTTTGCTACAGGATGTGTGTTTCCTTCATCGTCGTAACGGACATAAAAATACTGTGTTTTATTATCAACTTTTGTTTTTGCTTTTCGCAGCAGTTCTTCTGCATCATCTGCCCGCTCTTTTTCCCTTAATGCAATTTTCCGCTCCAATTCATCATTCGTTTTTTGCAGGGTTTTCAGTTCATTTTCCTCTGCTATGGAGATTGTGCCATTATTGGCTAACTCTTGCAGTTCACTGATCCTGCTTTTTGTGGAATCTAACTGTGCCTGAAGGCTGTTGACTTCCTGTGTTGTCTGGTTAAACTTTTCCTGGGCGTCATCTAATGCCTCGTTTTCCTTTTCTTCTTTATGGATTAGGTAATCAATTCCAGAGATTAAGGCACTGATTGCTTCTCCAATTGCTATCATTGCAATGGAGTTGAGCGTTGCAGAGAGTACCTTGGTTGCAACTGTGGCAGCTTTTGCACCAAGTGTCTGTTGTTTCAGGGCGTTGTTGTGGGCAATTGCTGATTCCCGGGCAGCTTTGTTGGCGTTGATAAGGTCTTCTACGCTGGCTTTTTGGAGGTCAGTCTTTTGGATAAAGTCAACAATGTATCTTTTGGCACCGTTGTAAGTTTTAAAATAGTTATTCCAACTAGTAGTGCCTGCATTTACTTGCGCCTGAATATCCTGCAATTCTTGTAATAGATTTTCAGCGTCAGGTTTTTCTAATTTTTCAAGGTAGGAGTCTATATTGCTATTTGTAACAATTTCACCTGATGGTGTAGTTTTCCAGGACATATTATTTTGGGGTATAAGTGCTGTTGCAAATGCATTTTTAAACTTTAAAAGCAAGTTTTCTCCTTCGTTAAAGGATTCTTTTATTTGTGTCCACCATTCTGCAAAACTGCGTTTACTAAACCCAATTTTATGATTAAGGTCATCCAAGTCACTGTTAAATGTTTTGATAATCATACTATTATTTATAGAAGTTGTGGAGTACTATAGAAGGCGGAGACTATTAAGATGAATTAGGGTATTAGTTGAAAAGTATGGTTATCTTTGGTATTATTAGATTATATAATAAGAGGAGGAGATGTATTATGGCGTTATATTATTGTGATAAATGTGGTCATTTATGGCAATATCATGGTGGAAAACAAGATGATATATGTGATATTTGTAAAAATCGGCTTAGGCCAGTGCCCGACGAATATTTTGAAAACCCTGATTTTAAAGTATTGCTTAGTAAAGATATGGAGCAAAAGCTAATTCGTGACCTTGTTCTGACATCCCCAAACTTTGATCAGTATTATTTTGATAATAAAGACGATATACAACTTCAGCAATGGGAGGAATATAGGGCAATGATGGAACATGGCAGGGCGGTTCTGGAAGGCCGTGATATTGGCAACCAATATGGCGTGTCCTGTCCATATTGCCACGCGACTAATGTAAAGAGGATTTCGGTTGCTTCCAAAGCATTGCATACAGCAGTTTTTGGGATTTTCAGCATGGGCAGGAACAGTAAGCAGTGGCATTGTAACCATTGCAATAGTGATTTTTAAGATGCTGCCTGTTTTACATACCGATAAAATGTTCTCCGTTTTTTCCACGATGGCAAGGAGAAGTCCATACATTACCCTGTTTCTTCTTAGGTGCGGAGTCTTACCTGACGAGGTGTTTTAAGTCTGGAAAGGCTTCGCACCTTTTTTATTCTCGCGTATGCAACGAGCCAAACGCAAGCTTGCTTGCGCTTGGCGACTGCGCGTGGGTCAAATACCCCGCCCCTCTGAGTCGAACAAGCTAAAGAGAAGCTAGGTCATGCTCCGTTGCTCTGCGGCGGGGTATTTGACTTTATAGGAAATTGCGCTGATTTGAGAATGAAGAACGCTGGTTTTGCGTTCTTCTTAGGTGCGACAGTAGCCTTGCCTGGCGAGGTGTTTTCGAGCCTGGAAAGGCTTCGCACCTTTTTTATTGCTATCAAGAAACAGGGGAGCAGTATCACTCTTTTGGTTTCTACCCAGTCACGGGCAAGTTTTCCTTCTTGGTTTGGACTGTCTTTTACAAGCCATTTCTGACTCAAAACCGTTTACAAAGTCTCTGGACACTTCCATATCTGGGTTACCAGACTTAGGGTTTCCGCTGCTGATTGGTGGTTTAGCCTGAATCCAAAGAGGCGCGCCACTTAGGTTTCCCATATGGCCTGCCGTATATTTTCTTGCCATTGCTGGCATCCTTTCGGAGTGCATGTCACGCCCATCGTTTCCAATCACGTTGTAGCTATACGGCACTATATATTCACTATAATAAAGCTTCCCAGCACTGGGGGATAGCAGCCCCAATTACGGTTTATTTTATAGAACACTGTGAGTTGACTAAGTTCACACATTCCTGCCTTTGAAACCCGGTCTGCCGGGTAACTTAGGTATGAAGGGCATATTCAAAACAAATAACAGTTTATGAAATCCGTACACTCATACGGCGTTTACCAGTGTTCTTGAAGCTTGTATATAAACCAGCTTCTAATCCAAGTGTCCCTAATGGGGATAGGGCAGGGACAAGCTCTGAGGCATGCTGGATGATGTTGTCAATCAAAACAGAGCCTGTCTTGAGTGCATCGGAATGTATTATGCTGTTGACAAACTCTGTCCAGCTATTGGACAGCCTATTGAGCGTCCCGGTTAAATTCTGGGCGGACTGCCCTGCCGTTTCTATTGCAGAGCTCTTTCCTCTGGAATATTCTGCAAGCATGTTTTCATACTCCTGCCAGCCAGCCAGGAGCGCCGCCAGCTGTTCCGGGTGGTTCTGCCCAATGTTTTCTGTAATCTCATTTTTTAATGGAGTCTTTTCTTCCAGCGCATTATATGCAATGGCCAAATCCTTTAAGATTTCGACGGGGGTTCGGAGATTTTCTGCGCTGCCGGCTGTTTCTGCCATGGCAGCATTGGCTTTTTGCAGCGTGTTTGCTATTTTATCAGAGGAAATGTCCTGCAGGGCAGAGATAATGGACTGGATGCCTTCGCCAATGGCTTCCCCGTCTTGCCTTGTATTTTCTGCGATTGTCCCCGCCAAGGCGGACAGTTCGTTGATTTTAATGCCTGCATTGGAGGCTGTAGAACCAGCTTTTTCCATGACGGAAGCCATTGTCTTCAGGTTTACATGGTATTTGCCGGCAAGTGCGATCTGTCCGTCAAGGACGTCAGACAGCTTTTTGGCATCCTCTTTATATTTGTAGGCAGCGTTTGCGGCCAGCAGGTAGTTTTGCGCTGTTTCCGGACTTAGGCGGCCTGCCGTCTGGGCTTTTAAGGACAATTCTCCGAGGGAGTTTCCCTTTTGCCCGTAAATGCCTTGATTATTAAATCCATGGATGGCTGACAGGTAATCGGAAGAAAGCATGCCGTATTTTGATGCAGCGCCATAAGAAGCGCTGCCTAAGCTTTTTGTTTCACTTTCCGTAAAATGGTTTGCTTCTGAAATCTTTGCAAGGGTTGAATTGTTTTTTTGGATTGTCTTTAAGCTTTTCTGGAAGCTTCCGGCTGTCATCCTAACCATTTGAAAGGCAGAACTTAACCTGTCAAAAAAGTTTTCCAGGCTGTCCAATTTTAAATTGAGATTCAGGGGCACAGGGGCGTCCTGGATAGCTTTTTTGGCATCTGCAATTAATTTCTGGATTTTCAGCTTTGTTTTCCCGCTGTTAAACCCTGTTTCAATTTCTTTGAAAGAAAGGCTGTTGAAAGCCTTATCTATCTCAGTTTTTAACTCCCTTTTGTCAATTTTTGCCTTGAGCTTTATCTGCGTAAGCTGGCTTTCAAGCTGTCTGGCGTACTGTTTTAGCTGCTGCCGGCTTTCACCCCTGGCAAGTATGGCGGTCAGGCGGATGGTATGGACTGCTTTTTCCAGTTCTTTGATGCTGGAATTAATTTGCTTTTTGCTGGATTGTTTGTTTAACAGCCCGGTTAATTTTAGAATAGGTTCGTTATTTTCCAATGATTTTACCTCCTTGGCTTTATATTTATATATATAAAGAGAGATTACTGAAATAATCTCTCAGAGTTCCGAATTTTTAAAATATCTTCATCAAATGTGTTGCGGCATTCATTGTATAAGATAGTACTTCCCATGTTTTCCGCCTGCCTTCATAAAAGCAAATGGATGGCAGTCAACAGTTCTGCTGCAGAATAGTGGGATTGCTGGTTTAACGTTTTTTTGCAGAAGTATAACAGACAGGCGTTCCCTTTATGGCATTTTGTGTTAGTTGGGAAGATAGGAAAGATAGCTGGGAGTTCCCGATTTTAGCGCATGTGTCAAATTTTTGAAGAGTTTTATGTAACGGGGGCTGAGAAATTTGTTTATGGAGAAGGGGTTCCTGCACCTTTTGCCTTAAAGCCGAACCAATCAACTGTATTGCTTACGGAATCTCCAACACTGTAAAGTCTGTGACGGTTGGATAAAATGTCAAGAAGATTGGAACTAAGGCTTTTTATGGTTGTAAAAAAATAAAAAATAATTAATAACTCAACTTTCCCATAGGGATTTCAACCTGAAATCCTTATAAATCTTAATATATTTAAGACAAAAAATGTCCTGTTGACATAGAAAAAAGCATCTGCCTCTGGTATCATAAAGTTAACCCATAAACTCAAAAAACCGAGAGGAGATGCTAACTTTATGATATTACAAAACAGTACAAATGAAAATACTTTACCTGAAATAAATATACAATTTATCAAAGCCATCCGGGAATTGAAAATCAGCGCCCTGCTCAAACAGTCTAACATATGCAAAGCCAGCTGTTCCAGGAATGGGGATGGCGGGAAGAAGCGTACCGCGTTTGAAATCTTCCAGTTCCTCCTCATGCTGGTGTTCGAAGGTACAGACCTGTTCCGGTTTCCTGGTTCAAAAAAGCAGGAAACCGCGTGTGCGAAAAGTACATATTACCGTTTCCTGTCCAACTGCCATTACAGCTGGAGACGGTTTGTGCTGTTGCTTTCTGGAAAGGCCGCCGCATATTTCAGCACGCTTACACACCCGGAAAGGGTTAAATGTTTTGTTCTGGATGATTCTGTCATTCCACGCGGAAAAAGTAAAAAGGCTGGGCTGCTTTCTTTCGTCCATGGTCATGTCATCCATAAAACCGTCAAGGGCTTCAGCCTCCTGCTGTCCGGCTGGATGGACGGTTGCAGTTTCTTGCCTGTTTCATTCAACATGCTGGCGTCCGCCAACGGGGAGAAGCGTATAAACCATGCAAACGAATCTATTGACAGGCGGACCAATGGCGCAAAAGCGCGGGAAGATGCCATAATGAAGAAGCCGGGGGCTGCAGCTGCTCTGATCCACAGTGCGCTTGAAGCGGGCATCGAAGCATCCTGTGTACTGATGGATACGTGGTTCACCAGCGAACCTTTCATATCCAGAGCCTTTATTATGAAGAAACGGCTGTTTCGGCTTCTATTGCAAGGCTGGTAAAAACGGTGATGAATACGTCCATGCAGTATGCTGTGAATAAAAAAATCATTTCCATAAACCCAACGATTGATGTGGCTCTGCCAAAGCAGGTAGAGAATAAAGCCTATCACACCCGGAACATTGATATACAAAAGACGTTGAATATGGAGCAGGTTTTAACGCTCATTGAAGCGAGCAGGGAAACGCCAATCCATATGCAGGTATTATTTGCAGTGCTGTTAGGATTGAGGCGGTGTGAAATCAATGGGGTAAAATATTCGGATATAGATTATATCAACCGGACATTGAAAGTGCAGCGGCAGTTAGGCAAGAAGCCAAACACGACTGCCGGGGACTTCCCGGCTAAGACGTTTACAAAACAGGAAATTGGGTTGAAAACGCCGTCCAGCTGCCGAACCATCCCCATACCGGATTATGTATTTGAAGCCATTCTGGAAGAAAGAAAAGTGTATGAGAAGAACCGCAGAAGGCGGTCAGGAACATTTCAGGATTTGGATTATATCTGCTGTTCCACCTATGGGCGTCCGAGAAGCAAGGATTTTCACTGGAGGCATTATAAAAAGCTGCTGGAGGACAATGGACTGCCCGATATAAGATTGCATGATTTGAGAAGTACCTTCTGCACTATCTTATTAAGGAACAATTTCAATCCTAAAGCGGTATCACAGCTAATGGGACATGCGGAAGAAATCATTACCATAGATGTTTACGGAGATACCGCCGAAATCATTGAGGACTGCTTAGACGATCTCCAGCCGTTTATTGATGAAGTAATCCCGAAGGAAGAAAGTGAAGGCGGTAC
>RAYE01000050.1 GCA_003612285.1 bacterium D16-51 | reverse complement strand
AGGCAAGTGCTGTGAGCGGCGACGTAGGAGCCGAGCACAGTGCTTGAGTGCTTGCACCGGGGTTGTTGATTGGTAACGGGTTTGTGTTTGGCGTTCCGGGAAGTGGAAAGTCATTCTTCTGTAAGCAGGGCATGGGACAGGTATTCTTAAATACGGATGATGACGTCATTGTCATTGATCCCATGCATGAATATTTTGACATTGCAAAAACCTTTGGCGGTGCAATCGTCAATATGTCTGCCTATAAAAAGAATTATGTAAATCCTCTGGATGCGGACCTTGCCCATATCAACGAAAAGGGCATCCGTGATGTGATAGCAGATAAATCAGAGTTCATGCTGGGTATCTGCGACCAGCTTCTTGGAAGCACTCTGAACCAGAAGCACCACAGTATTATTGACCGTTGTGTGCGGGAGTTGTATATGGGTGCCTTTAAGACAAGGAAGGTTCCGCTTATGACGGATTTCTACCATATCCTGAAAAGTCAGACTGAGATGGAAGCACAGGAGCTTGCCCTTTGTCTGGAATTATTTGTAGAGGGTTCCTTGAATATCTTCAATCATCATACCAACGTGGATGAAGATAACCGCTTTACGGTATATGGTATTCAGGATTTGGGAACACAGCTTGCACCGGTTGCAATGCTTGTCATGATGGAGGCAATCCAGTCACGCATTATCGAGAATGGAAAGAAGGGACGGGCAACATGGCTCTATGTAGATGAATGCCATGTGCTCCTCAACAGTGAGTACAGTGCGACTTATCTGCAGCAGTTATGGAAAAAAGTCAGAAAGCAGGGAGGACTTTGCACAGGTATCTCCCAAAATGTAACAGATCTGCTTCAGAACTATATTGCCTCCACTCTGATATCTAACAGTGAGTTTATTACGTTGTTAAAACAAAGCAATATCGACAGTGCGAAGTTAGCGGAAGTTATCGGTGTTTCGGATGCCCAGCTTCGATTTGTCAGCAATGCTCCCAGTGGGACAGGACTTATTAAATGTGGGACTACGGTGATTCCATTTGATAATACGATTGGCAAGGATACAGACTTGTATAAGCTCTATAACACAAATATCCACGAGAAGATTGCGATGGGGCTTGCCAGTCCTGTCTGTCAGACGGAGGCTTGCCCGATTGACAAGGAAGAAGAACTTGCAGATAACAGTGCAGCACAGGGCAATAGTTGGTTGATTTATTGACAGGAGGTTTGGTATGAAGATACGAAAGGTGGAAGACAAGCCTATGGAGCTTCATACAAAGGGAAGTCCGAAGCTCCGTATCCGTTCAGGGAAGAAACAGATAAAGGGAAAAAGCACAGTCCACAAGATAAAGTATTCCCCATTATCCGATATGAAACGGAAAGTAAGCGATTCCAATGCATCCATCACACTCAAAAAACCGACTCTTTACACTATGGGCAGGATTGGTGCAAAAAAAGCAGGCGACCAGATAGAAGGTGGCGAAGAATTGACAGAAAGTGCAGGGCTGACAGCCTTTGCACTTTCTTCCGCTTATGGCGGTGCGAACAGGATGTTACGCATTTACCGGAGAAAGAAGCAGTCTGGTCAGATGAAAGCAGCGAACAAAACGGAAGATAGTTTTCATCGTGTAAAAGCGGATGGCGGTAAGGGGGATGTCAGGGAAGGAGACACAGTAACATGGGCTTCTTCTGATATAGAGCGAAAAAAGTATGCGGTAAAGGCTAAGGATTCCAAGGTAAATCAGCAAAAGGGAAAAGGCAGCACTTTTTCCAACGGTAAGGGAGGCAGAAAGCGGGGATTTGCCAGGACCAGGATGCTTAAAGCCTTTGTAAAAACAAAAAAGGAAGAGGATAGTCAGACAAATGTTTCACAGACAGTGAAGGAGGCAGTAAAGGGCAGGGCACTTCTTTTGTTAAAAAAGATTGTGACAACTGTTCTCCCGGCATTTCTCGGATTGTTTGCTGTGGTTGCCCTTGTGGGTACGATTGTGGTTGCAGTGTTGGCAGTTATTTATAGCTCTCCTTTATCCGTATTCTTTCCGTTGCCGGATACAGGGTATGATGATCCGAGAACCGTGTTGAGTTCCTACTATATGGAGTTTAATCAGAAGATTATGGAGATGGAGGATAAAGGAGATGACATCACTTATCAGAATACGGAGAATGGTGCCCCGATATCTAACTTTAATGATACTCTTATGGTCTACATGATTTTATACAGTGATGGCAAAGCAGGTTATGTCATGGACGAAGAGGGGAAGAAAAATCTGAAAAAAGTCTTTGATGAGATGAATTATATTGGCAAGGAAAGTTCGGCAGCAGAAAAGGAAGTGGGAGATTCTTTGGGTAAAGTATGGGTGACAGCCTATTGTCCATGCAGGCAGTGTTGCGGGCCTTATGCAAATGGGATAACAGCTTCCGGTAAGACCGCAAGAGCAAAGCACACCATAGCGGTAGACGCCTATAATCCGATTGTACCAATGGGAACAAAGGTAGTCATTGAAGGCATTACTTATACGGTAGAAGATACCGGGAACTTGAATCACTATGGCAATGATTTTGATATCTTTTATGCACACCACTCGGATACAAGCCAGTGGGGAAGAAGGCATGTGGAGGCATATCTAGCAGAAGGCAATACCAATAAGGTTATGGTAACAAGCTCCGGTACAACCGTACATAATCTGACTTACGAGGACTATATCAAAAAGGGTACACTTACGAAAGAGCAGGAAGAAATGCTTACAGATATGATGGACTCAGAGCTATGGAATCAGTATTATTCCTGTGCAGCAGGGCAGGCAGTGGCAGAGTTGGCAATGACAAAGATTGGATGCCAGTATGACCAGGGCAGACGCTATGAGGAAGGATATTATGATTGCAGTTCTTTGGTACAGAGACTGTATAAAGAAGTAGGGGTTGAACTTCCGGCAATCGCTTCTGACCAGGGCAGGTATTGTTATCAGAATGCCATGCTCATTAACAAAAAAGACTTGAAGGCGGGAGATTTGATTTTTTATTCATATGAAGATAACGGACAATTCCGGAATATCTCCCATGTAGCTATCTATGTGGGAAATGAAATGATGGTACATGCAGCAAATCCGGAAAGGGGAGTTGTACTTGATCCGTTAAGAGATGGCAGTGTGGTATTTTATGCAAGACCATATAAGTGACAAAGTTGTTATGGCAGGGATGTTTTTTGTTTTGTGTGGAAACATCTCTGTCGGTATGATAGAATATTTGTAGCAATCTGTCGGACAGGAGGGCATATGGAGAGAAATGTAAACATCGTTAAGGATGTAAATGGTAATAATATCGTGATTATCAACGATATACGATTTAAGGGGAAAAGATCTGTTAATTGGAATGATGTAAAAGAGTATTTAGAGACCTTTGTTGGTGAATTTTATGAAATTGCCGATACCAAAGACATTGTATATATAGGAAGTGACTTGCCGGATGAATACACCGGTTCCAAATATACTTACTCTTTGAAGGGGACAGCAGCAAAGGCAAAGGCAAATGCAGCACAGGGGATTCCAGAGATGTTGGAAATTGCTGTTGGGAAAAAATTTGAACAAAATCGTGAGACAAAGCACCAATGGAACGCAAGAAATGGATGGTATAGATATGATTCCAGATTTGCACTCCCGGTCTTTGCAGAAAATGGGGAAGTGGAGAGGTATAATGTTTTTCATGCATCCATGTTGATTCGCCATGCAAATGATGGCAAATTATATCTTTATGATATCTTGGAAATAAAAAAAGAAACGAGCAACCCTTTGGAATCCTAAGATTTTACTTGGAAAAAACCCATTTCTCTTTGCCTATTATCTTAAAGGAAGAGAGAGGTTTTGTCAAGCGGGGAATTTTTAGCATTTTTTGTATAACAAGATTGTTAATTGAATATTTAGTAGTTACGAACTCATGGTAAACAGCACACAGCCGGATATCATGAGTTTTTTATTGTGAATGTTTTGTGTAAGGTCAGGCGGTGCCGGTAAGGTGCTGCCTTAAATTTTTGGAGGTGGATTTTAATGAATGAAGTAACAGAGGAAATGAAAAAGCAAGCGATAGAAGATGGCTGGAGTTTGGAACAGGTGGAGAAGGGGTATTTCATAGTTGGCAGCAATAAGATTGGAAATGGTGCGACACACATTCAGCGGATTGACAGACTGATGAAGTTTGACAGCGATGATGAAGCAGCTAATTGACAGCGATGATGAAGCAGCTAAATATGCCGAGGAAGTGGATGGTGTGAAGCTGATTCATGATATCCGGTTTGAGCCGGGAGATCCAAACAATGCAAATTATGTTGACACACCGGAAAACCGAAAGATTCTCTACGATATTATTCGTGAGAATGTGAAAACAAAAGTATCTATTTTATATGGGAATCAGATAGAACTTCCGTTGATTGTAAATGAAGTGGAAAAGGCAATCAAACCTTTGGGTGTCGATTTGTCCGATGATGAAATCCTTGGAATGAAGATGGAGGACTTTACAGATCTGATAGATGTTCATTCCGGTAAAAAGTCCCAAAAGACAGAGATTGATTTTCGATATGAGAAGCAGGAGATAGAGTGCAAGGTTGGTGATATTCTTCATAACAACAATGGTAATGATTACCGGGTTATGGAAAAGTATTCAGACAGTAATATGCTTTTGATGCAGATAAATACAGGAAAATTTGTGGTGGGGAAAGGTGTTGAATTTTTCAGAAAGATCCCTAAACCTACAGAAGAAGAGATGGAGAAGGCAAAAAAACTTATTGATGACTATTGTAAGAGGGAGTTTGGCTCGGGGGCTGATTTTAGTGAATTTCCAGAAGTAGAACTGGCTTACACGGAAGATTGTATTGATGAAGCAGAGGAAAATCAGGTGGAAATACGGGTCAGTGCAGATCTTCAAAGCTACACGATAAAGACCAGAGTGGAAGGAAAGATGGTTGAAATCGAACGGTATAAGTGTATGGAAGATTTTATCGAATATGCACTGGATTATCTTGATTTTGATTCACTGGTTTCGCTTTCAGAAAATGCACGGGCAGTTGCTGGAGGAGAAAAAGAATTTATAAATAACTGTGAAGATGTCTGTATTGAGTGGGGACATGGTATATATCTTTCTAATGTTCCGTCGGAAATAGATTTTGCAGAACTTCGCAGGGAATATGGGAAAGAACCGGAACCGAATGAGCGTGGTGAGTATGATATTGAGATTTGTGAGGTACTTTCCAGAACGGAGAGTGTTAAAGCAGGATATTTGGGAGAGGCTATCGACGAACTGATGGATAAATATAGAAAAGGAGAGATCGTACTTGATGCAGATGATTTTAAGGGAGTGGATTATATCCCGGTTGAGAAGAGGTAAGGAGGTGCAGGCAAAATGAGCGTGGATTACAAAGTCAGGCAGATTTATAACGATATCATCCATGAAGTTACAAAGAATGCGGAGAACTGGAAAGATGTGCTTTCACTTACCGGACGGATCTATCGTTATGAATTTGACAATGTTCTGATGATATATGCACAGAAACCACACAGTACACTGGTGGCAGATTACGATACATGGAAAAAGGTTGACCGCTATGTGAGACGTGGAAGTAAGGGAATTGCCATATATCCGTCAAGAGCATTGCAGCCTCATTGCCGGTATGTCTTTGACATCAGCGATACCGGTGGCAGGAAGCGTCAACTTACCTGGACTTTAGATGGGGAACATCTGGAGAATTATGCAGCTTACCTTGTAAGAAATGGCGAGATTGGCAGTATTGAAGGATTGGACAGGGATTTGTTAAAAAAAGTAATTGGGGACTTTACAAAAAAGCGGATTGATGGCATAATAAAAGAGAACCACGCAAAGCGTGGCGATATAAAAGAGGCAGTCCAGTCGATGATAGATAACCGGTATGGAAAGGTTTCGGAAATTGACGGAGCAGACCTTATCACAAAAAGCATTTATTATGTTGTGGCAACCCGGTGTGGATTTGAACTGACCGTCGATGAACAGGACTTTGATATCGTCACAGCAATCGACAAGGAAGATGTTATTTATGAGCTTGGAACTTTTGTCAGTGATGTGTCCTGTGAAGTCTTAAAGGAGTTCAGCCACAATATCAGCAGATTTGAAAGAGAAAGGAGAATGCAGTATGAGCCTGACACTAGAGTACAAGGAGGCAGAGGACGGGATGCTGTACCCGAATATCAGCATGGAGAAGGAGAACCTGTCAAAACTGGGCAAGTACGGACTGATGGCAATGGATTATCTCAAGGAGAACCATTATCAGAGGTACAAATCCCTCGTGAGGTTCGGGAGACTGACGGAAGTTCTGGAACCGGTGAACAGAGAGGCATATCAGATGATCGACACGATGATGGAGAAGTATCTGAAAAGCCACAAACCAAAGAATCCGGCAGACACGATGGAGATGTACAAAATCAGACAGCAGGGAATGATGCAGGCGGAGGAGATCGTGATACACGAGATCGTGAATCAGTACCACTAAAACCGGAAAAAGTCAAACAATTTGAGGGAGAACTGAATAGGGAACTGGAAGACTTAGATTCTTTCGGAGAGAAAAGGGAAACTGTATATGAACAGGTTTCTCTTTTTTCATTTCATGATTCTGTTTTGACAGATAAAGAAAGACAGGAGATTGTGGATGGAAAATACACATACCTTGATCCGAAGACAGAGGATAGTGTGCCGCATGATTATATTGTAAGTGTTGTAAAGCGTGGCAGTGGTTTTATTGATGGTAAGAAACGCATCTATGAGGTCATGCAGACGGAACTAAGTAAAAGTGAGCGTATAAAACAGATAAAAAAAGAGTATGGACAGGGAGGAGCAGGCTGGCCTCTTGAGGGGTACGGGCTGCATGGTTATGACACTTTTCATGGCAAGGGCATCCGTTTCCAGTGGCGTGATGAAGAGGGGGAAAAAGAAGGATATGCCAGTTGGAATACGATAGAAGGGGTGATCGCAGCACTTATTCTGACCGAAGATTACTATACACCGGAACCTGCTATTATTGATTCGGAAATCGTAGAGGAAGAACTTGACGAATATGCAATACCGGATGAGGCAGAGGATATGGGGATTCCCGACAATGTAAGAGCTGAGATGCTGGATGAAGACCGTATGGTGACGCTTGCCGAGTATGGCGAAGAAATCATGCGGGAGACGGAGGAAACAGACTTTTCCTTGCCGGATATGACATTAAAAGGTCAGACGGCACCGGAACACCCTGAGAATTTCCATCTTGATATATGGGATACAAAGGATGGAGGTCAGAAAACAAGGTATATGTGGAATGTGGATGCTATCCGTGAATTGAAAAAGATTGAAGCAGAGGACAGGGCTACTTCTGCGGATGAGCAGAAGATTATGTCCCGTTATGTAGGCTGGGGAGGTCTTGCACAGGTCTTTGACGGGAACAATGGCATGTGGGCAAGAGAGTATAAGGAATTAAAGGAACTCCTGACACCGGAAGAATATGAGGCAGCAAGAGCGTCTGTGAACAATGCCTTTTATACGCCTTCCACTGTGGCGAGTGCAGTCACAAGAGCACTTACCCAGTTTGGATTTACAAAAGGCAATATTCTTGAACCATCTATGGGGGTGGGAAACTTTTTCGGGTGTATGCCGGAGGAATTGTCTGGCAGTAAACTTTACGGAGTTGAGTTAGACAAGATTACCGGAAGGATTGGAAAGCTTCTTTATCCAAACGCCAAGGTGGAAGTTAAGGGTTTTGAGGAAACAGACTATCAGGATAACTTTTTTGATGTTGTCATCGGCAATGTTCCGTTTGGTGACTATAAGTTGTTTGATCCAAAGTACAACAAACTGAATTTCAAAGTACATGATTATTTCATTGCAAAGGCGATTGATCAGGTGCGTCCGGGTGGTATTGTAGCAGTAATTACCACGAAAGGCACAATGGATAAGAAGAACCCGAATGTCAGAAAGTATCTGGCTGAGAGGGCAGAACTCGTCGGTGCAGTGAGGCTTCCGGTAGAGGTGTTTCGGGGAAATGCAGGAACAGAAGTCACAAGTGATATCCTGTTTTTTCAAAAACGGGAAAGGAAGATAGCGACAGAGCCGGATTGGGTACATCTTGGGGTAACAGAGAATGGAATCCCGGTCAACAGTTATTTTGCAGAGCACCCGGAAATGATGCTTGGAAAGATGGAGTATGAAAAGGGACGGTTTGGCGATAGTTCCAATTACACTGTTTGTGTGAATCAGGAACCATATTTCAATGTCTATGAGAGCGTATCTAATGCAATCGGTAATATCCATACGGAGTTAAAAGACTTTGAAATGATTTCGGATACTGAGGAGGAGCTTACTACGGATATTCCGGCAGATCCGGATGTGAAGAACTTTACATTTACGGTAGTGGATGATGAGATTTATTACCGCAAGGACAGCAGGATGTATCAATGGGACGTGGGGGATAAGACAAAGAACCGTATTCTTGGGCTTCATAATATCAGAGAGTTGACAAGGCACCTTATCAACATTCAGATGGGTGGTTGTAGTGAAGAGGAGCTATTGCAGGCACAGAAAGCCTTGAATGAGAAGTATGATTCCTATGTAAAAGAATACGGAGTTATCACAAACAGGGCAAACTCGTTAGCGTTCCGTGAGGACAGTGATTATCCGCTTTTATGTTCTTTGGAAGTCCTTGATGAAGATGGAAATGTCACGAAGGCAGAGATGTTCACAAAGCAGACGATTAAGGCAAAGCAGTCAGTAGACAGTGTGGAGACAGCGGTGGAGGCACTTAACATATCCATCAATGAGTTCAACGGGGTGAATATCCCGTACATGTTATCCATTTATACGCCGGATATCACTTCCATGAAAAGCAAAGTAGCGGAAAAGACGGGCGAAGAGGCTGACAATATCAATTTTTCCGAGGAATTAACAAAAGAAATTCAACGTGAAAAACTAATACAGGAATTGCAGGGAATTATTTTCTGCAATCCGGAAAGTTACAGTAAAAATGACCATAACCGGGGATGGGAGACAGCAGATGCGTATCTGTCCGGTAATGTCAGGGAGAAACTTCGGATAGCAAAGGCTCATGCAAAAGAACAGCCGGAGTTATTCGGTACAAATGTAGAAGCTCTTGAAGCTGTGCAGCCAAAAGACCTTGATGCGACAGAGATAGACGTGGGTGTGGGAACCACTTGGATTGAACCGGAGGATTATCAGGCATTTATTTACGAATTGTTACAGACGCCGAGATGGGCAAGGGCAGATATGTATGGATATTCCCAAAGAGGTATCAGAGTGAGTCTGGATCGTTTTTCTATGGAGTGGTTTATTGAGAATAAGGGTCAGGATAACCGTTCTGTCGCAGCAACAGAGACTTATGGGACGAAGCGTATATACCGTGAATACAAACAGGCAGAGAAACAGGGGATTATCGGTACTCAGCTTGTATTTTCTGATATTGGTACATCAAAGAGCAGTTGGAAGGAGGAAATGCTGGAATCAGACTATTATAAGCGTGGCAATGAATTTGATGTCTATAACTATATTAAGACAGAGCTTGTGAAAAAGGGGATTCCTGCCGAAGAGGTTGCTTTCGTGCATGATGCAAAAACAGACGCACAGAGGGACACCCTGTTTCGTGAAATGAGGCAGGGTGTGAAAAAGGTCATGATTGGCTCTACGGATAAATGTGGAACCGGCGTCAATGTTCAGGCGCACCTTATTGCAATGCATCATGCAGATTGTCCGTGGAAGCCTTCCAGTATTGAACAGAGGGAAGGAAGAGGAATCCGTCAGGGCAATGAGAACAGTGAGGTGGCAGTCTACCGTTATGTGACAAAAGGAACTTTCGATGCATACTCTTGGAGTGTTGTGGAGAACAAGCAGCGTTTCATTTCGCAGATTATGACAAGTAAGTCTGTGTCAAGAAGCTGTGAGGATATTGATGAGGTGACTTTCCAGTATGCAGAGATTAAGGCTGTGGCAACAGGAAATCCTTTGATAAAAGAGAAGATGCAGATTGACAATGATGTTCAGAGGTTGAAATTGTTAAAGGCTTCCTACGATCAGAAGCATTATCAGAATCAGGATGATTTTACCGTGAAGTATCCGAAGCTGATTAAGGCGGCAGAGGAAAAGCTGGAGTGTGTCCGTGCGGATGTGATTACCCGTGACGATATGGAAGCGAAGGAGCCGGAGTTTTCTATCACAGTAGGGAACACGAGTTATGGTGAAAGGGTAGATGGAGGTACAGCACTGATAGCCGCAATCAGTAAGGCAAAGACAGGGGTAACAACAGAAATTGGCAGGTATAAGGGATTTACTCTTTCTGTGGAAAAGAATTTCATGGGAACAAATTATCTGCTTCTTTCTGGCAAAACCAGTTACAGTGTGGAGACTTCCACTTCTCCGGTAGGGCTTATGATGCGTTTGGAAAATGCCTACAATGGCATTCAAGACAAAATCACATTTCTTGAGCAAAGATTGGAAGAATATCACCGCAATATGGAACGGGCAAAGGAGGATTATGAAACGCCTTTTCAGTATGAAGAGGAACTGAAGCAGAAACTAGCCCGTCAGTATCAGATCAATGCCAAACTTGATCTTGACAGGGAAAGCATTAGTGCGGAACAGTCGCAGGACGAAGAGAGGAGCGAAGACGCAGGATCGGAACAGGATGTTTCCAGAGTAGCAGAGGAAAAGTCTGATTATCAGGGACATAGGAGGTAGTGTATAAAGAAGATTCTAAGCCAGCAAAAAACGCTGACTAAGGATTTCTAAGTTATGCATCGGAAGAACGCAACACCAGCGTTCTTCCCACGGAAAATTTTTCAGTACAAGGAAAGGATGAGGTGAAATTGAGCAAAAAAAGAATAGTAACACTTATCGTACTGGGGATTGCCATTGTTGCGGTCCCCTTTCTGCTTCGGTTTCTTGACAGGAAACAGGCAGAAGATTATATCAATCAGATTGGAGTGACAGAGGATGAGGAAGATGAAGAAAGCGAAGCCAGCGGTGGTAAAAAGAAGACTGCCCCGGAACTTTCAAAAGGCGCAATCGGTATCATTGAGATTGAGAGCCTTAACATCAGATACCCGATTTTTGAGAGTGCAGGTGCCGAACAGTTGAACATGGGTATCGGACATCTGCCAGAGACAGCAGGGCTTTTGCAAAAGGGAAACTGTGTACTGGCAGGGCATAATGGCAGCAGAAGAGGGACATTCTTCACGAATCTCTCCAGTATTGCAATCGGAGCAGAGGTCAAAGTGACAGATAAAGAGATGGTAACTCACACTTACATAGTGGAGGATACCGGAGTGGTAGGACCTTATGATGTTTCCGTTCGTGCTGAGAGTGATGAAGAAAGGCTTACTCTTTTTACTTGTGCTTATCATGGCACACAGAGGTTTGTATGCCGCTGTATATTAGCAACTGATAACAATGAATAGTGTGCATGATGAAGAAAAATAAGATACGTCATGCAGAAATGGAGGTAGTTATGAATTATAAGATCAGAATCAGTGAAGTGAACAGGAGTGACAGTAAGGCAGGAAAATCATCTGCCTCAGCAAAGGCTTATGCAACTGTAGTGTTTGGTGACAGCCTTGTTGTCCGCAATATCGCAATCGTGGAGAAGAAAGACGGACAGGGAATGTTTGTATCTATGCCTTCACAGAGAACCAGCGAGGTGGATGAGTTTAATAATCCTGTATATAAGGATATCGTGAATCCAATCACCTCCGAGTTCCAGCAAGAATTTTCGGGAGCGATCCTCGAAGCCTATGAACAGAAGAAAGGTGGAACACTGGATAAGGACGGACTTGTGGTAGGAGATGGAGAGGGAGTACCAGAGTTTTCGGTGAGTGTCACACCATATGAGCGAGAGGGCAGCAATATCCGTGGTCTTGCCAGTATCTATTTGGAGGATTCCTTCGTTATTAACAGTGTGAGCATTGTCAATGGCCGCAATGGTGAGTTTGTGTCCATGCCGGCGTATAAGGCAAGCACAAAGGCAAAGGCAGGAGAGAGCCTTTATCGTGACATCGTATATCCTATCACAAAGGAGTTCCGGGAGCAGCTTCACGGGGAACTTCTGAATGTGTATCACGAGAAGAAAGAACAACAGGTAAAGGAAGCGAAAGAGAATATAGGAGCACAGGATAAGTCTAAACAGGAGGCACGGGAAAACCTGCCTTTTCGCTAATGAAGCAGAATGAACGGAAGGAGAGGGTAAAGATGGACGAAGTAATGAATGATTCGCTTGCAAAGGATAAGGACATAGCAGATTTGATGGAGCTGTTAAGGAAGTTTCACGACAAGGACGGTATGGAAAAGTTAAACCGCACTGTAGAATATGTGGATAGTCTTGAACAGACTCTTTCTGCCATGATGGAACAGCTTATGAATATGAGGGAAGAGTTAAAGGGTGTTCGTGAACAGAATGATTATCTTATGACTAGGGCGGAACGCACTGTAAAGGATGCCCTGACAGAACAGGTGGCAAAGGCAGAATCAAAAGTGCAGGAGCTGCACGGAAAACTTGTGGAGATTAAAGATTTCATAAAGCAGAAAGCACATGAATTAGTGGAAGCAGCCAAACACCGGGGCAGAATGGTACTAAAGAAGCTGTCGGAAGTGCTGCATATCCGTGAAAGTCTGGAGAAAATCAAAGGGCAGGCAGAACAGATGCTGAGTAATCTTGATGAATTGTCAAATCGGATTGATGGTCATAGTGAGCAAATGAAGGTGCAGTCAGATAAAAGCGCACAATCAGAGAGTGAAGTTGCTAAAAGTGCTGTCGGTAACGAGCTCGCACAGCCTCTTGGTACTTATGAGGAAGAAATGCAACGGTTTACGGATTCTTGTGTGGCAGAGGGCAAGGCGTATGGCTCCAATGCCGAAGCATTTGAGGCGTTTAAGAATTATTATGATAAGCGTACAAAGGTAGCAGGCCAGGCAGGGGAGATTGGTAGAGAGATGATATCCACCAATAAGGACAATAAACAGAGATAGTATTAGGGCAGGCACACTTGGGGAGGTGAGTGTGTCTGCCCTGTATTTAGATGGGGGTGTTGTCAGAGCATCTCTAAAAATATATAACCAGAGTAATAGGGAAACTGCTCCGATTATTCTTTTCCCTCAATAAGATAATCGTAGGAAACATGAAAGATTTCTGTCAGTGCTTTCAGTTCCAAATCTGTGACATAGCGTTTGTTAGTCTCAATCCGGGTAATCACATTTTTATCCATATCGTAGCCTGCCAGTTGAAGCTGGCGGGCAAGATCACGCTGGGAGAAACCGTGCTGGCTTCTCAGCGCAATCAGGCGTTTACTGATTAAGTTTTTTTCGCCAGTGCGTGTCCTTGGTTTTGGCATGAAAATCTCTCCTTTTGTTGATATTTGTCGGTTCTTGTTATATGCTTGTCTCACTTTTTGCACCATTTATATTGATTTTAATCGAGTTTCATATTAAAATTGGTTGTAAAAGTGAGACAAAGGGGGATGCAATATGCAAAAAGAACTTATCTATGAACAAATGAATGGATTTTTGGAAGAGGATATCTTTTCGATTCCGAAAGAAATTACTATCGAAAATGAATTTGCCGAGGGAACAGAGTGTTCACAGATGTATGAGAGAGCGTATCTTGCAAAACAGAATCTGTGCAGGAGATTAGGACAAGAAGAGGATAATGACATAGAAATACTCATAAGTAGTATGGAGAACATTGCCAGACTGTTATCCCTGAAAATGTACGAGTATGGAAGGAGGGAACATTAGAAGGAAATGATTTGTTAGATTGGGTTTGTGACGTTGGAGTAGACATTGGAGGAAATCATTATGGATCAAAAGGATATGATGCGGTTGATTGAAACGGAAGATGAGATAAACCAAATGGACAAGGTTTTTGAGCAACTTGCCGGATATGGACATGCAAGTGGCGATTTTATTAAATTAGATAATGTTTATGATGTGATTCAGCATAATGCACATCCAGCTTATTCAGGATCTGAAGAGGCGGATCTGAAATTTATTGAGATTCTCTACGATAGGAAGAGGACACCAGATGAGCGTGCGGAAATTTTGTTGCGTGGTAAAGTATAGGATATTAAACAATTAAAGTGGAGGGATGTGGGAAAACCTATGAAGACAGCAGAGATGGATAACTTGGTTAAAGTACGGATGGGAGAAGCGTTGGGGGAAGAGTTGAGGAAAGACGTTAATTTCAACAAAGGCAAAATGAATGAGTACAAAAAGTGGGGCTGCATTATTCTATTAATGTGATATACTTAAAGTCAAGATGGAAAATCAAAGATCGCCGGTGGCGAATCTGAATTGGCAGATGGGAGGCATGTAATATGGCGTTTTATGATTGGAATGGAGATGGAAAAAAGGATCTAACAGATAGTTTCATAGAGTATCAGGTTTATAAACAGTCAAGTAAGAAAAACTCTAATAATGTGCCAAGTAGCAGTGGGATTTCAACTTTTGGAGCAATTGTAGCTGTAATAGGTGGTTTGTTTGTGGCTGCTGCAATCATAGCTCTGATGGGTGGCGGAGAAGATACTCCGGTAGTGCTTACAATTATTTTGTGGATTGTATGTGCTTCTGTTATTTCTGTATGGTTTGATAATATTGGATTTTAGAGTTCGTACAGGGAGGGAAATAAAAGGTAATTTATGCAAATTTCTATTGATATTCCACGCATTACGTGGTGAAATATAATCAAAGAAGGGAGAAGGCAATGTAAGAAAGGAAATTTATGGAAGATAGTGATATTCTAAAGTCGATGCGTAAAGAGGCAAATATGACGCAGAAACAATTCGCCGGATACTTCGGTATACCAATCCGGACTGTAGAAGATTGGGAGAGGGGATTAAGGCACATGCCGGACTATCTGATGCGGCTGCTTGTCTACAAGATGGAGATGGAAGGACTGATTAAGAAACATCCGGAATGGGAAAGTGTTGTAAGGAAAGGCGAAGAGTAAGTAACAATTCAATAGGCAACTCACATATTAATATGTTTGTGAATCACTTTGTTAAGGTGAGCTGCTGACTTTCGGATGGATAAATCTGAGAAAGGCGGCGGTTACTATGAAAAGGAATGGAACAATAAAAGTTGTAAGGTTGATGGCAGTTGTGGTAATGGCAGTAATCTTGGCTGTCCCGACTGCGGAAACATCGGCAAAGCCTTCCGGGAAGGCAAAGTATAAGTTATCGACAGCCAAAAAGACAATGAAAGAAGGGCAAATCTGCACCATATCATTAAAGGGTGTGTCTAAGAAAGTTGAAACCAAGAAGCTAAAATGGACTACCGGAAATAAGCAGATTGTATCTATCAGCAAGAAAAATGGCAGTAAAGCAGTGTTGAGGGCAAAAAAAGCAGGGAAAGCCACAATTAAAGTGACATACAGGGGAAGGACATACAAGTGCAAAGTTACTGTGAAAAAGAATAAAGATAAAGAGAAAGATGCGGAAAATGCAGAATGCCCGGCACTAAATGCAACCGAAATTGAGCTGCATTATACAAAGGATTATGCTGTTCCTTATATCGGGAAGAATCCGACTTATAACTATTCATTTCAGTTTATGGTTACAGGGACGAAAGCTGCGGTTAAAAGCTGGAGTCTGGAAGGGGATAAGAAGGTAAAGACCAGATATCAGATTACAGATGATGGGACAATCAAAATGAGATTTGGAAATGATATTGACGAAACATATTCCGAATGTACGGTTAAGGCTCATTTATCTGATGGGACAGAACTGACAGCAAGGGTAAAAGGTTACGACGATATTACTCTGTATGTACAGAGTGTGTTTGATAAATTCAAAGAAACTTATATCACTGACAATATGACGGAATATGAGAAAATGGATAAAGCTGCCTGGTATTTGAGTGCAGAGTATGATTACAGGTTGTATCAAGCGGACTGGTGCGAATATATAGTGACGAGAAGCGGTGACTGTATGGCAAGCAGATATGCGGTGATGTACTTATGCCAGTATCTGGGACTTCATGCGGCAGCCTGTCCGGATTTGGACTCTCACGGAGATACGGTTGTAAGGGCAGATGGCAAGGTGTATCTGGTAACTACTGGATATCAGGGAGAAAAACCGAGATACTATCAGATTGTAGAAATGTCAAGAGAACTCTTTGATAAGAGAAATGAGAAAAATCACATTAATCCGGAGTATATTTGGGGAGACGATTAACGGACTTGATTTATGCTTTCTTACATCTGGTATTTGGCTTGGGTATCAGTTGTAAGGAGGCATTTTTATGGTTAGGAGCAATAATCAGAAATTAAAATTGCTTTATTTGTATCAGATTTTATTGGATAAAACAGATGATGCACATAGTATTGGAACACAGCAGATCATTGACGAATTAGACAGCAAGGGGATTAGTGCGGAGAGAAAAAGTATCTATACGGATATAAAAGCATTGACAGAGTACGGTGCCGACATCATTGGAGAGAAGAAAGGCAGAGGCTATGAGTATCATATAGGGAATCGTTCTTTTGAACTAGCAGAGTTGAAACTTCTGGTAGATGCGGTACAGTCTTCCCGGTTTATCACCAGGAAAAAGTCCAAGGAACTGATACGGAAAATCGAGGGATTGACGAGCACATATCAGGCAAAAGAGCTTCAAGGTCAGGTGTTTGTGGCACAGCGTATCAAAACCATGAATGAGAGTATTTACTACAACATAGATATGATACATTCCGCAATCAATAGCAACAAAAAGATACGCTTCCAATATTTTAACTGGAGCGTGGATAAGAAGCAGGAACTTCGGCATGGAGGGGAGTATTACAGCGTATCTCCATGGGGCGTGTGTTGGAATGACGAGTGGTATTATCTGATTGCATTTGATGATAAGTCGCAAGAAATCAGGCATTATCGTATTGATAAGATGAAGAAATTAACACTGACCGGAGAAATGAGGGAAGGGAAGGACAGTTTTGAATTGCTGGATATGGCGGTTTATACGAAGAAACGCTTCGGTATGTATGACGGAAAAGAGGAAAGGGTTCATCTTATCTGTAAAAATGACTTTGCCGGAGTCATGATGGACCGCTTTGGAAGAGATATACCTTTCTCTAAAGTGGATGATGAGCATTTTGAAGTGACAGTGAATGTGGCAGTCAGTGGGCTCTTCTTTGGATGGATTATAGGCTTGGGGGATGGTGTACGCATATCAGGACCGGCGAAAGTAGTGGATATGATGAAAGAAGAGATTAAACGATTGAATGCTACATATGATACTTGATTTTTATTTGTTTGCCATAAGTGAATCAGCTTGAATGTCTAAAAAATGAATGAGTACGAATTATAGGACTATATCATTCTAGAAATGTGCTATAATCGAAATTGGCATTTTCTGCTTTCTTTATTTGATGTGGACAAGCATCATGTTGAAGAGGTGGAATATCAACCGAAAGGGGGATTGCGATATGGCTCAGGATTTAAAATATCATTCAAAGGTACGGATGTATCGTCTTCAATCAGGGCTTAGGCAGGAAGATTTGGCGAGAGAAGTAGATGTGAGCAGGCGGACAATCATAACAGCAGAGAGTGACAACTGCAATCTATCTCTGGCAACAGCTTTGAGACTGGCTGCATATTTTCAGAGGACAGTGGATGAGTTGTTTGTGCAGGAAGAGGGATAAGCGAGTTCTGATAATAACTGGATATATGTTATTATTTTGGATCAAGTAGTGGTCAGAAGTAGGTGTTGGTTTCGGAAAGAAATGGATGTTGGATGATTAGTTGGAACTGGGGGGCGGTTGTTGCGAGTAGGGAAGATAAGAAAGAGAATAGAAGATGTTATGGGGTGTTTGGGAAGCATTTATAGTCTTAGTTTTGATGGTATGGCGAGAGCGTATTTGACAATAAAATGACCGTATCAATAAATAAATTTTAGATGAATATGCATATTTATATAACAGAATTGTGAAGTTGTTTGTACTGGAATTGTTTCTATGTATCATTTGTTAAAATGAGCGTTATTCTTTAATTTCTGGGTGAAATATGATATTCTGTATTTGGTGCGTTGTAGCTATCAAGGCATGTGATGTACATATTATGTCAAGTGGAACAAATCAAAAATTGAAATATATGTAATAAATACAAATGCAGATGTAAGCACTCGATTTATGGGCGGGTTGGTTCCATTTGTTTAGGGACGGAGTGAAAGTTGTGGAGGCAGAGAGTGTCATTGGTTACATCTGACGAGAAATGCCTTGATAAAGTAATATCAATAATTGAGTTGAATAAATGAATAGAGGAAGGGCTAAACTGATGAAACTACCAAAGATTTTGGACAATAAAAAGAACGGAAGAGTTATTGATGAAATGCGGGAGAATATTGATAAGGGTACCAAGTTATCAGTAATCTCAGCGTATTTTACGATTTATGCATATGCCGAATTGAAAAAGGAATTGTCTAAAATTGACGAAATGCGATTTATATTTACAGAACCGACATTTGCAAATAATACTCAAAAAGAATCAAAAGAGTTCTATATTGAACACAATATAGTATCAGAATTAGCTGGTAATGAGTTTGAGATGAAACTAAGAAATGAAATGAAACAAGCGGCAATAGCACGTGAGTGTGCAGAGTGGTTAAAGGAAAAGGTACAAATTAAGGCACTTCGCTGTTCGAATCCGGCACAACCTAGACTTATTAATATTGAGAATGCTGACGAGCGGGTTTCTATTAATGGAACGGTGGACTTTACAACAGATGGCTTGGGCATTACGCCATCTAACAGAATTGATCAAAACACTTGTGTTTATGGAAATGAATTTACATCTATTTATTTACAGATGTTTGATGAATTGTGGAATGATGATTTGGCTGTACAAGATGTAAAACAACAGGTTTTAGAACAAATGGAAGTTTTATATAAAGAAAATACACCGCAGTTTATTTATTTTGTGACGTTATACAACGTGTTTCATGACTATTTAGATGAGTTAACTGAGGATAAGATTGTTAAGGCAAAGACCGGATTTAAAGAAACCCATATTTGGAATAAATTATACAAGTTCCAAAAAGATGGTGTTATGGGAGCTATTGATAAAATCGAAAAATACAATGGTTGTATTATTGCGGATAGTGTTGGTTTGGGAAAAACATTTACGGCACTAGCAATCATAAAATATTATGAACTACGCAATGATAGAGTGTTAGTGCTGGCACCAAAGAAATTGAGGGAAAATTGGACGATTTATACACAGAATGATAAAAGAAACATCTTCGTGGAAGATAGATTTAATTTCAATGTGTTGAACCATACCGATTTGAGCAGAACAAGTGGAAAATCCGGGGACATTGATTTGGCAACGATTAATTGGTCAAATTATGATTTGGTGGTAATTGATGAAAGTCATAATTTTAGAAATAATCCTCCGGTTAAAGGAAGGATGACCAGATATGAACGTTTGATGAATGATATCATAAAAGCTGGTGTAAGGACAAAGGTGTTGATGTTATCAGCTACACCAGTAAATAACCGCATGAATGATATTAAGAATCAGATTGCATTTATAACTGAGGGAATTAATTCTGCTTTTTCAGAGGTTGGTATTCCTAGTGTGGAGATGGTATTAAAGAAAGCACAAACAGTTTTCAATAAGTGGTCAGCTTTGAACGAAGAAGAAAGAACGACAGAGGCATTCACAGAGATGATGGATGTTGATTATTTTAAGTTGCTTGATACAATAACGATTGCACGCTCTAGAAAACATATTGAAAAATATTATAATGTTGAGGAGATTGGCAAATTTCCTGAAAGATTGGAACCTTTAAATCAATATCCCGGTATAGATAGTTTAGGAGAATTTCCGTCGATTGAATTGGTGAATAAAACAATTAAGAAACTAACCTTATGTGTTTATTCGCCATTGGGGTATGTTCTGCCTGAGAAAAGAAGTGAATATGAGAAAAAATATGATATGTCTGTAGGAAAAGGACAGTCAGTGTTTAAGCAGGCGGATAGAGAAAAAAGTCTTGTTGGATTAATGCGTGTAAATATACTGAAGCGAATGGAAAGTTCCATATATTCTTTTAAGTTGACAGTACAGAAACTATTAATGCAGATAGAAGATACTTTGAGACGTATTGATATAAATGAGTTACAGTACCATCAAGATTTAAGTATTACTGATTTTGAAGCTGATGATCTTGATTTGGAAAATTTAATGATTGGTAATAATGTTAAGGTGTTGTTACAAGACATGGATTTGATTCGGTGGAAACAAGACTTAGAACTTGACAAACAAAAACTTACAGATATTTTGAATGCTGCAAAATTAGTAACTCCAGACAGAGACGAAAAATTAGGGGAACTGCGAAAGGAAATTAAACGGAAAATTGAAAATCCTATCAATTCGAATAATAAGAAAATATTGATTTTTACTGCGTTTGCAGATACAGCGAAGTATTTATATGATAATTTATCAATAGAATTGGCGCAACATGGAATATATACAGCACTTGTTACTGGTTCGGGAGATAATTATTCCACGGTACCTCTTAGCAGAGAGGAGAAAAAAGTGATACGATTATCTGATTTGAATACGGTATTAACTTTGTTTTCGCCAAAGTCAAAAGAATGTGCAAAGATTTTTCCATTTGTTGAAAATGAGATAGATGTTTTGATTGCTACCGATTGTATTTCAGAGGGACAAAACTTGCAGGATTGTGATTATTTGATTAATTATGATATTCATTGGAATCCTGTTCGTATCATTCAAAGATTTGGTAGAATTGATCGTATCGGTTCCACGAATCAATATATTCAGTTAGTTAACTACTGGCCTATGAAAGATCTGGATGAATATATAAATTTGCAACAACGAGTACAAGGCCGTATGGTTTTATTAGATGTTTCGGCTACAGGAGAGGAGAATGTGATTGAATCTAATGGTGGTCGTGAGATGAAGGATTTGGAATATCGAAGAAAGCAACTGATGCGATTACAGAATCAGGTGGTTGATTTGGAAGACATTTCTGGTGGTATTTCTATTACTGATTTAACATTTAATGATTTTAAGATAGATTTGATGGAGTATATGAAGGAACATAGAAAAGAGTTAGCTAAAGCGCCTATGGGAATGTATGCTGTTACAAAAATTGATGAGTCCCTGCGAAACAGTATTTCGCCGGGGGTGATATTCACATTAAGGCAGGTAAACGGAATGCAACAGACCAAAGAACAGAATTCTCTTTTTCCATATTATATGATTTATATATCAGAGGACGGACAGGTAAAATTGACATTTTTGCATGGGAAAAAGATTTTGGACATATATAAGAAGTTATGTTCCGGGCAATTGGGTGTTTTAACGGATCTTGTGGAGCAATTTAATGGTGAAACGGAAAATGGCATGAAGATGGGGAAATATTCTGACTTGCTTGCTCAGGCGATTGAGAATCTCATTGGTAAAAAACAGGAGGTAGGTGTCGCAAGTTTATTCTCAAAAGGCGGAACAACTTTACAGATAAATTGCTATGACGGAATAGAGGACTTTGAACTGGTTACATTTCTTGTTCTTAAATAAGGAGGGATTTCATGTCGGAGTTTGATTTCATGAACATACCGGACAGTGCTGTAATGGGGAAAACGGTTTTTAAGAAATTATTCTACGAAAATGCAGAGTTAAGTAAAACCGATGTTAATAGAATTAAAGATAATATTGACAGGGTAGATTGGTTATATAGTTTACGGCCGGATACTATTAATGTATTGCCTTATCAGGATGATATTAGAGAATATTCGGAAATTGAAGTATTGTTGGTAGAATTGCGAAAATCAAGTGATATAAAGAGGATGGCAGAAATTATTATGCGGGCGATCCCGTATCCAATGCTACTTATTTTTCGTTATGAGAATAAGGTTTTATATGGAGTGTCGCACCAAAGAACCAGTCAAACAGATATTTCGCAAAATGTAATAGAGGAATTGATTGTTACTGATTTTGTAAGTCTGGAAGAGAAGGTTATCGATTTCAAACAATATAGTTACAGTAATTTTTATGCAATGTATTGTGATTTGGTGGATAGTATAATTCTTTATAATGCAAGCCTTTATTTTGAAATTGAAAAAATGGATGCTGTACAGGCGAAATACAAGTTGGAACGCTTGCAGAAGTATGAATCAGAGATTGAGAAATTGGAAACAAGAATTAAAAAGGAAACACAGTTTAATCGAAAAATGGAAATTAATATGGAACTGATACAAACAAAGCAGAAACGTAATCAATTGTTAGATAATTGTGTACAGGAGGATAATTAATGGCAAAGATGACAGGAGAATCTATGAATATTACAGAAGAAAGTATTAAAAAGTTACAACAACTATTTCCAGAGTGTGCTTGTGATGGGAAGGTGGACTTTGATAAATTAAAGCAAGTTCTTGGAGAGTTTGTAGATGATGATACGGAACGATATAATTTCACGTGGAATGGAAAGGGACGAGCTCTTAGATTATCGCAGACGCCATCTATGGGGACATTGCGTCCATGTAAGGAAGAAAGTGTAGATTGGGACAATACGAAGAATCTTTATATTGAAGGGGATAATTTGGAGGTATTGAAGTTATTGCAAAAAAGTTATCATTCCAAGATAAAGCTGATATATATAGATCCGCCTTATAATACTGGACATGATTTTGTATATCCGGATGATTTCACGGATAGTATTGAGCATTATAAAGTAATTACTGGACAAGTAGACGAAGAAGGGAAAGCTGTTACCACTAATAGTGATACCAGTGGAAGATATCATACAGATTGGATGAATATGATGTATCCTAGATTGCGTTTGGCTAGGGGATTGTTAAAAGACAATGGTGCGATATTTATTAGTATTGATGACAATGAGGTTGATAACTTAAAGAAATTGTGTAATGAAGTGTTTGGAGAAGATAATTTTATTGCACAATTTCCATGGCAATCAAGACAATCTATACAAAATGATACAGATTTAAGTAGTGGACACGAGTATGTAGTGGCCTACGCTAAAGTTCGTAGAAAAGAGAATAGAAGACTAAAAGAAAGTAATGCTGAAAAATGGTTTACGGACAATAGTTTTGTTTGTTTGCCATTACCTCTGGATAGGGAGAAGTTTTCTAATCCGGATAACGATCCTAGAGGATTATGGAAAGCGGATCCCTTTGATGCACCTAATATCAGGGCTAATCTGACATACGAGATTGAGAATCCTAATACTGGTGAAAAATTTTTACCACCACAAGGGCGTCATTGGAGAACGGAAGAATCTTCATATCTAAAATATCTGGCTGATAATAGAATTGTGTTTGGTAAAACAGGTGAAAGCAGACCACAACTAAAAGTATTTTATGATGAAAAGAAGATGTTTGGTTCGGTTGATAATACATGGTGGACTGGAGAAAAGTGTGGAACATCAACGCAGGGAACAAAGGAACTGCTGGAGCTGTTTGAGGGGCAGTCGCCATTTGATACCCCAAAACCAGTCCAGATATTAAAAAAGATTATTCAATTGGTGTCTCGTCCGGAAGATGATGATCTTATCTTGGATTTCTTTTCGGGTTCCGGAACCATGGCAGATGCCATAATGCAACAAAATTCTGAGGATGGAGGAAAACGTAGATGTATTTCTGTTCAGATTCCTGAGCTATGTAGTGATGGTTCTGCTGCGAAGAAAATGGGATTTGATAATATATGTGAAGTAGGAAAAGAGAGAATTAGACGGGCAGGTTCTGTGATAGATGCAGAAATAGATAAGGGATTCAAAGTATTTAAATTAGATGACTCTAATTTGAAAAAATGGCAGCCTAAAGAAGATTTGGAAGCTTCTATTATGAACTATATTGAAAATTTTATAGAAGATGGAAGAACGGAGCTGGATGTAATTTATGAAATCATGCTGAAGATGGGTTTAGATCTTAATTATCCGATCGAAGCAATACATATGGAGAAGGGTGATTTTTATTCTGTTGGATATGGTGCACTAATGGTATGTTTGGCAGATAAAATATCAGAAGATATTGTAAAGCGGATGGTGGGGCTGCATGATGAATTGCAACCGGCAATATGGAAAGTTGTTTTTAAAGATAATGGTTTTTCTTCGGATAGTAGTAAAACAAATATCAAAGAGATTTTAAAGTGTGCTGGTTTGGCAGAAGAGGCATTTACAACGATTTAAGGAGGAGCAGATATGAAGCTACAATTTGATTCAAAATTAGAGTATCAAAATCAGGCTGTTTCTTCGGTTGTAGATTTGTTTAAGGGGCAGTCGCCAATGCAGTCTCTGTTTTCAGTAGGATATTATGGTCAGATTGCCGGTCAGATAGGTTTGATTGGTACGGACAACGGTATCGGAAATCGTTTGGAATTGGATACAGAAGAAATACTGGAAAATTTAAAAGAGATTCAGTTAAGGAATGGGTTGCATCAGAACAAATCTTTGAAATCGTTAGATTTTGATATTGAGATGGAAACGGGAACTGGAAAGACATATGTGTATTTGCGTACAATTTTGGAATTGCATAAGAGTTATGGTTTTACAAAATTTGTTATTGTTGTACCAAGTCTTGCGATTAAAGAAGGTGTATTCAAATCACTTGATATTACTCAAGAACACTTTCACGAATTGTATGACAATGAGGTGTATGATTATTTTATTTATGATAGTAATAAATTAGGACAAGTACGGGATTTTGCGGTTAATGATCATATATCCATTATGATAATTAATATAGATGCATTTCGTAAGAGTTTTGCAGATCCGGAAAAGGAGAATAAGGCAAATGTAATCCACAGAACAAATGATAAGATGAATGGGATGAAACCAATTGAATTGATTCAGGAGACCAATCCATTTGTAATCATTGATGAACCGCAATCAGTCGATACTACGCCAAAGGCGAAAGAAGCGATTGCATCATTAAATCCTCTCTGCATATTACGATATTCAGCGACACATGTTGAGAAACATAATCTTGTCTATAAATTGGATGCTGTGGATAGTTTTGAACTTGGGTTGGTTAAGCAAATTGAGGTTGCAGGTTTTTCGGCTAAAGATAATCATAATACAGCATATATAAGGTTAGTGTCGGTTAATAACAAAAAAATACCGATTACTGCAAAAGTTGAGATAGATATCAACAGAGGTGGTACAATTAAGAGAAAAATTGTATCAATATGTAAAGGAGACGATTTATATGAGCTTTCAAATGGACGGGATATTTACGAGGGCTATATTGTAGATGAAATATATTGTGCAAAAGACGAAGAATATATTAGTTTTACCGGTAATTCAGATGTTGTCCTGTTAGGGGATTGCATCGGTGAAATTGATGATTTACAAATTAAAAATAGACAGATAAGAAAAACTATAGAAGAACATTTGAATAAAGAATTAATTATGCGTTCTAAAGGCGTAAAGGTGTTATCGTTGTTTTTTATTGACCGTGTGGCAAATTACCGATATTACGATGACGATGGAAGTCCACAAAAAGGCATTTATGCGAAAATGTTTGAAGAGAATTATAGAGAATTAATTCGCAAGCCAAAATACAAAAAGTTGATAGAGCAGGATTCATCAATTGAAGACGAAATAGCTGCACATAATGGATACTTTTCTCAAGATAAAAAAGGTGTATTGAAAGATACCTCTGGTAAAACGAATGCAGATGAAGATGCGTACGCATTGATTATGAAGGATAAAGAAAAACTGCTGTCATTTAATTTGAGGCTGCGATTTATTTTTTCTCATTCAGCATTACGGGAAGGCTGGGATAATCCAAATGTTTTTCAAATATGTACGTTGAACGAGACAAATAGCCAAACTAAAAAACGACAAGAGATTGGTCGTGGTTTACGTCTTTGTGTTAATCAGGATGGTCAGCGTTTGTATGGTAATGAATGGAATACTTTAACAGTTATGGCAAATGAAAGTTATGAAGAATTTGCCTCAACTTTACAGTCTGAATATGAACAAGAAGAAGGTATTCGTTTTGGCTACATGGAAAATCATTCCTTTTCTAACATAACGAAAGTAAAGGAGAATGGAGAAACAGAATATTTAGGCGAAAAGCGGTCAAAGGAAATTTATATAAGTTTTCAAAATAAAGGATACATTGATACTGATGGAAGGGTGCAAGA
Source organism: bacterium D16-51 (assembly GCA_003612285.1). Classification (GTDB taxonomy): domain Bacteria; phylum Bacillota; class Clostridia; order Lachnospirales; family Lachnospiraceae; genus Butyribacter. The sequence goes on along the minus strand of RAYE01000050.1, from coordinate 18,426 downwards.
TAAGCTGAGGATAGCGTTGAAAAATAGTATTCTGGAATTGCCTGAGGAATATGAGGATTGCAAAACTCAAATTATTGCCTTTTGTAAAAAAATAGCCGGTGGATTAAATGTAAAAAATGCTGACAAAAAGCAAAAAATTGGCTTGAATAAACAAGTGTATTTAAGTGCTGAATTTGAGCAATTATGGGAGCAGATTAAGTATAAGACTACATATTCTGTTGATTTTGATAGTGATAAATTGATGGAGCGTTGCTGTAATGAATTGAAGAAACAACTTGCCGTAAGTTCTGCTAAGATGATTTATACCAAGGCAAAAGTTGATGTCAATCAAGGTGGTGTAGAAGCAATAGAAGTAGAACGTGGTAGTGAGATTATTAAGGTGGATAATCAGAATTTGCCAGATGTTGTATCTTATTTGCAAAATCAGACAAACCTTACAAGGCGAACAATTGCTAAAATTCTTGTTAACAGTGGTACACTGGACTTGTTTAAGAAAAATCCACAACGATATATGGAAGAGACAGCCCAAATAATGCAATCTGTTATGAGGTTATTTATTGTTGATGGTATCAAGTATACAAAGATTGGCAATAGGGTGTGCTATTCTCAGGAGTTGTTCGAGTCTGAAGAATTATACGGTTACTTGGATAAAAACATGAGAGAAAGTTTTAAGTCGCCATATCAGTATATTGTATATGATAGTGATAATGAAAAGACTTTTGCAGAAGAGTTTGAAAATCATGATATCGTGAAGTTATATGCGAAACTTCCGGATTGGTTCAAAGTTCCGACGCCATTAGGAAGTTATAATCCAGATTGGGCGGTATTACTAGAAGAAGATGGTTGTTCTAAGTTGTATTTTGTATTGGAAACAAAAGGAAATATTTTGCCGGAAGCACTGCGTCCAATTGAAATGAAAAAGATAGAATGTGGTCATAAGCATTTTGAAGCATTGAAGTCGGATGTATATTTTCAGGAAACGGATAGTTTTGTGGAGTGGATAGAGCAGGATATGATTACTGAGGCAAGCTCTGAAAGAACACTTAAATATGCTGAGAAGGTATCTGTTGAATGAAGTGAAATGTAGGAAATAAATAGAGATATTGTAGAGGAGGCGGTTACTATGGCAATGCATATGAGTTTAAGACTTGCATGGCATAATGAAGGTTGGAATGGTTGCATATGTAAGAAACCCTGCGAAAATGTATATTGTGTAGGACAGTATTCATATCCTGGTAATTTGATTCAGGAAACAAGAAACTTAGAAGATGAAATGGCACATGCAGGGGAATCCTGTGCCAATTTGCCCTGCCTTGCTGCCTGTGGTCTCAGTGTAAATGCTTTTGGAAAAGAAACGATAAAAACGAGAATCGAACCACCAGCATGGTGGAATGGTTCGGCTGAAGGAATAGAGATTACCTTGCCTCCATTTACAGCTTGTACATGGTCTTATGAATCAATGTACACGGATAATGTTTTGAAAAAATATGGTAATCAAACTTATGATTATGATAAAAGACGGGAAAATGTGGAGCAGTATTTTTCACAATTTCAAGAAGGAAAGTCGTTGGTGTTTTATTATGCCGGATACAGCAATCCTTTTTCGGAAGAAGGGGAGAATAATTATGTTCTGGTTGGGGTATCCAGATTAAAGAAGTTAGGGGATTTTCATTTTTATGTGAATACAACGGATGAGATAAAACAAAAGTATGCAGGTGGAATTGCATGGCAAAAACCGGTTACATCTATGTATCCTGATGAGGGATTACGAATTCCCTTTTGGAAGTATAAAGATAATGAGGAAGTTTTAGATAAAATTATTATCAAGCCTTTGAACAGATCTCCATTTAAATATGGTTCACGAGAAGTAACAAATGATGATGCAATAGAGATTATATCGCAGTTTATTAGTACTGTGGATTATTTGATTGAAATAGGCGATGATACAGAAAACTGGGAAGTAAGAAGAGAGTGGTTGAGTTCTCTGTTAGCTGAGTTATGGGAGGCAAGGGGTCCATATCCGGGATTTGCTTCAACTTTACAATATGCGGAGCTTACGAAACTTGTGCCAGCATATATTAATTTGAATTCAGAAGGAGAAATGAAAGAATATCGTTCGGAAGTAATGCAGTTTCTTGATGGTGACATAGATACGGTGTATGATATTTCATTTTCGAGGGAGGAACTGCGAAGAATACGTCGAAGTCACAAACTTCGCACAGACGAAGAAAATCAGTTGTTGTTTGAGATTTTACCTAGATTTGATATTGATGTCTTGCAGATGGAGAGTATTATTAGTGAGGATAGAACGAATGTATCTATCTCAGCAAGTATCAAGGCTATAATTGAGAATCCATATATTATTTGTGAACAATATGTTGGATATAACAGTGATGATACAATACCTTTTTATAAGATAGATAATGGAATTATTGCTTCTCCTGATTGTGGACTTGAAAATATATTTTATCCAGATGATACAGAGAGACTTCGTGCGTTGTGCGTGGATGAGCTGAATCGTATAGCAGCACATTCCTTTGGTAAGGCATCAACGATTCTTGGACAGATTAATCGAAGATTAGATAGAATGCCAGAGTGGAAACGACATGTATTTGTTACAAGAAATTTTGAGATTGATTTAGATATTTTGAAACAGGCATTACATTTATATAAGGACGATAGTGGCGAATTGTTCTTATATTTAAGAGAAGTTTATGAGGATGAGCGCACAGTTGAAGAAACAATACGGATGTTAGCCGGCAGAGCAGATATCTCTTTGAAAATGCCAATCAGTGTAGAAAAATTTAAAGAAAAATTAAGGGATAAGAATTCGGACTTGAATACTGCTGCAAAAACGGAATATGAGGAAATTTTAGATTCACAGGCTGAGATATGTATGAACATTTTCAAGAAACCAATATGTGTGCTATCAGGGGCAGCAGGCACAGGAAAAACAACGGTTATTAAGGCAATTATTGAGAACATTGAAAGAGTTTATGGTACGGCTACCAGTTTTCTTGTAATGGCACCGACTGGTAAAGCTGCTGAAAGAATTAAAAATCAGACAGGGCATAGGTCATCTACTATACATTCATTTTTGGCAAAGGCTGGTTGGATAAATGACAATTTTACGATGAAACGAAGTGGCGGTTCAAGTAGCACTGATGTTAACACGATTATCATTGATGAGGCTTCTATGATTGATTTGAATCTTTTTGCTACGTTGTTCAGGGCGATTAATTGGAACAGCGTACAGAGACTTATATTGATAGGAGATCCCAACCAGCTTCCTCCAATAGGAAGGGGAAAAGTATTTGCTGATACAATAGAATGGTTGACCGGAGAATATCCTAATAACATAGGCGTTCTCCATTACAATATACGACAGTTGGTAAATAGAGTACAAGATAATGGAAATGGTATTCTTGGTCTTGCAAATGTATATATTCAAGAAAAACAAAAAGATGATAGTTCGGATGTTTCTGACGTTGTAGAGTTAAAGGCTGCAAAAGAGGAAATATTTGAGAAAATTCAGATTGGTGGTAATGGGGATGTTGATAAGGATTTAAGCGTATATTTTTGGGAATCACAGGATGAATTAAATGACTTACTTCACGATGTTATGGTAAAAGATATGAAAAAAATAACAGGATTGGAAGCAAACAAAGATATTACAGAAAGCAAACTGTGGACGGAAACGATACGGGATGATAACGGAAAAGCAGTTCCGGAAAGGGTGCAGATAATCTCTCCATATAGAGGAGAATTTTATGGTACAGATGAAATTAATAGAATAATGCAACAGACTTTTAATTCGTATTGGAGTAAAAAATATTCTCTTGATGGAGTCAGCTATTTTGATAAGGTTATTCAGTTTAGAAATCGCCCACAGTCGGATCTCGCCTATGCATATAATCCGGATACGAAAAAAACAGAACGAAAAGAAGTATATAATGGTGAAATAGGTGTAGCTGTTGTACATGGGTTGGATTATGTGAAAAACAAGTATAGATGGCAGTCCAAAATGGATAGAATTCAGGTTGTTTTCTCAAGTGGTGGAAGAGAGAAATATAAGTATTGTTATGGAAAAGAACTATATAAGGATGAAAATGACAAATGGATTCCAGAACAAAAGGTTGCTGAAAATTTAGAACTTGCTTATGCAATAAGTGTTCATAAAGCACAGGGAAGTGAATTTGATAATGTTTATATTGTGATACCGGAACGTGAAAGTCATCTGCTTTCAATGGAGTTGCTTTACACTGCAATTACCCGTGCGCAGCGGCATGTGACACTATTTGTACAGAATGATATTGGAACATTGGCGAAATTAGGACATTTGGAGAAATCTGCGGTGCGAAGAATTAACTCATCAATCTTTAAGTTTGAACCATTGCCTGAAGATTTGTTGTACGTTCAAAACTGGTATTCGTCAGAAAAAAGACTTGCTACATTATCGGAATACCTTGTGCGTTCTAAATCGGAAGTTATTATTGCTAATATGCTTCAAACGGAAGAAATACCGTTTAAGTACGAAGTACCTCTATATGCTGATGATGGAACCATGTATCTGCCAGATTTTACAGTTACTTTTAAAGGGGAAACGTATTATTGGGAGCACGTAGGTATGCTTGATAAGCCTTCTTATAAAGTTCACTGGGAAAAGAAACAAAAGTGGTATGAGAAACATTTTCCGGGACAGTTGCTTGTTACTTATGAAGGACAGAATTTATCGAAAGATGCGATGGCTATTATTAAGGAACATATTTGATGCGATTATGATTGAACACAATATAAGTAACCATGAAGTCAGTTTCGCAATAAAATGCAAGGAGAATATACAATGGATAGAATAGTTCAGAGTTACATGGAGTCGTTTTTGATTTCACAGCAAATAGAGGAAAAGGATCAAAGCAAGCAATTTGAAATGTTTGCATCATATTGTGCTGTTGAGCAACATTATACCGATACATATAATCTTGCGGATATAATTACAGCTGAAGGTGGGGATTGTGGGATTGACGCCATAGCAATCATTATTAATGGGACAATGATTACATCTGAAGAAGAAGTGGATGATTTAATTGAATTGAATAAAAAACTTTCTGAAATTAATTTTGTATTCATTCAAGCAAAGACAACTTCAAATTTTGATTATGGGGATATGGGGACTTTTGGAACGGGTGTTAAGGATTTTTTCTCAGAACATCCTCAGATGGTTAGGAATGAATTGCTTGAGGAGAAAAGCAAGCTGGTTGAATACATTTTTTCTAAGGCAACATATATCAAGAGGAAACCGATCTGTTATCTTTATTATGTAACAACTGGTAAATGGGTTGATGATCAGAATTGTGCTGGGAGAATGGATATAGCTAGAAATGATTTACTGGATATGAATATTTTTGATGATGTAAAGTATATACCTGTTGGTTCTGATTTGCTACAGAAACTTTATCGAAGCACAATAGATGTTGTTGAAACAGAGATTAATTTTGAAAATAAGATTTTGCTCCCTGATATTTTAAATGTAACACAATCGTATCTTGGATTTATTGATTACAATGAGTATTTGAAACTGGTCACGGGTGATAATGGAGAAATTCGAAAAAGTGTCTTCTACGATAACGTGAGAGATTATCAGGGCGATAATCCGGTTAATCATGAAATGGCTGAAACGGTAAGTAGCGATCCGTATAAGTTTGTCCTGTTTAATAATGGTGTTACAGTTATCTGTAAGAAGCTTTCCTATTTACGTAATAAATTTACTCTGACGGACTATCAAATTGTGAACGGATGCCAAACAAGCCATGTATTGTTCAATAACCGGGAATCAATTAAGGATGGGTTGCAAATTCCAATAAAACTTATTGAGACCGAGAATGATGAAACTGTCAATCAGATTATAAAGGCGACAAATCGTCAAACACAGGTGTCCGATGAGCAACTGATTGCTTTGAATGAATTTCATCGTAAACTGGAAGCCTTTTATGGGACTTTTTCAGGTACAAATCGCTTATATTACGAAAGAAGATCTAAACAATATAGTTATGGATCGGATATAGAAAAAGTGAGGATTGTGTCTATTGCTATGCAAATAAAATCCATAGCATCAATGTTCTATGACAAGCCTCATCTTGCCAGTCGCTATTATGGGAAACTGTTGAGTTCAATAGACGGAGTTTTTAGTGATGACCATCAACTTCTGCCGTATTATACCAGTGCATATACTTTGTATCGTTTAGAGTTCCTATTTAGGAATAAAACATTGCCATCACAGTATAGAAAGTTCAAATATTACATATTGATGATGCTGAAGTACAGTCTGACTGATGAGAGGATACCCGAAATGAATGCTCGCAAGATGAACAAATTATGTGAGAAAATTTTAAAAGTGACTAATGATAACATGAAATTAACCGAGGAGGTTAATAAAGTTACATCGTTAATAGATAAATATGTAGAAGATATTACCAGTAATGAGTCCACTAAATCAGGTTCCCTTGTTGATAATCTAAAATCAGAGTTTCGTATGCAGGCATAAATTGTTTCTGAATATGCTGACGCTGATATCTTTCGTGCCAGCACCAAGAAGTAAAAATCAGAGATATTCAGAACTATAATATTGTAACAGATTGATAGTGAGGTAGGATAAGAAATGTGAATAGCTTTTAAAAATTATCCTACCACTTTTCCATATACAAGAAATACATCATCTTCTTTGATTTCTCTGGGCTGGTATTTTCTACGATTTAAGGAGATTAGTAATGTCTTATTATCCTGATGTTCCAGTTTCTTGATAAAGCCTTCCCCATTATGGTAGAAAATACCGATTTCTCCATCCTCAAGTTCAAATTGTGCGTGTACCCACACAATTTGACCACCTACGAATTGTGGCTCCATGCTGTCACCGGATATGGTAACACCAAAGTCTGCATTTTCAGGAACCTCGTTTCCGACTTCTATTTCATCATAGGCATCACTGTCAAGATAGACACCGTTGCCTGCAGAAACAGGGAGATGGAATAGTTTCATGGTTCGTTTGAGCGGAAGTGGTATGATTTCCGCAGGTTCCTTCTTATATAGACCACTTGCACGAAGGATATCAGCATATTCAGAGACCATCTTTTGTCCGGATTCGTTTAGATCCGAAAGTAGTGATGGTATACTGTTCATATCAAATGCTGCTCTGATATCAGAAATCTCCAGTATGTCACATAGTGTTAGAAGCAGCTCACCGGAGATCCGTATCCTGCCGGATTCCCAGTTGTAGATCATCTGATTGGTTACATTGTAGCCTTTATTCTTAAAAGCGTTGGCAACCTCGACCTGTGACATATTGCGTTCTGTTCGTAATTTCTGTATATATTCGTTTAAGTTTCTCATGGGTATCCCCTTTCTGGCGGTTCCGAAATATCCATATTGAATATTCTAAAAAATTTATTTGCTTTTATATGCCACATTATACTATGGGAAGTATGGGGAATCAAGGACTTTTTGTAGAAAAATATTCAATACAGATAAAAAGTGAAAAATATTTCACTTGAAATATTCAAAATAGTGATTTATAATTGCTATACAGTCGAACGTACATTCGCGCTTGCGATGTGTGATTTATACACGGATTTTATTGTGGGCTGATTTGTTGAGAATTATAGTAGTAACTGTGTCTGGCACTTTGCCGAGAGTGCGACGGAACTCAGACACGAGAAAAAAGGACTTGCGAGGTGGCTTTCCCTTTCCAAAGGAACTGCCACCAGTTCCTTGCAGGTACAAACATGACAGAGATTTGTATTGCAGAGGTGAGATAATTGGATAATACTGTGATTAGAAAGAGAGATATTTACGATGGATGTTTGAAAAAAGTTGACCAAGAGAAAATATATCAGATCGGGAAAAGCGGAGAACATAAAGCAGATATAACGATTCGTTGTAAACGCTGTAATCAGTTCCTGCTGGGCTATGACCTGATACACGATGATGATAGGCGTATTTTAGAAAGAGTTACATTGCCTCCATGCAGATGCAAGAGGGTTCTTACGCTTATGAAATATACGGAGGGCATCCTTCGTAAACAGGCGGTGGATAACATAGTCAGGATATAGTAACTATTGATTAAGTGGCTGCTTTGTGATGGCAACTACGGTACTGTAACAAAGAAAATTGAATTAGGGCACTACCTGTAAGGGCGGTATCGCATATGTTCTTAAACAGAAGGACAGATATCAAGCACCAGAGACGCAGGGGAACAGTTCAGTACAAGGATACTGGCGTTTCTCGGCGTGTATGGTGCTTTTTTTGAATTTTCTCAGATTTTGAGCATTTCTCTTGATTATCTGTATTTTTGTGAGAATGAGTGTAGCAAAATTGGGGAGATTGTGGAGATGTGTAGAAAGAAGGGATTAAAGGAAGTACGCAAGATAGCAGATATTTTAAGGGCGTTTTTGGGATAAATAAAATTGATGAAATGATGTTCCAATGTTATTCCAGTAATGATTTGACAAAAGAAAATGCAAATGGTATATTACAAATGGAACAATAATGGAACAACAAAAGGAGGTATCAAGGATGATAGAGGTTGATTTCGAAAAGGAAGCAATAAGAATGATGCAAATTACTCAATGTAGTAAAACTGAGGCAGATGTTTTTCTTTGTGCTCAGGATGAGTACTTTGACATGATAGGATTAAATGTATATGAAGATGAATTGCATCATGAACATTTGCTTTCTGTTGATATTGTTGTTGATGATGAAGAGATGTGTTTGTATATTTCATCAAGAACAAAACTCAGTATTGAAAAATGCAGAAGTCTTTCATTGGCGGACCTTCAATATCTGGAGGAGTTGGGGGTTGTCTATAATGATAAGATTGAAAGGGAGGTATTGTAATGGCAGAAAACAAAGTATCTTATAAAATTCCAACAGGAAAAGGGACGTATGTCTTGAGTTTTAGACATCCGGTTGTCAAGGACGCAAATGGTTATGGTAAGAAGATACAGAGGGGAATGGGCACATCTGAAGAGAAAGTGGCAAAAAATCTTGCAGGGCAATTACAAGAACTGCTCAATGATGAGAAATGGCATATAAAAGGATTGAAAGAGGAGGCACTGAAAAAGTACGAGAGTATAGTAGTGGATGCTTTCTATGATTGTATGCCGGATTCTATTGAGAATAACAATGCGTTGGACTCTATTTCAATGAAGACTCTAGAAGAGGGTTATTCTAATACAGCGCTAGTTGGAATGAGTGGGGCAGGAAAAACAACTCTTCTAAGAAAGTTAATAGGAACGACGAAGGAAGTGTTTCCAACAACATCTAATAACAGAACGACGACCTGTGACATGGAAATAATTAGATCGGCAGTATCCTCATATAAACTTGCTGTCCAATTTATATCCCGTAATGAGTTGGAAGCTGACCTTATGGACAATATGTATGCAGCAATTGAATATATTTTGATGCATCAAAGAGAGGATGAAATTATTGATGATATGGAACTGCTTACAACTATTTTGAATCATCGTGAAATGTCAACTAGGCTATCGTATACCTTGGGATTGTACGAAGTAGAATCAGATGATGATGACGAGGAGGATGATATAATTTCTGGTGATGATTTAAAAGATGATTTTTCTTTGCCAGAGTACAAAATTGATCCAGAAGAAAGAGATGCATGGTTATCAGACATAGAGAATCGTGTGAAAAGTATAGCGAATCGCTATAAAAAAGCAGGAATTTCAATTACTGATATTGAAAGTGAAATTCAGAATGACGATGAGATATTGGGGATTATAGATGATATTATTACAGAAGTTATTAAGAAGTTTTCGATTCTTCAAGGGGGAAAGAAAATACCTGCAAAAGCCATATGGCCAGATGGGTGGTATTTTGAAACCCAAGAACGAGAAACCCTAATTAAGACAGCGAAAATTTTTGTTAGCGATAACTATAAAGCGTGGGGAAAACTCCTAACTCCCATCGTGAGGGCAATGAGAATAGAGGGACCATTTATTGAGGACGGAAAGAATTATGTTGAGCCAATGGTTATTACGGATGGAATAGGTCTTGGGCATTCCACTAATTCTACATCAGTACCAACCAGTGTGCTAAAAAGGTGTGCAAGTGCAGATGTAATCGTGTTTGTTGATAGTGCTGGTAATCCGATGATGGCAAACGCCAAAGAAGCTTTGAAGTCTCTCATTGAGTTTGGATATGCTGATAGATTGATTTTTGCATTTTCAAAGATGGATCAGGTTGATGGGAATAATTATAGAAATATGAGTGATAAGAAAAGGCATATTACATTGACGTTACAAAACTATTTAATGTTTTTGAGGAAGCAGAAGGATACTGTGCTTTCTGAAACAGAGGTTCAGAGTATTCTTTCAAATTGTATTTATTTTTCTTTTCTTAATAGAAAAGATAATAGTAAGATGACTCGCAAAGGGTTGCAAGAACTGAGTGATGTGACGGCGAGAGTAATGAAAAAACATATCTCTACAGAGGATGTACATTTTGAATATGAAGCTCTCAAGTTGTATTACTACATTAAAGAAGCGACACAGGAATTTAGAGCTATATGGGCAGAGAAAACAGGTTATTCTTCTATAACAAACAAGACGGAACATTGGTCAAGAGTTCGAGCGCTTGCTAGGAGACTTGGTGTATTGGGGCAGGAGAACTATTGTGAATTGCAGCCGCTATCAGATTTTGTTTCGATTATTCAGGAAAAGATAAATCTGTTTATTAATCAGCCGGATAACACAAAGCCTGCCATAGCCAGCGAAGAGGTGACCGATGAGTTGAAGCGAATTATTAAGCGGACTATTGGTCGTGACTTTAGAGGAATCAATCAAAGGAGAATGTGGACAGAGGATAGACCGCTTAGGGGATGGAGAAATGCCTATAATGAAATGGGCACAGGATCTCGAAAGAGACGTGCGAGAATTATTGAAAATATATTCGATGAGGCTGTACCATATTTGTCTGACATTCCCAATCTTACAGAAGAACAGAGTGAGTACCTTTCAGAGGTTATTCAATTGGTAGAAAAAGTTTTGAATGAGAATGGATGTAAATTACTTAAATTTAATTATTGATGGAGGATAAAGGATATATGGCAAAGCAAGAAAAAAGGCGAAGTGTTGATTTTTCCAAAAAAGAAATGACAGAGTTGAGTGCTTGCAAATCTGATGCTGCTTTTGATTATCGGATGAAGAAATTAGCTGAACATTATGGAATAGACTTATCTGAACTTAAGCAAGATAGTGATGTCAGGCAAGGGGAAAGTTTCTATCCAGCGGAGTGTGATGAATTAATTGCATTATTGGCAAGATGTTATCCTTTTAATCCTGTATCTAAGCAAGGAAACGCTTCTGATAATACTTCTGGAAGGGACATATGTGACTATTATACAGTTTTGGTGCAAGAGATTGAAGATTTGCCAGAAGAATTAAGAGATATGGTACATTCTTTGCCAAGTTATTTTACAGCTAAGAAACTAACAATATGGACTGAACGAATCAGTGGAATACTTATGAATTTTGTTCTTAGTTTTGTCGAACATACTCAGGAAGATATGGGAGCCTTGTTGCAACGGCTTTCTATCGATATGGATAAAGCAGATTATATGGATTTTTTTAATCAGTATATGCTGAAACGGGTTGCCATAAACAATAGAGTAGCAATGGAACAGGGCGGTGTTGAAATAAGAGAATTACTTAAGGCAATGGGACTAGGAATAAAAGAACATGAAGATCTGTTTACAATACAAAATGCGAGTCTTGATTATGAGATAGCAAAATTGATTAATTCTCTGCTTTTTGAAGTTTCCAAGCATAAAAATGACATGGGCTTTGAGGAGGATGATAGAACACGTGAGGAATATTATAAAGATGTTCTCGGACTGTATGTGGACAAACATCGCCTTGAATTAGATGAAATGACTATAAATAGATATGTCAAAGGTGCAACAGATTGGGATACGGTGGAGGATAGAATAAGAAACGGAGATCGTGTTCATGAAATGGCAATTACAACTGATAAAGAAATTGAAGCTGTTAAACAAAATATAGAATTCATGGAAAGCCAGATAGTGAAAATGAGGGAGGAATTATCACAACTACAGGGATTGAGTGAGGAAGAAAAAGCTATTAGAGATAAGTCTTGTTTTGACATGATAGATGATGTAAATGCAGCTTATATAAGAAAGTGTGAAGCAAATCGAGAGATGCAGACATCCATATATGACGGTTCTGATAAGTTTGTTGGACGTATACTATGGGAATTCTTGAACATTAAAACATAAAAAGCAAAAAAGAGTTTTTGGTTTAAATTCATATTCATCAATATGTGATATACTTAAGGAGCATTCAACAAAAGGAGGCGAGTAATTATGGAAACGGAAACAATCAACAAGAAAAAAAGTAAACAGGATGAAAAAGACCTGCGATTGATTCGAAAAATGAAACAACTAGCAGATAAGGGGTTTGACGTTGAGTTCCGTAAAGCAGCTAACGGAGAATATAAAGCACTACGAGTAGACAAAAAAATAATAACCGCAGAGTAAATTGGTACTCTGGAAAAGCCATTGGGGCTATCGGATATGATTAAATTCATATCGATAGCCCCGATTTTTTTGGAAAATACTGTATTGTTGTCTGAATCGGTTTCTCTGAATAATCAGAGGGGGTGCTTGAGAAAACAAGGATTTTTCTCGTTACAAACAATAAGGATTGCGTGAAAGCGCATTTGTCGGCAAAGGGTGCCTGATCAGCACTGATCCTTTTTTGGGCAGACAAGCCCGGAAAGGAAAAAATTATGAAGAAAAAAGCAGTAGCACAGAAGGATGTAAAACAGTTTACGGAGGAAGTATGGAAGGCAATGGGGACACGGATTCGTGAGGCCCGTGAGGAAGCGAGTATGAAGCAGATTGATCTGGCAACATTACTTGCGATTGGGAAGAATCAGATGTACCGGATTGAGAACGGTCAGACACCATGCAAGACAGAATATCTTTTTGAAATTTCACAAATTTTAGGTGTTTCCCTTGACTATCTGTATTTTGGGGAGAATGAGTGCAGTGAGGTTGGAGAGATCGTGGAGATGTGCAGAGGCAAGGGATTGAAGGAAATCCGTAAAGCAGCAGATATTTTGAGGGCGTTTTTCAGTTGATGGGTTATAAATTGTGCCAGTCGTCCTACAAAGTAGTCAAAAGGCACAAAGAGTATCTTTTTAGGACGATAGATTGGAAGTTCGGTGATTTATGATAATGGTGTCGAACAAAGCAGGGGTTCGGCACCAATGAGATCACTTTTTGGAAAGGAGATTTTTGAAAATGAGTGTAAAGGGCAAACGAAGCAATAAAGATAAACATAGCAGGAATGATAAAACCGATGTGCATCAGGGGGATGTTCTGTTAGTACACTTTGGCCATGAATGGAAAGGAGGCAGGAGCCTTTGCGGTAATCGTCCGGTGTATGTAATGAGCAGTGATGACAGCATGAAAACGGATAATGTACTGATGGTTATTCCACTTTTTCGCAGTCGGTCCAGAGATACAGCTTCTAAAGATGTGGAGATCCGGACGATTGACTGTCGGGGACTTCGCTATCCGGAGTATGCACAGGTTATGAATATGCAGAAGATCAGCAGACATCAGGTTATCAAGAGAATCGGACGGGTAAAAAGTGAGTCCGTACATAAGGAGCTGCTGTCGGCTATGTGGGGACAGGTAGGTGAGCAGGATGAGAGATACTGAGGTTTCTGAAGAATGTTATGATGATTTTTTTGATCACAGGCTTACTTATAAGAATGTGGATTACATTATACATGAAAACGGGACTACCGTGTTTGATAAAAACAACAAAGTATTGGGTGATTATCCTACCGAGTCGGAAGCGTTAGAGGCAATCAGGAAGATGGTGGAAGGATACTATGAATAAAAGAAAGCATGGAGGAATAAAGCATGTTTTATAGCAATGGAGATAAAATGAATAAATCGTATTATGAGCGTATGGATATTGTTCTGGTGGATTTTGGGGAGGACTTTGATAGTTGCGTGGTTGGGGATTTTCGTCCAGCGATAGTAATAAGTAAGACTTCTTATAATAAGAATTCCCCGGTAATGCAGGTGTTGCCGCTTACTAAGAGGTTAAAGGGCGATTGACAGGGATTATCATGTATTTATAGACCGTATGGACTGTAAGGATTTTGAAGCTTCGGGTGTTTGTATGATTGAACAGATAACAACAGTGGATCGCCAACAGGTGCGAAGAAAGATTGCAGAAGTGACAGAGCCGAGACTGATTGCGAAACTGGAGGCTGCAATGGTACAGCACCTTGGGATTGAGGGGAGAATGGAGGAGTAAAAGATGGAGAGGGCAATAGATAATGTAAAAAAGACACAAAAACAAAGTAGGAAATTCGTCAGGTATAAAGAAGGTGCGGAAATATACGGTATGGGACTAAGCAAGTTTCAAGAACTTGCGAAAGATGCACATGCAACGTATAAGATTAACCAGCTCGTTTTGGTTAATACAGAAATCTTTGAACAGTATCTTGAGTTGTACCGTGAATAAGCTTTGTGACAACCGAATATCAAAATTGGAAAAGACTTTGCATTTTGCGCTTGACTAAATAGGCACCATAATATACAATAGGAAATGTAAAGGAGAGTTTGCTATGGCAAAGATGGGAAGACCTCCGGTAGATGTCCCTAGAGAAAAACGGGTAAATCTACGGTTTACGGAGGATGAATACGCCAGATTAAAGGCATACGCTTCTAAGCATAAGACAACCATGACTAAAGTCATTCGTAAGCAGCTTGAGGAGATTATATCCGATAAGTAATGCAGAGTCTTTTCCTTATAAAAGGAGGAGATGAAATATGGCTAAGTCAAGGAGAGATACTAAGGGACACGCCCTAAGAAAAGGAGAATATCAGCGTTCACAGGATGGAAGGTACGCATATTCTTATACCGATGCATTAGGAAATAGGAGAACCATTTATGCAGTTGACCTGAGAGAGTTACGGATTAAAGAAGATCAGTTGAAAAAGAATCAACTTGATGGTCTGGATTTGTATACGGCAGAGAAAACTACATTGAATCAGTTGTTTGACCGATACATATTGACGAAAAGAAATCTGCGGAAAACAACAAAGAGTGGTTATATCTATACCTACGATCATTATGTACGTGATGGATTCGGTTTGCAGCGGATCAGTGATATAAAGTATTCGGATGTATTGTACTTTTATCAACACTTGCTGGAGGAACAGAATTTAAGCGTGTATACGGTTGACAATGTTCATTGTGTGCTGCATCCGGCATTTGATATGGCTGTACGGGATGACATACTTCGTAGAAATCCTACGGACAATGTTATGGCAGAATTGAAGCGGAAAGAAGGTAAGAACAAAGGCATACGCCATGCGCTTACCAAGGAGCAACAGAGAGCGTTCCTGAACTATATTGCCAACAGTCCGATTTATTATCACTGGTGGTCACTGTTTACATTCCTTTTAGGTACAGGTTGCAGAATTGGGGAGGCTATTGGGATTCGTTGGGAAGATGTAGATTTTGATGATCGGAAGATCAGCATTAACCACAGTATAAGTTATTTCCCCCATAATGAAGATGGAGTATCAAAGTGTGGTTATATGGTATCACTGCCCAAAACGGAATCTGGAGTCCGTATCATTCCAATGCTGGATGATGTGTTTGATGCATTAGAGTATGAGAGGGAGCAGCAAAGGGAGACTGGTTATAATACAACAGAAATTGATGGTATGAGTGGATTTTTGTTCCAAAATCGTTATGGAGGGCTGGTACATCCTCAGTCAGTAAACAGGGCAATTAAGAGAATCTGTGAAGCATACAATGGCGAAGCGATTAAAAAGTCAAGAAAAAACGGGACGAAACCGATCATCTTGCCAAATTTCTCTGCTCATCATCTTCGTCACACCTTTGCAACAAGGCTTTGTGAGAATGTGAGTAACCTAAAAGTGATACAATCTGTAATGGGGCATGCTAATATCGAAACAACAATGGACATTTATGCAGAAGCAACAGAGAGTAAGAAAAAAGAGGTTTTTGACGAAATTTCAAGAAACGGAGGATTCTTTTAGAAGGATTTATATTCTGTGTAGCAAAAAATGAGATTTGTAGCAAATTTGTAGTAGATTTGCAAAGCGATATAGTTGAGTACAGTCGGGTATAAAGATTGTATTTTTTAAGAAAAGATGGATTTAGGCTGTTTCAAGTGGATTTAAGAGAGTATGAAGAAACAACTGTTTTATTCCCGACGATGAAAACGCTTGGCAAAGAAAACCAGTAAAATCAAGGGTTTGCGGACTTAAAGACAGTATGGTACGACAAGAGTACGACAAAATAAACTCTCTTAACGGGTTAAAATAAATGATTTTAAATTAAACTCGTGTCAGTTCAAGTTAATATTTTGTACGATAAGGACATTTTTCTAAAAGAAAATTTTAGGGAAGTGTCCTTTTGTTATGGTCAAAAACAAAATAAGAAATGGAGGAAATGAACATGGGTAGTACAGCGTTAGGAGTAGAGAAAGCGATTATTTTTATCAGCGATGCACATGAAAAATTCTACTACGAAAAATTAAAAGAGGTCAGGTATCAGGACGTATACCACAAAGCACTTGTATATTGTCTTGGTATCAGTGATGACACAAGAAGGAACATTTACAGTATCTATGATTTTAAGACAGGCTGCGTGAAAACGGAGTGCCTGCATGAAGGCTGGCAGACCAGCGGGAGCGTGAGAGTGGTCAGGATGGCGTTTAACCTTTACTGCAACGGTACGCCGAGTGTCCTTGACTATGATGATGCGGAGGAACAGGTGGACGAGTGCAGACGGTACACAGTGGAAGAACTGTTCTGCTGTGCCTGATGCGCAAATCCAAAAAGTTGGATTATATTTTTGGCAGGCGGTACAGATTCGGTATCCGGAATACGCAACATATAACCACGATCTGTATGCCATGTTCGGAGGACGGGACTAATGTTAAAGGTTAGGCTTATGGGAACAAAGAACGATATTAAGTGGTTCGGGAAGATTTTACAAAGGAACCCGAAAATCGAAGTGACGGAGTTTTCCGATATGTTCCCAAACAAAGGGACAAAGAAATATTACCGGACTTATGTGGAAGTCAGGAAAAGCAACGTAAAAGAAAATCAGTAGAAAAAAGGAGAACCAATCATGTGTAAAATAATCGCAATCGCAAACCAGAAGGGCGGAGTCGGCAAGACCACCACCACAAGCAATTTGGGCATAGGAATTGCAAAACAGGGGAAGAAGGTGCTACTGATTGATGCGGACGCACAGGGCAGTCTGACAGCGAGTTTAGGCTTTACAGAGCCGGACGGTCTGGAAGTCACGCTTGCAACCATTATGGGAAATTTAATCAATGACGAGGAAGTAGAGCCGGGAGAGGGTATCCTGCACCATGAGGAAGGGATAGATTTAATGCCGGGCAACATCGAGCTTTCCGGTCTGGAGGTTTCCCTTGTGAATGTGATGAGCCGGGAAACGGTGCTGCGGTCATACATAGAGATTGTCCGGGAGAGTTACGATTATATTTTAATTGATTGTATGCCTTCTCTCGGCATGATTACCATAAACGCCTTTGCCTGCGCCGACAGTATCCTGATACCTGTACAGGCGGCATACCTGCCCATCAAAGGCTTGCAGCAGCTTATTAAGACGGTGGGAAAGGTAAAGCGGCAGATTAACCCGAAGCTGGAGATTGAAGGGATTCTGCTTACAATGGTGGACAGCCGGACGAACTACGCAAAGGACATCAGCTCCATGCTGAAGGAAGCCTATGGAAGCCGGGTAAGGATATTTGCCAATGTTATTCCCATTTTTGTCCGGGTGGCGGAGATTTCAGCGGAGGGCGTCAGCATCTACAAGCATGATCCAAAGGGGAAAGTGGCATCAGCTTACGATTCTCTGACAAAGGAGGTGCTTGCAGATGGGCAGTAATATAAAATCAAGAAGCGTATCAAAGGTTGCTCTGGAAAGTTTTGATGATTTGTTCGGTGGAAATACCGCACAGGAAAACGGGGTAGAGCAGATTATCAATGCGCCGCTGGCAGAACTTTACACGTTCAAAGACCACCCATTTCGGGGTGGAGGACGATGAGAAGATGGAGGAAACAACTGAGAGTATCCGCCAGTATGGGGTGCTTGTACCGGGGATTGCAAGACCGAGGGCGGGCGGCGGCTATGAAATCATAGCCGGACACCGCCGCAAGCGTGGATCGGAGCTTGCCGGAAAGACGGAGATGAACGGTATCCCAAGCATCGGCATCAATATCCATACAGAGGGGACAGAAAGCTATGAGGACACGCAGATGGATATTGTTTCGGGCAGAGTTGCGGATTTGGAGATTCTGGA
>RAYE01000049.1 GCA_003612285.1 bacterium D16-51 | reverse complement strand
CCGTTAAGCAAAGGATATCTGCGGCTGTTTTCGGCAGTGTTGCAGAACTCATTCCGATTTGCAGTATTTCCTAAACGCTATATCACATTTAATCCTATGCAGTATGTGGTTATGCGTGGGAAAAAGGAAGATGTGGAACTCTTTGCAGAAGATTCCACAGAAGAAAACCCGACACCGACTATAACCCATGAGCAGTATCATGACTTACTGGATTATCTCCGCAAAAAGAATAATCCTGCCATCCTGCCAATACAGATAGCCTATTATACGGGGCTCCGCATCGGGGAAGTATGTGGGCTGACGTGGCAGGACATCAACCTTGAGGAACAGTATTTAACCGTCCGTCGGAGTCTGCGATACAACAACACCAGACACAAGTATGAAATCGGTGCAACCAAAAGGAAAAAGGTGCGTATTGTGGACTTCTGTGACACTCTTGCGGAGATACTCAAAAAAGCCAAAAGGGAACAGCACCGACAGCGTTTCCGTTATGGGGAACTTTACCACTGCAACTACTACAAACAGGTAACAGATAAAGGAAGAATGTATTATGAGGTTTACACCCAGCAGAATACGGAAAATGTTCCAGAGGGTTATGAGGAAATTTCCTTTGTCTGTCTGAGACCGGATGGTGCGGCGGAATACCCGACAACGGTCGGAACAGTATGCAGGGCAGCAAGGAAAAAGGTTAAAGGATTGGAAGATTTTCATTTTCACATGTTACGGCACACTTATACCAGCAATCTGTTGTCAAACGGAGCTGCCCCAAAAGACGTACAGGAACTTCTTGGACACGCAGATGTGAGTACCACAATGAATGTATATGCCCATGCAACCAGAGAGGCAAAACGGACTTCCGCAAGGCTCTTGGATAAGGTTGTGGGTGGTAATTAAAAAGTTTCCCTTGTTTCAACCTCATAAGGGAAGAAATAAGGGAAACTAGTTGATTTTCTGATATAAAAGGTTTGGGAAAGCTTGTAAAATTGGGAAAGTTGAGTATATAATTAGCTAAATTGGAATTTAACTACTTCTTATTTAATCGTTTAATTTTTGGAAGTATGAAACTCCCTAACAAATATAAATTACACAGATATACAAATAGATTTCCAATATACGAATAAAGAGTAAACCGCCCTTTCGTGATAACCTGTGCAGATAATGTCTTTGTATCAGACTGAAAGTAATCGGTCTGTGCCAGCACATTACCACTAAAATCTGAAACTATCGACATTCCGTTATTTGTATGTCTGATTATATTACTTCCATTTTCAACCCCACGCACAATCGCTGTCTTTGCAGCTAATAATGTCATTTCTTTCCAATCCGAAGCTGGAACAATTAGTATATCTACGTTATCTCTGCCTGCCTGCTGTATTTTAGACAAAAATGCCATATCAGAACATATAAACGGCGCAATTCTACCATATTCTGTATCAAAACTTTTTAGTATTCCATCTCCTTTTTGGCACAATTCTCCGATTGAACGTCCATGCTTAAAATATTCTGATATAAGTTCTCCTTGTGGATTAAATGCTGCCGTTTTATTTTCCTTTAAGTCCACATAAGGGGTCTTCACCAGTAACGAAACAATCAAATAGATTTCTTCTTGTTTTGCCATATCCGACGCCCGCTGCAGAAGCATATCTTCATCTTGTTTTAAAACCGCTCCATTTAGTTCAGACCAAAAAACAATCTTTGCACCTGCTTGTGCTTCCAACTCTGTTTTTAAGAAAAGTTCATCAGCTGCTGATGATAGTTTCCTCCTTGTATTTGTAATATTTTCGTCAGTAAATGTATCAGTATAAAATGTAGAATATATATCTTTATCATTATTTAACAGCTCTGAAATCGGGACGGTTACTCCTGCGATCCTAACACTTTTATCTGAATTTCCTGCAAAATGAAACATAACAACTCCATAAGCAAATACCAATCCAACTGCAGAACCATATACGATGATATATTTTCTGATGTATTCTTTTTTGCTTCTATTGTTCCAAATCCATATAATCATTGCCGCTGTCCAATATATTGAAAAAGTGATTCCATAAATTCCTGTTACCGTTACAATTTGTAACAGATATAGATTTTGGTATTGTGTATAAGCGTCAGACAGCCCTCCCAATATAGGATATGTCAGATAGATGATATACTCTATTGATACCATTATACTTGCAAAAATAATGGTATCTTGAAATCTCATTTTTGATTTTGACCAGTAGATATATGGTAAAACCTTCAGAAAAGATAATAAAACTGCTGCCATTATACATATCTTTATATCCATTCCAATGGCTCTCCCAAACTGGACAACAAATCCGATGGCATATATAGAACAAATTATAAGGTAGACTTTCCGAGTACGATTAAGATAAATCATACACAGAAACAAAATTGGATAAATCCACGCAAAAATCGGAATACACCATTCTCCATTGGACATTATATAAACTAAAAAGAGTAACATTATAAAAACCGCAAAAGATTTATTTTTTGAAGAATTTTTCATATTTAACGCTCTACTTCCTCGATAAATGGGGGGGTTATAGTAAATAACCTGCAGCGATGAAAAGATAGCTATACAAGCATTTCCTGTTTAACCTTAAATACATTACACCGCTAAGAACAGAAAACATCATAGTAGAAATTCCGTTCCATATTTCAAGACCTACCCCTCTTGACACAAAATGAAACGCTCCCCATGTCATAGCCAATATAATACCGCCAAAAGGAACCTTGCTTTCTTTTTTCAACAGAGTTTCAATCGCTTTTTGCCCGTATATTATGATTAGAAGAACAAGCAGCACTTCAAATATGTAGTATAAATATTGCGCGCAAAACTGGAATACAGTTTTACCCTGTGCTTCTCCGACAATCTTTAATGTATGCCAATCAATGAAAGTCATAATTTTGCAGCCAATGAAACAAGCAAGCGTTACGATCCAACTTTTCGAGGAAATCTTATCCCTTTTTCTCCCCCTTTCTGGAAAATGATAATGCTTCCTTGAAAAAAGCAGGAGAACACCAATGAAAAACGCCCACATAAAAACCATTATGATACAATGAATACTTCTTTGCTGCATTGTATAATTCTGTATGTCTACATGCAGAATTATAACTTCAATTGCAAATATTGACAGCAATTCAAGCATAAATGCTCCAAATGAAAGTAAACTCAGCCATAAATATTTTGTCCATTTTACTTCATTAACCGTTATCCTCTCCTTCTGATGCATCTTATCCTTCCTTCTTTTTTCTTTCACCCTTAAACCTCCTATTTGTTTGGTTTAATTATATCAGTTTACTTCTTCGGTAACTTTCAAAAAAACGCTATTCTTCACAGAAATACTCGCAGGCATTCCCATCATCTTTTTTGTAACTGCTGCAAAATGTGATGGTGAATCAAAACCAGCCAGCATTGCCGCTTCCGTAATATTTTTACCATTCAATAATGCTAAAAAAGCTGTTTGCATTTGGTGAAACTGAATATAGCATTTTAAGGGAATCCCCGTCTGCTCCTTAAATAAGTGCGACAGCCGGCTTGATGACAATGCCACTTTATCAGCAAAAGAAGCAATTGAATGGGTATTGCAATTACACTGTTCTATTTCGTATAGCAAATCCTTAATTCTATCATCATATATTTTAGATTGCTCTTTTAACCTTAAAAATTTGTATAGTTGTACCATAAACTCTCTATATTCTCTTAGTCCATCGCTATCAATAAAGCAAAATAATAAATTTTGGATGTATTCAATATCTTGATTATCAAACATACAATACTTCGTTCCACCCATTCGTTCCTCCAATTGAATGGCTAAACTTGAAGCCGGTTCAATTATCATAGTAAAATACATTTTGTTGCCTGTTGAAAAACTATGTAATATGTCACGGTTTATAACAATACATCTACATGAAACTTTATTATCTTCTATACCTATCTCCAAATTTTTTTCTATGCCTAAAAATAACTGCATTGCCCAATGCTTATGTGGGACAGATTCAATTTGGTCTGTTATGATTGAGATTTTATCTCTGTCCCAATATATTTTATTCATAGATGTTACCTCCCTCTATGCTTATCTACCCTCTAAGTTTGTAACCGCCCGTATCCCATCATTCCAACCCCTCTTTCTCTATGGAACTGCCAGGAAATAACTTTTCATCTTGTGAAGCTTTATTTCCCATATAACTCTGACAGCATTTTATTATATGCCTTTCTGGCCTCACGCTCAGAAGGCACATATTCCCAGTGCCTGATTTGTATATACTTTACCAATTTATTACCTATTAAAGCAGCTTTTCCAAAATTGAACTTCCAATTGTCCCTTCTGGCATAGCTACGCCAAAATTGTCTACAACCGTTGCGCCAATTACTGCAAAGGTATCTTTATTTTCAAGCGC
The DNA here is from genome assembly GCA_003612285.1 of bacterium D16-51. GTDB lineage: Bacteria > Bacillota > Clostridia > Lachnospirales > Lachnospiraceae > Butyribacter. Next base: position 42,016 of record RAYE01000049.1, on the reverse strand, counting down.
TCCGCCATCCCCCATACTTTTTGCATATGCAATAAACGGAACATACTCCCTTGTATGGTCTGTGCCGGTATATGTCGGGTCGTTCCCGTGGTCTGCCGTGATAATCAAAAGGTCGTCATTTTTTAATTCTTCTAACAGAACACCCAGGTTTTTATCAAATTTCTCTATCTCTTTCCCATATCCTTCTACATTCCTGCGGTGTCCCCACAAAGCGTCAAAATCGACAAGATTGACAAAACACAGTCCATGAAACTCCTTTTTACAAATCTCAATAGTCTGTTCCATGCCATGTACAGAACTTTCTGAACGGTGTGTCTCTGTAATCCCTTCCCCGCAGAAAATATCGTTAATTTTCCCTACCCCGATTACATCCAGCCCATTGTCTTTTAACGCATTCAAAGCCGTTAACCCAGATGGCTTCAAGGCATAATCATGGCGGTTGCTTGTCCGTTTAAATTCCCCTTTCTTTTTTCCGATATATGGCCTTGCAATCACACGGCCTACCCTCCACTCGTCCTTCATTGTAATTTCTCTTGCAATTTTACAGCAGCGGTATAAATTCTCTAAATCAAATGTCTCTTCATTGCCGCAAATCTGCAGCACAGAATCCGCAGAGGTATAGACAATCATTGCCCCTGTGTTAATTTCTTCCTCACCAAGTTCTTCGATGATTTCCGTACCGCTTGCGCTCTTATTGCCAATTACTCTTTTTCCACACTGTTTTTCCAGTTCCGCAATAAGCTCTGGCGGAAAACCGGTATCTGTAAAAGTCTGAAACGGTTTTTCAGTCTTAATTCCCATCATTTCCCAATGCCCGGTCATCGTATCTTTTCCATTGCTCGCCTCGGCAAGCCGCATATACCGCCCGACTGGCTTTTGTACTGCCTCCATTTTGCCCGCAGTATGAAGGTTTAACATCCCAAGCTTTTTCAGGTTTGGAATCTCCAAAGTCCCCATTTTTTCCAAGATATGCCCAAAAGTATCTACCCTGTTATCGCCAAATTTCGGCGCATCTGGCATTGCCCCAATTCCAAGCGAATCAAGGACGATTACAAAAATCCGTTTATATTTCTCCATTTCCATGCCACCTCCTGCAATTCCTTTATGTTTAAACCTTATAATGCTATAGTTCTATTCACGGTCATTCTTTTGATGACAAATTTTCTGGTCCAAATCCCAATGGAAGCAATTCTTTTAAGGTAAAAATTTTATACTGCTCCTTACTGACAGCCAAAATCACTTGAAATGTATCGGGGTTACAAAACTCCATCATCACCTGCCTGCATACGCCGCAAGGAGCTGTATAACCTGTTAAAACGCCATCCTTCCCTCCGGCAATACAGATAGCGCGAAATGCCCGCTCTCCCTCGCTGACTGCTTTAAAAAAGGCCGTCCGTTCCGCACAGTTTGTCGGTGTATAGGCGGCATTTTCAATATTGCAGCCTGTGTATAATTTCCCATTTTCTGCCATTAGTGCAGCGCCAACCTTAAACCCTGAATAGGGCGCATAAGAATATGCAAGCTGCCCGATTGCAAGTTCCGCCATTTTTTCTGCTATTTTCCTGTCTATTTCCTGATACCCCATAGCTTCCTATCCCTTCTCTGTCCTTTTTACGTTCTCTGCCTTTCGAATGTATTTATAAATTCATTTTCCATTACGCTCTCGGATTAACCTGCAAACCGCCTCAACTGCAACTTGGACTGCCATATCTGTGTTATGTGCAACGGGGTTTTCAAGTCCAAGCTTCTCCCTTTCCTGGTTTGCAACTACCAGGTAACATGCCCCAGCCCTGACATGAAGGTAGTTTGCCACCACAAAAAGCGCCGCAGATTCCATCTCAGACGCCAGGCAGCCAAGCCTCTTCCATGCTTCCCACTTATTTACCAGCTCATAGCTTACCGGCTTCGTTTCCGGCTCATGCTGCCCATAAAAGGAATCTTTACTCTGCACCACGCCTGTATGAAATGGAAAACCTTTCGTTCCTGCCGCAGACGCCAGAGCATTTGTGACAGCCAGGTCCGGTACTGCCGGAAATTCAATTGGCGCATATTCCCTGCTTGTGCCCTCCATCCGGATTGCCCCGGTAGCTATAACAACATCACCGCTTTTTACTTCCGGCTGCATACCCCCACATGTCCCAATCCTGATAAACGTATCTGCCCCGCACCGGCAAAGTTCCTCCATTGCAATCGCCGCAGACGGCCCTCCTATGCCGGTCGAAGTTACACTGACTTTTACCCCGTCCAATGTCCCTGTATACGTTACATATTCCCTATTATCAGCAATCAATACTGGATTATCAAAGTACCGCGCTATCTTTTCACATCTTTTGGGATCTCCCGGCAAAATCACATATCTGCCAATTTCCCCATTTGCCACCTGGATATGGTACTGCCTGCTTTCATCCTCTGAATAATTTTTCATAACGCTCCTCCCTTTGGCCTGAAATGCTTCTTAACACGCCTTGCTATTTCATCATGATTTAAACTTATCATAATTAAACAGCCAGGTCAACAGGCACATCCTTCATAGAACATTCATATCTTATTATATGTTACTATTCACGGTCGATTTCTGAAAAAGGCTGAAATCGTTATGCTTGCACATAAGATTTTGGCTTTTTCAGAAATTGACTGTAAAGGCTGTTCTAAACAACATAAGTAAAACATAAGCTGCTGTAGCAGCGACTGACAGCTTTGCTGGCAGGTTTTACGCATGGTGATTAGAACGGCCGTGAATAGTAACTATTATATCAGCTTTAGAATACAAAAAAATACAGAAATGAGGATTATTATGATGGATGAAAAAGCTAAAACACTGACAAACAACTGTAACTTTGCCGGAACCAGCCCAATTATGGCAGCGCTGCCCTACCCGCCGATCCAGGTAAGGGAACGAAACCTTTCCTATGCCGGCCTGCTCCAAATCGACTATTGCGGGGCTGTCTCAGAACTGTCTGCAATTACGCAGTACATTAACAACGAAAACCGCCTGTCCTATGAAAAATGCCCTATTGCGAAAACCTTATTGGGAATTGCAATGGCAGAAATGATGCATTTGCAAAAATTAGGGGAATTAATCTGCTTACTGGGCGGCAAGCTTGACTTTTCCGCCCATCACCGCGATGGAAAACAGCACATGTGGTCGCCTGAATACCTGACAATCCCGGAAAACACAAAAAAAATGCTTTTAGCAGATATAGAATCTGAAAAAGCAGCAATCAGGCAATACCGCATGCATATGAAAGCAATCTGCGACGACTGCGTTAATGCTGTACTGGCAAGGATTATTAAGGACGAAGAGTATCACATTATGCTGCTGCAATGGTTATTACAGGAAGTATCATGTTAAATATCATAGGGCCATGTCCTCCGACATGGTTGCTATTCGAACTCCAGACCGACAGTAACGGTTATAAGCAAAAATCGTTGATTTTAAGGCATTTTAAAAAAAATTAGAACCTATAAACCACTATAAAAAAGAAAAATAATGCAATAAAAATGCAATGAAGCACATTCAGATTTACCCAAATTATACCCCAAAACACTAAAGACCCCAATATCAATTTTCGGATAGACGTTCAAACATGAGCGTCTATTTTTTTACTCAAATTTCCAGTACTGCCAAAGCCTGCATTGGAAAATCCAACACAGGACAAGCCTATATATGAAACTGAACAGCAGCCATATTCAGTTTGTGATTGACTGTATGCACCAAAACACAACCAAGATACGCAACATCAAGAAGTATCTGCTTGCGGTTCTTTTTAACGCACCAAACACCATTGACAGCTATTATACCGCCCTTGTCGCACACGATATGGCAGAGGGCGCATTTTTATCACAGGAAAGGGAGGACGACACCTTATGAAGCAGGGAGCATTGATTTTTGACAAAAAAAGCGGACGCTATGATATTCGCTTTGGGCTGAATGACTACAACGGCGGCTTGCATTGCGGCGAATGTTTTGACGTGTTCGCAGGCGGCAAATTTGAGATATTTGTCTGATGTGCTTAGAGGGTAGAACTTTTCTTCTGTGAGGTATTCAAAGGATATTTCTCTTTGCCGCCGCCTGTTCCTGTCGCGCCATGCGTTGATAGCAGCATAGCGTATGACGACTTTGCAGAAACCATTGAAAGAATACATGTGTATTCCTTGTTTGTCAACATAACTAATAAAAGCTGTGCTGGATTTATCTACTAAATTTCCTATTGTTTGTTCTGAATCTTTCATCGCTTAAAAACCCCTCCCGTTTTTATTTTCATTCTAACAGGGAGAGATTTATTTGTACATTACACACTTTTTTTGTATGTATCTATACCAATCCTTTATTTTTCAAAAATTCTTCCTTTCCGTCCTCTTTCATCAATTCAATCCCAATTTCCTGCATGGTAACAATAACATTTAACATTCGCTTACCCTTCTCTGTAAGCGAATATTCCACTTTTAGCGGATATCCTTCAAACTGCTCTTTCTGCACCATTCCAAACTCCTGCAATGTTGATAAAGAAGTTGCACCTTTTCCCAACTGTCATAATATAATAGGCTTCCATTTTCCACAATGCGCCCTTGCTTTTTAGCCCTTATGCGGTTCGCTCCGCTTCTTTGCCAGCCCTGGGCCGCTCCAATGCGCAGAAAAGCGATGTCCGCACCTTTATCCGGAAAATCCGGCAGTACGCCGCAGTCCGGGAACTGGACGAAGGTATCTTAAACCGCCTTATCAGCCGGATTCTGGTGAGTGAGGTGAAAAAGGCTGACGGGGAGAAATTTCAGGAAATCAAAATCATTTATAACTTTGTCGGGAAGATACCGGCGGTAACAGAATAATGGAAGTGGTCTAAGGCATCCATCAGGGGAATTACCACCACTACGAGGACTTTATTGAGTTACTGGCTAAGCTGAAGCCGCCCCTTGATGAGCAGTTCATTAAAATCATGGACGAACAGCTTGACGTAATCCCGTTTGAGTTCTCGGAAATGTTCATTGACGGTTTTAAGCTGGGGCAAAGATGATGGCAGAGGTTTTCAGTAACGAGTAGAAGGACGGGGACAGGAAAAGGCAGACGCTTTGAGGGGAGCGGTTGCCTTTTTTGGGGTTGGTGGCAAGCTGGGATTTATCTATTTTCCATAATCAATTCTCTGCACTTCCATTCTTCACCTAGAACACAATATGTTTCTGTCGTATCAAGAACAGTATCGCTAAACCCGACTGCTTTATAACAATAATAAGCCGGAAGATTATTCTCAAAAACGCCCAATGATGCTTTTTTTGCTCCATATATTTCGAATACAAATTTTAGACCCAGCCGGAGCATAGCTTTTCCATAGCCTTTTCCTCTCTTGTGAGGATTTACAATAACAAATCCAAAACGTAGTTCATCCAATGATTCATCAGGATTTCTTAGTGTAAAAAAGCCAACGATTCCTGTTTCATCAAATGCAGTAAACGGCATTAGAGATTCAACAAAGCAAAATTCCTTTTGTGTTATCGGATAATTACCGAGTATGCCTGCTGTCCATTGATAAAATGCTTTTTCATTTTGACACCACGATAATATTGTATCTGCATCTGAAGCTTTATATGGTCTTATTCTAATCATACATTTTTCCTCGCAAATTTGAATTTATAGCAATCGGCTAACCAAATTAAATGCTGTGACTGCATAAACAAAAATTGCTACTCCGCCAAAAATAGCAGCATTTCTTTTCGATTTTTTATCATAGCATTCTTTCGCATTTAATGACATAACTAATCCCATAAACACAAACATAATAGGTAACGTTATATCGTAAGGCAGTAATTTCATCAATCCAATAGAACCAAAAGCAACTGTCAAAACCGAAAATACTATTTTCCAAATACGCATATATATTTCTCCTTATATTCTGATTTGCTATTGCGTTTAGTTTAGCACATTTATAGAATATCTACAAGATTCCGTGTATGAAAAAGCAAAAAGAATGAATTCTTCACTTGACAATGTATCAAAGAGCATAAATTTTAAAATTTGGTACCAAAATAGCATTTTTTATTAAGACACGTATATTTAAACTTGCTATAATAGATAAGAGTACAAGTCTAGGAGGATATATGATGAAAGTCCAAAAAGAAGTTGTTAAAAAAGTCATAGATTATATCGAGAAGAATTTAGAGAAAGAAATCAACTTAGATAATATATCAAAAAATATTGGTTATTCCAAATTCTATCTTAATCGCATTTTTACAGAGTATACAGGAATTACCATGTATAAATATTTACAAAACCGCAGGCTCACTGTTGCTGCTGAAAAGCTGGTAAAAACAGATAAACCAATAATGCAAATTGCGTATGAAGCCGGATATGATACACAACAATCATTTTCATTTGCCTTTAAACAAATATATTTATATCCACCTAAAATTTATAGGGATATGGGAATCTTTATGCCAAAACAAAACAGAATTTCTTTGTGCTGTTCTTATATCTCTAGTTACAAATTTATTACACAAATTAAGGAGATTGCTGCATGAGTACGATACCTTATGTTATTGAACAGACAAGCCGTGGAGAAAGAAGTTACGATATTTTCTCACGGCTACTATCCGACAGAATTGTTTTTTTGGGGGAAGAAGTAAGCGATATGTCAGCCAGTCTGATTATTGCTCAAATGTTGTTTTTAGAAGCACAAGACCCCGAAAAAGATATACAGTTATATATAAACAGTCCCGGAGGTTCTGTATCAGCCGGTTTTGCTATTTATGATACAATGCAATATATAAAATGTGATGTTTCAACTATTTGTATTGGTCTTGCCGCCAGCTTTGGAGCTTTTTTATTAGCTGGTGGAACGAAAGGAAAACGTATCGCTTTGCCAAACGCAGAAATAATGATACACCAGCCAGCAATTCATGGAAATGGTATTCAAGGACAGGCAACAGATATAAAAATAACATCCGACCATATACAAAAAAGCAAAGAACGCCTAAACTCTATTTTAGCAGGGAATACTGGAAAAAGCATTGAGGAAATCGCCATTGCAACAGAACGCGATAATTATATGTCAGCAACAGAGGCAATGGATTTTGGGTTAATTGATAAAATCATAGATAAGCGTTGAAATGTTAGAATAAAAAGCTAACAAACTTGTAAAAGTTTAGGTTTGTTAGCTTTTTATATGTGAATGAAACGACCGTCATTGTTAAATTCTATTTAATTTCAAAGGGCAGCAATTTAAACTCCTGCTGCTCTCCGAATTATAAATGCAACTGTAAACCATGCACTTCCCTATGTGGGAAAAAGGGGAATTATTTATGCCTTGCGCAGAAGCATACAGAAAGCACATCATGTATATGTTCAACGGCTATTGTAAGACTGTCATACGCTTTGCGGTTATCAACGCATGGCGTGACAGGAGCAGGCGGCGGCAAAAAGAAATATCCCTTGAATACCTCACAGAAGAAAAGTTTTACCCTTTAGGCACAACAGACAAATATTTTGAAGTACCCTATGAAGAATACCCCGTTACGATATGCGGTCAGACAGTTATCCTCACCAAAGGGGAGCTTGCCGCCGCCCTGTTATCTCTGCCGGAGTACGACCGGGTATCAAATCCGCAGGATGTTAAAACTCTTGCAACGGAAAATGGAGGTGCTTTCACATGGGGAATCCGAACCTTTTGCCCTATGAAACGATTGTCCGGGCGACCATTGGCGAGCCGGAAGCCGTGGACGAGGTTTTACGGCATTACAGCAAGCGAATCCGAATTGCCGCCATTGAAAACGGGCATATCGACAGGGATACCGAGGACAGCATAAAATCCCGGCTTGTTGCCGCATTGTTCAAGTTCCGTTTTGATGAACAGGAAGTATAAGAATTTGCTTTTATTTTTGAAAAATCGGATATATAATAAAACAACGACAAATCGGCATTTATGGAGGATAGTGTTATGAATTTTTTATGTTTTGGCGATAAAAATAATAAGTCAATACTATTTATACATGGAATGGCTTCCACAGCAATGCTTTGCTATGAACCAATTTTAAAATATTTGTTAGATTATTATGTGATATTGGCAGAAGTGGATGGTCACAGTGAAAGAACAGATAAACTTGTCAGTCTTAAGGACAATTGTGACGAGATAGAAAATTACATAATAAATAATCTATCTGGTAATTTATATTGTCTGTCTGGATTTTCTATGGGAGCAACAATGGCTGTTGAAATTATTGGAAGGGGCAATGTTAATGTTGCTAAAACACATTTGGATGCGGCGTTTCTGACAAAGATGGGCCTGTTGACAAAGCCATATGAATATATGTTCTGCAAAGCGATCAAGCGGATTCAAAACGGAAAAGCAATCCCCAAATTTATGATGGACGCCGTTATGGGAAAAGATAACAACAGTATTATCGAAATGCTTTATACGGGCATTACCTCAAATACTATAAAAAATGCGTGTGAATTTGTGTATAGGTATCATATTCCTGAAAGTATAAGAAATTACAAGGGGGTTATTTTGTCCTGGAGAGGCTCAAATGAGCAATATCCAAAGAAGAGTGTTACTTTGTTAAAGAAATATCTGCCCGCTATAATAGATATTGAGATTGAATATATGGGACATGGGCAGTATTTACACGAGCATAGCGATGAATATGCAAATAAGCTGATTGAATATCTGCAAAGCTGATACAAATTCCTGTGTATTTAAACAACCATTCCCACAATCAGAACTGAATAAGTAATATAGCGTCAGAGTGTATAGAACCAATCTATGCGCTCTATTTTTATATAAAGGAGCAAAGAGTATGGCACATATGGAAGAAACTAAAAACGAGCAACAGTCCCACAGCTTCAAACGAAAGTTAGGGAACACTACTTACACCGTCAAGGTACATTTCAGTAAAGACACTGATAAAGCCTTTAAGGACAGAGTACAAAATCTGATTATCAATGAGTGCCTTGAAAAGAATCAGAAATAATCCACACCAACACTTTACAACCCTTATCAGAGGACAGTCTGCTATCGGCAACGGAGAGAGCTGGTGCAGAGAATATGGACGATAACTTTGGCGCAGTTCTTTGCTGAAGGGAATGAGCCGGTGCAACTGACCGATGAGCAGCGCATCCTGTTTTCCAGATGGAATCCGCTTACCGATGAACAGAAAAAACTTCTGCTCGACCTTATGAAAACGATGTAAAATCCCGCTGATTCTTGAATGTTCAGAACCAACGGGAGTTGTTTTTTGGGAGATTTATACTTTTTTATTTTGCCTTGCAAGGGGGGCATCGGCTGAAGGGGCTCAAATTGCATTTCGATGTCTGTCCACCGTTTCAGAACATAAAAATAACAGGCTTCCGGAAAATTATCAAATCTGCCAAAAGCCCTTATTTCAGGCGTTTTTCACATATTTTCTTGGAACCGATTGTATCAAAATGCGGTTTTACATATCACTATTTTTTGCAAAGTTTTGATTGTAAATTCAAGTATCAATTTAATAACGACAGCAGCACAAAATCTAACTAAATTTCTATTGTACTATTAATGCTAGAGAACTTATGCATTTTATAAAATTAAGAGCATGTAATTGTGCGCAATGGGAAATACGAAATATTTCTATTGGAATGCTGAAGCATTTAAGGAGATTGATTTATCTGAAAAAAAGGGAACGGGTATTCCAAAAATATTAAGAGAACTGAAACAAAATGGTTCACCAGAGCCTGAGTTTGATATGGATGAGGAAAGAAACTATTTGAACGCGATTATTCGCATAAGAAACGGTTTTGAAAGGAAAGAGAAACTGTCCGAATCAATGTCCGAATTGGAAAGAACAAGAATGCAGATTATTTTGATTTATCTGGAAACAAATAAAAAAATAAATAGTGCTGCTGCAGCAAAATTGCTGGAAGTTGAGATAAAGACCGCAAGTCGTTTGTTGTTGAAAGCTGAAAAGCTGAATATTCTTAAAGGCGCTGGAAAAGCAAAAAATAAGGTATATTTTAGGGAATAATGCAAATGAATGGCTTAAGAGCCTATCTCCATCATAAGAAGAATGGAGTTTTTACCAGTGTTCACAATGATGGAATCGGTTGCAGATTCGTATATACCGAACTGAAAAGAAAATAGTATGGAACGAGAGAAATCTATATTTTGGGTTTCTCTCGTTTTTTTCAATAATTTGACAAGAATGACATACTGATATTCTCCATGATATAATGATAAGCGGAGCAAGCAAGTTTACATGTATCAAAAGGATAATCCAAAGGAGTGTGCAGAAAAGATTATCCGGGGATTATTTCATTAACAAAATCTTAGGAGGAGCATATGAAAGTCAGATTAAGAAAAATGAGTTTACAAGAGTTTGAAGCATTTCGTGAATATAGTACAAATGACTATGCAAAAGACTTGATGAAAGCGCAAAACACTACCCAGGAAAATGCATTAAAGCAAGCGGTAACAGAATTTTCGGACATACTGCCAGAAGGAATCAAAACAAAAGATCATTCACTGATGATGATTGAAGAGGAAGACAGCCGCAAGAGCGTGGGCATTATTTGGTATCTGTATGAGATTACAGAAGGAACAAAGCAGGTTTTCCTAAATGATCTGCTTATCTACGAAGAGGAACGAAGAAAAGGATATGCCATGGCTGCTTTATCTGAGATGGCGCATAATGCCGCCAAAGATGGATGCAGACAAAGTATTATTTATGTGTGGAAACACAATCCGCCAGGAGTAAATTTATATACAAAGTGTGGTTATGTTACATTTAGAGAATTGAAAGATGGGATGTATATGGGAAGAGAAATTGAGTAGAATATCCAACCATTCGTGATACCTAAATGCAGATATCTGACATGAAAAAAGCTTAAACTCCTATGACATGATTTTAAGCTTTTTTCATTTATGGCTTTATTCTTCAAAATTCCAAAACAATAATATATTACTAAGGTGGTTAAATATCGATGTTTTTACTTGCCTAAATTTCTATCTGCTACGTTGTTATCAATCGCTGTAGCACTCGCTACAGCTCAATCTTCCGCCTTGCAGATAAAAATTTATTCTGCGTAAAATTCATTCGACATTTAACCGCCTTAGTAATAAATCTAAAAGACAAAAATAATATTTTTTACATCCTGCCTATTTTGGCCCTTTTTTAAAGATGATATATCTTTAGAATAGTAACCGTCTGTTAAAAATCAAAGAAATTCTTTCCAAAGCTCTCCCTTGTCTTTTTATGGTTTTTATGGTAGGTAAGCCCTCTGTTCCGCCGTTCGCGTGGTGAACTTGATTTTACAGGCTTTCTTTCATAATATTTACTCATATTGCGCCGTGTCCTGCGCCTTCCAGAGCCTCCGCTGCTCCAGTGGTTATGCGAATGCCTTGCATTGCGCCTCCGCGCCCTTCTGCTCCTGTAGCCGCCAGAAGATCGCCTGCGCCTTCTCCGAAGCCTTGGCATCTGTACATGGCGCAATAAGAAAATCAGCAGGGCTGCCACTGCTGCCACAGCGATTACCAGCAAAACAACCCGTACCGCACTGATTTTGAAAAATCCAACCATAGCATCTTTTACCTTTCTCCACTTCCGCCAGATATTTTCCTTCTCTTTATCCTTCTTAGCGGAATCCTTTAGCTCCTGTATCTCTTCACCTACAGCCTCCCTGGAAGCCGCGTCCAAATGCCTCCCTGCAGAATCTTCCTTCTTTGTATAAATTATATCTGTAGAACCAACCACCCTTCCGCCATAGGAATACGTGACGCTTCCAATTATATTGTCTCCTGTTTTAAGCTTAACATCTTTATCATAAGAAACCTTCTGTTTCGCCTGCGTAAGCTCCACCCCCTTTGGCAGCACTACAGATGATTCACTTGCAAGGTGGATTGGCGATGCGTCAGAATCAAAATAACTGTCATAGTTATTAAACAAATCCTTATTGATATCGCTTGTCTGTTCATCTACCGTATACTTCCTGTAATTCTCAAAACCAAAATTCAAAAGGGAAGTAGTATCTGTATATTCATTTGGTTCTCCTTGTTTTGGGCCATCTGCACGCATAATTACGCACACCAGCTCCATGCCGTCCTTTTCCGCATAAGTCACCAATGTATTTCTTGAAATGTTGGTATAGCCTGTCTTCCCTCCAATACAATATTTATATTCATATTTCGGCCACTGATAACCATTCACCATCTGATGGTGATTATTCCAAAAACGTGCCTTATGCTTATTCGTTTTCGGCATCTGGTAACTCCTTGTCCCAACTACTTTACGGAATGTGGGGTTTTTCATCGCCTCGCGCGCAATCACTGCCATATCATATGCCGTAGTATAATGCTTCGGGTCAGGCAGGCCATTGGGGTTATTAAAATGCGTCCCCTTCAGCCCAAGCTCTTTCACACGTTCATTCATTTTATCTACAAAAGCATCGGCTGTACCAGATATATATTCCCCAACACCAAGGCATACCTCGTTTGCTGATTCTAACATAATTGCATAGAGACACTGCTCAATCGTCAGTTTTTCATCTACTTCTGTATAAACAGTAGAACTTCCGGCTTCAATCCCATAAACTGCTGCTTCTGAAAATGTAACTACTTCATTGTTAGAACAATTTTCTGCTGTCAGCATTGCTGTCAGTATTTTCGTGATACTAGCCGGGTAATGCTTTTTGTTAATGTTTTTCTTATACAAGATCTGTCCGGTAGAAAGTTCCATAAGAATTGCCGAATCGCTTGACAGGCTCTTTTTTTTCGGTCCTGCCGGCCACTGAACTTTATCTGCAGCTTTTTTCTGCGAAATCCTGCTGATACTTCCTGCCGATGCCGGAACATATATTCCTGGCATGCATACTGCAAGGATTATCCCGGTTAAAATAACCGCCAGTATTCTTCTTTTCTTCATCTTCAGCCTCCATGTCATTTACTATTCACGGCCATCCTCTACAACGTACCTGAAACCGCAGGATATAACGCTCGCTAAAAACTACGGTTTATATCAGCTATAGTATACCACACTCCTGAAACCATGTCAGTACACTAATTTATAAAGATTCTTGTCCTGGGCAAAATTACTTAATTCATATAAAACAAGAACCTGCCCATAATTATTCTCCTCTAACAGCTTCTGCACCGACTTTTTATAATACCGCAAATCAATCATGGTAATCTGGTCAAAACTTTCCATCAAAAATGGCACAAAACTATTTGCATAAGAATCTTTTATTACTAAAAGCTTTTTTTCTGCTTTCTCATTCATTGTAATAGATACTTCACCATAATTTCCGCCAAAAAAATAGCCGTATTTATCCTTTTGCGTCAGCTTCTCCACATCATATATGCCGCTTCTTTCCACTCCGTCATAAGCAACAGCAGCCGGCGGGATATTTGTTGCCGCATACATAGTATCCTTTTTTGCATTTAATGGCATTACTTTAGAATATGTCGTCCCCAGGAAATCCTCTGATATCTTTTTTACAGCAAAATACCCATAGGTATGTTTAAGCATTTGGTTTGCATCACTATATGCGCTGTATGCCGCATAAGCGCCCAATAACGTCCAATGATGGTCTGTTTTATAATATACCTGGTTCTGTTTGGCATATTCCTCTATTTCCGGGCGTATATCCACATTTTTTGCCTTTTTCAAAACAGTCCCTGCCTCATTGTACATTGCATCTGCGTCATAATATGGAGCGTGGTTTGGTATTTTATCCCCTAAAATGGTTCCCGGGGAAGGTACCAAAATTGTACTTGCATCGCCGCCGCAGGTTTCCCCAAGGTATTCCACATAACGCAGGTTCCGCAGATATTGCTTCTGGTCAATATCTTCCTGGACTGTCTTTGTAATATAATGTCCGCTTTTCCCAAAATAAACTTCAGAAACCTCCTGGAATCCTGCTGCCCTTTTTACTGCCGTAGCACCCTTCATCCAGGCGTCCCGGCCTAAAAACTGGTCGCTAAATGACTTTTCAAACCGCTCCTGATAATCCCCGGATAATATATTTTTTGCCTTAACCTTTGGAAACTGCTCCAAATACCTGTTTTCATTCTCTGAATACCCTTTTTCAGGCAGCAAAATAGAAAACAAGCCAAAAAATGCAATAATCCCAAAAATCACTACTATATAAATCCGGTAATACTTTTTCATGTCCACTCTCATCCCTGCTTTCTGTTCCATACTTTCCTTCTTTCAGCCACACCTTATCACAGCCCATCAGAAACGGAAATACAAAAATGGGTTATAAGAGCCGCTGATTAGCAGTCCCATGCTGACTAAGAGAATAACCAGCGTATAGATACTGTACACAATAAATTCCGCTTTCTTCCCTTTTTTTACTGCAAACTCTGTCTCCACACGGAGCATATACTTCCGCAGCCTGTAAACCAGCCTGATTGGAAGACGTGAAGACGCAATTGCCAATATAACCAAAAAAATCCCATATGTCTGTAGGTAATAAAGCGCCGTTTCATTAAATACCGGATTTTTCATGCCAAACATAACTTGCAGATAATATCCCATTTTGCTAAAATCCTCAATGGCGAAAAGCACCCAGCCCACAGTAATAAAAAATACGGCATAGACATGCTGTAAAATCTCCGGCCACCGCTCCATTTCTTTTAACAAAAACAATTTTTCTGCCAAAAGTATTACAAAAAAATATATCCCCCATAAAACAAAATTCCAGCTGGCGCCATGCCACAGCCCTGTAAGGAACCATACAATAAATAAATTGACAATCTGCCTCTGCCGCCCTTTCCGATTTCCCCCCAGCGGGATATAAACATATTCGCGAAACCACGCGCTTAGCGTGATATGCCACCGCCTCCAAAATTCTGTAATGCTTTTTGAGCTATATGGATGTTCAAAATTCTCCGGAAGCGTAAACCCGAACATATGCCCAAGCCCAATCGCCATGTCTGAATAACCGGAAAAATCGAAATAAATCTGGAATGTAAATGCAGCCGCCCCAAGCCATGCCTCTGCCATGCTAAGCGTCTGGAAATTTCCCTGCAATATATCGTTCCACAACAAACCAATCTGGTTTGCAAAAATCACTTTTTTCCCAAGGCCAACTAAGAACCTCTGCATTCCCTTTACCCAGCGTTCTGCATCTGTAACCCTTCCAGAAAGCTGGTTTTCAATATACTGGTAGCGCACAATCGGTCCTGCGATTAACTGCGGGAACATACTGACATACATCGCAAAATCTATAAAATTATGCTGTGCCTTTACTTTTCCCCGATAAACATCAATTGTATAAGACATCGTCTGAAATGTATAAAATGATATCCCAATCGGAAGGGCAATTTTCAGCGCCGCCATATGCGATTCTGTCAGCTGGTTCCAGGAATGGATTAACAGGTTACTATATTTAAAGAAAAACAGGATACCCAGGTTTCCCACAACTGAAAGGGCAAGAATCCCTTTTTTCCCTTTTGGCTGGTTCCTATCCCCAAAATATTCTAAAAGCCTGCCATTCGCATAATCAAATACCGTTGAGAAAAGCATTATAAGGATATAACGCGGTTCGCCCCATGCATAGAAAAAGAGGCTTGCTAAAAGCAGGAGAAGATTCCTGTATTTTACCGGGCAAATCATATATAACACTAAAACAACAGGTAAAAAAATACATACAAAAATTAAACTGCTAAAAACCATATTTCCCCCGCTCCCTAATTATTCAGGCAGGACATCAATTTGCCTATTAAATATGAGTTTCTTGTCATGGAAATATTATTAACTAATATAACCTCTCTTGTCTTGTTCTCTTTTATAAAGTCCACAAGTTTCCCTTCCCAGTACCGGTAATCTATCACATAAACAGTCTGGTAATGATCTGCCAGAAATGGCACAAACGCATTTCCATAAGATTCCTTTACCACAACACAGGAAGAACCATCTGTTATTTCCTTATTCTGGATTACTGTATAAGGGTTATCCCCGGCAATATAGGCGCTGTATTTCATCCCTGATCCATATTTGCTGGCATCTGCAATTACCGGAGCGCTGATTACCTTCCCTTCTGCTGTCGTATACTTCATGGATAATTTCTGGCTGAGCGGATAAATTGCCTCCAGGGTATCAGCCCGTAGGTTCTTATCATTGTAAGTCTCCCGGTAAAATGAACCAGTAAAATTTTCTGATTTTTTAACTTCATATCCGGAAAGCTGGTTCGGCGTCATGTTCTTCGCCTCGCAAAAAGCTTCATATGCATAATAAGCCCCCAGGGAAGTCCAGTGATGGTCTGTCCGGAAAAATATATATTCTGTCCGGTGCCGCATTAACTTATCATATAACGGCACAAAAACCTCCCTGCCAGACAGCTTATGCTCTATATCCTCTAACGCTTCCTTCTGGGAAGAAGAATTTAGTGATTTCCTTTTATTATCTGGAAATGTAATGCCTACGCTGGTTGGGGCAACCATACTATATACCTTTACACTGGAATCCAGGCTTTTTGTAAGTTTATTCACCGCCTTTGCATAGCGGCTTGCCGCACTGTTCACATAAGTATACAGTTCATACGCAGAATCCCCTAAAACAACCGTGGCAGTATCATAGACCTTAATCTTTCCATCGCTTATAATCTTTTCATAACCTTTTTTTTCAGGGCTTACCGTTGGTGAAGGGGTTTCCGTAACAGCCGGAGATGGCGCCGGTGAATTCTTCTGGCCTAGCTTTTTCTTTTTCTCTGCCGCCGTAAGCGTATCTGTCCCCGAATGCCCTGTCCCACTGGCTGACGCACTTTCCCTGTAAAAAATTATTTCTGAACCAAGATAACCAGCCTGCCCCGCAAGACTTTTTTCATATGTCCTGGCTGCCCCTATTACAGCGATAATTCCGACCCCCACCGCCAGATATATCACTTTCCGTTTCATCACATCTATTCCTTTATCACCGAATTAATGATTTTTTCCGCTGTTTCATAGTCTGACGTAATGCATACTATGACATAGCATCCACAGCGGATGCTGACCGCATCCCCCACTTTTTTTGCCTCCTCCGGAAGGTAATCACGGAATGTTGCTTCCGTCTCTTTTAGATGGGCATTCACATGTTCCATATTCTTCTTTGCAGAAGCCTCATCCCTTGACGTCATCACAAGGAGTTCATCTGCAAATGTGCCGCTGCCCATATAAATCTGGAGTTTTGTCCCTTCCGCCATCTCTACCATTCCTTCTGCAACAGAATCATCCAGTTTATTCAGCTCTGCTTCAAATGCTACATTGTCCAAAATCTTTTGAATTAAAACATCTACATCAATTGGCTTTCCTTCATTTTTAGAATTATCCTCTACCTTTAGTACCGTCTGCCCTTCTGTCCCCGCAGAAGCATTAATTGATTTAATACTCTGGCAGGTTCCCCATGCCATTACAAATATTACAAAAACTCCCATAAAAGCAATGCACAGCGTATGGAAATCCGGTTTTGTAACTGCTGCCCAGCCCTTTCTTCCCTGCTTCACTATTTTAGAACCAGTCCCTGCCTGCTCTTTTCCTTCTTTGGTTTCTTTTTTCCTTAAAATATTGCCAAAGCCTTTTTTTCCCTGCTCTTTTCTTTCCGCCATTTTCTTTTCACTCCACAATCTATCTGAAAATAATGGTTGTTACAATTCACAGCCGTCCTAACCATCATACGTTAAATCTGCCTGCAAATCTTATATTTTATAACAGCCGCCGCCTCCCTGATATACGCATTTGGAACAGAATAAGGATGGATTTTGCAGCCAAGCCCCTCTACATCTGTATATCCCTGCTTTTTAGCAATTCCTTTTGCCCTGTAAATATGGAAACCATTACTTACAATAACCACTTTTTTGGACTTATCCCCTATCAGTTCAGCGCTGTTTTTGATGTTTTCCTCTGTATTTACGGAATCTCCTTCCATCAGAAGCCTCTCTTCTGCAATCCCTTGCTGCACAAGATAACGGCGCATCGCCTCAGCTTCTGTTATATCCTCCCCCTGCCCCTGCCCGCCAGACAAAACTGCTTTTGTGTCAGGATTTTTCTCTAAATAATCATATGCCGCTTCGACACGGTACCTTAAATTTGCGCTCATGCGCTCACCAAATACATGCGCCCCAAGTACAATTACATAATCTGCATTCGCTGAAGGCTCTTCCTTCCCTTCTGTAACCAGAAGCCCCACAATTCCTATTATAATAACAGTACCTATTAAAATTACTCCCAAAACAAACTGTTCTGCCCGCCTCCAAAATACCACACCGCACTGTAAAATCAAACGGTGCAGCGCCGAATATGCAATGCCGCATATTCCCAGAAGCAGCCAAAAATATAAAAAAGAATTATTAACCCCATTCCAAAAAACATACCCTGCAAAATATAACAGGCTTATAATCCCCACAGCCAGGCTTATCATGCTGATTACCATCTCAAATCCCCCTTTTCCTTTTGTTTAAAAAAGGAAAAACTGTACCACCGCAAACGGAACTCCCCCCTCCGCATTTAATGATACAATGACTTCTTTCTCATTTACCTGGCAGACAGACGGATATATTTCATCCCCAAGCACTGCCTGCTTTTTATACTCAACACGCAGTTCCTTTACCCTGTCCTCCTTGTCTAAGCACTCCATCGCCATCTGTATATACTGCCGGTTGTTCACATGCTTATTTGTATCAAGCTGAAAACTGTGGACAATAAATTTCTGCCGGCTGAGCCCATCTTTTGGCACCTTAATCTTGCGCGGTGCATATTCCATCTGCAGCGGTTCTGCCTTCCCATAAATATCACCAATTTCAGGCGTTACGATCATTGGGCGGCCTTTTTTTAAATCCATCAGAACCCAGATGGAATTGGCCTTTGCAATACATTCCCCAGAAGAATCTGTAATCAGGAAATTACGGTATCCAAACATTTTTTCATAGGCATATGCCTGCGTCCCTACTGTAATCTTTTCCCCCATAGCTGGATACCGCTCCATTACCACCTGCCATGAATTTAATACCCACATTAACCCATGCTCTTTGTGGTACTCCAAGCCGGCGCCCAAATCCTCTGACTGGAAATTCGTACAGTCCTGCATATAATCAATTACCGCAGGGAGGGCAAGAAGCCCGTCCTCTGCAATTTCACTATATCTTACCCTGCTCTCAAATGTATACATAATTACCTCGTTCCTGTGCCGCCCTCAAACCACTCTGTAAAAGTTACTATTCACAGCAACTCCTTCCTCATTCGCAAAACCAGACAGCTCCGCTGTCTGCCCTTGCTTTCCAAAAGTTACTATTCACAGCAACTCCTTCCTCATTCGCAA
This sequence comes from bacterium D16-51, assembly GCA_003612285.1. Lineage (GTDB taxonomy): Bacteria > Bacillota > Clostridia > Lachnospirales > Lachnospiraceae > Butyribacter. The sequence continues at coordinate 22,762 of RAYE01000049.1, read as the reverse complement.
AACCAGACAGCTTCGCTGTCTGCCGCTGCTTTCGCAGCTTACTGTTTTGCTCATGAGTTTGAAGTTCCTAATCATCTTTATTATTGAGATAAGAAAAATGCTGCCCTTGCATTTTTCCAAAGCGAAATAATAGATTTTGTTGCATATGGTTTTTTCATATGCTACAAAAACTTTTCGCTTTATTATCATAACAAATCTTTCAGCCAGAAACAACCTTTATTTCGCCATACAAAGTTCGAAATACTTTCCTTTTTTCTCTAAAAGTTCTTCATGTGTTCCCATTTCTGCAATTCCGCCATCACTGATATACATGATGCAGTCTGCATTTTGGATTGTTGACAGCCTATGGGCGATAATAAATGACGTTCTGCCCTCCAAAAGATGGTCAAGCCCTTCCTGCAGCACAAGTTCGGTTTCCGTATCTATGCTGGAAGTCGCTTCATCCAGAACCAGGATTGCAGGGTCTGCTAAAAGAGCCCTGGCAAAGGAAATCAACTGCCTCTGCCCAACAGACAAACGGCTCCCCCGTTCGTTCACCTCTGTCTGGTAACCATTTTCCATCTGCATAATGAAATCATGCGCGCAAACTGTTTTTGCGGCACGGATTACTTCCTCATCTGTGGCAGTTTTATTCCCATAGCGGATATTATCCATAATCGTGCCGCTAAATATAAAGCTATCCTGCATCATTATGCCCATCTGGCTACGCAGGGAATGGAGCGTTACCCCAGAGATATCTGTCCCATCTACCAATATCCTGCCAGAATCTACATTATAAAAACGGCTGATTAAATTAACAATTGTACTTTTTCCCGCGCCAGTCGGGCCAACAAAAGCAATTGTTTCCCCTCTTTTTACATGGAAGCTGACATTTTGCAGCACAGGCACGCCATCCTCATAGCTGAAATTCACCTTTTCAAATTCCACATCCCCTTGTATTTCCGGCATCTGCCCTGCCCCCGGCGCATCTTTTACCTCAACCGGCTCATCAATCGTTTCAAAAATCCTTTCCAAATAAGAAACGGCTGTCACAACATTATTGTAAAATCCGGCAATCGTATTGATTGGAGCCCAGAACCGGGTAATATATGAAGTAAATGCAACCAATACGCCAACACTAATCCCAAACCTTGCGCCGTCTGCAATATAGGACACGCCAAGCACATAGATAAACGCTGTTGTGGCAGTAGAAATCAAATCCACAACCGGCCCTACTGCAAAACCATAATAAACGGCATTTAACCAGGTATCCCTATATTTCCTGCTAAGCTGGTTAAAGATATGCGTATTTTCCCTTTCTCTTACAAATGCCTGTGTGACACGGATTCCATTAATACTTTCTGCAATATAAGCGTTCAAGTTAGACTGCTTGTTGCTTTGAATCTGCCACGCACGGTGCTGCTTTTTCTTAATGATAATAATAAACAGGACTAAAACCGGAAGGCCGCACAGGCAAAGCAGCGTCAGGCGCACGCTCATGCTCAGCATGAAGCCTATTATAAAAAACAGGTTAAACAAATCGGTAATTGTCTGTAAAATACCATTTGACAAAATATCACTCAGGTTGTTGACATAATTCACAACCCTAACCTGAATCTTTCCATGCGGCCTATCATCATAATAGCTAAATGGAAGTTCCTGCAAATGAGAAAATATATCCTCCCGGAGCTGATGGATGACATCCTGCCCCACCTGCATCGTCAAATTAATCTTGAACCTGAGGCAGACAACAAGATAAATACAAATTACCGCTGTTAAAACAGACAGCTTAATAATACCTTCCGTATCTCCTGCAGGAATATAAACATCCATTTCCAACTGTATAAATTTAGGAATAAATGTTGTCAGAAAAGAAGATGACAGCATTAAAAAAAGTGCAGTCAACATTTTCTTTTTATGGGGGACAATATAATGTGCCAGCCGCTTTACCTGGTTAATATCGAATTTTTCCTCTAAAACCTCATCCATATCATAACGGTTTCTTGCCATACTAAGCCTCCTTCATCGGGAACTGGTGCTTATAAACCGTCGCGTAATACCCGCCCTGGCTTAAAAGCTCACTATGCGTCCCCCTCTCTATAATCTTTCCCTGGTCCAATACAAAAATCTGGTCGGCATCCATAATAGATGAAATACGGTAAGCAATAATGAAGATTGTGCAGGAATGGTTAATATTTTCCAACTGCTTTTGGATATAGCTCTCTGTCTCCATATCAACCGCTGATGTTGTATCGTCAAGTACCAGGATTGCCGGTTCTTTTAAAAGCGCCCTCGCCAGTGAAATACGCTGTTTCTGCCCGCCGGACAATCCTACGCCTCTTTCACCTACCATCGTATCATAGCCCTCTGGCATTTCCTGGATAAACAAGTTGGCGTCCGCCATTTTGGCCGCCTTTTTTACCTGTTCAAAACTACAGTCCGGCTTCCCATAAGCAATATTCCCTTCAATCGTATCAGAAAACAGAAAAACATCCTGCATTGCAATCCCGATATTGTCCCGCAAATCATATAAATCCATATCCTTTACATTGATGCCGTCCACTAAAACCTCTCCTTCCGTCACATCATAAAAACGGCACAAGAGGTTAATCAGCGTTGACTTGCCAGAGCCGGTCGTCCCAATAATCCCAACTGTCTGGCCTTTCCCCACTTCAAAATCAATTTGCTGCAAGATATCTTCATCCTCTGCGCTATAAGAAACATTGCGGAATGCAATATTCCCCTCCAAATGCTTTCTTTTAACCGCCTGTTTAGGGCATTTTACATCTGGTTCTGCAGAATAGGTATCATATATTTTCTCTACAGATGTAGTAAACCTCTGTATATCATTAACCCACCAGCCAGCCATACGCAAAGGCGTCGTAAGCATCCACAAATATCCGTTTACCGCTACCAGTCCGCCCATCGTCATCTGCCCTTTTATTACCATTACACCTCCAATTAACATCAGGATAATCGTAAGCAGATGGGACAAAAACTCAAATATCGGTACATATTTTTTCCAGATTTCGGACGCCCCAAGCTCTGCTTCACGGTATTTGTCATTTTCCGCAGCAAACTTTTCCATCTCAAAATCCTCTTTTGCAAATGCTTTAACCACACGGTTTCCACTGATATTTTCCTGGACAAACGCATTCAGCCCGGAAAATGCGTCCCGGCATTTTTTAAATGCAGGTTTTACCCGCCTCTGCTGTTTATATACCGTCAAAGCTGACAGCGGCAGTACCAGCACCATACAAAGCGCAAGCGGCACATTTGTCTGGAAAATCATCACAATTGAAAGTACAAAATATAGTACATTTTCATAAACGGTATAAATTACATATGCCACAAAATGGCGGATTGCATCCATGTCGCCTGTCTGCCGGCTCATCAAATCCCCAGTGCGGTTCTTATTGTAAAAAGCAAAATCTTCCTGCAAAAGCTTCCGGTAAACCTTATCGCGCATCATAAACAATACGCCCTGTGAACTTGTTTCAAATAATACCTGTGATGTCACGCGGCAAACGCCTTTGACAACAACAAGGCCGACTAACAGGCCAATTAACGGCGCCAACAGTTCATGTTGGCCGCCCTGGATAACATTATCCACAATCAGCCTGGATATGTACGGCCCTGTCAGGGCTGCCGCCGCCAAAATAGTAACAAGCGCCATCCCTGCTGCCATGCGCCACCTGTATCTCTTTAAAAAAGAATAAAACCATTTCATTGGTGTCAAAAAATCATCCCCTTTCTTTCTGTATCAATTATTCTCTTTTTATTTGATGGTGTAATTGTTTCATTGTAGAAATATACGTCTGCAAATGATAGAATAGACTGATAAGAAAATAGAACAAACCTATCCTGGAGGTAAAGATGAAAAATATGTTTGAATACACGGACAGGCTGAACCAGCCTATGGAAGCTTTCCAGCATACCGCAGTGCCTGGAAATTTCCCAATCCTGCCCCATTGGCACTATTTCATTGAAATTATTTATATTAAAGAAGGCTCCGTGGAAGCCACATGTGACGATGCTGTCTATACAATGCACCCTGGCGACCTGATAATTTTCTGCCCGCAGAAACTGCACTCTGTTGACCTGCTTTATGATACAACAGCCCCTTCTGGGTATAATTTAAATAAAACATTTGCCCAGTGCCACATATTTACAGAACCCCGAAGCCCACGCCCTAACCTGGCGCACAATGCAATATATCCGATTTCTACTGCTATGCCACAGATAGAAGAAACTATCTGCTATGATGTCTTAAAGTTTGACCTGAACTTCCTATATGCCAATAACCGCTTTAAGGCACAATTTTCCAAAACCTTGGCATACGCGTTTGAAAAACATGCAGAAAATATCTTTTTTTCTGCTGATATGCTAAAAGGCTTCCCTGCTTCTTCCCTGATGGCAGGCTGCATACAGGAAATAGAACGGCAGGAATATGGCTATGATGTTGCTGTTAGCTCCCTGATTTCCAGCCTTTTGACATTTTTTATGCGGAATTGGCTAAGACGGGACATTAAGCCTGAGGGAAAAAAACCGGATTCTGCCTCTGGCAGCCAGGCATTTGAAGAAATCACCCAGTATATTGAAAACCATTACAATGAATCGCTGCAGGTACAGGATTTAGCGGCGCATTGCAATATGAGCTACTCTTACTTTGCAAGGCTGTTCCGGAGCACCTACAACCAATCCTGCAAAGAATATATTGAATTTATCCGTATCCATAAAGTGCTTGACTTGCTGCGCTTTACCGACCTGGATTTAACATATATCAGCCAGGAAACAGGATTTGCCGACTGCAGCCATCTTATCCGCACTTTTAAAAAATATACCGGAACTACCCCAAAACAGTGGCGGAAAGAAAACCTTAACTTTTTCTAAATTACCAAAACAGGCTAAAACACACACTGGTAATTATTTGTATTATATGATATATTAAAACATGCTTAAAATTCATGCGCCTTTGCGTCCGGCTTATTTATGCAAGGCGAAAAGGAGAAACCTTATGAATCTTTGGAACAATTTTTGGGGCCATCTTGGTACAATCCTGCATCACAAAAACCTGGTGCGCCATTACTGTTTCCGCGCAGGGCTTTATAAGCAGGGAATTGTCCACGACTGGTCCAAATATTCCCCAGTAGAATTCTGGGCGGGCGTAAAAAACTACCAGGGCGGCAAAAAAAGCCCAAACTTCGGGGAAAAAGCTGTAAAAGGATATTCTTCTGCCTGGCTCCACCACAAAGGAAGGAACCGGCATCATTATGAATACTGGATTGATATAGCGCTAAATCCTTCAGAAGGCCTGCAGGGAATGCCCATGCCGACACGTTATGTTTTAGAAATGTTCTGCGACCGCGTTGCAGCAAGTAAAAATTATAACAGGGAAAATTATGATGACACCTTTGCCCTACGTTATTATGATAAAAACAAAGAACATTATACACTGCACAAAGATACAAAAGAATTGCTGGAAAAACTGCTCCATATGCTTGCTGAACAAGGAGAAGACGCCACTTTTTCCTACATCCGGAAAAATATTGACTGGAAACACTCACCAAAGTGGTAGTCTGACCAGACAGAAAAGAAAGGATTTATTATGAACTGGAAAGAACTGCTTAACCGTAATAAACACATCCTTTTTATCATATACTGCCCTGTCTACCTCTACTGCTTTAACTGGCTGGAGGCCAGGGACGGGATTCCATTCCAGGATATCCGCTGCACTGTAGATGACTGGATTCCATTTTGCGAAATTTTTGTCATCCCATATATCCTGTGGTTTCTCTATGTCGCCGCTGTTGTTATCTTTCTGTATTTCCAAAGGGAACATCTAGAAGAATATTACCGTTGTGTGGTTTTGCTGATGCTTGGGATGAGTACCTGCCTGCTGATTTACTATCTGTTCCCAAATGAGCAAAACCTGCGCCCGGATACATTTGCTGAGCAAAATATCTTTACAGATATTATCGGATTCATTTATGCCAGCGATACTAATACAAATGTGCTTCCAAGTATACATGTATATAATGCCATTGCAATCCATGTAGCGTTTACCACTAGCTATAAATTTCGCGGCAGGCGCGGATGGCATACTGCTTCACTCGTGCTTTGCATTTTAATCTGCCTTTCCACGATGTTTTTAAAACAGCATTCCTTTTTAGACGTCATTACAGGATTAGGGCTATATCTTATTTATTATGCGCTGACATGCCCTCTTATGAAATACTGGCAGCGAAAAAAGGGCCAAATGCCCTTTCACGCATAAAAACTGTATTTAGATTGGGGCGCAGGCATCTGCAAGCCACTCCTGCTCCTCTTTTGACAGAAACTGGGAAATGATTTCATAGACCTTTTGGTGGTAATCATTAAGCTGCCCACGTTCCTTTTCTGTCATCTGCTCCGCATCAATTGCATCCCGTTCAAATGGGACCAATGTCAAAGGTTCAAACCCCATAAATTGGCCAAACTCGTTCTTTTCCCGTTTCACACATAAAAGCAGGTTTTCCAGGCGGATTCCATATTTCCCTTCCAGGTAAATCCCCGGCTCATCCGAAGTAATCATCCCTTCTTCTAAAATAGCATTCTGCCCTGGCTCTTTTAAAATTTTATAGCGGAACGCATTTGGCCCTTCGTGGACATTCAGCAGATATCCAACCCCATGCCCTGTGCCGTGGTTATAATCGCATCCGATATCCCAAAGTGGCTGCCTTGCTGCATAATCCAGCGTTACGCCGGAGCATCCATGCATAAATTTTGCTGCACTCAGGTTCAGGTTACCACGTAATACAGCAGTATAATACTTCTTCTGTTCAGCAGTGGCTTTTCCTCCAAGCAAAATTGTACGGGTCACATCTGTCGTTCCTTCCATATACTGCCCGCCGGTATCCAGCAGCAGAAAATTCTCCGGCGTCAGGTAAGAATTTGTTTCGTCTGTTGCAGAATAATGGACAATTGCCCCATGTTCCGCATATCCTGCAACCGGGTCAAAGCTCGCCCCCAGATATCCCCTTTCCTGCTGACGGAACTTTTCCAGGATTTCAGCCGCCATTTTCTCTGTTAATGGAATTTTATCTATATTCTGCTTCAGCCAGCAGATAAATCTTGTCACCGCTACCCCGTCACGGATATGCGCTTCCCTCTCATTTTTAACCTCAGTTGGGTTCTTAATGGACTTCCACTTAATTACAGGGCACACGATATCCTCAACCTGGGCATTTTCCGGCAAGCTTCCGACAATATGCGCATTTACTGTACGCTTATCAAGAAGCACCCTCTCTGTCCCAGAAATCTCCCGCAGGAAAGAATACACCTCCCCATAGGCACGGAAAATAATGCCGTCCTTTTCCAGTTCATTTCTATCATAAGCAGAAAAAATATTTTCCCCTGCAAAGAAATGGCATTCTTTTTCCTGCACAATCAAGTAAGATAAAACAACCGGGTTGCATGGGATATCATTTCCCCTGATATTTAAAAGCCATGCAATTTCATCCAGGGATGCCAAAACCATCATACTTCCTTTTTTCTCTCCCAGATACCCACGGACTCTCCCCAGTTTTGACCGCCTGCTCTCCCCTGTAAACTCCTCATCCAAAAGCCATGCCCTTGCATGGTGCAATCCAGGGCGTTCTGTCCAGACCTCCCCAGGCAAATCCAGTGACAGCTCAAGCCTCGCATTCTTCCCTGCAAGCATTTTTTCCATTCCATCTGCCCACGCTGCAGATACCATACGCCCATCTGCAGCAAGCGTACCGCCTTCTGGAATCTCGGAAAAAATCCTGTCATTAATATCAGGAACGCCTTCTTGTCCAGTCTTATATAAAACAATCCCTGTCTTGTTAAGCTGTGCCTCCGCCTGTAAAAAATACCGGCCGTCAGTCCAAAGCCCTGCTTCTTTCTGCGTCACAAGCATATTCCCGGCCGAACCATCAAAACCTGAAAAAAATTCCCTTACCTTAAAATAATCACTGACATATTCCGAACCATGAAAATCATTTGTCGGAATAAAATACATATCTATTTTATGCTCTGCCATTTTTTCACGAAACTGCTCTAAACGTTTTTGAATCACCATCTCCTGCCCATACTCTTCCTCAAATGGAATTGTTATCATGTTCAGCCTCCTCCTCATTCATTCTTATCATTTATTATTATAACATCCTATATTGAAAAATAAACAATATTTCCTAAAAATCACTAGAGCGTGTTTGAAAATTGCTTTTTACAAGATGTGCGTCACACTTTGTGGGAGATTTGGCTCAAATTTAGGAGGTGTAGCGGGCTACATTGACTAAATTTGAGTTAAATATAGCGCAAAGTGGGGAGTGCATATTGTGAGAATGAATTTTCAAACACGCTCTAGAGCGTGTTTGAAAATTACCTTTAAATCGTCAAATTGCCGGGGCAGTAAAAGAGCCTGATTCAGCATCAGGCTCCCACAAAAACTTTATTCAATTTGTAAATTTTCCATCACTTCCTCGAGCCGTCTTCCATATCCTTCACGGAAAATCAGACACGAAACGCGGTCCGGCGCCATAATATCCGTTTTGTCATAGCACAGGGCGCTTGCCCTGCATCCTCCGGCACAAATCTTTGCATATTCACAAGCGCCGCATTCCTCTGTATGTTTTAAGAATTCCTCCACACGGGTGTCAATCAGTTTCATGTAGGTCGAATCCGTCAGCCCCTGACGCAATCCCACCTCGGTAATAAGAGGATATTCTTCCTGTATGTCATAAGAGGACAAGGACATGCACGGAAGCATACGCCCCTCCGCTGACAGGTACATTACCTGCCTTGCATGTCCGCATACAGTCTGATTAAGGCATCTGTCCCCACCATCATACTTCTTTAGCGGAATCCCCCATCTTACCTTCTCCCCACCGTATGAATCCTTTCCATTACATGAGAAGAACCCGCCAAGCATCAGCGACAATGGCCTCCCATCCTCAAAATACGCCGGGATGTATTCCAGATAGGTTTCCAGTGTTTCTTCCATCGAAATCGAATAATCCCCGCCAAGCCGTTCCCACAGCTCTGTTTCCGCTACCGGATTTGTTTTCAAATGCGAACAATGGTGCTTGGCAAGCGTGCGGATGCTCTGGCGCAGCAGATGTTTATTCCCCTGATGGATACAAAGTTCAGCACCGGTCGGGAACCCCATTTCATAACATAAATCAAATGCCTTAAGCACAGCTTCCCCCGCACCCGGAATTCCCCTAAGCCAATCATGCCATCCTTCATCCCCATCATAGCTCATATTAAACTCCGGCTTAATCCCTCTTTGGGAAAGCCCCTGAAGCAAGGCTTCATTTACCAGGGCGCCATTGGAATAAATAGTCTGGATATAAATATGGCGGTCAAGCAAGGCGTCTACAATCTCCCACCAGTCTTTGCGTATCAGCGGCTCCCCTCCGGTAAGTGTTACCGACGTCACGCCACATTCTTCCAACTGGCCTATGATATCCATAATTGTCTCATGGGACAATTCCCCATACTTTGCCTCCGGTGCAGACATATAACAATGCCTGCACTTATAATTACATTTTCCCGTAATAGACCAATGGGCAGTACGGATAAAACGGTTTTGATATTGTCGGTATTCCTGGTCCGGCGTCAGCCCTTCCCCATAACTGCAAGGCTCCACTATATCCCTTTCAACAGCCATACGGATAAGCTCCTTTGTCTGCTCTGGCACTATTTTTAAGTCACAGTCACACTTACCGTTACAGAGGCTTAATGCGTCAAATGCCTCCCGGCTTAAAAATTCAACAGTATTCCGGGGATACCGGACAACCGCCCATGGCAGCTTTTCCCATCCCCGCAGGACGCAGGATTCCTTTAAACGATAATATCCCATAGTTTACTCCTTAATTAACCGTGTTGACCGGTACCGATAGCCACACAAATACAACGTGCCTCGCCGTCTGTAAATTCACCACCGCCGCCCAGTACACAGACGCAGGTTTTTTCATCATAAGCTTGTCCGCCGCCGCCCACTACACAGGTGCAAGCATCCTTGCCGCCAGCCACAGCTTCTAATTCGTCATCTGCCAGTTCTCCCACGCTTCCTGCCGGTTGAAAATCTGCCTCGGTAAGTTCTAAACCATTTTCTGCCGCCACCTGGATATAATCCTTCGTAGTGCTTTTCGGATTTTCATCCAACTCTTTGATTTTCGCCTTCAGCTCCTGGTTTTTTTCCATTTCTTCTAATAATTTCTTCATATTTCGCCTCTTTTCTGCACTGCCTTTTGCCATACTGCAATGTTTGTGCCGGCAGCGCGCTGTCACAAACTTGCTGTTACAGAAATTTAATGATCATGTGTGTCTCCTGAGCCTGCAAGCGGGCAGAAGCATCTAAGTGTATCAGCATAATTATCTTCTCCGGCGCCGAATGCAACACAAGCACAGATCTTATCGCGACGTCCTCCTTCTCCACCTCCGCCTACAAAGCAGGAACAAACTTTTCCACCTGCCACGGCATCCAATTCATCGTCGCTAAGTTCTCCCCGCGTGGTTTTAAAGTCTTCTTCCTTAATCTCTATCCCGTATTCCGCAGCTGCCTGGATATAATCCTTCGGAGTGCTTTTCGGATTTTTATCCAGCTCCTCAATTTTCGCCTTCAGCTCCTGGTTTTTTTCTATTTCTTCTAATAGCTTCTTCATATTTTACCTCTTTTCTGCGCTGCCTTTTGCCTATACTGCAATGTTTGTGCCGGTAGCGCGCTGTCACAAACCTGCTGGGTGAAAATGGCTAAAAACCATTCCATCTCCACCCACACCGTCCGGTATATGCGCACATGGTTCTCATCCTGCTGCATTCCGTTTATCGAAATAAATCACTTACAGGAACATAATGATGACCGTCTCCAGCGCCACCTCCCACACAGGCACATCTACAACTGCCATCTGAGTATTCCCCACCTCCGCCAAAAACACAGGCACAGGTATCATCCGACTGATTTGCTGTCCCACCTCCGCCAAAAACGCACGCACATGGTTCTCCACCTGCTACTGCGTCCAGTTCATCATCCGTAAGCTCACCCTGCGCAGGTTTAAAGTCTTCTTCCTTAATCTCTATCCCGTATTCCGCAGCTACCCGGATATAATCCTTCGGAGTGCTTTCCGGATTTTTATCCAGCTCCTCAATTTTCGCCTTCAGCTCCTGGTTTTTTTCCATTTCTTCCAGTAACCTCTTCATGTTTTTCTCCTTTCTTTTACTATTTATTTGTTCTTATTTTTATATAGTAAACGCAATTGTTTTTGCGTTGACTTCGTATTGCAGCCTTTTAATCCCGTTCCAGCCATTTTCTCATCCTGCCAAGCGCCTTCTTATGTATCACACGGGTGTTACTGTATGACATTCCCATTATCACTGCAATTTCTTTCAGGCTCTTATTTTTGTAATAGTGTAAAAGCACCAGGTCACGCTCCCGCTCTTCCAGGGTTTCTAGTGCATTTGCAAGCGCATCCAAAGACTCTTCCCTCAAAATTCTCTCCAAGTTTTTGTCCTGTTCCGGCAACTGTGGCAATTCCCCGCATAACTTCATGCGTGAATCCCGTCCCCTTTTCCTGTAATAGTCGATTACCACATTATGGGTAATGGCATAAATCCAGGTAGAGTGCGCCGCTTTTTCCTCAGAAAAACTATCAATATTCTGGCATACCTTCAAAAACACCTGCGATACCATATCTTCCACATCCTGAGAGGCTTCCACCCGGCTTCGTATATAAGCTTCCACCTTGCCTGAAAAGCACTGATATAGTTCCCGGAGCAGTTCATTATTCTTCATGCCATTCCTCCATAAGCTTACATTCCTGTCCTCCCCTATGCCATGCCTCACCGGCGGCATTAACCAGTGAGAGGTTTTCCTCTGTCAGCTCTTCCCCATACCTGCCTTCTAGTTCCTGCAGCATCTCCTCTATTCTGTGGTTTTTCTGAAAACGCTGATAATCTAATAAAAATATGAGTTTATCTTCCATCTGTATCCCCCGCCTTTTCCAGACCTCCCACTGCCTTATCTATTTTATTGATACGCTTCACTTCGGACGAGCGCCAAAATTATTTTAAAAAATTTTCCACCTGCTGTCTCGCCACAAGCTGTGCAAAGTAGCCGTTTAACTCTAATAATTCTGCATATTTCCCATCTTCAATAATCTTTCCATCCTGTAGTACAATAATCCGGTCACACTGCCGTATCGTTGAAAGCCTGTGTGCAATTACAATCCTCGTACATTTTAAGTTATCCAGAGCCTCAGAAACCTGCTTTTGCGTCAGATTATCAAGCGCACTTGTCGCTTCATCAAACATCAAGATTTTGGGCTTAGGCGCTATCGCGCGCGCAATCAACAGCCGCTGACGCTGCCCGCCTGAGATACCTCCTCCGCCTTCCGAAATTACCGTGTGCATTCCCATTGGCATACGCCGGATGTCTGCGGCAATGCCAGACATTTCCGCCGCCTCCCATGCATCATCCAAAGTCAGCCACGGCGCAGAAATCACAATATTTGAAAAAATATCACCGGAAAAAAGCCTGCCATCCTGCAGCACCACGCCAATCCTGCGGCGCAGGGATTTCAAGTCAATCTTAGCCAAATCCTTCCCGTCATAGTAAACCGCCCCTTTCTCCGGCATTTCAAATCCTAACAGCAGGCGCATAAGCGTAGATTTTCCGCATCCTGTCGCCCCTACAATTGCCACATACTCCCCCGGCCTTACTTTCAATGACAAATTGTCAATGACATACGGCATGGAATCGTTATACCGAAATAAAACATTGTTTAGTTCTATGCCGCCAGAAAGCCGTGTCACTACCTGCTTGTCCCCGGATACCTCCGGCGCCTCGTCAAGCACAGGGCGCAGCATTTCCATCACAGGCTTAATCTGTGCCACTGTCAACGCCGCGGAAGAAAGCGCCTGAAATGCCCCGCTCACCATTCCGTATGCTGTCTGGAATGCATAATAATCCGCTGTACTTACACCACTTTTGATTGCCGCCCAGTACATGGCTATCGTGCCAATAGAAGAGATGGCAAGGATAATTACACTGGTCAATTTTAAAAATAACGGGGGATTCCAATTCATGGCCGCTTCCTTCGCATAAATCCCCGCCCATTTGGAAAACGCACGTTTCTCTGCCCCAGAAAGCCGGATTTTCTGCACACCCGCAATCAGTCCATAACTAACGCCTTTTTCTTTTGCCTGAAACTCCATCTGCTTTCTCAACACTTTAATCTGCACAAATGAGGATACAACAGATATAAAAAGGGTAAGCGCCATAACCACAACCGCCGGAATACATAATGCCGGGGCATAACGGAAAATCTGGGTAATATATATCAGTGAAAATACAGAAGTCAGCCCAGTAGAAAGCACTGCGTCCGCAGTAAGCATACAGAGTACATCCGCTTTCTGTACCCTGCTTGCCAGTTCTCCTGCATTGTAGTCCTTAAAAAATGACGCCGGCAACGACAGTACGCGCATCATCACTGCCGACTGTACGGACATACCCATTTTTGCCTTTATTCTTGCCATACATAACGTCTTTACCGCCCCTAAGAGTACCGACGCCCCAAGCACACATATCATAACCCACGCCATCGCATACAAAAGCCCGATACTGCCTGAAGGAATGACAAGAGAAAATATTATGTAATTCAATTTCGCCGGAAGAAGCCCCACAAGAGTCACAACAAGCACTGCGGCTGCAACAAATGCCACATCCCATGCAGATAAGGTATTCAGGGCATATTTGAAAAAATCCCCATAACTTACCTTGCGGAGCGGCAAAGGCTTATAAAAACAAATCGCCTCTTCCTCAAAATATTCTTCGTTCCTGTGATTCACCCGTGTCCATTTGCCTGTGTCCGCATCTAAAAAGCGATAACCGGATGCCGTCGGAATCAGGGCTGCAATGCGTTTCGTATCCCGCCACACGGCAAGAAATGGTCCTGTGGCATCTTTGTACCATCCCTTTTCCAGCTTGACCGTACGCCGCATAATGCCCATAGGACGCAGCACATACTCAAGCTGTTCATTCATTCCGTGCAAATGTTCAGGATATTCACGGATTTTGACATGGTAAAATTTCAAAATTTCATCCATGGCGTTCTGAACCTGCTGCCTGTCATTTTCTAATGCCGCCGTCACCTTTTCCCCCATGACCGCCCCTGCCATCTTCACAAATGCTTCCTGGAACGCATCATCGTCATATTCCATCCGCTGCTTTATCTGGCCTTCAAACCATCCCATAGCTGCTCTGCCTCCTATTCACTGCTGACAAGCTTTGTATAAAGTCCCCCTGCAGCATATAATTGCTCATGTGTGCCACGTTCTACAACTCTTCCATTGTCCATGACAATAATCTCGTCGCAATCCCGTATAGTAGAAAGTCTGTGCGCAACGACAATACATGTTATCCCCCGGTCCTTAATTGAATTGACGACCTCATATTCCGTCTTTGCGTCAAGTGCACTGGTCGCCTCATCCAATATGATGATGGTAGGGTCCTGCGCCAGCACCCGCGCAATCTCCATACGCTGCCTCTGGCCTCCAGAAAAATCCTTACCGCCTTCAATAATTTTGTACTGGTATCCTCCGTCGCGCTGCATGATATCTTCGTGAAGCTGCGCATCCCTTGCCGCTAGAATCATTTCAAAATCCTCAATGGAATGATCCCACATCTTAATGTTGTTCGCAATGGTATCCTCAAAAAGAATAATATCCTGGTCAACAACAGCAAGCGAACCTGAGAAAATATATGGCTCAATCAAATCAAAAGGCTTTCCATCAAATAGTATTTCACCCTCCCATGGCTGATAGAGACCAGAAACCAGCTTTGACAATGTAGATTTCCCACAGCCGGATGCGCCCACAAAAGCAACCCGGCTGCCCTGCTCAAGCATAAGGTTAAAATCCTTAATTAACGGCGGCGCGAGCCTTGAGTAACCAAACGTAACGTTCTTCATCTCAATTTTTCCCGAAAGCTTCTCATAATTTACGCTTTCCGCATCCGTATTACCGTAGGTATAGCGCACATCCTGCGGATATTCCATCACATCTTCTACCCGCTCCATCTGCGTACGCATCTCCTGCAAGCGCTGGCCTGCCTGTATCAACTTCACCGCAGGAGTGGTAAAAGAATTCAGAAATCCCTGGAACGCCAAAATCATCCCCGCCGTAAACTTCCCATCTATTACCAGATAAACACCAAGCACCGTTACAGCCGTATTCGTCACTACGCTGACAAGCTGCGGAACCAGGCCGAGATAGGCATCTAGCTTTGTATACCGCTTCTGCCCCACAAAAGCACCTGCCTGGTAACCCGCCCACTTTTCAAAAAATCCGTTTTCTGCGCCGCTGGCCTTAATGGACTCAACCATCTCAATACCAGATACTGTCATCCCTGAAAGCTTGCCAGAATCCTTTAGCTGCACCCTTGTAATATCAATACGCTTTTTCGATATAAAACGTGACATTGCCAGATTAATAAATACAGACAGCACGCCAATAGCAGTAAGCGCTGGGCTGTAACTAAGCATTGCCGTAAGGTACACCACCATCATGGCCGCATCAAGCACCAGCGGGGCAAACGTATCTATCAGTGTCTTTGCAACCGCTGCATTATCCTCCTGCCTCTGCTGGATATCTCCCGCCATGCGCTGTGAAAAAAACTCCATCGGCATATGCAGCACATGCCACAGAAAAGAGCTGCTTCCTGTCACAGCAAGCTTTCCGCCAATGCGCAGGGAATATACCGCGCGCATCCACTCCACTATAATCTGCAAAACCACAATACCACACATGGCAAGAAAAAATCCTCTGCACCAGTCCAAATTAATTCCTGTCAGCAAACGGTCTAAGAAAATCCTAGAAAAAACCGGGTTAATAATCCCAATCACCGACACTGCCAGCGACGTCAGCACAACGAATATAACCGCCACTTTTGTCCCCTGCAATTTCTTCTTTGCAAATGACAGCATACTTTTGGGTTTTCCCTCCGGCTCAAAAGTCTCCTCCGGCTCAAACAGCAGACAGACTCCTGTAAAAGATTCATCAAAGGTTTCCATGGTCACACTGTACGTTCCCCTTGCAGGGTCATTCAATACAGCCTTACCTTTCTTAAACCCATTTAACACGACAAAATGATTGAAATTCCAATGAATGATACATGGAAATGTTCCCTGCTGCCGCAGCGTTTCCGGTTCATACCGGTATCCCTTTGCATTCAGTCCATAACCCCGTGCCGCACGCAGTATATTCTTTGCATTGGCTCCGTCCCTTGACACACCGCAGTCTGCGCGTACCCGCTCTAACGGAAGCCATTTTCCATAATAAGCAAGTATCATCGTAAGAGAAGCTGCCCCACATTCTAACGCCTCCATCTGCATCACCACCGGAACCTTTGCACAGCCATTCTTCACCGGCTGTCTCTGTACTCTTCCCATATGCCACCACCTCAATTCCATAAAAACGACATCGGAGATACGCTTTCCACCACAATCTGCGCCTCATACCGCCCATCCGCAACGGCTTCCCCTGCCGGCTCCGCATCAATGGCGAACACAAAACTGTCCCCTTTAAAACCACCAAGATATTGGAGGTAAGGCTCTAAGCTGTCCGATACTTTCTCTGGATGTATGCTCCTTTTGCTCACAACATACTCGACACCGGATACTTCAACACTCATGCCCTCCTCTATCTCCTGAGCCTGCTCAGCTGAAACATAACACACCATACTGCCGCCATCTACGGCTGCCGCAACAGGAAGCGTCGTTTTAAGCTCCCCAAAAAATCCCCAAACACAGACACCAGAAAGGAGAAGAAACACAGCTGCTAACACTAGCCACACACCAGTATTTACGACACACAGATACTGGTTAAACTGTTCTGGTGATGAGATTTTATCCAGGCTTTTTTTTCGGAATATTCCATTCTCCATTGCTGCAAACCTCCTTTTTATCACAGATTTTTCTTTACCGTATTATAATGTTTTGCCTCTGAGAGATTATTTGTTCCTTAGTACTGTAGCAAATCACTTTATATTTTATAGAAATTTACCTAAATTTCTATAAGCAGGGAATGATTTGTAGTTTTGGGGGAATAATTCGCGAATCAAAGCATTTGACGCAATTTCCTATAAAATAAAAAAAACGGCAGCTTTTGCTGCCGGACTGACAAATAATAATTAAACAATAACTTTTATATTCATAAAATTTTTTATAGCAACAGATTACTCAACTGTGCAAATTCCTGTAACGACAGCCGCTCGCCCCGGACATCCGGCTGCAGCCCCATCTTCTCCAATGCCTGAACTGCCTGCTCTTTTGCCACCCCGAGTGCAACGTCATTTCCCAGACCATTTACCAATGTCTTTCTCCTCTGGTTAAAAGACGCCCGAACCACACGGAATAAAAATGCCTCATCCCTTACTGTGACCGGCCTGTCCTTGTGGCAGGTTAAACGGATTACCGCTGATCCAACTTTCGGCCGCGGCATAAAACAATTTGGCGGTACATTTGCCACCACCTCTGCTTTTGCATAGTACTGTACTGCCAGGGATAACGCACCATATTCCTTTGTCCCCGGCACAGCCTGCATCCGCTCCGCAACTTCCTTCTGCACCATCACCGTAATACTCTTTAGCGGAACATGCGCCTCAAAAAGCCCCATAATAATCGGGGTTGTTATATAGTATGGCAGGTTTGCCACTACTTTAATCGGCATTCCGCCATTATATTTCCCTGCCAGCTCATTTACATCTATTTTTAAAATATCCTCATTGATTACCGCAACATTCTGATATCCAGACAGTGTCTCCTCCAAAACCGGAATCAGCTTCTGGTCAACCTCTACTGCTGCAACCTGTCTGGCATTTTCACAAAGGTACTGTGTCATTGTCCCAATCCCAGGTCCAATCTCCAAAACAAAATCTTCCGATGTAACCTCAGCCGCAGCTATGATTTTTTCCAAAACATGTGTATCAATTAAAAAATTCTGCCCATACTTTTTCTGGAAGTGGAAATCATATTTCTGCAAAATTTCAATTGTATTCTGTGGTATCCCAAGTGTCGCCATATAAACCCTCTTTCTTAAAAACCAATATTGCCAAAACAGACGGAACATAAAATCCCGCCTGTTGATTTTTTTAAATATGCTCTATAATTGTCTTTAACCATAAATATATTTTCTCAGTTTCTTCCAATGCTTTTTTCGCATGATAATCTTCAATTGATAATTCTTGAGGGTAACGTATTTTTACTCCATATGGAGTCAAGTTATCACAAATTTCAAGATATTTTTCTTCTACATTTACATATCCCTGCAATAATTCTATCAACAAACCCAAATCATGTGTCCTCTTAACAACTACTCCATTTGCAATCAACACTGCTTTTAACAACTTTTCAACGGCCTGCTGGCAATGATAACATATAATTTCAAGAGGCTTTGGACGCATATTCTCATACAAATACTTTACAGTCTGAAAATCCATATCTGCAAAATCCAGCCATTCCTTTATCAGCTCATTATTCTGCATAAAGCAATATCCCCTCCTGTTTTACAATCCTTTCGAGGGTATTTTCCTTTGACCGCCTGTCAAAAACCGTCTCATGGCTAATGACAATATCAACAGGACGTTTCCGAATACCTCTTAAAGATTTATATGCCATTTGAGATAACTCTATATTATCTCCTGCATTATCCGAAACTACAATATAGAAATCATAATCGCTATCTTCTGTGTAAGTACCCTTCGCAAAAGAACCAAACAAATAAATCTTTTTGGGAAAAATTGTCCCTAATATTTTATCTTTTATTGCCATTATTTCATCGTTTACCATTTCCTGCGCGCCCCTTCTACCCAATCCTATACATCTGCTTTCCATTTTCTTCTGTAATGCGGATTACTTCGTCCGGTGTCATACTGCGCAAAGAAGCAATTTCCTCCGCCACATATTTCAGGTAATGGGACGCATTCCGTTTCCCCCGGTATGGTTCCGGGGCCAGATATGGCGCGTCGGTTTCCAGCACCAGCCGTTCCATTGGCGCCTTCTGCACAACTTCTTTTAGTTTTTTAGCGTTTTTAAACGTTACAACACCGCCAATTCCCAGATAAAACCCCATATCCAGATAAATTTTTGCCATTTCCCATCCATAGGAAAAACAATGGATGACGCCGCCAATATCTTCAGCATGGACATCCTTCATAATCTCCAGCGTATCCTGCGCTGCATCCCTGCTGTGTATTACAACAGGGAGCTTTACCTCTTTTGCCAGCGCAAGCTGGCGGATAAACCACTTTTTTTGTACATCACGCACAGTATCTTCATAGTGATAATCCAATCCAATTTCACCAATTGCAGCCACTTTTGGATTTTTTGCCAATTCCCGTAAAATATCCATATCAGCTTCTTCCAGGGAATATACCTCAGAAGGATGCACTCCTGCAGCAGCATAGAAAAAATCATAGGTATTGCTAAGCTCTGCCGCCTTTCTTGATGACTCAATATCTGCCCCGATATCTGTTATCAGCCCAACGCCTTCTGAGCGCATTAACTGAAAAAGCTCTTTCCTGTCCTTCTCATAAGCCGGATCATCATAGTGCGCATGTGTATCAAAAATCATAAAAATCCTCATTTCTGAGCAACTTGTTGCGAAGAGGCGATGAGAAAGCTGCGAATGCAGTTTCTCATCTGCCATCAAAGCTATTTGTTTTGCTCAAAAACAAATAGCCGTGTGAAAAATCAGCACATCAGTGTGATTTTTCACACTACTTTCCTCATTTTATTCTTTCTTCAATAAAAAACATCAATACTTCTGTCGTCTTTTCCACGCCAAGTTTACTGTCATTAATACAGACATCATAATATCTTGAATCCCCCCACCTTCCTGAGGAATGACGGTTATGATACTGTTTTCTGTGCTTATCGTGGCGCTTAATCTTTAAAATTGCATCCTGCTTGCTTAAATGATACTTTTCTTCAATCCTTTTAATCTTCTGCTCTGTATCACCAAGGATAAAGATAGAAATCAGCCCTTCCCTGTCCTGCAATACCGTTTCTGCGCAGCGGCCTACAATTACAAAAGATTCCCCCGAATCCGCCTTTTCCCGCAGATAATCAAACTGCATCTGGGCAACAATTTCCTCCATGGAATTTGTATGCTCGCCTACCCTGCGGGAAGCAAAAAGCTTCCTTGGCTTTTCATCATATTTTTCCAAATCTTCAATCTGGAGGTTTTTTTCCTTTGCAAGTTCATCTAACATGCTTCTGTCATAAAAATTCAGCCCAAGATTTTTTGCAATTTTCTCTGCAATCTCATGCCCGCCGCTTCCATACTCACGGCTAATCGAAATAATCACCTGTTTCTCCATTCAAATCTCCCCTTAACAATATCTGATAAAAATAATCACCATAGATACAAATACTACAAGAATTGTCGCTGGAGCAGCTATCTTACAATATTTCCCCCATCCAATGATATAACCATTCTTTGCAGCCACAGATGTGCCGACAACATTTGCAGAAGCTCCAATCGGTGTTGCGCTTCCTCCGATATCCGTTCCCATAGAAAGCGCCCATGCCAGCGTATCCAGGCTGACGCCCTGCGCTGCCGCTAAGCTTTTAACAACAGGAATCATCGTTGCTGCAAATGGAATATTGTCAACAAATGCACTTGCAATTGCAGAAATCCAGATAATAATTGCAACCATCAGCCTTAAATTCCCGCCGCTGATTTCACCAATAAAAGCCGCAATTTTCTCTAAAATCCCGGTCTGCTCCAAACCACCGACTACCGCAAACAAACCAATAAAGAATAAAAGAGTTTTATAATCCACTTTTTTCAGCAGCTCCAAAGCATACGTCCCGGATGTTATCAATGTAATAATAGCAATTACTGCCCCTATAAATGCCACTGTTAAACCTGTCTGAGCATGCGTTACTAACATTATAACAGCAGCCGCGAAAATAATACAGCTAATTATGAAATCTTTTTTATTTTGAATGGCATCTTTTGGCGCCGGTATATTTGCAGTATCAACCGCCCCCGAACTTTCAGAAGCCATCTGCCTGCCACAGGCAAAATAGAAGTAGACAATTACCAGTATTAAGCTTATTCCGGCAATCACACCCGTATTCGTAATAAAATCAGTAAAAGAATAATCTAAAGAAGTCCCTATAATAATGTTTGGCGGATCTCCGCACATTGTTGCCGAACCCCCAAGGTTCGCGCAAAATATTTCCGATAAAATCATAGGCACCGGATTAAATTTCAGAAGTTTTGCAAGCTCAACAGTTACTGCCGCCAAAAACAAGATAACAGTAATACTGTCAATAAACATCGCAAGCACTGCTGACATAATCATAAAAGTTAAGAACAACGGAACCGGTTTATAATGAACCATTTTGGCAAGCAGCATACAAAGCCAGCGGAAAAATCCTGCCTTTGCCATCCCCTCAACCATAACCATCATTCCAAAAATAAATATTATTGTCGCCCAGTTAATGCCAGAAGAAGATTCCTCTGCCCTGGCTCCCGCATACCAAAAGCCCACCGTAAAAATACTCCGAAAACTAAGTGTTTCCGTAATCGCTTTCATACTCTGCATTGCTACCCCAAAAACCAGCACCAATGTGGCAAGCCCACATGCCAGAGTAACAATATGACGTTCAATCTTGTCCATCACAATCAGCAAGAACATAGCAACAAAAATTACTACAGCTAATATTTGTGCAACCATAATAATCCGTCTCCTTTCCCTTCGTATAAGTAGCTGCAACTCTTTCTCTTCTTTCCAAAATACTCCTAAGTTTTACAACCATACGGATTGTAATACTTTTAAATAGCGTTGTCAATATTTTTCTGTAAAAACCTCTATTTTTAATAGGAAGGAACAGTTACTATCTGCCGCTAATAGCATCATAAATTGCGGAAACAGCTGAATCAAAAAGCCTCGCCGCAGCCCACTGCACCTACGTTTTTTTCTTTGCGCTTGAAAAAACATCCTTCGAAACTTGTTCATTTAATTTCTTAACAGCTCCTAAGCATGAAAAAAGATTGAATAATATACATATATTTGATAAACTTTCTATATGAAAAATCAATTCATTTAAAGGAGAGCTGCATTATGGCAAGAACAGTGGGCATCGGACACCAAAATTACCAGGAAATCATAGAAAATAACGTATTTTATATTGATAAAACGCTATTTATTAAAGAATGGTGGGAAAACCTTGACAAGGTAACCCTGATAACACGTCCAAGGAGGTTTGGGAAAACACTCAACATGAGCATGGTGGAACAATTTTTTTCTACAGATTACGAAGGGTGCAGCGCCCTGTTTGAAAATATGAATATCTGGAAGGAGGAGAAATTCCGCAGCCTTCAGGGAAAATTCCCGGTAATCAGCCTGAGTTTTGCAGACATTAAGGAAACAACATTCCCTTCTGCAAGGAAAGCAATCTGCCGTAATATCAAAAAAATATATAACAGATACGGGTTCCTTTTGGAGGGCAATTATCTAAACGAAGATGAAAAAGAAATATTCCGAAAAGTTTCCCCGGAAATGGAAAACTACATTGCAGCGGACTCCATAAGGGCATTGTCAGAATACCTGGAACGTTACTATAAGAAAAAAGCCATTATTCTCCTGGATGAATACGACACCCCAATGCAGGAGGCATATATGAACGGGTACTGGAATGAAATTGTATCATTTATGAGGAATCTGTTCAATTCAACCTTTAAGACAAACCCATATCTTGGCAAAGCA
>RAYE01000048.1 GCA_003612285.1 bacterium D16-51 | reverse complement strand
GCAAAATGTGTACATCAACAGTGCTGAAAGCACTGCTGTGTAACTATGAAGCCGCAAGGCTGAATAGTTACGACATTATCCTTAAATCTTACATTTTATAGTGTTTACCCTTATTTGTTTGCTTATTTCCTGTCTGTATTATAGCATAATGCTTCAAAATTTAACAGCCTAATAATTTTAAATAAGATGGTTTAAAATGTGTGGTATAAAACAGCGAAAGAGAGGTATTCATCTATGAAACGAAAAGTCTATGAAACCGGCAAGGAAAAGAATATAACTGTAGAAGTAAATTCTATACAAGAGAATCGTTTGATTCTTAAAAGAAAACGGAGCAGAGAAAAGGAGGCCGTGGACATTATGATGGTATTACATGATCAGGAAGAGACGATACAAATGTACGGAGAAAGTGAGCGTTATGATGTGAAAATTGAAACGGCAGCAAGAATGATTGCAGATGGAGATTTGTCAGTAGAAAAAATCCAGATAAATAGAAGCTATAAAGCCAAATTCAATTCATTCCTTAACACTATAGATAAAGAAGGGTTTCAACATGAAACCCAGCGGTTGTTCAAGCGGTTGTCCTTTCCGTTTCCAGAAAGGACAACCGCAGACTATCCCTACTCACTCTTTTTTCCTTTTATCCATAATTTTTAATTAACCATTTAATTCTTTTCTTTGTCAGGTTTATCAGGGTTTCATTGTATATGAGAGGATACATGGTTCCGCCTTCAAATTCACTAGCGCTTTTTTTTGCTTTTTTATCCCGTGCCTTTATCCATTCCAGTTCAGATTTCTTTAATTTTTTCTGCTGGTTTGGAGTTAATTTGCTGTAAATTTCTTTGTAAACATAGTTCAATTCTTTGTCCCATAGTTTGTACTCCTTGGCGGATTCCTGGTTCATTTCCTGCTGTGAACCATCATACTTAAATAATTTTTTGCATTGCTTTTCCAGATTCTTGTAACGCTTTAAATAAACAGAACCAGTAGTGGCATGTACCGGCGCTGCCGTTGTAACAAGAAAGGAAAAGATAATTAAGCTTATAACTGTTAATAATTTTTTTCTTTTATTCAATTCCATGTTATTTCCTCCATTCACTTTTGTAAATTGTAATAAATCATAACTTATTTCCTACTCTTTGTAAAGAGATAACAAACGATGGTACAAACTCTAAAACCACAGCTTATGCCCTGCTTATATGGATGAACAGTTTTTCTTTGCCGTCATTGATTTCTATAATGTTTTCTGGGGATGTTATCGTGCCTAATGTGCCGAGCGTTTCCCTGCAAATATAGTCCAGCCACTGTTCTGGGACAGTCCCTTTAAAAGCAAGGAGAATCCCATCGGTAATTTCGCATCCCATCTGTTTCCGTGCGTCCTGGATATTCCTCACAATATCTCTTGCAAACCCTTCTGCCTTTAATTCTTCTGTAATGGTCAAATCCAGTGATACGACAATGCCGTGGCTGCTGGCTACATGCTGTCCTGCCTTTGCCTGATAAGTTACAAGGAGAATGCCTGTATCAAAACATTCCTCCCCTGAATCCAGTTTGAGGGTTACAGTATCTTTGCCAAGCTGGAATTTTCCACTTTTTATTGCTTTAATAACCTCTGCTATCCTATCAGGATATTTGCTGCGGATTTGGTTAAAATCAGGGTTATATTTTACCTGTGCAATATCTTCAGCTTCTTTGAGCAGTTCAATGTTTTTAACGTTTAATTCCTCTGCAATAGTTTCTCTAAATTCTTCAATAATGCTATTGTCAGAGATATCAGGCAGAGCTGCTTTCAGGCAGTTTAAAGGCTGCCGGTTTTTTACATGGTTTTTGCTGCGGATGGAGCGTGCAAGGTAAATTATTTCCTGCACCAAAGCAACCTTTGTAAGCAGCTCTTTATCTTCAAATGTCTTTGGCAGTTTCGTCCACTGCGCAAGGTGTACAGAAAGTTCGCCTGTCAGCACTTTATACATTTTTTCTGAAATAACAGGCGCCGCTGGCGCAAGCAGTTTGGTAGTGCATACAAGAACATAATACATTGTTTTATATCCATTCTGCTTATCTTCGGACATTCCACTGCTCCAGAACCTCCTTCTGGAACGCCTGATATACCAGTTGGTCAGCCCGTCAATTAAAGACGCCAGATATTCCACATATTTATTTACCTGGTAAGCATCCATATTATTGGTAATGGACTGCTGTGTTTCATATAATTTTGCCAGAATCCATCTGTCTAACTGATTATCAGAGAAAGGCTCTTCTGTATTTTCCGGTTTGAAACCGTCAATATTTGCATAAGAAATATAAAAATTGCAGGCATTCCAGTATGGCAGGATAATTTGCTGGTATGCATCCTGGATTCCTGATTCGTCAAATAGTAAGTCTCCAATCAGCATTGCATTTGTCTGATATAAATAAAGGCGGAAAGCGTCTGTCCCATATTGTTTCATTAACTGCATAGGGTCTGTGTAGTTTTTGGAGGATTTGGAAAGCTTTTTCCCGTCCTTTGCTAAAATTGTCCCATGGACAATGCAGTTTTGGAATGCCGGCCTGTCGAACAAAGCTGTTGACAATACATGCAGATAGTAAAACCAGCAGCGGATTTGCCCGGTGTATTCAACGATAAAGTCACTTGGAAAATGTGATTCAAACCATTCCTTGTTTTCAAACGGATAGTGTTTCTGGGCAAATGGGACAGAACCGCTTTCAAACCAGCAGTCAAGAACTTCCGGCACACGGTGCATTGTCTTTCCACAGCGGCTGCATGGAACAGTGATTTTATCCATATATTGCCTGTGAAGGTTATCTGGGCGGACGCTGCTTGCTTTATAAATTTCATCAATGCTGCCAAAAACTCTGCGCTCTTTACATTCTTCGCATTCCCAGATTGGGATAGGGGTGCTCCAGTATCTGTTCCTGGAAATATTCCAGTCCCTGGCATTTGCAAGCCAGTTACCAAAACGTCCATGCTTTACAGTTTCCGGTACCCAGTTGATTTCTTCATTTAGTTCAATCAGGCGTTTTTTAACTTTTCCAATATCAAAATACCATGCATCCATAGCCTTGTATATTAATGGCCTTTTGCACCGCCAGCAGTGGGGGTAATTATGCTCTATTGTCCCGTCTGCAACTGCTTTTCCATTTTCATACAGGAAGCGGATGATAGAAGGGTTCATTTCAATCACGTTTTTTTCGTGGAGCGGGTCATAAAAGTCGGTTATCTCTTCTGTAAAATGGCCTTTTTCATCTACTGGATTTACAAGAGGTATTTTGTTGTTTTTACATGTCCAATAGTCATCTTCACCAAACGCAGGGGCTGTATGGACAATCCCTACGCCTTCTTCAGAACCAACATATTCTGCGGCGACTACGCAGAATGCACCGTCTGATTTTTTATCAGCAAAATACGGGAATAAAGGTTCATATTTTTTCCCTAATAAATTTTGGCCAGTACATTCTTTCAGGATTACAGGCTCTTTACCGAAAATCTTTTCATAGCCTGCCAATGTGTTTTTGCATGCCACATAAACAGAATCCCCTACATCAACATAAGCATACTCCAATTTTTCACCGACAGCCAGACATAAGTTAGAAGGCAGGGTCCAGGGGGTTGTAGTCCATGCAAGGAAATAGACTGGCTTTTCCCCGATTGTTTCCTGCGTCTTAAACTTTACAATAACCCATCGGTCCTGGCGCAGCCTTGTGGAGTCGGATTCGCGGGTATCAGAGATGGAAAGGGATGTTTCACAGTGCATGCAATATGGTGTGACACGGTAATCCCGGTAGATATATCCTTTATCATAGCATTGTTTAAATGCCCACATAACACTTTCCATAAAATCTGTATTCATGGTTTTGTATGCCCCATCATAGTCTACCCAGCGCGCCATCTGCTCTACATATTCTTTCCATGCATCATTGTTGTTTGATACGATTTCAAAGCACTTTTCATTGAATTTATCAATGCCGAGGTTCTTTTCAATTTCATTTTTATCCGTAATGCCAAGTAGTGTTTCTGCCTGGTTTTCAATAGGAAGCCCATGACAGTCCCATCCCCATACGCGTGGAACACGGTATCCCCTCATTGTCCAGTATCTGGCAATCATGTCTTTGATAAAAGATACTAAAACAGTTCCATGATGCGGTTTTCCTGTAGGAAACGGCGGCCCGTCATAGAAAACGACTTCTTCGCCTTCCTGTTCCTCTACAGATTTCTCAAAGATTTTTTCCTTTTTCCAGAAATCCAGTATTTCCTCTTGTATTAAGTTTAACGCTGGTTTTCCGGAAAGTTCCTCATATTTCATAGTAAAATCCCCTTTCTTATTTTCATACAAAAAGAAAAGACCCCCATCCATTCTAGGATGAGAGCCTGAGCTGCTCATTTTTATACCACCTTGTATGAACATACCATCATATGCTTTCCTGTTAACGGGGGAATCGCCGGCGCGGCTTACTGGCATAGCACATAATACTTTTGCACTCATTTCCATAAGTCAAATACCCCGCGCGCAGCCACTAAGTGCAAAGGAACTTTCAGTTCCTTACAAGCGCTGCGTTTGGCTCGTTACATACGCGAGAATAAATATGGCAATGCTTTCAGCCTGCAACTCCAGAGTGATGTTCATATTTTGCTTTTGTTATCAGTTCTCACCAATACTGACTCTCTGTGAACTTTGCATAAATACTACTGTCTCTATCAACGTTTTTCACATTCTACACTATTGGCAGGGGATTTGTCAATGAGTTTTTGCCGCTTAACATAATCTGCATAGGGAACTTGTATACAATTTTATGATAGTGTCCAATATGGCTCTTCCCAGCGGTTATATGTATATGACCATAATCTTTTATATAGCCGTCCATTAATTACTTTATATTTGTATCCTGTCTGATTAGCATAAGGCTGAATTTCAGAAACTGTTGCTGATATAGTTTTCACAGCATTTGTATTCGTTAAATATAAATTTGCAGATATAGCTAAAGTAAATACTGATACTATTACAGTAACCGTCCTCTTCATTCTTTTTTTACCTCTTCTAAACTTTGATATACTTTTAAACTCTTAAACTCGCTGCCAATATCTTCCATATGGCCTACTAAATTTTGTGGATATTTATACAAATCATAACCATCCTCAGTTTCTATAATATAGTAATCAGAAGCAGAAAAGAAGATGTCTTCTTCGTCTTCATATCCATAATCAGATGCTGTTGGCTCACTATAAGGCTGCAGTACAAAAGAATAGGACAACAGGAAAATAAATACTATGCATACTATCGCAGCAAAATTAAACTTCTTCTTCTCCTGGTAATGTTTTCCCAATATCATTTTAAAACGCTGCTGTAGTTTTTCATTATTGGGTTCATCTACAAGACCACAGGAAAAACCACTCGGAAGTCCGGAGTTTTCGGTATCTTCAAGTATCCTAATTATTGTGCTAAGATACTTCTTTTGCTGAGAATAAGTTAACTTCCTGCTTACCATCTTGTCTGAATGCATCTCCAGGGCATGTTCCATTTCTGAAGACAAATCTTTAAACAGCGGATTCCACCAGAAACAGATATGGACAAATTCTGTCAACAGCCTGACAAAATGATGTTTATATTTATAATGTGCTATCTCATGTATAAAAATACCAAGCAGCTCCTCATCATCAAAATCTATATTTGGAAGGATAATAATAGGATGAATAGCGCCAACAATTGCCGGGGACTGCACTGCATCATGTACTATTATTTTCCTGACTTTCTGCGGGCTGTCCACCCCCGTCTCTGCAAGCAGATGGTAAAGCCTTTCATCATCAGATGCTGGAAGAAAATTCAGAAATTTCCGAAAATGGCAGTAAGACCAGATATTCCTGACAGCCAGAATGGTAGCAACTATGAACCATATTATACCTAATAATACAGCTATAGTTATCTTTATTTGCCCATAGCTAAAAATAGATATGGCAAAGAAGCTTTGGATTTGCGGTAATATCCTCTTGATTTCAAATACATATGTATACGGAAGTTCTATCGGTAAAACTATCCGCAATATACAAAACAGAAGCATAATTATTAATGGTGACACTGAAAAATACTTCAACACCGCCATCTGTTTCCTAAGTACCGAAATAAGCTTTGCAAAAACACTTACCCAAAATACCGCCACTATCAGAGAAAAAATAGTAAAATACATAACCCTGTAAATCACTCCCCTTTATCATACGTTTCCATAATATCCTGCAATGTTTGAATTATTTCCTCTTTCCCTGCAGAAGTTTCTTCAAAAAGAGTCAGCACCAAAGACTTGTAATCCTTCTTGCCATTTTTGTAATATCTTCCAAACTGCATAACAGCATACTCGTCCGCTGATATGGCAGGTCGAAAAAGCCTTCCATACGTTTTACCCAATTTTGTAATGGAATCAACCCGTATTGCATTTTTCTTTTCGAGACTGCGTAAAATATTCTGGATAGAAGCAGCTGGCCAGCCACGGTCAGGAATCCTTTCCGCTATCTCCGAACCGCTTAACGCATCCTCTGTATTCCATAATACCTTCATTACCAATTCTTCTTTAGGAAGTAAATTGAAATATTCCTGATTTTTTTTACGCATAATTTAATAAATCCTCTCTTTAATCTCACATATGCAACAAATCAAACGCAATGCTTACAAAAAATGGACAGCTCCTTTGCACTTGATACAAGTCAAATACCCCACCGCTCTGCAACACCGCAAGTTTTAATTCTCGGCAAAGTTGTTACTCTATCACGAAACAAAAGTCAAACGGAAAAATATAATACCTACTTATGAAAGGTTCAGTCAGTCAACTCCTGTATTTTATAATAAATCATATTATCCTAAATTGTCAACAAAAATATCTTGCTATTTATTATTTATAATTTAATGCTAATCCGAATAAACAATAAATTTTATGTTGACAATATTTCATTTTAATGATAGCCTTATCATAGAACGTGATTAAATTTTAATTTCGTTCGAGTAGTGCAGGTTCTCCATAGGACAGGCACTACCGAAAAAGCCAGGTCATGCCGCACAATTAGTTACAGCATCTTTGGCTTATAATTATACAGAGGAGGTGAAAGAATGTATCATATACCTCTTTACAGAGAATCTATTGCAAAAACGTTCTTTCTTGATTAACTTTCATGAAAGAACAAAAGTAGTATAATCAACAATCCCGCGCGCAGTCGCCAAGTGCAAAGGAACTTTCAGTTCCTTACAAGCATTACGTTTGGCTCGTTGCGTTCGCGAGAATCAAATAATTTAACATTTCAATTAACAGGAGGAGATTTCAAATGAGAAAAAAATTATTAGGAACAGCAGGGATATTATTTACAATGGCTTTAGTTTCCAGCATGTCTTTTACCAATGTTACTGCTAAGGATAACACATCTGTAACAGACATTTCTACAGATGCAATAACAGAAGAGGTAAATGAAATTGATGAAAACAGCCCAGCCAATGTTGCCGCACGAGCTACAGGAAACTATACAAATTCCAACTATACTTATGATTATAAGACGGATGGGGATTATAAAGATACAAATTGGAGAAATAAAAATTGTGATATTACGAATGATGGAATACATGGCTATGGTTATGCTATGAATTCTACTGGTTTCGATTCAAAAGTTCGTATGTATGGAAGAAACGATTCAAATCCTGGTAGTGCCACAACGTGCAGCGGCTGGGTACTTTTATCCAGCTACCGTCAAACAAACATTAATAATACTTTCTTAAAATCAACACAAAACCAGGCAAAACTAAGGATAAAAACATCACCTGAAAAGGGTGTTACATATGGAGTATGGAGTCCGGATAGTTCCAAAAAATATAACTATATTGGCGGCTAATTATAGTACAATTCTTTAAACAGCAGGCTGCTATTTAGCAGCCCGTTGTTTAACTGAAATTCCTCATAAAACAGGAGAAGATAGAAATGAAAATTTTCCTAAAAAAATCATTATCCATGCTATGTCTCTTTATTATATTAGTTGCCTATATTGCAAGAATTGTCTGGGTAAACCATAATAACGAATTAACAAAGATAAATTATCTCTCTGATAATGAATCTGTCAACTTTAATGGTTGCCTGCTATCTGTGAAAGAAAAAACATTATATGATATTGCCGCCTTTGTAGCAGAATATCCACAGATTGCAAAATATTACCGATATGCAGGCAGCGTCTATGAGGCAAGCGGAGATGAACAATGGCTGCCCGGCATAGAACATGAGCTGGTCGTTAAAATAAATATTAAAAATATTTCAGATAAAACGGTGGGCATCCCCATTTTTCCGATAATCTGTGGCAATACATATAATAATAGCATCCAGCCTGAACTGTTTTCTGACATCAACTCAAATTTATATGAAATAGCGCCAGGAAAAAATATGGATGTTTTATTTCCCTATGAATTACACAGGCTTAATTTCCGGGAGGAAAACTATAATAATCTGGCTGGTCAGAAGTTCTCCATCTCAATTAGTGGATACCCTGATATCCGTTATATTGCATTGACAGATGTCAAAGAAAGAAAAGCTAAAAAACAGGAAATAGCTGATTACCAGAAACTGATTTCACCAAAGGGAGGGACAAATACCCCTATTATAGAAGATACGCCACGCAATACCATTATGGAGCTAGGCGGCAGCTATATTAAAAACGGATGCAAACTGGAAATAGAGGACTGCACAGTGCTCAGAAACATTAAAAATTATAAGGGTTACGACCCATCTGCTTTTACATTTCATTCATCTAAAGACATTATATTGGATGATGGCATAGTAGCCCCTTACAAGGATTTAGACGGAACTGTACAGAAAGGGGAAACCTATCTTGTCTTTATAAAAGTAAAATGCACAAATGTATCAGAAGTCACTAAAAACCTGTCAATTTATCCGTATCTGTTTAATGGGGCAGGGAATGACTATTGTGAATCCTGCTATGAAAAAACATGGGAAGAAAACAGGGCAGGAAGAAAAATGGACGCTGGGGAAACCCGCCATATTACATTAGGGTATTATGTCGCCCTGCGCTTAAATAAATGGAAACTTCCAGATGCACCATTATACCTGGAATTTACCGGGATGAACGTAGAAAATGCTGATATGGTGAAGGGAAAAGCTGATGGGGGAATTTTTTTACAGGTGCAGTAAAGAACTGACGTCCTTCGCAGCTTGTTCATTTAATTTTTTAACAATTCCTAAAAGTAAATGGAGGAATCACAATGATCCGTTTTGAATTAAACAGATGCCTGCGTGGCAAAGGGATAAAACTGGCAGTCCTTCTGGCAGTCCTTCTGGCAGCCGGGGAATTTTTCGGATACCGGATACTGTTCCAGGAAACAAAAGAAATCGCAGATGAAATCCGAAGGCAACAGGGATTCAGCCCTTCCGGCCTATACCCAAGTTCTTTATATGAAGGTTTTATCAACGGCGACGCCTTTACGATTTTTAACCTGCTATATTATTATCTGTTTCCAATCCTTGCAGTGTTGCCATTTGGCTGCAGTTTTTTTACAGATGAAAATTCCGGTTACCTGAAATATATCTATTCGCAAAAAAAGAAAGAAAACTACCTGCTTGCAAAATATACGGCAGTTTTCTTATCCGGTGCAGTGGCAGGTATATTGCCTGCAATTTTCAGTTTCCTTGCTAACGCATTATATCTCCCTGCAATTATACCAAACACTTTAGCCCTGCAAAGCCATACAAATGATTCATCCGTCATGGCCGATTTTTACTACACCTGCCCCTGGGCTTATTTTTTGGTATATCTGTTACTGGGGATGCTGGCAGGCGGCTTTTTGGCAACACTTGCTTTAAGTGCATCATTCTTTGCCCGGAATGCTCTCTTAGTGCTTTTTTCCCCAATGATTTTTTATACAGCCCTGGATTATGCATTGGCAGAACTTGGCCATAGCGAGTTTTCCATCAGCACAATCATAAACCCTGTTGGAACACATTACATAGAAAGAATAACATTAGGGGGTATGTTTTTGGAAATATCAGCCTTTGCTGCAGCAGCTTTTCTCGTTTTCTTTTTTATTGGGAAAAAAAGGGAACGTATTCTTTAGAGACCGCCAGAAAATGCAAGACAAACACGATTTATAACTGCACATCGGATAGATTTACAGTTATCAACTATAACGAAAGGCCGCCAGCCATATTCCTGCTTTCGACAAATTGGTAAATTATGGCGGTCTTGAGTATATCTTACAGAAATGAGGATTAAAATGGAATTGGAAATTAAAGGACTATATAAAAATATTAAGCAGGCTGAAGTGTTAAAGGGAATAAACTTAACACTTCAGGGTGGGAAGATTTATGGGATACAGGGGAAAAACGGATGCGGGAAAACGATGTTAATGCGCTGCATTGCCGGATTAGTCCTGCCAACAAAGGGCACAGTCACTATTAACGGCAAAATACTGCATAAAGATATTTCTGTCCCTGAAAGTATTGGAATCCTAATTGAAAACCCTTCTTTCTTAAAGGAACATACTGGGTTTGAAAACCTGAAAATGCTCGCCTCCCTCCAAAACGGACTTTCAGACGAAAAAATCTTAGAACTGCTAGAAAGTGTCGGCCTCTCAGATGCCAAAAATAAGAAATTCGGCAAATATTCCCTTGGGATGAAACAGCGCCTTGGCGTCGCAGCCGCTATAATGGGCAGCCCTGAAATTATTCTTCTGGATGAACCAATCAATGCAATAGACGGAGAGGGCGTAGAAACAATCCGAAAAGTAATTATAGGCTTGAAATCGGAAGAACGCATTATCCTGGTGGCATGCCATGACAAAGAAGAAATGAACCTGCTTGCAGATGAAATTATTACAATGAGCGAAGGCCAGATACAAATGGAAGGGAGTACAGAATATGCAGTTTCTTAGAATTATAAAGCATGATTTGGAAGAAGGAATCTGGGAAAAACGTGTATATTTCCTGCTTCCAGTTCTTCTGTCACTTTTTTCCTGCTCTGGGTTACATACACAGCTTGTAAACTTGCAAAAAGCAGAATCTATACAAAGCCTAGGAACAATAATGGATTATTGGATTTATATGGTACAGGGAAGTGCTCCTTTTGAATTTGATTTATACGAATTATTTACAGTGCCAACCCGCTGGGTAGGGTTATTCCTTTTTTTACTAATAAGCCTGAATGGATACCTCAACAATGACCTGAAAGGCTGGGGAATCCAGGTTTTAACCCACTCCAAAAGCCGTCTGGCTTGGTGGCTTGGCAAAGTAGCTTGGTGTGTCCTTTATACCATAGTGTATTTTGCAATTTATTTTTTTATTATATTTTTGTTCTCTTTCTCTAATGGGGCAAAAATCAGCCTCCAGCCAACTGCAGATATCATGCAGATATTGGCAAGAGAAGATTTTGCATTATACCCCATACAGCAAATACTATGCATTACCATAATCCAGCCATTTCTTTTAGCCCTGTTTTTCGGGCTCCTGCAAATGGCAATAGGGCTATATATAAAACCCATACTCTCCTTTGTTGCACTTCTTACTATATTACTGGCATCCGCCTATTGGCAGACATGGCTCCTGCCGGGAAACTGGGGGATGCCTAACCGTACTATACCAATTTTTGACAATGGTTTTTTGCCATCAGTTTGCATTGCCTTATTATTATCAGGTATTTTAATCTGTATTATAACCGGTTATTTCATTTTTAAAAAGAAAGATATACTTGAAGAAACGGAAACATAAAATCCGGGGCTGTAACCAATCTTTACATCTGTAATCTAAGTAATACAATAGATTACATACCGCCTAAGAAACTGTAAAATGTGTATTTCACGCCGTCTTACATATTAACAGTCCATAAGCTTGCCCGCTATTGCGGACTGATACCGCCGATTAGTTTACAGCCCTATAATTTGAACATGCCGTCTCATGAAAAAGCATTGATATTGTACTATTTCTCATATAGCATTATAATGCTATATAATAAAGAGGGAGAGTGAGTATTATGAAAAAATATAACTTAGTTTTGATAGTCATCCTGCTTTGTATCGTTGGTGCAGATAACAGGCAGGCAAAAGCATATTCCGTGACATTGCAGAAGGATGGCATGTATGCAGAGATGCTGCCAGATCTGATAGTAAATAATGTAACCGTGTTATTTAAAAAAAGAGTTAAAAGGGCAATGCAGTATTATAAAAAATACAAAGATGCCGACACATTTACCCTGGCGACTAAAGTACCAGTCGAATATCTGGATTTTATTCCGGTAGCAAGAAAAATACAGGATTCTGACGAGATTATTATTAGAAATCCTTTTTTCATTTACATAGTAGAAGGGCAGGCAGACTATAGTTACTATTTTGCCGCGGAAAAAAAGGGGGAAAGACTGTGCTTGTTTAGTGTTAGTATCGCCGCAGATACTGGCAAGGTTATTTTTTGGTATGATGATATGATGGATCGATATTTTTTGTATGATGAAAAGACGATGAAAGATGCCTTATTATACAGTATAGATGATATCACCTATGCACAGACCCCCAAAGAAACCACTGTAATAAGGGATCAAAAACAACGGGGAATACACTTAATGGAGGGGGCCCCTACATACGAGAAGGAAAGAAAGGCATTTAAAAAGAAAAATTATGAGGAAAAAAAGGAGGAGATTTTTGCCTTCCTAGAAGAGATTAAAAATCAAAAGGTGATAAAAAAATCAGAAAAAAACTTAAAACTAGAGTTAAAGGATGAATACATAGAAACGGAAAAGAATACCAAAGAGGACGGCATCTGGAAAAGTATTTATATTGCCGCCGGCGTTGTAGCCATTGGCGGAATCACTGCTGGAATCATCTTCTTTAGGAAAAAACGAAAAAAGAGCCGTTTTTGACCAATATTGTCAAAAAAATGTCGTTTCATGCACAAAGCATTGATTTTTCTATTAATTAAGCTATAGTTATCTCATGCATTTGATATTGTACTATTTTTCATCACTATTTAAACCGTCAAAGACGGCATGAGGAGATTATTATGAAAAAATACAGCTTAGTTTTGATAGTCATACTGCTTTGTATCGTTAGTGTGGACAGCAGGCGGGCAGAAGCATATTCCGTAAAACTACAGGAGGATGGCATATATGCAGAAGTGCTGCCTGATTCGGTTGTAAATAATGCGGCAGTGTTTTTTGAAAAAAGTGTAAAAAAAACAATGAAGTATTATAAGAAATACAAGGATGCAGACACATATACCTTGTTAACTAAAGTGCCGGACGAATACCGGGATTTTATTCCAGTGGCAAGAAAGATTCAAAGTTCTGACAAGATTATTATTAAAAACCCTTTTTTTATTTATAATATAGAGGGAGATTTTGCCTATAAATACTATTTTACTGCAAAAATAAATAAAGAAAAACTATGCCTGTTTAGTATTGATATTGACCCAAATACTGGAAAGGTTTCTTTTGGGTATGATAAGCTGATGGATCAGTATTTTTTGTATAATGAAAAGGTAATGGTGGATGCATTATTTTACAAAATAGATAATACCACCTATGCACAGACTCCCGAAGAGACCAATATAGTTAGAGAGCTAAAAAAACTACGCAGGAAATGGAAGGGGGCAATTCAAACGAAGAGGCAAAAAAAGAGTTTAAAAAGAAAAATTATGAGGCAAAAAAGGAGGAGATTTTTGCCTATTTAAACAAGATAAAAAGGCAGAAGGTGATAAAAGAATTAGAAAAAAGCTTAAAGCTGGAATTAAAGGATGAATACATAGAGACAAAAAAGGATACCAAAAAAGGCGGCATTGGGAAAGGTAATTTATATTGCTGCAGGCATTGTAGCCATTGGAGGGATTACCGCCGGGATTATCTTTAAGAAAAAACGAAAAAAGAGCCGTTTTTGACCAATATTGTCAAAAAAATGTCGTTTCATGCACAAAGCATTGATTTTTTTAATAATTAAGTTATAGTTATCTTATGTATTTGATATCGTACTATTTTCACACACAAATTTGTGTCTGCGCACACTTGCCACAAATTTGTTATGCACAAAAAACGTGTGCAGAAATGAGGACTATTATGAAAAAATACAGCTTAGTTTTGATAGTCATCCTACTTTGTATCGTTGGCGCAGATAACAGGCAGGCAGAAGCATATTCCGTGAAGCTGCAGAAGGATGGAATGTATGCAGAAATGCTGCCTGATTTGGTAGTAAATAATGCAACAGTGCTTTTTAAAAAAAGAGTTAAAAAGGCAATGCAGTATTATAAAAAATACAAAGATGCCGACACATATACCTTGGCGACTAAAGTACCGGTCGAATATCTGGAGTTTATTCCGGTAGCAAAAAAGATTCAGGATTCTGACGAGATCATTATTAGAAATCCTTTTTTTATTTACAGTGTAGAGGGATACGAAGGCTATAGTTACTATTTTGCCGTAGAAAAAAATGGTGAAAGGCTGTGCCTGTTTAGTCTTGATATTCATCCGGACACCGGGAAGATTTCTTTTGGGTATGATGACATGATGGACCGGTATTTTGCGTATGATGAAAAGACGATGAAAGATGCCTTATTTTATAGTATGGATAATATCACCTATGCACAGACTCCCCAAAAAACCACTGTAGTGAGGGATCGGAAAGAGCGTGGGCCGCAGTACCTAATGGAAGGGGCTTCTTCATATATGGAGGAAATAAAGGCAAAAAGAAAGGTATTTAAAAAGAAAAACTATGAGGAAAAAAAGGAGGAGATTTTTGCCTTCCTGGATGAAGGTAAAAATAAAAAAGTGATAAAAGAATCAGAAAAAAACTTAAAGCTGGAATTAAAGGATGAATACATAGAGACAAAAAAGGATACCAAAAAAGACGGCATTGGGAAAGGTATTTATATTGCTGTCGGCATTGCAGCCATTGGCGGAATCACTGCCGAGATCATCTTTAAGAAAAAGCGGAAAAACGGGTAGCGGGAGGACTGCTTATGAAATATATATTTAAAAATATTAAATCTTTTGCAAAGAATTATACAAAAATATTTGTGCTGCTGATTATTACCACTGCGGCATCGACACTGATCATCCATCTGTCTTATGGGATGTTCCGGGAGTACAGGGACAGGAGGGAGTTAAGCCGCCGTGGAACCAATCAGGTTGTGTTCCGCTTGGAGGGTTCTTATGTACAAAAGCCTGCATCAGAGGATGATGGTAATATGATCATGCTGGGGGATCTGAAAGACCAGATATATGAGAAGCAGGATGACCGACAGGATGTGACCGCGGCAGATATGAAGCGGTTTGCCCAGGAAGTGGATGCAGAAACAGCAGATAAACTGCTCAACATCCATACGGGAATCCTGCAGGAAAAATACCGGTTTGAAACGGATTTTCTAATATCAGATGGGAAGATTGTAAACAGCGGCGATTACGGCTTTGATTCCCTTTATAATTTTTCCTTTGGCGGAAGGACACAGAATATTTTCCAGTATGGAAGGTATTTTACAGACCAGGAGTATACCAAAGGGGAACGGGTGTGCATCATGTATGGCTTTCAAAAGAACCTGCGTGGAGACTACCTGGAAAAGAACCTGCTGGAGGATGGGAAAGTACTCATTGGAGGCCAGGAATACCAGATTATCGGCCTGCAGAACGGAATCGGTTCAGGATATCTCCCAATCACATCAGTGGACGGGGACAGCGTCCTCTTAGATGAAATTGCACTGCGGTTCAGGGATAATATTTCCCTGCGCGAAATCAGCCTGTTAAATGATGCTGCAAAGAAATGTTTTGGCAGCCAGATTATCAGCAATTATGAATTGGAGGAAATGAAAGAAAACAGTTACCTGTACAACACAATCCTGCTCTTGGTACTTGTGGTTTCCCTTGTAGCGGCATTTAATTTCTGTGCGCTATACCATTACATCGTGACAACACGCCGGAGGACGCTGAAAATTTTTCGGATATGTGGATTAAACCACCGAAAAAGTATCTGGCTCTACCTGGGGGAATGTTCGGTTTTGTCAATGGGGACATATCTTGCAGCGCTTTTACTGTTCCATTTTCTCCTGATGCCTTTTTTGGCAGGAAAAATGAGCATTTTTGATTTCCATTACAAGGCAGAGGTATATCTGGTACTTTTTCTGGTTTATTTTATATCTTCTTTTTTGCTGCAGTATGCAATGGTTTCGTGGAATTTAAAAAGGAAGATGGTTCGGTAAGGAAGGGGGAAAATGGCATGGCATGGAAGTATGCAGTACGTGAATGCAGAATGCATGTTGTGATGTCCGTCCTGTGCCTGGTACAGGCAGTATTTTTATTTGCAGTTGTGATCGGGCTGCTCTCCATCTTTATGGCGCGGTATTCTGGATATCAGCCGGTACGGAGCCTGGCAGAACAGAACGGATTTATTACCAACATGGTAAACAGCCACCACCTGGAAGGAGACGCCGAAGGGCTGCCGGTACAGAGTTCAGAAGCGTATGAGGAGATGCTAAAGGATGCAAAGGTCTATGGGCAATACACAGTCTATGCATACGCAGGGGAGGATCAGGAGGTTTCCCGAAAAAGGGAGGAAGGCACCTTTTTCGATAATATGCAGGCATATGATGACGAGTGGATACAGGGCTTTGAGCCCCATATGCAGTCAGGAAGATGGCTGAAACCGGGAAATACAGAGGGAAAACAACTGGAAGCGGTAGTAGTGCAGAGCAGTGACAGGTATAAAACAGGGGACACCGTATATCTTGACAATAATTCCACGACGGTACTGAAAACAAAGATTCCTGTAAAAATTATTGGTATTATTGACAGTAATTCCGATATCATTTACCAGTCGAATGAGGACGGCCGTATGGATTACCGCCTGCTTTTCAGCAATATGGCAAAAGAAGCGAAGGAACTGGAAAGCCTTGGACGGGACAGCACATATGAAATATTTTTTGTCTCCAAAAAGAATCTGGACAGTGTACAGGAGCAGTATGCGGATCAGGAAGCGGAAGAAAACCTGTCAGAAAATTTTGAAAATGTCCTGAAAACCAGGAAGACAGTTTTCTTTACGGAACTGAATGGTGTAACGCTCATTGTTATGGACCGGGACTGCCCACAGGAGATGTTTGAGTATAACAAGAACCGGGTTGCCCAGATATCCCAGTTCCATTTTCTGCATGACCTAAACTATGTAAAAAAGAATACATGGCATAACATTATGGCAAATATTTCAGACATCATCCCGGCAGGAATCGGAATGCTCTTATTTACGATTATTTCTTTTATAACGCTTTCGACCCTGATGTACCAAAAAAATATGCGGAAATATACGGTTTATTACCTGTGCGGACTGACATGGCGGGGCATATTCCGGACCCATATCTTATACATTTCACTGATTGCCCTTGCTGCATTGGCGCTTGGGACGGCTGTGACATATGCCGCCGGGTATTTTGGAGCCTGGAGAAATGCAGCAGTACAGATTGGGGCGGTACAGGTGGGAGGCTGCCTTATCATAATGCTGTTATTGCTGCTGTCTGCTTCACTTATGTGCCTTTCTCTTGCCAAAGGGAAATCAGCAAAAGAAATCTTACAGGAGGTGGAATAAATGATTTACCTGAAAGACATTGTAAAGACATATAACAAAGGGAAAAGCAATGCGTACGAAGCGCTCCACGGCATTTCCATGGAAATAAAAGATGGCGAAATGGCTGCCGTCATCGGAACTTCCGGCGCCGGAAAGTCTACCCTGCTCCATATCCTGGCCTGCATTGACGGGTATGATTCCGGGGAGTATGCTATTGACGGCATGGAGTTAGGAAAAATTTCAGAAAAGCAGATGGCGCAGGTACGCAATGAAAAGATTGGCATGGTCATGCAGGACTTTGCTTTAGTGGAAGGGTTTACGGCGCTGGACAATGTGATGATTCCGTTGGATTTTGCAGGGCGGCAGCACCGCAGAAAACGGAAAGAGCGCAAAGAAAGGGCGTTGGAAATGCTGGAACTGGTCGGAATGGCAGAGTACGCAGA
Source organism: bacterium D16-51 (assembly GCA_003612285.1). Classification (GTDB taxonomy): domain Bacteria; phylum Bacillota; class Clostridia; order Lachnospirales; family Lachnospiraceae; genus Butyribacter. The sequence continues at coordinate 29,262 of RAYE01000048.1, read as the reverse complement.
TAAACAGACCAATAACCTGTCAGGCGGGCAGAAGCAGCGTGTTGCGATTGCCCGGGCAATTGCCAATAACCCCTCCATCATCCTCGCAGATGAGCCAACCGGGGCGCTGGATTCTGCAACAACAAAGGAAATTATGAAAGTGTTCCGTGATTTAAACGAACAGGGAAGGACGATTATTATTGTTACCCATGACCCTACAGTGGCAGAGGAATGCAGCAGGGTGATACGGATAGAAGACGGGAGGATTGTCAAACAAGAAACGCCCTGCTAAATCACATATTGCCTGATGAATATAAATCCTGGGGCTGCAACCAATCTTTACATCTGTAACCTGATTAATGGAAAAGATTACAGACCGCCAAAACTCAAAACTGTATAATATATATTTCACGCCGTCTTATATATTAACAGTTCCTAAGATTGGCCGCTGCTGCGGACTGATACCGCCAATTAGTTTGCAGCCCCAAAATTTCAAAATGTCCAATAAAATCTTATTATACTGGCAAACCCAAGACAAAAAACCTTAAAACACATCAACCAACTCATTAAAGACATTGAACACAATGGCTGTATACATGGTATCGGAAATCCAGAACCTTTAAAGGGTAACTAGCAAGGAGAATTTAGCCGAAGAATTAACAAAAAAGAACGGGGAATAGAAATGGTAGGGATTATTTATTCTGTTATAAAACAAAATATAGCATATTATGCCGTATTGATAGTCTTGTTTTTTCTGTTATTCTTTTTTACAGGAATGTATCTGGATGAATATATTGTGGATGGGACAGAGCTCTCTTATATAAATTCTTTAGATGATTCTTTAAAAATTTATTCATTTGATGATGGATGGGATAACAGAGAAGTGATGATAGATGAGAAGAGGGCGGGACATATTGGCTATGCATATCAGGATATTGTGTATAATGATGATATGCAGAACAGCAATGCCTGTTTTGCAGTGGATTCTTTTATCAATAAATATTTTCTTTTTCATGCAAGGGGGAATGGGTTATCTTTTCAGAATGGGGATAATGAGGTTATCCTTTATGGAAGGATTCTGGAAGATCATTATAAAATAGGGGATATGGTTTCCCTGAATGGCGTGGGGTATAAAGTAGTGGGGATTCTGCCGTACTATGAACCGATCTGGGGGATGTACAGCAGTGTGTCTGAAAGTGATACAGATGTATTGATGTATGCGTTAAATGAAAATATGTATTTCATTAATAATGAAAAAGCGTTCCAGCAGGGAGATACCCGGCTTCGATCAGTTCTTTTTGCGAAAGATGACATTCCGGGCTTGCTGGGGAAAGCCAGCATGAAAAAAATAAAACAGAAAGTTACAGAATATAAGAAGAAAAAACAGGTGTTTGGCAATTGGAGCATTGCTATGCTGACAGGGCTTGCTGTATATCTTTGTGTGTCAGCAGCAGTAATCCAGCACAAGAAGTGTCGAAACATGTATGCAGTATTCCAAATCTGTGGGATGCATTTTGTTAAATATCATATTATTTGTACATGCCTTAGTGTTTTATCTGTCTTTATTTCTGTACTTTTCTATTTCATGGTTTATTGGATTACCATACGCAGGGAATATTTTGATATCAGGCTGGACAGTAACAGATTTTATTTTGCAGCGGGTGTAACGTTTGTCCTGGTTTTTCTTTCTGTTTTGCTTAATTGTACTCTGAATCGTAACCTGGTATATGAACGCTGAAATTCCATCTATGTGGTTTGACGGCGGTTCATGGCAGCCCAGCCCTATGCATTCGCAAAACCTGTCAGTAAACGGTCAGCCGCAGCCACACAGGTAGAAAATGATTGGAAAGTCAAAGAATCAAAGAAAAAAGGAAAGGATAATATGCAAACACAGATACTTTCACCCTTTGTGTTTGCGCCTCAATTGAGACTTGGTACAAAATATGTTTAAGGTATATAGAGTGATGAAAGAAATTTTATATTCCAAGCATTCTTTTTTTCTAATAGCTGTATTGGGTATGCTGCTAAGCAGTCTGTTCACTGAAATGAGTTTATATAGGATATTTTCCGGGGAAGAAAACACTGCAGGGCGGAAAGTGGTTTGGCTGTTATACCTGTCATTTTTGGTTTTGCTTCTTTTTATCTTTTATACATTAGTTTTAGAATGGCTAAGGGATTGTGCAGATGAATTTTTTGTCCTTATTCTGTGTGGGCAGACAGAAAAAGAACTTTATGTTATGTTTCGGAGAATGTTCTTTTTTTGTCATTTCCTGATATATGTTTTAAGCAGCATAGGGCTTTACCTTTGCATCCGGTCGCAGAATCTTTATTTTCTTTGCAGTGCAGGATTTGGATTCTTAATCCTTTCTTTTTTACAGATACTTTTCCAGCATCTGGTAATACGGCGTTATTTTTTCTTTTTCCGCAATTCAAACTAACACAGAAAGATGAGGATGGAAGATGAGTTATGTAGAGGTAAAAAACTTAAAAAAATCATATAAAGGAAAGCATGTGCTAAAAGGCGTAAGCTTTTCCCTTGAAAAAGGAGAGATGGCGGCCATTGTAGGTAAGTCCGGCAGTGGAAAATCAACGCTGCTCCACCTTTTGTCGGGCATTGAGAAGATGGATTCTGGGGAATACTTTTTAGACGGGGAAAACATCAGCAGGTATACGAAAGTGCAGCTTGCCAAAATGCGTAACCGTATGGTTGGGTATATTTTACAGTCCTATGCATTGATTCCTGGGATGACAGCGTACGAGAATATTATGCTGCCACTTCAAATGAGGAAGTTTTTTGGAACAGAGACCTCTGGGCGGCTGGAAAAGATTGCAAAAAAATTGTCAATAACAGAAATACTGGATGAAAAGGTAGCATACCTCTCCGGCGGCGAAAAGCAGCGGGTTGCAGTTGCAAGGGCGCTGATTATTAACCCCAAAATAATATTGGCAGATGAACCAACGGGTGCACTGGACGAGGAGACAGCAGAAGAACTTCTAGAACTGTTTTGTAATCTTCGCAGGGAAGGAAATGCGATTATAATGGTGACGCATAATAAGAGTGCAGCAGATTATGCGGATAAAGTGATACAAATATAATTTGCCGTCAGCATGCATACCTGGAGGATGACAAAGTATTAATTTGCTATTAACAGGAAAAACGTTTAGCACAAAAATAATTCGTTTAGCACATTTTGCTTGCAATTTACTATTATTTATAGGAAACTTAGATTAGAGAGTTGCATTTTTATGTTACCAAATAATGCAGAGGAAAGACAAAATAGGAGCGATATCATAAAATTTGATGTAATGAAAGAAATTATAGCGAATATCTAACCTTGAATGATACCATTATTACTAAGGCGCATAACAGGCTTATATAACTGATTATTAAATGGCGCTAGTGGAGAAAAAGACAAGAAATATGGTAAGTTATTTTGGAGCAATTCCTAAGTGTAGAAAAAATGGAATAAGGCTGGTTATCTTTAAAACAGCAAAGCAGGATTTATATTGTAGAGGCTGCGTATGTGGTGTTGTTAATAGCAGGGGGGATATTTTTCTCTAAGAAGCTGATTAAACAGTACAAATATTTTGCATCATAGATTACATAGAAATGAGGTATCGGTATGGAATTGGTATTAAAAAATGTCAGGCAGAGCTATGGGCAAAAAGTAATTATAGACGGCCTGAACCTTACATTTAAGCCGGGGATTTACGGCTTTATGGGGCCAAACGGAGCCGGGAAGTCCACCACAATCCGTATGGTCTGCACGGTAGAAGAGCCCGTTTCCGGCGGAATATATTATAACGGAACTGATATTTACGGTATGGGGGAAGAGTACAGGGCGAAGCTCGGATATGTCCCGCAGAAGGCAGGGTATTATCCTGATTTTAATGCCTATAACTTTCTGAAGTATATAGCGGGGCTGAAAGGGGTGGAGGACGCAGACAGCGTAATTGAAAAATGCCTGAAACTAGTCGGCCTGTGGGAAGAAAGAGGGAAAAAGCTAAAGAAATATTCCGGCGGCATGAAGCAGAGGGTTAATATTGCCCAGGCGCTGCTGAATGACCCGGAAATCCTTATATTGGATGAGCCGACAGCAGGCCTTGACCCAAATGAACGGATGAACCTGAAAAACCTCCTTGCAGATCTGGCAGAAAATAAAATTATTATTTTTGCCACCCACATTGTATCTGATGTGGAAGACCTTGCAGAGCAGGTAATTGTTTTAAATCAGGGCACTGTCCTGCTGAACGAAGAGACGATGGCAGCACTGGCCCGCATCCAGGATAAAGTCTGGCAGTGCGATTTAAAGGATATGGGAGAAGTAAACCGTATCAAAAAGGAATATAAAGTCAGCAGAGTACAGCGGCATAACGGAATGACGAGCATAAGGGTAATAAGCGATGTGAAGCCGCATGAAGACGCCTTTGCCGTAGACGGAAGCCTGGAAGAATTATACATACAGCTTATTGAAAAGAAAAGGACATAGATTGACTATTTGAGCCGCAAAAGGCGCGGCATGGGGGATTAACAATAGGTAATATTTTGTATCTGGCACCGAATTATGGAAAAATACAAAAAGAAATAGAAACATATGAGAAATATAACGGAAAATTTACAAGTGAAACTGCTGAAGCGTTTTTGGAAGATTATAGGGAAATATTGTCAAGTGATGGAACAAAAGAACTTGAGTCTGAGAATGCACATTTGAAAATTCTGACAGATATTTTACCAGATACTGGATTCAATATTGTATTTGGATATTATGAACAATGGCTGATAACCCTGGTTGACTCTATCAACCAAATGCAATACATACCGATTTTTATCGCAATTGTATTCTTCTTGTTACATTAACAGCATTATTTTTGGCAAAGAACCCGGAAACAGCAATGTGCATAAGCCTTGGAGTATTATTTCTGCTGCGCCCTGATGTCCTGGATATATTTATCGCTGATAAAGCAGTAATCAGTAAAATAGTTTCGCTGACACCTTACAACATTATAAATGCTTCAAATTTGGCACAACAGACACCCATACTCATAGGCAGGAGTACTGTACAATGGATTTATATAGCAGAGGTGGTTTATTCACTGTTGCTGGCTGCAGGAGGAATTTTTTTCTTTAGAAAATTGATTAAACAGCAAAAATATTTTGCATCATAAATTCTATAGAAATGAGGTACTAGAATTAAAAAATATCCAATGAAATCTTATACCAGCATATCCCCTGCCATACCTAAATCCTCCCATATCTTTTCTCATACAGGCTTAAGAACCGTGCAGTTTCAGAATCATCCAGTTTAAATTTCTTACTTATTTTTGTCACAATTGTGCCTTTATCCATACCTGAATCTACATAAACATCTATAGCGCCAAGGACTAGCCCTTCCTGCCTGCCCTCCTGCCTGCCTTCTTGCCTGCCTTCTTGCCTGCCTTCCTCTCTTGCCTCTTCCCTCAGGACTTCCTTTTCAACTTCATAATCATACTCAATATCAATCATTTTCACTACCTCCTCTGCATCCATCCCATCTAAAAACTGTTTAAACAATACAGAACCTTCATAATTTTTAATAAACTCATGCAATGCTTCCGGGGAAATATGCCCGTCTTTCCTGTTGTTCTTTACAAACTCTATAGTGTCTAAATATCCTCCAAGGGTATCAGCAGTTTCCGATTCCGTAATGATATTCACCTGCAAATCTAGCGCCGTATCTCCTTCACCCCTGTAAGCATCTGAAAGGCGGAGCTTACTTCCCAAAGGTTTGCTTCCCGTATAGACCACATAAAATTCCGGGCGGGGTATCTTTATGGGTTTATCCCTGAAAATAAGCTTCTTATTGTCGCCAATTAATTTCTCATATTCTGAAGCTACATAAAATAGCATCCGAAGCGGCATATTCCAATTAGGGGTAGACTGATGTTCCGTCAAAACCATCAGCCTGCTGCCCACTTTAAAGGCAACATCATTATAGCGTCTGACAATGACCGTACTGCAAAGCGTAATAATCTCAATATCATCAACTGTGACACTGGTATCAGCCGGATGTAAATGCTGGTATAAATCCAGCAGTGTTTCCTTACTGCTATACAGTCTCGTAAACAATGAATCCTGGTATGTCCTCTTAAGCAAAGTACTTTCTCCGCTAAAAGCAGGCCTGACTTCTGTTGTAGACATATTTTACCTGTTCCCCATTTCTATATAAATTATCTATCCTTCTTTAGCCTATTCTACCATAGCCAGAACATATTTACAAATATATTTCAACTCATAGATAGACATTATACGAGTTGTCAGAACTAAAGGTATATGCTACAATCTATGCATAAGACAATCTTGTTCTTACAAGTTGTACTAGCCTCATTCTAAAAGAATAGGGGTGATGCCTGTGGAAAATATAGATTATGGAATTGGAATTTCCAGCCGTACATTAACGGGGGTTAGAAAATGAAACATTCTCAGACGGCATTGCTTGTAATTGATATGCAGGCAGATTATATTGGAAAAACCAGCAAATACAACTTTTATCCTATAGAACTTATTGATAAAATCAATGAAAGAATAGTAAGGGCAGTAAAGGAAAAAGAGACCATCATTTATGTAAAAAATGCCGGAAGACGAAACAATATCCCATATGTTTCTGATTTTGCAGGCAATCTATTAATCGAATCAAATTATATAATACAAAAAAATACATTAAGTGCTTTTGAAAATCCTGCCCTATTAGAAATATTAAATAAAGAACATATTTCTAAAATAGAAATGGCGGGTATTGATGGTAACTGCTGTGTTGCCGCCTCAGCTATAGATGCGTTAAAATCAGGCTTTTGGGTCATTTTCCCTTTAGGCTATATTGGTATTATAAGCCAAAAACGTTTTGCCGAAACGAAAGAAAAACTACTTAATGCAAATGCTATAGGAGAAACAAAAATTGAAATCGTAGATAATGCACACTTATGATAAGGAGAATTACAAAATGTCACAATGGTTACAAACAGAAACAAAAAAATTAGAAGAACACAGGTTAAAACACACGCCAACCTCCGGCCATATTAAAATTACTCTTCTTTTATTTATTATACTTGAAGCAGCTTTGTTTGCCTTAAACAAGATTACCCCCAATTACAATACACTTCCTCTCTGCGGCATTGTCGGTATTATGGGGCTGTTAATCATCTTGATTTTTGCAGCAAAATCAAAATCTATGCCAAATAAGCCAGCTTTTCCATTTGCTGTACAATGCATAGAAAACCTTCATTTCTCACCGGAAGAACTACAGCAATTTGATTTAGAAATGATGGCCGAACCCCTTGCGATTATCAAAAACAATAACCGTTCGGACATCCCAATTATCATTACAGAACATTATATGGCATATGCTTTTTTAAATATGGGTGAAATTGATTACAGGATATATCGGCTTTCTGATATTTCCATAACCTGCTATGCATCTGGTAAAAGCCAATCAACCGTTAACCCATTTGATAAAGTGTTTGATATTGACTTATTAAATAGCAGCTATGAAAAAATAGGCGGGCTTTCTATCGACAGTAAGAAAAACTTTATGGAATTTAATTCCGCATTAGAAAAATATGCACCTGGCATACAAATCAATGTTCCAATAAAAGAAATCAAAAAAATACGAAATCATCTTTACAATTGATAAAAGGGCTTATCCTAACAGATAAGCCCTTTTATCTTCCGAAAAAATTCTATAAAACCATCCTCTATTGCCAACTGGTCTAATGCATCCTCTGGCAGGTCATAAAAATATTCTCCGCTTTTCATATCTATTGATAAACTATCCAGAGGAAAACCTTTCTTTAATATATGATGCCGCTTTGATGTAAGCAAAAAAGGTTCACTCTCCATCGACGGTTCCATCGCTTCATAAATAAGCCCATCATCAATCACTAGGCACACTGCATTTTTATATCTGGCTGTCAAACCGCCATACTGCTTTGCAAGGTTTGAATAATATATTAACATCTCTTCATCTGTCAAATATTTCCCATTAATTGTACGGACATGGATACCTGGCTGAATATCATCTGGGACATTGTCAAAATACAATCCCGAATCACAGGAAAATACAGGCATATGGAACGCCTGATAATATGCTGCTGCCTTTTGCCTGGCATTTTCCAGAGGAGTTTTCCCATCCTCTGGAAAATCTGGGATTTCATGTCCGATATCCTTTAACCCAACTACTTCTATCCCCAAATCCGACAACTTCTTTTGCATAACTGACAGCTTTGCAGGATTCCCTGTACCATATAAAAGCTTCATCTATCATTTTTCCTCTTCTGCTTTTTCCGTCATAAACTTTTTAATTACCTTTACAATACCGTCCTCATCATTGCTGTCGGTAATAAAGTCTGCAGCTTCCTTCACTTCCTTTTGCGCATTGCCCATTGCCACGCCCAGCCCCACGCGCCGCAGCATCGGCAAATCATTATAGCTGTCGCCAACACAAATTACTTTATCCTTCTTAATATCCAGATGCTTTATCAATTTATCAACAGCAACTCCCTTGTCCACAAACTTTGGAAGCAATTCCACATAATATGGGTCAGAACGGAATACATTCAGCCTGTCGCCGAATTTTTCCTGCATTCTCTTCTCCACTTCACGCATATATTCTGGCTCACCTGTCAATAGGAATTTATTAATCGGGAAATTAATATCCTGCACAAAATGCTTTGTCTCACGGATTGCAATTTCACAAGCTTTTGCGTCAGATTCAATATATTTATCCACGCCATTCCCTGATAAAAGTTCTTTTTGCGGGTCATTGTAAACCAGAATCCCAACCTTAGCCTCTTTTGCCGCCTCATATACCGGCGCAATCATTTCCTGGGAAATCATCTGATTATAAATGCACTCCCCTGTTTTACAATTCACTACTGTCGTGCCATTATAAGCAATTACATATCCACCGAACTCTTCCAACGAAATATTTGCGGCAGTGCGGCGGATTCCTGATATTGAACGCCCGGAAGCTATCGCAACTGTTTTCCCACGCCTCTGGATTTCAACAATTGCATCCTTTGTTACTTCTGTCACAACTTTCTGGGAATTTACTAATGTCCCATCAATATCCAATATCAGCGCGTCATAATTATCGCCTTCTGGCTCTTCTATTCCTTTTACTTTTCGGAAAATCTTCATAAACTCCTTGCCTGTAATCGTCTCATGTTCAATCAGATATTCTGCAAGCTTATCCAGAACGTCACGGCTTCCTGACAGTAACTCTGCTGCCTTCTGGTAACACTCTTTCAGGATTTTCATAACTTCCCGGTCTATTTCTGCCTCTGTCGCATCTCCACAGTTCAAGACAGTACGCCCATCCAGATATTTATTCTCTACAGATTCCAGGCCAATCAGCCCAAACTTCTCTGTCATGCCATACTGCGTCACCATAGAACGTGCCAGGGATGTAGCTTTTTCAATATCATTTGATGCGCCTGTCGTAATAGAGTCAAAAACCAGCTCTTCTGCAGCACGCCCGCCATACAAAGTAATGATACGCGTCAGGATTTCTTCCTTACTCATCAGATATTTTTCTTCTTCCGGAACCTGCATTACATATCCAAGAGAGCCCATTGTCCTTGGGACAATCGTAATCTTCTGTACAGGCTCTGCATCCTTTTGCAGCGCTGTTACCAAGGCATGGCCTACCTCATGGTAAGCAACAATCCTTTTTTCTTCTTTTCCCAGGATACGGTCTTTCTTTTCCTTCCCTGCAATCACTACTTCAACCGCTTCAAAAAGGTCCCTCTGGCTTACCGCCTTCCTTCCGCTCCTGACTGCCATAATAGCCGCCTCATTAATCATATTGGCAAGGTCAGCTCCAACCGCGCCGCTTGTTGCCAGTGCAATTGCATCAAAATCCACAGATTCATCCATCATAACATCTTTGGCATGTACCTTTAATATATCAACACGCCCTTTTAAATCTGGCTTTTCTACAATAATCCTCCTGTCGAAACGTCCTGGCCGGAGCAATGCATGGTCCAATACCTCTGGACGGTTTGTAGCCCCTAATATAACAAGCCCCTTAGAACTGTCAAAGCCATCCATTTCAGAAAGAAGCTGGTTCAGCGTCTGTTCTCTTTCATCATTTCCTCCGCCATAACGGCTGTCACGGCTCTTTCCTATTGCATCAATTTCATCAATAAATATAATACATGGCGCCATCTGCTGCGCCTGTTTAAACAAATCCCTTACACGGGAAGCTCCAACGCCAACAAACATCTCTACAAAATCAGAACCAGACAAAGAGAAAAATGGAACCCCTGCCTCCCCTGCAACCGCTTTTGCAAGCAGCGTCTTACCTGTACCCGGAGGCCCTACAAGAAGCGCCCCCTTCGGAAGTTTTGCGCCAATTGCCGTATATTTTCCAGGATTATGCAAAAAATCTACCAATTCATTTAAAGAATCCATCGCCTCTTCCTGTCCGGCAACATCTTTAAACAAAACGCCTGTTTCTTTTTGGACATACATTTTTGCGGTACTCTTCCCGACCCCCATCATCCCGCCAGAATTTTTTGTCATGGTACGGAATATAAAAAACAACCCGCCCCATAAAAGTAATATCGGAAAAAGTGTAGTAAGCAGCACATACCCTGCGCTGGAACCGCTGTCAGATGTATCTCTGCTAAATTGCACGCCCGCTGCCTCCAGCCTTCCTACAAGCTGTGAATCCATCGTAATCAGCCCGGTATAATAAGACATCTCATAAAGAGAGTTTCCCTGTGCCACCGGCTCAATTTCAAGCTCATTTGATTTAATCGTTACAGACTTAACATTTCCATCTGCTAACATCTGTAAAAACTGGTCATATGTGATTTCCTTATTTGTAGCATTCTTGACTTGACTGTTCATCAGCGAAAAGACCAAAAAGGTCCCCAGCGCAACAACAAGACAAATAATAACCCCTGTCCAGTTATTCTTTTTGTTCTTATCCTGGTTTCGATTGTTATTTTCCAACTTCTATCCTCCTTGCCTGCCTTCTTTCTATTATTATAAGATTTATTCTATATTAATATTTCTACACTACAATATTTAAGTATAAATCTAAGTAGATAAAAAAGCAACACACTGAATTAGAAAGAATTTGTGAATTTTCTAAAAGGTTACTATTCACGGCTAATTTCAGGAAATAGGCAGACTTGTCGTACTTGCACGTAAGAGGATGGCTATTTTCTGAAATTAGCGTGCAGGCTGTTCTAAACAGCATAAGGAAAACGCTAGTACAGCGTTTCCTTAATCCCCATATACTTAGTGCCTGCTATTTTTGTCAGCGCAAGGCGGAGGAAGGAGGCAATGCGGTGGCATTGTTGACTGACGACAACGCAGCGATGGCGGAAATAGAAAGTACTAAGTGTATGAGGGACTAAGAAACGCTGTACTAGCTGCTTTAGCAGCGGCTGACAGCTTTGCTGGCAGGTTTTGCGCATGTTGTTTAGAATGACCGTGAATAGTAACCTAAAAGGTTGCTACTAACCACTGCAGCCTTTTAGAAAATATGGAAATCTATCAATCATTGCCAAAAAGATAATCGAAAGAATACACTTCTGTCATATCTTCTACATCATACCCTTCGTCCGAATCAATCAGTTCCTTTATCTCTTTCTCCGTCAATTTATTGTTTTTAACCAGATAGAAACTGGTGTATTCATTGCCTTCCGAATCTTTTTCATGAACCATGCGGATATCTTTATAACTGCCGTCATAATTACCGTTGCCATACATATCCCTGCTGCTGTCGGAATAATAATAATATTCTCCATTAATGCAGGACAGGTAATCATAAATTGGATCTCCCTCCATCGTATAATTTAGAATCACTATTGCCTTCCCTACAGCCAAATCATGGTAAGCTTCCCCCTCCTCTGCATTCCACTTTAAATCCTTTCTTGTAACTAATTGATAAAACTCCAGCCACTGCCTGTCAAATTTTTCCCTGTATTTTTTATCTTCATCCCTGTTCAGCCAGATGCGCCAGATAAGCCCTCTTTCCTCTGCTTCTTCATAAGTCAGGTTTCTATTGGGCAGACCAGCAAGATAATCCCTGACTTTATCTTTATCTTCTGCACCAAATACAGGAATATCACGAACCGGCCTTTCTGAAATACAGGAGTCCGTTATTACCACTTCTTCACTGCTTCCAGAAGCCTCTTTGCCAGCTTCTGGTGTTTCAGAAACTGCTGCCGCCCCCTCTCCATCTTCTATATTTTTTCCTGCCGTAGCAGCCTCTTTTTCCAAATATCCCTCTTTTTCACTAACAGCAGTACTTCCGCAGCATGTCAGGCTAAGCGACAGCGCTGCAACAGCTGCTGCTCTGCTAACCTTTCCTTTTTTGATACATCCCATAATAATTGCCTCCTTTCTTCCCAATCACAATTCTGCCAAAATCATATTTTTCCCCTTCTTTTTCTCCGGTAAAATCAATAATATCAATTATATTAATCTTTTTCTTATCCCATTCTGGCACCGGGCTTTTTGCCCAGCCTGGCTCGCTTCGTTCAAATGTATTCAATTCAATCCTGTCTCCTCCCATACATTCTGCATCTCCTGCCTCCCCCTTCCTTTCCTGTTCACTGCCTGTAACAGAAAAAACCGTACAATTTAATGCTTCAGAATGAATTGTATAAGTTACGCCATCATCCTTTTTCCCAATTCTTAGCGGCAAAATAGTTATGTTCCCCTCGGAACTTTCTTCATATGGCACGCTTTTAACGTTAAGACGTACTGTTTTCCCGTCTGTTAATTTTTTTACCTCCCCTGTGACAGCCTTTTCCTGGCTGTCTTTTGCACTTTTTGTCTCCTTTCTGTCCACTTCCTTCCCTATTTTCATGCTTTCCTGCATATTATCTGCCTCAGAACACAGATAAACTTCTTCTGTTTTCATTTCATCCAGTGCATAATCATACGTTTTTTCATTGGAAATGGAACCTGACTCTGATTCCTGCTTTTCAGCCGAAAACTCCTCTGTTTTTGTCTGGTTTCCGCCCCCATAATTATTATATGCCCAAGGTACAGCCCAAAAAATAACCAATGCAGCACAGGCAGCGCAGGCAAATCCTTTCCCCGCCAGAATCCATTTTTCAATATACCGGGGCTTTCTCTCCGTAAGCCGGTAATTTACTGCATCTGCAACCATATCTTCAGGCAAATCACCAATTGCCTGGAATATTTTTTCCTCTTTTTCTCTTTCCCGGCTCATATATAAATCCCCTCCTTCTGCAAATATCTCCCAAGTTCTTTTCGCAAGCGGTATAAAATTGATTTCACCGTATTTTCTTTCATTTGAAAATGGGAAGCAATCTCCCTTACCTCTTCCAGATAAAAATAACGCCGGATAAAAATACTTCTTTTCAATTCATCCTTTCCGCGCAAAAATGCTGCAATTGCATCCGTTAATACCCTCTGTTCCATCCTCTCCTCAACACGTTTCCCATCTGAAATACAATCAGATAATTCGTCCAATGCCATTGTTACATTATCCCCTCCACGTTTTTTCCTGTGCTGCTTTTTATAGCAGCTAATTGACAGGTTTCTTACAATTTTTGCCAGATAACCGGCAAGATTTTCAGGCTGATGCGGCGGTATGGAGTTCCATGCGCGGAGCCACGTATCATTTACACATTCTTCTGCATCCTCATAATTATCGACAATCCGCCTTGCAACTGCGCCGCAGTATTTATTGTACTTTTTCTGCATCTGCACAATGCCTTCTTCATCCCTCTCCAAAAGAAGCCTTATAATCTTTTCATCTTCCATATTTTGCACCAAGCCTCAAGCGAAAATGCCTGCATTTTCACTTGAGGCGCAAACACAAAGAGTGAAAGATGTGTGTTTGCATTTTACCCTTTTTTCTTTTTTTCTTTCACCCTTTTCTCCATCCATACGATACATTGTAGCAAATATTTTTATAATTTTCTATCACACCCCCTTCTACCTATTAACACTCCCTTTTTCCCCTTTAGGTTTCTCAAACCAAAAAAATATTTATTGAATTTACCGTTGAACATAACATGCCTTTTGAGGTATAATGGTATTATTATTTGCATTTTGGCATCACGAATATTATAAAGCGTTAGTACATGCCTATAGCTGCCAGCATGGCAGATTACTGTGCTTAGAAACTATAACGCAATTATATAAAAAACAAGGAACTATTTACAAGGAGGATAAATAAATGGCTGTCAAATACGTTTTTGTCACAGGTGGAGTCGTTTCCGGGCTAGGGAAAGGAATCACCGCTGCATCACTTGGAAGGCTTCTGAAAATGCGTGGTTACAGTGTTACTATGCAAAAATTTGACCCATATATTAATATTGACCCTGGTACAATGAACCCTGTACAGCATGGCGAAGTTTTCGTAACAGACGATGGCGCTGAAACAGACCTTGACCTTGGGCATTATGAAAGATTTATTGATGAACGTCTGACGAAACAGTCTAACGTTACAACTGGAAAAGTATACTGGACCGTACTTTCCAAAGAACGCCGCGGAGATTTTGGCGGAGGTACTGTCCAGGTTATCCCCCATATCACAAATGAAATCAAAAACAGGTTTTACCGCAACGACGGCTGTAAAGAAACACAAATCGCAATTATAGAAGTAGGCGGGACTGTCGGTGATATTGAAAGCCAGCCATTTTTAGAGTCTATCCGCCAGTTTCAGCATGACGTAGGGCATGAAAACGCAATTATTATCCATGTTACCCTCATTCCTTATCTGGGCGCTTCTGGTGAGATGAAAACAAAGCCAACCCAGGCAAGCGTAAAAGAACTTCAGGGAATGGGAATCCAGCCGGATATTATTGTATGCCGGACGGAACGCCCACTGGAAGAAGGCATTAAGGATAAAATCGCACTCTTTTGCAATGTCCCTACAAAATGTGTTATGCAGAACCTGGATGTCGAAACCTTATATGAAGCGCCTCTTGCAATGGAAAAAGAACATCTTGCCGATGTTGCATGTGAATGCCTTCATTTAGACTGCCCAGAACCAGATATGAGGGAATGGCAGACAATGGTTGACACCCTTAAAAACCTGCAAAAAGACGTGACTGTTGCATTAGTAGGCAAATATACCTCCCTGCATGACGCTTATATCAGCGTGGTAGAATCTTTAAAACATGGCGGCCTTGCCCATAAAAGCAACGTTACTATCAAATGGATAGATTCTGAAGATTTAAATAAAAACAATGCAGCTGAAATGCTTTGCGATGTCAGCGGTATTCTTGTACCTGGAGGTTTTGGCGACCGGGGGACAGATGGCATGATATGTGCTATCCGGTATGCCCGTGAAAACAATATTCCATTTTTAGGCCTTTGCCTTGGAATGCAGCTTTCCATTGTAGAATATGCAAGGCATATTTGTGGTTATAATGATGCACACAGCATTGAACTGGATCCACAGACAACCCACCCGGTAATCCATCTGATGGCAGACCAGGATGGTGTAGAAGATATTGGCGGCACATTGCGCCTTGGCGCTTACCCTTGTGTCCTGGAAAAAGATTCACTTGCCTTCCGCCTGTATGGCACAGAAAATATATCTGAACGCCACCGCCACCGCTACGAGGTAAATAACTACTACCGTGAAGATTTGGAGAAACACGGCATGTTATTTTCCGGGCTTTCCCCAGACGGACGTATTATTGAAATGTGTGAGATTCCATCCCACCCATGGTTTATTGCAACACAGGCACACCCTGAATTTAATTCCAGGCCGAACCGCCCACATCCACTGTTTGCAGGTTTTATCGGAGCAGCATTAAAATATCAGGGATAAAAAGGTGCGGCAGCAGCCTTTCCAGGATCGAAAACACCTCGCCAGGTAAGGCTGCTACACCTACGAAGAACGCAAAATCAACATAGGCCAGACTTTATAAAAGACATTCTGCATTTGTCCCATAAAAAATATCGTCTTTTCCACAGAGCATATCACAAAGCTTTTCTATCCGTTCCCAATTCCGGTTCACTTCAAATTCATAACTATGCCCCCAAATATAAAAAAGCTTTGGAGAATCCTCTGTTGCTTTTATATCTAAAAATTCTTCCGCAAGTTCAAATAACTTCTCATCCTCATGGTGACACGTTGATTTAAAATGAAGCAAATCTTTCTGCAGCTCAAATCCATGCGCTGCTTCTACTGTCCTTCCATACCGAATCCCAATACTTGCCAGATAATTTGCTGCCGCATCATCCACAGACCCATAGGCATATGCCATTCCTACCGGATATTTTCCATAAAGCCTCTCAATATTTTGGGCGTCCATTAAAAATTCCTTTTTTAATTCCTTTTCAGACAACCCTGTTGGTGCTGCATGCGTCAGGCCATGAACAGCAATCTCATGTCCCTTGTATAATTCACCCAGCCCTTCCTGGTTCATTCGATGAATTTGTACTCCATCTATTTCAAAATTACTATCTTCTGACTGTATTCCCGTATTTAAATTAAAAGTGCATTTCATCTTATAATAGTTAAAAATTTCTATTAACTTCCTGTCCTGCTCAACCCCATCATCATAACTAAAAGTAACTGCTTTTTTGTAATGCATCTTTTTCTCCTTTTTGAGTATATCTTGTAAAAAAGCCATTCTATATCTCTATAGAATGGCTTTTTAAACATGCAATCATCTATTTGCATCAAAAAATTAATCTGTTGTATATGGCATAATTGCTACATGTCTTGCACGCTTTACAGCTACTGTTAAAGCCCTTTGGTGCTTTGCGCAATTTCCTGTAATTCTTCTTGGAAGAATCTTGCCTCTTTCTGATACATATCTCTTTAACTTATTTACATCCTTGTAATCAATGTAATCATGCTCTTTATCTGCACAGAACACACATACTTTCTTTCTTCTGCGAACTGGTCTTCTTCTTGAAGAAGCGCCGTCTTTATCGCCTTTATTGTATGCCATTTTGAAACCTCCTTAAATCTTGTCAGATTACTACATTCAAACCATCTATATGCAGTACTAACTTTTAAATGGTAACTCCTCATCGATGGCATCTGGAATATTCATAAATCCATCCCCGGCCGCCTGTGTTGGCTCTGGCCTGGATGGCGCTGCCTGCTGGTAACCACCGCCATTGCTTGCGGCTGCCGCCTTGCTTTCAGCAAACTCCTGTTCATCCACAATTACATCTGTGGTATAAACACGCTGCCCATCTTTATTTGTGTAGCTTCCGGTCTGAATGCGCCCAACTACTACAATTTTTGTACCCTGATGAAGATAGTTCTCTGCAAACTCTGCTCCTCTGCCAAATACAGTACAGCTAATAAAATCTGCAGTCTGATCATCACCCTGGCGTTTAAATCTGCGGTCTACTGCAAGTGTATACCTTGCAATTGCCGTCTGGCTCTCACCTGAAGAATAACGGATCTCCGGATCACGTGTCAGACGCCCCATTAAAATAACCTTATTCATTAGGAAACCTTCCTTTCTTATGCTTCCTGTCTAATGCATAAGAATCTGATGACATTGTCCATAATGCGGACAGCCTGTTCAAGACTGCCTGGGACATTTGCCTCAGCGTCGAATTTAATGAAGTAATAATACCCTTCCTTCATATGCTGAATCTCGTAAGCAAGTTTCTTCTTGCCCCATTCTTCAACTTCTGTGACATTGCCCCCGAACTTAGCAACATAATCCTTTGCCTTGTCCACTGTAGCCAACCTCACATCTTCTTCGATCTTAGCATTGACAACTAACGCTAACTCATATTTGTTCATAGTTGCCTGTACCTCCTTTTGGTCTCTGGCCCCCTTCATGACAACGTCTCCGTGTGACTCGCCGGAAACGATGTGTTTCTGCACACTTTGTCCTAACAGAAGAGAGCAAGGAAAATAGCGTATCACAATTTGGTATTGTACCATAATTGGCAATATAGTGCAAGAATTATTTTTAAAAATAACAGATTCATTGTTTCTATCCACGGCCAATAGTAACCTTATTCAATTTTACCCCGGAAATTTTTTTCTACCTGTTTCCTTGGCAGCATCACCTGATGGCCGCACCCCTGGCACTTTAAACGGAAATCCATCCCAACCCTTAAAAGTTCCCACTGGTTTGTACCACAAGGATGCGGCTTTTTCATCTTAATGACATCTCCAACTTTAAAATCCATAATTTGCACCAAGCCTCAAGCGAAAATGCCTGCATTTTTCATTTGAGGCGCAAACCCAAAGGGTGGAAGATGTGTGTTTGCATTTTACCCTTTCTTCTTTTTTTCTTTCACCCTTATTTCATTTCTACTTTCTGTATTTCCTTGATCCAATTATAGTACGGCGTAGAATCTGCCGGAACCGTATCACTGTCAATCCGTTTTGAGCTAAAAAGCAAAAGATTATTAAACTCACATACTGGAACTTCTACCGCCCAGTCCAGCACTTGCTTAAAACATTTCTGATAAACTTTTTTCCTGGCAGATGAAGTCAACATCCTGTCCATTTTCTTAATCAGACGGTTCAGCTTTTTATCAAAAATACCAAAACAATTTGATTTATCTGCTGAACTATAACGCGTATAAAAATCTGTATCTTCGATATCCCTGCTTCCAATCCAAATTTGCTGCCTGTTTTTCTTCAACTTTTTCTGCAGGATATCTTCACTTCCAACATTTTTGATTTCTAATGCCATTCCAATTTTGCCAAACTCCTGTGCTGCCCTTTCCAAAACCTCACACAAAATCTCCTGCCCGTCTGCATACCATACAGAATATTTTAAAGCAGCCCCTTTTGGAGCAGCAGATATTTTTCCATTTTCAATCCGATATCCTGCTTTTTCCAGATACTGCAAAGCCGCCTGGACTGCATGGTTAATTTTCCCTTCACTGTCTTCTTCATTAATCTCCTGTCCGGAAGCGTCCTTTCCATATGCCACAGAATAATTTTCATCCTCCTCTGACGGAGAAACCCATGATTCAGATGCAGCAGGATAATTAATAATCCTGACAATATCCGCTTCCTTCTCCTTTAAAACATCCCGGCATGCACTAAAAACTGTTGCAAACGCCTTCCGCAGGTTTTTTGAAGCTTCACTTCCTGCCGACTTACCAACAGAAACATTCTTCCCATTTATCCCAATATAATGATAACTGCCATCTCCAACAGGCTGTGTATAAATAGTTTTCCCAGAAAGTTCTCCATTTGAATTTTCTTTACTAATCCAATAAAGCTGTTCGCCATTAAACTTGCCGGATATCACATCAATCACGCCACCCTCCATTTCCGTGACTTCTGCAAGCATGTTTACCTCTTCTTCCTTGTTCAGCTCATCTTCTTCACCTGTAATTTCCTCCTGACGCCCTGTCTCCTGTGCCTTTTCTTTTAACATAGCACGGGTTTTCTCAAGTGTGCCTGTCATATCCTTTAACTGCAAATAAGCAATTTTAGGGCATCCCAAAAAATACAGCTCATTAGAAGTATAATAAATAATGCCATCCTCATATTTAATAAAGCGATATGGTCCAGCCCCCATCGGCGCTGTTTTATTTGCACAGATTGATGATATATCACCTCTTTTAAAACCAAACTGCCCCTTTTCCACATTATATTTTAATGTATCGCCATAATAATGAAGCGCACAAACTGGAATCTGTAATTCCTGTGACATCTCCCTGGAATAGCCATCTGTTACAATCGTCATTTTATAATCGTTAATACGCTTAATTCCAGAAATACTTTTTACCTTTTTTCCTTTTCCCCACGACATAAAAATCCTTGCCTGACGCTCAATAAGGTACTCTGCCTTTTTCCCTTCTACACCTTTTTTAGTAATATTCTTTTTTATCCATTTTCTTAGTTTTTTCGGATTCTTTTTAATATACTTTGCAACTTTTTTTGATGGATATTTCTCTGCTTTTGTACTATTTGCCTGATAATTTACCAGCCCCCGTATCGGCATGTTTTTCAGGTTTCTTTCACCTTTATAATCATTATCACAAAAAGCATAAATAGAAAAAAGGACGTCGTCAATTGTCAGCTTTTCCCCATTGCTAAATACCAAATCATTCCTTAAAACAATCTGATATGTTGTAGTATCCGATTGTTTATTATAATCAATAGACAAATCACTTGCGCCATAATATGTGTAGCTTTTCTCCCCATATTGGCGCAATTCACCATCAATCCCTTTATAAACTAACCGTCCAGCACGGTCATTTTCAACCAAGCGGATTTGTGTCAAATCCACTGCCTGCTTGTCTGCCCCAGCAGATGCAACAAAAGGGTTAAATTCTTTATCAAATTTTGTACTTGAAATTACAATTGGTATATCTGCTTCGTTCTCTCCCTGTCCTGTAGCGTTAGCATTCCCCTCATCAACCTTTGCCGTAGCCTTTGGCGTCGGTTTTGGCTCTTTTTGGGGCTTCCCACAGCTTGTACAGCTAAATGTAAGCACTGCTGCCATCAGTACAGCTGTCAATTTTTTCATCTGGCACCTCATCCTCTTTTCCCCCTTCTGTATAAATCCTATTCCTCCTTATCATCCCTTAACTATATTATAACTATTCAGAACCGCCTTCACTTTCCTTCTGTGTCATTTTTTTCAAAAAACGCCTCTTATACTTTAAAGCGGCATAATCCGTTATTTTCTTTTGGTAAATAATATCGGAAACACCGCCTAGTATTCCAACAACCGGTACACCCTGTACAAATTTTAAATATAAAAGCTCTTTTGAAAGGGCATATGAGGCTTTTTGCATCTGTTCCTGCCTATCCAATGTAATATGCGCCTCTTTTTCCATCCAGGCATCAATTTCATCATTTCCCTCTAACAGGCTGTTTCCATGTAACATTGCCGTTTCAATTATTTTTAAAATAAAAAGCTGCTCTTGTTCCGTATCATAAGTAAATCCATAATCCAGCGCAAGCTCATAAATACTTTTCAAAACAACAGAAAGAAACAGGGGAATATCAGGCAGCCCCATGCCCAATATCCCCATTCCAAATCCTTCTACTGTAGAAATTGCTGCATTCAAAAACTTACCGCTCTTTGCTTTCCTCCCAAATGCTTTCACAGATTTTGCATTTCCCCTGAGATTTGCAGCATATTCATTAATCTTATAATCCTGTTCCTTCTTTTCCCTGTCATAGGTTTTTTCAATCCATACTGTCCCTTTTTCAAAAATAAGTTCAAAAGCCTTATAAAAAGCTTTATTTAATGTATCCTCTAATTTTTCAGGTACATATTTTTCAATCTTCTTCTGCCACTGAGCTTCTTCTTTCATTGGAAATGCCTTCTGTAAGAATGCTTTTTCAGATTTTAAAAGAGCATCCCATTCCCTGTCAATCTGCTTTTGGTTCATCCTGCCCCTCCAACATTAACTCTACAGAACTGCCACATTATAAAGAATGCAACTTCCAAAAAATGCAGTTCTTTAAAACGGGTTTAAAAATCCATCCTCAAACTTGTTCTAGATTAATATGAAATAATTCCAAATTGCGCCAATGTATAAAATACTAAAATAATTATCATAAATACCGGAGCAATATATTTAATCATAACACGGAATATGCCGCGGCGTGAAAATTTCTCACCATTTTTAGTTACTTCATCCTCTACTGTTTTTGTACCACAAAACCAGCCTATCAAAATACAGGTTCCAAGCGCAACAATCGGCATAATAATACTATTCGTCAGAAAATCAAAAAATGTAAGGAAATCCATCCCAAGTAATTTAATATCAGCCCATACTCCATTTCCCAGAGATGATGGTATGCCGAGCAAAACACTGAAAATAAAAATAACCGCCGCCGCAAGTTTACGGGAAACTTTGAAACGGTCTATCGCCATAGAAACAGTTGCTTCCATAACAGAAATCGAACTTGTCAGCGCTGCCACAAATACAAGGATAAAGAAACATGCCCCAATCAGATTCCCCATCGGCATTGAAGCAAACACCTTAGGCAAAGTCATAAACATCAGCCCCGGACCACCTGTCGCAAGTCCTGCCTCACCACTAAATACATAAACTGCAGGCACAATCATAAAACCTGCCAAAAAAGCAATTAATGTATCAAAAATTTCAATTTGGTTTACTGCACTCCCTATGTTCACGTCATCCTTTACATAAGAGCCATAGGATACCATAATCCCCATTGCCAGGCTCATAGAAAAGAATAACTGCCCCATAGCGGCACAAATCGTTTTAAATGAAAACTTTGAAAAATCCGGCAAAAGATAATATTTAATCCCATCACCAGAATTTGGTATCGTTACAACATAAATACAGACGCCAACAGCAAGCACTAATAATATTGGCATCAAAAATTTACTGACACGCTCAATCCCTTTTTGGACGCCGCAAATAATAACTAACATCGTTGCCAATAAAAATATCATAAAAAAGATTAATGGAGAAACTGTCCCGCCAATATAATCCCCAAAATAACTATCGCCTGCTGCCACTTTCCCCTGCCCGGTAATAAAAACAATCATATATTTTAATACCCATCCGCCAATAACACAATAATATGGCAGAATAATCAATGGTACAAAATATGCCAGGTAACCTAAGAAACCAAACTTCTTATTAAGCTTTTTATAAGCCAAAATAGAACTCAGCTTTGTTTTCCTGCCCACAGCAATCTCAGTAATTAGCAAGGTAAACCCAAACGTCAGTGCTAAAGCCAGATAAACCAATATAAATATACCGCCTCCATGCTGCGCCGCTAAATATGGAAACCTCCAAAGATTCCCAAGGCCAACTGCACTAGCCGCTGCCGCCATTACAAAACCAATACTTCCAGTAAAGCTACTTCTCTTCTCTTTCATACGTTTCCCCATTTCCTGTTCATCTTAAATCTACTTAATTATTTCTTAGCTAAAGCATAATATAATCCTTATTCCCTGTCAATCCGTTTTTCCCTATTTCTTTTTATGGACTTCGCATTTCCTTCGGTCAAATACCTTACAGGCGTGCCCGCCTGAGAAAAGAAACATTTTTATGACTCCATGCAGTTTATTATACTAATTTTATGGGAAATATGCAAGTTTGCAAAACCACTGCACAAACAAAATTATTATATAACTTTATCCTTTGGTACTAAACTTAAAAAGTATCCGGCAATTTAAAAAAGCAGATAGCATATTGCGCACAAGACGCATTGCTACCTACTTTTGACACTAAGACTATTCTATTATAAATTCATTATCTAAAAGAACCCAATTGGCCAAAAACAGGCGCATCAATTGCCAATATCCCATTCCACGAAGTGAAAATTCCTTGACCAAATCAAACTTTGCCTGCATGCTTCTTACATCTTCAAACCAGACTTCATGTTCCACGCCATTTTCAATATAATGAAAGTATGGTGACTGCGCTGTTTCATCAAAATTAATAACCGCACCATATTCAATTGCAAGCTGCACCGCCTGGACATTCCCTATCGTAGATGCTTTCGTAACCCCTTTTTCAAATGGCAGGGGCCAGTCATATCCATAATTTGGAATCCCCAGGTTAATTTTGTCGACAGGAATTTCTGTAACAGCATATTCTACAACCTCGCGCACCTTATCAATCGGAGCTACTGCCATCGGCGGACCGTAAGTATATCCCCACTCATATGTCATCAAAAGCACTGAATTAGCTGCCGCACCCAGCCCACGATAATCTTTTCCTTCATAAAGAAGCCCTCTTTGTGTAGAAGACGTTTTAGGAGCAAGGGCAACTGATGTTTCATAACCATTCGCATTCATTATTTCTGTCAATTCCGCAACAAAAGCCGTAAAAGCATCCCTGTCTTCTGCAAGAATATATTCAAAATCCACATCAATCCCCTGATATCCTTTTTCCCCCATTGTTACCAGCAAATTTTGTATTAAGGCACTTTTCGCAGCTTCATCATTCACCATCTGATGAATTAAAATATTACTAAATCTGCCTTCTTCATCCATTGGTGTAAGAGTCAATATAGCATTAACCCCCATCCCTGCTGCCGCTTCAATCATCCATGTATCATTTAACGCAGGAGGGATTAACTCACCCTGGCCAGTAAATCCATAAGAAAAAATAGATAAATTTGTTAAATATGGCAATGTCGATTCTAATACTCCCTGGTTAATAAAAGGATATGCATAGCCATTTGTTACCACTGACCTTCTTTCCTGCTCTTCGTCTGCTGTTGGAATTAAAAGCGCCTGGCCAATTGCCAATGCATATGGATAAGCTAACTGATTAATATAAATAATATTATCAACTGGAACTTGATAGGATTCTGCAATAGCATCCACTGTATCATTTGGCTGCACTACATAAATTGTCATTACAATATCCCTCCCAAAAATTGAATATGTACAAAAGGGTTGTAGTTTCCCTATCATATTACTAAGGTGGTTAAATATCGACATTTAGCCGCCTTAGCAATATAAAAAACTGAAGTTCCTCTGACATATGAAGAATTCACATATCAGAGGAACGAGAGAAGGATTGTAAACCTCAGGAACTACTCAAAAGTTATTTCTTAACAGCTCCTTATCCAAACACCACTTACATCAGTATTGATAATTTATAATATTCTTTCATAAAAAATATGTGCATACATTTATCTTATTTTATTCGTAAAACGCAGCAACCGCCTCCATCATCTGATCCATATTGGCCTCCCCAGACAATTCATAAACAACATCTTCATATACAAAACGGGCATATAAACTATCACTATCCTCTTTTTCCTTCCACAATGCCACTGGGCCAACCATATCATCCTTGTAATAACGAATATTAGTCTTTTTATCTATCTCGCTATAACTAACCTTCTTTCTGGCATCCTTATTGGCAATGTAACAAGTAACCTTCAATTCCAGAATCACCTCATTTTCCCTGTTTTTCCAGGTCATTCCTCCATCTGGAAGATACGTTACATCATCAGCTCCATTCACAATATAATGAGGATATTCAATTTCTTTATCATAGCCATATTCCCAAATTCCTGTTTCCGGAATATCTTCAATTTTTATTTCTTTCCCTTTATCCGCCAAGACTTTCTTGCATTCATTAATAACAATACGAATCAGCCATGTCTTAAAATACCGATTTTCCCTCAATTGCGGCAAAGATACATAACACTTGAGAATACTCTCCTGCAACACATCCGCAATATCCTCTTCCTGATTCAAATAACTCCGCGCCACCTTATACATACTTTGTTTATGCTTTTCTATAAGTGAAACAAAACTTTCCGAATTTCCCGCCTTTGCGCATTCCACCAAATCTTCCATAATCTCACCCCCATTCTGAAGCTTTTTTGTATCGACACAATTTTCATTTCTTTTTTACTTCTATATATTAGATATTTTTTAAGATAAAAGTGTTGCAAAAAATATGGATTTTTTAAAAAATTAATTTTTCTCCTCTATATATTACTAAAGCGGTTAAATGTCGATGTTTTTACTTGCCTAAATTTTTATCTGCTGCGTTGTCATCAATCGCTGTAGCACTCGCTACAGCTCAATCTTCCGCCTTGCAGATAGAAATTTATTCTGCGTAAAATCCATTCGATATTTAACCGCCTTAGTAATACATAAAAACAAATTGCCCGTCGGCAGATAATATTTCCACCAACAGGCAACTCATTTATTCTAAAGGAAGCATTAGAAAATGAAATATGCTGCTTGTATCAAAAGCAACAATAACTTTCTGCCCCCCTAATCATACCATATTCCTTTCAAACTTTTTCCAGCAATTTCCTCTACTTCCTGTATAGATTCCCAAAAATAGTCCATCAAAATTTTTTTATCTGCCAATGATATTTTTTCTTCATTATTAATCAAAGTATATTTCCATATGTAATTTCTCACTTTTTCAAATCTTCTTTTTTTCCTGTCTGTACCAGACTCGCGGTAATACATACATTTTTGCTGCAATTTTCCATTAATAATGGCAGAAAAATAATTTTTAGAAACCTTCTTCTCCACTTGGCAATGAGGAAACTGTAAATCCTTTATGGGCTTTACCCCAATAAATTTCTGAACCTTTTTTAGAATTTTTTCTGGTTTTTTAACAATTTCTTCATAAAACAAAATCATAATATCTTCTGGATTATAAAATTTCTGATATTCTTTTATCCATATATCATAATGAAAGCTTTGGTTTTTCCCTGATAAAATGTCATCCTGCATATATTCATAAAACATCTTTGGAGAATATTTCCAATACTTTTTAAAATACATCCGACAGATTGGATCGTCACTCTGCCCCATTCTCATTTTAAAGTAGGAATAAACTGCATCAGCAGGATTCCGTAAAATAAATATAATTTTCAGATTATTCCCAAAATTTTCGTATACAAAATCCGGCTTGCAAAAATAATCAGGGGTCACACAACCCTTTTTTCTTTTTTTTGAAATTCCGGAAAAATACATTTCACGAAAACGTTCCGGCGCATCCAAATACTTATTTTTCCATTTATCATAATAGATTTCTTTTTCCTCCGGAATATAAATATTCTTATTATTTCTTAAAGCATCGCATAAAAAATCTGCCCCACACTTTATAAAGCCTACACAATAAAAATCCAACTTTATATTATCTTCCCATGATAACTCTGTAACTAAGGAATAATCAATATACCATATCTGCTTATCATCCCAATCCTCTAACTGTTCCTTCATTAACTGGCACTCCTCCCAATTCCGGGCCAATAAAACAATCTGGCTGTCACCTCCCGCCAGATAATCAGTTACAGGCTTTATGATAAATTCGTCAAAGATCATATGTTCTGATTCTGTCTTTAAAAAAGATAAACCTCTTATCTTATCCTTTTCATTCATTAAAATATAGTAGCGCAACAATGTCATTACTAAAGACTCATTGCCAAATAAAATAACCTTTTCATGAAGAGTTATCCAATCCCTCAAACCCTCTCTTGTCTGAATCTGGTTTTCAAACTCCATGTTATTTCTCCTTAAATTATAAGAACTTCATCCCCTGGAAAATAATGTAAGAAAAAAATGTGGCAGCTTATGTTTGCAAAAATGGCAAATGTATGAAAATTTTGTGTCTTTCCAAATAAGAACAAATTTATTTACTATAAACACATATTATCATACCTCTTATATCTCTAATTAAACCTCTTACTGTTTACAGGTTTACACCCTGCTATTTTTTCTCTATAATATTACTAAGGCGGTTAAATGCCAAATGAATTTTACGCAGAATAAATTTTTATCTGCAAAGCGGAAGGCAGATAGAAATTTAGACAAGTAAAAACATCGATATTTAACCATCTTAGTAATAACCACAATGAAAGAAAAAATTGCTGTTACGGTATCTTTATTATAAACACACATTGGAGATATACATGAAAATTAAAATTGAATTTGATGAACATATGCAAGAAGAAGAAATTATTATCCGATGCAGTTCCCTGACAGAAAAGATACAAAAAATACAAAGAACTCTATCAGAAATAGATAATACAAAAGAAAAGATAATCCTTTTTAAAAATGAAACAGAGTATTACCTAAATCTGGAAGATATTTTGTTTTTTGAAACGGGCCTCCATGGAATTGAAGCGCACACGATAGATAACATTTTCCAATGCAAATTTAAGTTATACGAACTAGAAGAAATCCTTCCTGGTTCATTCATGAGAATTTCCAAATCAGCAATTCTTAACACAAATAAGGTTTATTCTATTAACCGCAACCTAACTGCTTCCAGTGTAATTGAATTTAAAAATACACATAAGCAGGTATATGTTTCCCGCAACTACTTTAAACCATTAAAAAACAAACTAGAAGAAAAGAGGTAAACTTATGAACCATAACAAACTTACAATGAACAAATTATTCTGGGGACTTCTTTTTCTCTTAGGAGCCGCCGCACTATTATTTAACCGTTTAAATTGCTGGCCAACCGTCCATCACATTTCCGTATTTAAAATTATTGTAACTATTTTCCTTATTTGGATGATATTAGAAGGAATCCGGCACCGTAATTTCTTTTGTATCCTGTTTGGCCTGGCATTAATTGCCATCCAATATGATAGCCTGTTTTACCATACTACGCTTACACCCTGGACACTCCTTGGCGTTGCCCTTCTTGCGAGTATCGGGCTGACAATTATTTTTCCAAAAAGATACCATCCACATATGGATGCAAATATTGGATTTGATTATCAGGACAAAGGGAAAAAAAATTTTAGTAATTCAAACGATGAAATACTCCACTTTGAAAATTCCTTTGGCTCTTCTATTAAATATGTAGACACAGATTCTCTTGTAAGCGCTTCCTTTGAAAACAGTTTTGGGGAAATGAAAATCTATTTTGATAATGCTATTATAAAAAATGGCGTAGCAGACATTAACCTTGAAGTATCTTTTGGCAATGCTACTCTATTTATCCCAAAAACCTGGAATGTAGAAAACCATATTAAAACAACCTTTGGAACCCTGCGCCAGGAAAATTTAAATCAATCACAGGGATGCCCAACTTTAAGAATATATGGGGAAATTGCCTTTGGGGAAGCAACAATTATTTATATTTAAGTTAACAACCGCGCTGCAAGTAACGAAGTACCAAAATTGCAGCGCGGCAAGCAAGCATCACAAAACACAGCAATTCATACCACATCACGCTAAGCAATGGCTGCGCCCCATAAGGAAAGCAAATTCTGGAAACAGCTACACCACCCCTGACCCAGATAAAACACCAAAACAAAATGAATTACTTACTCAAACTTCCCACCCAAAATCAGGGCATAAAGCCTGAATAAATGCAGGTTGGGACAAAAACCAATTGATAAGTTGACTTTTGACTTCAGATGTGATGGTAATCATCTTATTTTCAAGACCGTTTGCCAGTAATTCAAGAAGCTGTCTGAGCGCAGTGGCAAGTTCCATATCCTGTATATCATCACAACAGACATAGAATAATCCGCAGATTGTTTTTTCATCATTTTGCTTTCTGCGGAGCCACTCAAGCAAAATATATCTTGTAAAAACAACCGCTGTACTGCTGACAGTCATATCATAGCTCAGACCCTGAAATTCAGAACCCAGATCAAGCAGTGATTTACTGGCACGGAAAAAAAGTTCAATGCTCCAGCGGTTTCCATATGTCCTGGCAATTTCTTCACTGCTTAATGTACAGTCGGTCGAAAGCAGTACAATATAATCACTGCGCTTGTTGCGGTTCCTGACAAACACAAGTTTTACGGGAATGTTCTGTTTCCCGGTACTGACTTGAATGGAAAACAGGATATCTCCCGGTCTGTGAAAAGACACCAGCTTTCCAAGCTGTTTCAGATTATA